>CAZDKE010000099.1:1288-1586 GCA_964506255.1 uncultured Lishizhenia sp. | reverse complement strand
GCTTAAATTTTATTGAAATTTTTTCCGATAAATCCTCAATTTTCTTTGGAATTGTACTCACAAAAGCGATCAATTCTTCATCTGGATTATTATCTGTCCCTCTTACTGTAGTGTAAATCGAGTTAATCTCAGCACTCCAAAGGTTCTTATGTTTTTTACTATAAACTAATTTGAAAGTACCAATGGAAGAATCAACAGTTTTATTATTTCTTGATTTAAATATTTTTTCGAATATTCCCATGTGATTGTCAATTACCACTTATTTAATAAACCCCGCCACAACCTTTAGCTTCTCAAA
>CAZDKE010000099.1:0-1218 GCA_964506255.1 uncultured Lishizhenia sp. | reverse complement strand
GGTTTGTGTGTTGTTGGTAGGAATGTGTTACGAATGTAGAAAAAAAAAGGATGCGATTTTGAAAAAGGTTCCTTTTATGCAATCCAACTTGAACGTGTAATTTCATTTTGGATAACCCAAATTCCTTTCTTTTTAACAACAAAAACGTCTTTTACGAAGCCGTACATATGATGCTTGCTATAATCGATTGTGAAAAATGCCTTGTCTTTGGTTTTATTATAAATAATGCGAGAAATTGAGAAGGCTTCGTTGCTTTCATGTGTCATAGATCTAAAAGTACTATCTAGAGATTCAGTCTCATAAATTCTACGGTAACCAACATTCCTGATTTTGGTGGCATTCAGTTTGACTGGTTCTAATTTTTTTAAATCACTTATACTTATTTTAATAAATCCATTTGTGCATTTTGAAACGCGTTTTACACTTAACGTGGAATCAACAATAAACGAATCTACAATAAACGTTTTACGAATTGGCATTTCAGGAAACTCATCCAAATCCACAATATGATTCGTATAACCAAATTCTCTTTTCTCGGGAATGATTTCTTCCTTAATAAGGTAATAGATTACAGAATTTAATACCCTATAATCTTCAGCGCATGCTACTTGTTGTTCTTTCTTCGGAACGTTAGTACAATTGGTAAGTAGCAGGGAAAATAAGAAAGTAAATATGAAAATGATCCTATACATGAATTGAAATCTATTTAAATTTTGTTCTATTTACATTAAAACATTAAGTAAAACTTGCTTTCACCCCTTCCCATCAATCTGCTTCAAATGTTGTTCGATTTGGAACTGGTTGAAGTTCTCCCAACGCGGGGCAGAACTCAATTTCTCACCACACAAAGCATCGATGCAGGTGTTATTGTCTTTGTAAAGCGCATGCAATTCTTCTAAAATGGCAAAGAAAAATGCGTCCAACTTCTCAATGGAAGAGAATGTTGCTTTTAAGGCTGAAGCGTTCGGATTGCTTGGTTCAACTAATTTCAACATGTCCAAAACCGCATCTTTTTCTTCTTGGTTAATGGTTGCTGCGAAACCGTCTTTCAAGGATTTAAAGACCAAATTGTTCCAAACAACGCTGTCGTGCGCCCACATGACATCCGGCAAGTGCAAGGAATGTTCACAAATGACCACAATGGCTTCTAAAACATCTTTGAAATTTTCAATCGGGAACTCATCGAAACTGCGGAATTCAAATCCACTTTGGTACATT
>CAZDKE010000098.1:0-2284 GCA_964506255.1 uncultured Lishizhenia sp. | reverse complement strand
ACCTACAACAGGCCTTGACCCACAAGGAATCGTTGAAATAAGAAATTTAATTCTTCGCTTGAAGAATGAGCAAAACAAAACGATTTTACTTTCATCGCATCAGCTTTCTGAAATTGAATTGATTGCCAATCGAATGGTGATTATCAATAAAGGAAAATCAATTGTTGAAGGTGAAGTACAAGATTTATTGAATGCACAAGAATTAGTGGTTCATCTTGAGGTTGATTTTGTTGCAAAAGCGAAACAAGTTATTTCAACTAATTTTAGCAATGCTCAATTTGTTGGGGAAACAGCAAACGAATTAGAAGTTGCAATTGAAAAAAGCCAAGTTCCAAACTTGAATAAAGCCTTGATTGAAAATGGTGTATTGGTTTTTGCTTTAGAACCAAAACGCAAACTAGAAGATTTTTTCATGAAAATAGTTCAATCCTAATGTTACTAAAAAACACGTATAACGAATTTGTAAAAATTCTTGCTAAACCCAGAAGTTACTTGGGAATTGGCGCACTAACATTACTAATCGCAGTGATTTTGTTTGCAATGAAAGCAGATGGAAGTTCGTTTATTTCCTTTGTTACTTCTTCTTTTGAGCAAACGCTTTCATTTAATGGTAACATTTTGAACGGAAATCTGATAGCGTTCATCATTCTCCAAATGTTGATTATTCATATTCCTTTATTGGTAGCCTTGGTTACCGGTGATTTGATTTCTGGAGAAGCAGCAATGGGAACAGTTAGAATGTTGGCTAGTAAACCTATTTCTAGAACGAGCATCGTCCTTTCAAAATTCATTGCTGGAGCTGTTTACACCTTAATCTTAACAATTTGGTTAGGGTTTTTAGCCTTAATCGTTGCAAAATGGATTTTTGGTACAGGTGACTTAATCGTATTAAACAGCGATGGTTTAGTGATTTTGCAAGAACAAGATATTATGTGGCGTTATGGTTTAGCGTTTATCGTTGCATTTCTTTCCTTGCTAACAATTTCTACCTTATCGATTTGTCTTTCAGCCTTTGCGGATAATTCAATCGGACCAATTGTTTCAACCATGGCAATCATCATTTTGTTCACTATTATTGGTTCGCTTGACGTTTCGGTATTTGATTCCATTAAACCTTATTTATTCACAACGCACATGGCTTCTTGGAGAAGTTTCTTTGAAGATCCAATACCGATGAGTAAAATCATTCAGTCGATTGTTATATTACTGGCGCACAACGTGATATTAGTCATTGTTGCAATCGTTAAATTCAATAAAAAAGACATTACTTCCTAATGAAATAAGCCATAAAGCGATTCGTCACAATCCATGATGAATTTAAGTGGCGATTCCATATGATCATTGAAAAAACAGTTAAACACATATGAAAAAAATATTCTTATTCAGCACTTTTCTACTTCTAACCTTTCTTTCAAAAGCGCAAGAAGCAGATGCCATTTTAGCGAAAGTCGTTGCTAAAATCAACGCAGTAAACGATTATTCTGTAGATGCAAATATCAAAGCTGATATTCCTTTGATTAAGATTTTACCCGTGAATGCAACCATCTATTTCAAGCAAAAAGACAAGTTTAAAGTTGTTTCTAAAGGGATTGCTATTCTTCCAAAACAAGGTTTTACAGATATGAATGCCTTTTTGGCTAAGAAAAGTGCGTACATGGTCGTTGAAAGTGGAACAAAAACGATTGGTGAAATCAAAACGACACAACTAACTGTAATACCAACTGGAGATAATAGTGAATTTGTGCTTGCGAAACTTTGGATTGACACAAAAAGAAATTTGATTTTAAAATCTCAAATAACAACCAGAAGCAGTGGAACAGTAAGCGTTGATTATAGTTATGCTGACCAAGTTGAATTTGGACTTCCAAGTCAGTTGATATTTACAGTTGATGTAAAAAAATTCAAGTTACCAAAAAGTGTAGCCGCTGATTTACACGATACAGATAATAAAAAGAAGAAAGATGCCAAAGACGAAAAGTCTGGTACAATCGTCATTAAACTAACGAATTATAAAGTAAACAAAGGGATTAATGATTCGGTTTTCAAAGAAAAGAAATAGTTCACTTTCAATTATTTAAAAGATTTAATGTGTGTCCTTAAACGTTTCAGTAAAACATTTTAATGTTGAAAATCAAAAAAATAATCGAAGTGAGAACTATTTAGTGAATGATAGCGAACAATAACCGGCCTTGAATTTCTTGGTTTTAGCTTCTGAACTGAAACTGTTAATTTTAAAATTTCTGTAAGAACATTTTTAAAAAAAATTCAGTTTCAGAAAGGAGTT
>CAZDKE010000097.1:0-2539 GCA_964506255.1 uncultured Lishizhenia sp. | reverse complement strand
TTTGGCATTCTACTAGGTGCGGGATTAATCCCGCACCTAGTAGAATTTCGATTATGCTAAAACCATTTTAATGGTTTCAATTCATGTTTTTGTTTGGTCTTAGAATCACCAGAAAACTCAAATAACCCTTAAAATAATCAATAAAAAAACAAATACTTGCGCACCACAAATGATCCAAAAAAAGATTCGGCTGGGTTCCGTTATACTTTTAAGAACGGTAAGTGTACTTTTTTTCACAACGTCATTGAAACTCATATTTTCATCGGCTAAATCCAATTCAGATAAATGCACCTTCTTCAGCGCAAACAAAATAATCCTCTTGAACCATTTGTTTTCAGTTGATTCTTTAATTTCTTGTACCATTTTGAGTTTTAAAAGTGCTTTATCTGAACCTTTTGCAAACAAAGCTGGCTGTTTTTCTTGCAATTTGTTGAGCACTTTATCTAAAAGTGGAAATAGAATGTTTTCGCCTTTATCGTTAATTACTTTGTTTATCAACTTAGTGAGAATGTATTTGTTGCCGAGCCAAAACAATAAAAACGGACTCGCAAAATAGGTAATCAAAGCTATGCTGGAAGCCAAAGGTCTGGCAAAGAAAATTAATAGAACAGCAGCTTCTCCACCGGCATGTGCTCCAGCAGCACCAGATGCTCCATCAGCAAATTGAAACAAAAGTGTCACAAGTGTTGCACCAGAGAAAATCCCAATTAATAAAAGCCCAGGAATATTAATTTTTAAAAAAGTTAAAACTGCCAATCCAGCAAGTTTCGCGGTGTATTGTAGGTTTTCTTTCATTTTATTAAAGTTAAAGTTGAAACGAAAATAAACTTATCTCAATTCTGTTTTATAGTATTTATATTTTTTTACCCATTCATTATTTTCATAAATCTCTTCATAGCCTTTCACATAAAAAATGTTGTCCGTTTTCCATACAATCTTTTCGATTGCAAATTCTTCGGATTTGTAGCTTGCATACTCGGTCAAAAAGTTTTTTGGATGTGATTTGTCGTTAATTTTTAAAATTCCAATTTGACAATTTTTGTGTTCATAAACTGAATTGTAGTAATAAACAAAGTATTTATTGTTGATGGATGGAATGGGTAGCTCAACACTTCCATCTCCAAATGAGATAATATTGTAAATGTAATTGTTCAAACTATCTATTAAAAACAGTTTTCCAAACCCCATACTTTCAGCAGTCGAATTTTCTGTAATTGCATATAATTTCAAATTGTGATAATATCCTAAATACTCAAATCCACTCCAATTTTCTTTGCCTCCATAATCTTTGTATTGTTTAAACTTATGCTTTTGGATTGCTGTTTCAACGTAGAAAAAGTTATTATCCTGTAAAGGTTTTAACGTTTGAATGAATTTTTTCTGCTTTATCGATAAAAATTCTTTTTCAGTTATGGTATCAAAAGTCAATTTTGGCAATTTTTCATACGTTTCATAATATCCAATAGCGACTTTTTTTGAACGGTCTATTTCTAATATTGGTTTTTCAGAGCTCAAATTATTTTTAGAAGTCGTATCATTTTTCGTCTTAATCTTTCTGACAACTTGTTTCGTTTTTGTTGAAGACGTGCAACTCGTGAAAAGTCCCAAAGATAGGGTGACTAAAATTATATAGTGTAGGTTAACTTTCATAAGTTATAATTTGATTAAAGGCACTTAGAACATTTTTTATCTTTCAATTTCTACAAAGTCTTTAAATAATCTCTTATTAGTGAATCTCGTGCCAAATCTACTGCGGATTTTCCTTCGAAATTTTTCAATTTTATATCAACACCAATAGAGTGTAGATATTTTAAATATTCAAAGACAATTTCTCGTTCACTAGAATTTCTTGGTTTGCACCTTGAATAGTCTAAAAATAAATTATTTCCAGTATTAGGATCTATATAATCCATATTGTATCCAAATCTTTTAAGTTTTTTTAAAGCTTCAACTGAAGATAACCGGAAAGTAGCAAAAGCACTTTCGATTCTTGCATTTTTGCTTATTAAAAATTTTATTAATTCTTCGTTATCACCATCAATAGCTCCACTTAGTAAATCGTTTTTCTGCCCTTGAGAAATATCATATTTTAAATAATGTTTAACTATTTCAAGTGAATTACATGGTTGAACATAACTGAATAAAACTAATTCAGTTTGATCTATTATTGTTCCGCTTCTATTTTCACAACAAGAAAAGTTAGGATCATCATACTTATCCATAAACTTTCGATAGGCATCATAATCACCATTTGAAATTAATTCTAATGATTTTATTTGATCTTCAGTACAACTTTCACACATGATTTGAGTGCAACTTATTGTTAAAGTCGATATTAAAGTGAGGATTAATAAATTCTTCATACTGTTATATTTAAATCTTTAAAAAAATCTGATTTATTAAGAAATTCTTTAAATGTATCAAAGACCTCCAATCCATGAACATGAAAAAGTGTATTTCCTTCAACTTGTTTAACTTTTGATTTATTGTTTTTTACCCATTTTTTTATTTCATCGTCAGCCCAATTTGTAAAACAAGG
>CAZDKE010000096.1:0-2733 GCA_964506255.1 uncultured Lishizhenia sp. | reverse complement strand
GAGCGGGATTCGAACCCGCGGTACAGTTACCCGTACGTCAGTTTAGCAAACTGGTGGTTTCAGCCACTCACCCATCCCTCCTTTGTTCAATGAACGGACGGCAAAAGTATAAATTAAATTTATTTAAAATTCGTTTTTCTGGAAAAAATTAAGCCGAATATTCAAAATTCCCTTTTTCACCTTTGATTGTCACCTTTTTAGAATCTGAAGACTCAACACGACCAATGATTTTTGCTTCAATGCCAAAGCTTTCAGAGATTTCAATTAAACTTTTTGCAATGTCCTCATTCACATATAATTCCATGCGATGTCCCATATTGAAAACCTTGTACATTTCTTCCCAACTTGTACCTGACTCTTTCTGAATCATCTCAAAAAGTGGTGGAATTGGAAATAAATTGTCTTTAATAATATGTAACTCATCAATAAAATGTAACACTTTCGTTTGCGCTCCTCCCGAACAATGTACCATTCCGTGAATGTCATTTCGGTGATTTTCGAGCATTTTTTTAATAACAGGTGCATATGTTCGTGTAGGCGATAAAACTAATTTTCCTGCATCTATTGGTGAACCTTCAACTGAGTCCAATAAATCTTTGGTGCCGCTGTAAACTAAATCACTTGGAACATTGGGGTCAAAACTTTCTGGAAATTCACTTGCTAAACTTTTTAAGAAAACATCGTGGCGCGCACTTGTTAAACCATTACTTCCCATCCCTCCGTTATATTCTTTCTCATACGTTGCCTGACCATAAGAAGCCAAACCAACAATCACATCTCCTGGTTGAATGCGGTCATTTGAAATTACATCCGTTTTTTTCATACGGCAAATGACAGTTGAATCAACGATTATGGTGCGAACTAAATCACCAACATCCGCTGTTTCGCCACCTGTTGAATGAATATCTATGCCATACGAACGCAATTCAGCTAACAAATCTTCTGTACCGTTGATAATTGCTGATAAAACTTCACCTGGAATTAGATTTTTATTGCGACCAATCGTTGAAGAGAGTAGGATAGGACCTGTTGCACCCACACACAATAAATCATCAATGTTCATAATCAATGCGTCTTGTGCAATTCCGCGCCAAACCGATAAATCACCCGTTTTTTTCCAGTACATATAAGCCAAAGAAGATTTTGTACCCGCTCCATCTGCGTGCATTACCACACAATAATTTTCTTCACCAGTTAAATAATCTGGGACGATTTTACAAAAAGCTTTTGGGAATAATCCTTTGTCAATGTTTTTGATAGCGTTGTGCACATCTTCTTTTCCAGCTGATACACCTCTTGATTGGTAACGTTTATCGGACATAAATAAATTTGAGGGGCAAAGTTAGAAATTTGAATTATCTTCAGAGTTTTGCGCTTCTAATTCTTTTAAAATTTTCTGAACATCGCCTTCGGTTGCTGTGAGTTTATTTTTGCAAATGCGAATCAATTCAGTTGCACGCTTAACTTTCTGTGCTAATTCATCTACATTTATTTGTCCGTCTTCCATGTCTGATACAATTTCTTGTAGTTCATCAAAAGCATCGGTGTAATTTATTTCAGTCATTTTTTAATTTTAATTAAAGGTAATGAGATTTTTTGAGTTTACTATTTCTTACGACCATTCAAAAATTCAATTCACAATCAGCAACTAAATAAAAAAGCTTAATTGAACTATTATTTTGTTCCATGGCGTATATCTTTCTTTGTTCATAAAAAAAATAATGGCAAACGTAAATACTAATTCAAACAACATTATCTTGAGTTTAAAAAATTGAATTGCTGAAAAAATATAAATACATAATGTTTTTGTTTTTTTTATTCGTATTTGCATAGTTTAACTTAAAAACATACTTTTGCCAGCTAATATTTTTAAATAAATTAACAAATCAGTATGGAATCAATGATGATTTATGTGCCAATCGTAATGGCAGTTATCGGATTGCTATTTATGGCAATGAAGAGAGCTTGGGTATTGAAACAAGACGCAGGAGATGGAAAAATGAAAGAAATTTCTGATTACATCTATGAAGGAGCGCTTGCATTCCTTAAAGCAGAATATAGACTTTTGGCAGTTTTCGTGCTAATTGCAAGTGTTGTTTTAGCTGGGATCACTTTCGTTCCAGGTGTTAAAACACATTTATTAATTATTGTTGCTTTCATTTTTGGAGCAATTTTCTCAGCGTTGGCAGGAAATATGGGGATGAAAATCGCAACGAAAACAAACGTTCGTACAACTCAAGCTGCTCGTACTAGTTTACCACAAGCATTAAAAGTTTCTTTCGGTGGTGGAACAGTTATGGGATTAGGTGTTGCTGGTTTAGCAGTTCTTGGTTTAACAGCTTTCTTTATTTTCTTCTTCCACTTCTTTATGGGTGGAAAATGGACGAACACGGAAGACATGACTGTAGTTTTGGAAACTTTAGCTGGTTTTTCTTTAGGTGCTGAATCTATTGCTTTATTTGCTCGTGTTGGTGGTGGTATCTACACAAAAGCTGCTGACGTTGGTGCGGATTTAGTTGGAAAAGTTGAAGCTGGTATTCCAGAAGATGATCCACGTAACCCTGCAACTATCGCCGATAACGTAGGTGATAACGTTGGTGACGTTGCTGGTATGGGTGCCGATTTGTTTGGTTCGTATGTAGCAACTGTTTTGGCTGCAATGGCTCTTGGAAACTATGTTATTAAAGATATGGGAGGAAGTATTGAAGATAAGTTCAATGGAATCGGCCCAAT
>CAZDKE010000095.1:0-3742 GCA_964506255.1 uncultured Lishizhenia sp. | reverse complement strand
GTGTTCCTATACGAAACATCGCTGATTATTCATCGTTTGGGGTGCAGCTGGATGGTAGGACGATTTCGATGGATAGTTATAGATATGGTTTCCAAAATCAAGAAAAGGACGATGAGATAAAAGGTGCGGGAAATTCAGTGAATTATAGGTATCGAATGCATGACCCGAGAGTTGGGAGGTTTTTTGCGGTTGATCCTTTGGAGAGTAAGTACCCTCAAAATAGTCCATATGCTTTTAGTGAGAATGTTGTAATTAATTGTATTGAGCTTGAAGGATTAGAAAAAATAAACCATATGGTTTACTCTAAAAAAGAAAAAGCGTGGAAGATTTCATGGACAGAAACAGATAATAATCTCAAAGAAAATGTTAATGCATACCATCATTTTAATAGTCAAGGAGAAAATAGCTACACAACTGTTAAACCATGGAAAAAAAGTTCTGGAAATTCTGGAACAGTATATTTTCCAGGAAATATCAAACCTACTGATGAAAACCGAACAATGATGTATCATATGTTTGAATCAACTGAAAATGCGAAAAAATCTCAAGATCAATTAATGCTTGATGCAAAAGTCAGTAATTCTGTTGCAAAAGATGCTACTTATTATGGAGAATTTGAAGGCGATTATGATGGTGGTGATGGTGGTGGTGTTTATGCAGGACTTAAGAATATGTATAAGGCTGCAGATGGTTTAGATGAAATTGGAGACAATTTAGGATATGCACCAACAGGGGTTACACAAGCTGGATCACTAGCATTTTCAGGTGCAGCAGATATTTTAAGATCCATTGCTGATTATAATACATTGGATATAAAATCAGCAAGTATGAATACTGGCATAAGGCTTGTGACTTTTGGAATAAATCAAAAAATAGATAAGGTGATTGGTAAATCAAAACTTGAAGAAACTGAAAAATATATAATCAAACAAGTTAGTGGAAAAGCAACCGATGAATTAAAAGAAAAATCCACGATAAAACCAGAAAAAAATTAGACAAATGAAATTTCTTTTTGATAGTATAATTTTAACATATCCTGGAGCGATATTTATATTTTGTTTTGGATTTTACAACTTAAAGAAAACACTCAATGACCAAGATAAGAAATACAGCTATATAAGAGTTAGCTCAATTTTGAATGGTGTAATATTTTCAATAGGATGCATTGTTTTTGGAATCTTAATCTTTTTATTAAAAATCATGAATAAATTTTAAAAACTACTGTGCTATTGTGCTACTCCCACGCTTAACTTAAAATAAGACCTTTGATAAACCAAAAACCTAATATTAATCAACCTTAAAAAACTATTTTTTTGAACCTTCAAAAACAATCATATTTTTCAGTTTCAAGCAGCCGCGCCCCTATAAGAAACACTGCAGACTACAGCCCGTTTGGTGTACAGCTCGATGGAAGGACGCTTTCTTATGTTCCACCAGCACCAGCTCCGCCGAGTGTAACCGTTGTTTACCAACATAAATTTGACGACAACCCGAGCACGCACCCTTATACCACTGCTCCAAACCAACTTAATACAAAACTGACGAACGTAAACTGGACAAACTCGCAAAGTTCGTGGACAAATTTCGCAGGGTTCACAGGAAAAGCAATTGCAACCAATTCTGCAACGCCTGACACGTCAAGACTTTACTTGAATTTATCGGTTAACAGCGGTTTTATGTTGGATGTTAAAAGTTACAGTTTTTACCACCGCTCCAGCACAACAGGCTACACGAATTACCAACTTTTGGTGAATGGTGTGTTGGTTGGTTCTGGAAGTATTTTTGTCTCAAGCGGCTCAACCCTTCAAAGCACTGGCACTATCAACGTTTCCAATGCAGTAGCAGGCTTGACGGGTTCTGTGACCGTTACCTTGAAACTTTTTGGTGGCTCAAACGGCAATAATGCAACTTTCCGTCTCGATGATTTCACGCTGAATGGCTACACGCAGGAGGTGCAGGTTTATGCGGAGAGTTATCGTTACGGTTTCCAAAACCAAGAGAAGGACGATGAGATTAAGGGCGCTGGAAATTCTGTGAATTTTGAGTTTCGCATGCACGATCCAAGAGTTGGAAGATTTTTTGCTATTGATCCGTTGGCTAGTAAGTATCCTTACAATTCTACTTTTGCATTCAGTGAAAACTGCGTAATAAATGGAATAGAACTTGAAGGTTTGGAATTTATATTTCCTGTTATGTCAAATAGTCCTATTATGGGGCCAGCTACTGAGATAATAATAATGGAAGGTTCTTCAGGTAGAGTAATAAGACCAATTGTTGAAGATCCAATTGTAAATAGCGCTTCGAGAATTGGAAAAGCCCCTAGACCTGTTCAAAAAGTAACTGAAGCCTTAAAGAATGGACAAGAAACTCCAACTAAATCATCCACAACAAAAGGAATTGCTAGACATGCTGAACATTCTGTTGAAAAAACTAGTCTTGGAGAAATTGCTAATAAGTCTTTACAAAATGGATTACGCCCTGATTCATGGACAAAATACTTTGACCAAGTTAATAAAGAATGGGTTGGAAGAATTACAGAGTTAAAACCACATAATATATCTTCATTAAAGAAAGCTGTACCTCAACTAGCTAAGTATGCTGAACAACTCATTAAAGAAAATCCTGAAGTTGCACGCTGGGTTCAAATCGTTGAAACATATTCTGTTGGACTTTTAGTACAACCAAACCCACAAAAGTCAATTAATTATCAACTTCAGTATACTGTTCAAAAAGGAGACAACTTAAGTGAAATTGCGAAACAGTTTGGGACTAGCGTTGATTCATTACTCAAAATTAATGATATCAAAGATAAAGACAGGATTTTTACCGGTCAAAAAATCATAGTAAAGTCAGAATCTAAAAAAAATAAATAATTCTAATTTCGATGAATCAACTTTCAATTAAGCAAATAAAAAAAGTGTACAGAAATGAAATTTCTTCAAAACTAGAAAATTTAGGATTCAATTTTGAACAAAATTATTGGGTAAAGCATGATTGTGATTACTCACAACTAATAAATTTTGATATTCATTGGAAATCAATTATAGGTTTCGAGTTCGGACTTACTATTAGATCCAAAAATCCATTAAAATTTAGCTATTGTGAAATATACCGACCTGAAAATGGTCTTTTAAATTTAAATTCAAGAACAATTTGGTCTCTTGAGATTTCAAAGATAAAAAATGAACCTAAAGAAATAAATAAACATACTGAAATCATCATTTCTTTTTTTTTAAAGGAGGGTTTATTTATGAGATTTGATGAAATTGCCAATAGGGAAAAACTAATAAATTATCTTCAAAACTACGATTCTTATCATGATTATTTCACAAGGCATTGTACTTCAATTGAATTATTAAAATTGATAAAAGAAGAAACTATTTAGCTTGCACGTTCATAAACATAGTTATACTGCTAATCAAACGCTTAACTTAAAATAAGACCCTCGACGTATCGAAAAAAACGAACTTTTTTAACCCTAAAATACTCAATTTTTTGAACCTTCAAAAACAATCATATTTTTCAGTTTCAAGCTTCCGCGCCCCTATAAGAAACACTGCAGACTATAGCCCGTTTGGGGTACAGCTCGATGGAAGGACTCTTGCTTACGTGCCACCGGCACCAGCACCGCCGAGTGTGACGGTTGTTTACCAACATAAATTTGACGACAACCCGAGCACGCATCCATATACCACTGCTCCAAACCAACTTAATACAAAACTGACGAACGTAAACTGGACAA
>CAZDKE010000094.1:0-3814 GCA_964506255.1 uncultured Lishizhenia sp. | reverse complement strand
CGTTAATGAGTACATTCGTTTAATTGATGCATTCACACACGTTCAAACACACGGAGAAGTTTGTCCAGCTAACTGGGAAGAAGGAAAAGATGCGATGAAAGCAACTAGAACAGGTACTGCTGAATATTTAAGCAAACACTAAAAATTAAAATTATGTTTTCAGAAATCACAGAAGATAACCTCGAACAATTATTAGCTTCTAACACAAAAGTAATGGTGCAATATGGCGCTGGTTGGTGTGGAAACTGTAAGATTACAAAACCGAAATTCAAAAGAATGGCGGAAGAAAATGAAGGAATCGAATTCTATTATGTAGATGCTGAGAAGTTCCCAAATTCTCGAAAGTTTGCAAACGTTAGTAATTTACCAACATTTGCTGGTTTTGTAAACGGTGCTTTAGTGAAGGAAGCTCAAGGAAATAAAATAGAAACCATTCAAGAAGTACTCCATGAGGTTACCGCTAATTAAACACATTGTCGAGTTCATTGAAGTGAACGACGAAGACTATATTATCGAAACGATGGAAACACTTGAAAATCTAATCGAAGCTCCGGGAATTAAAGACGAAGAGCTAGATGTGATTGGAGAATTGCTTTCTAATTATTCAGGGGCATTAGAGGTTCATAAAGAAATTCAAGCAGGAACTCCGAAAAGAGACGCTTTGAACGGATTTATGAAACGAGTTACTGGATCTATCAATTAAAATTTAAACTTTAAGTTTTGAAAGTCGGCTGAAAAGTCGACTTTTTTTTGTGCCTTGAAAATTAAATTAATCCTAAATTTACAACAATCAATTCACCCCGTTTTTTTTTACAATCCTATGCCTTATTTTATTAATCTTTTTGGAGAAAGTTTGCGCTATTGGATTTGCGATTTACCACAAGAAACGTATGATTTCATGCGTAAGTACAAAGAAGAAAACAATAAATCATGGGAAGAATTATTTTTCGATTTTGACTTTCTTAATACTTTTGGATTCAATCACTGGTCGGAACTAACTGAGCATCCTGAATTTCGTGGTTTTTTGATTACCAAAAACAATCGCATCGAAGTTAAGGGTAAAACGAAAAAAGTTTTGAAGCTAACTGCCAATGAACTACTCAATCAAAATACCTTGTTTCCACTTTATCAAGTTTCAATGATTGAATCAACTTTACCTATGAATGGATCGAAACGTTTTGTTTTATTGAATTATGAAATTGGGCAATTTGCAAAATACAGCTTTGAAAGCGATTCATTTGAAGTAGATAAACTCGATTTTCAGGTTAGTCAATTTCCCTATTCAAATTCCGATTTTTTATTAGTAAATATCCAATATCAAGGCGTAGAATTAAAAATCTTACAAGAAGATACGCTTGTCAATAAAATGCAAGTGATTGAAATAAGTTGATGAAAATATCTTAACTACTTTTGCACCTCATTATTTAAACTGTTTTTGTGACTGAAATCAATGACTTTGTTTTAGAGGAATTCTACAAAATTATTACGCCCAATAAAGTAGAAATGTTTGATAGAATTGCGGCAGATCGCACCAAACATTTAACTGTGGCTTTGGAAAATATCTATCAAGAACACAATGCTTCGGCTGTTTTACGTTCATGTGATTGTTTTGGTTTGCAAGATTTACATGTGATTGAGCAAAGTAATTCGTTTGCTGTTCAACGAGATATTGCGCTTGGTGCAGGTCGTTGGGTAGATATTTACAATTATGCCATAAGCGATAATCCAACAGATGATTGTATTTTAAATCTTCAAAACCAAGGATATAAAATTGTTGCTACAACGCCACATACAGACGCTTTCACCATTCATAATTTACCACTAAATGAACCTGTTGCTTTTTTCTTCGGTACTGAACGCCAAGGTTTATCGCAAGAAATGATTGATCATGCGGACTATTGTGTTAAAATTCCAATGTATGGTTTCACAGAAAGCTTTAATATTTCAGTTTCTGTTGCGATTTTATTACAAACGATTCGTCAGCGACTTGAATTAAGTTCATTTGATTGGAAATTAACTAAAAAGCAACAAAGAGATTTGAAAATTGAGTGGTGTAAAAAGATACTTAACGGTGGTTCTGCATTAGAGCAGGAATTTCGCAAGAGATTTGAAAAAGAATTTTAACTTTGTAGCTAGTAATCACCAACTAAACAATAAACATCATGGGAAGAGGAGATAAAAAAACAGCAAAAGGAAAAAGAACGATGGGTTCTTACGGAAACACTCGTAAGAGATCATCAGGAAAAGTAGTTGCAGTAGTCGAAAAAGCAGAAAAGGTTGAAAAAGCACCAGTAAAAAAAACGACGAAAAAAGAAACCGCTAAGTAAAAATAAAGCTGCCAATTGGTGGCTTTTTTAATTTTATAATTATCAAGTATTCAATCAACAAATAAATATATTATGAAACACAATTTTGGTGCAGGTCCTTGTATTTTACCACAAGAAGTTTTTCAACAAGCCGCTGCGGCTGTTCTTGATTTTAATGGTCTTTCTATTTTAGAAGTATCACATCGTCACAAAGATTTCGTGGCTGTGATGGATGAAGCAATTGATTTAGTAAAAAAAGCTTTAAATGTTCCTGAAGGATATTCAGTAGCTTTTTTACAAGGTGGAGCAACATTAGGTTTCACAATTGTCGCTTTAAATATGATGCGCGAAAATAAAAAAGCAGGTTATATCAACACTGGAACGTGGGCATCAGGAGCAATTAAAGAAGCGAAAAAAGTGGGAGTTGACGTGAATGTGTTTGCTTCATCTGAAGATAAAAAGTTTTCCTATATCCCTAAAGATTATACAATTCCGACAGATGTAGATTACATTCACTTTACGTCTAACAATACAATATACGGAACTCAATTTCAAGAATTTCCAAAAACTGATTTACCTTTAGTTTGTGATATGTCATCTGATATTTTCTCAAAGGAAATAAATGTTGCCGATTTTGATATCATTTATGCAGGAGCGCAGAAAAATCTTGGCCCAGCTGGTGCTACTTTATTTATTGTAAAAGATAGCATTCTTGGAAAATCAACTTCTCCATTTATGCCAACTTATTTGGATTTGAAACAACAAATTGAGAAAGAATCGATGTTGAATACACCACCTGTGTTTTCTGTTTACGTAGCAATGTTAAATCTTCGAAATTTAATCGCAAATGGTGGAGTTAAAGCAATGGAAGCTAGAAACAATGCAAAAGCGGAATTACTTTACAATGAAATTGATGCAAACCCAGCTTTTATTGGAACGGTAGCAAAAGAAGATCGTTCAAAAATGAATGTTACTTTCACACTTGCTGACGAAAGTCGCGCAGCTGAATTTGATGCACTTTGGAAAGGCGCTGGAATCGTTGGTTTACCTGGACATCGTTCAACTGGTGGTTACAGAGCTTCGATGTATAATGCCTTACCAATTGAAAGCGTTCAAGTTTTGGTGGATGTTATGAAAGCGTTTGGGAAATAATTGAAAGAATGTAGAATTAAGAATGTAGAATTAAGAGTTAAGAGTGAATTTGCAGATTGTATGATTTCAGTTCCCCGGCGGATTACAAAATTAATTTTCAAGTCAACACATTTTCAAATTTTCAAATTCCTCTTTTTTCATTCCCTCATTCCCTACTAACATCCTAAAGTCCTAATATCTTAAAGTCTTAACATCCTAAAGTCCTAATATCCTAACGTCCAAATATCCTAAAGTCTAAAAAAAAAATAAAATGAAAATACTAGCAAACGACGGAATTTCCGCAGTAGGAAAAAAATTACTAGAAGCAGCAGGCTACACTGTTATCACAGAAAAAGTAGCTCAAGAAGAATTGGCAA
>CAZDKE010000093.1:0-4275 GCA_964506255.1 uncultured Lishizhenia sp. | reverse complement strand
TTAAGCGTTTGGAACACACCAAAACCGAAAGACAAAAAGATTATTCAATTAAACAAGAAACAAGCGTAAACCTTAACTTTATATCAAATTAAAATACTGGCGAAATGGATCCACTTACAAAAAGTGAAATTGAATTGAATTTGATAAAATATTTTTCTGAATTTGAGAAAGACGGTTTAATAATTCCTTTGATTAAAACAACTGAAATACATTCAAAAACAGAAAATGAAATTTATTTTTCACGTGAATATAATTTAGATTATGACAAAGAATTATTTGAAAAATTCTTTCAAAAAAAAATAGCTGCTCAAAATGTTCCTTTTGAAAGATTTATTGAAGTTGAAAAAATGAGGTTTGAAAAAAAATTTAAACCTTTAAAACAAGATCCTAATTATGCTATTATTGGACATTGGATTTATTTTTTAGACAAAAAATTAAAAGATAATATTGAAGTAAAGCCAAATGATGAGGTTAAAACTGAAAATACTGATTTACCTGAAATTGAACTTAAAACTCAAAAAGAACAAATTAGATTACTTTATGATTTGGGAATAATAGATTTTTTGCAAAAAGAATTTGAAGAAACATTGAAAGGAAACGAAAATCAAACAGCAAGTTTAATTGCAAAAATTTTGAAGTTAAAAACAACAAGTATTCAACCAACTTTAAACGCTTTACTGTCAAATAATGTAAATAAAAATTATCCAAGTAAAACACCAACAACAAAAGCAATAATTGACAAACTTAATGCGAATAAGTTAAAATAGGGAACTTTCTTTTTTCCCTATCAATTCCCTAAATTCTATTTGTCCCATACAAATAATTTATTATTCAATGGGAACAATTCAAATGATACAAGTAACGCCAAACGAACTGGCTTACTTAATTTCTGAAAGCGTAAAAACGCAAATTCAAGAACTGGTAAACGCTACCAATAAGCAGCAACAGAAAGAGGAAAGCGATTTACTAAGTAGAAAAGAGGCTGCTGATTTTCTCAAAGTGTCGCTTGTTTCAATCCATGCATGGATGAAAGACGGCATAATTAAACCTTACAAGGTAGGGAATCGAACTTACTTTAAAAAGTCTGAATTGATAAATGTTGTTGAATCTTCAAATCGTTTTTAGAAATGGAATCAACAAAAAAAGGAACGCCCTTAGACATTCCTAATTTATCAAATTATCGACTTACTGGCGAAAGTTTACCGACAAAGCAAATTTACTCAAATCATTCATTTATTGAATCATTTTTGAATCAATTTAACACAGCAGAACGCCGTTTTTATACTGGTGCAATAGTTAAACTTTCTAATCACTTGAAACAATGAAAGGAACACAAGAACAGCAAGTTAATGAAGTGTTAAGTTGTGGAGTTTTTACAATGAAACAAATTGCAGAAAAGACCAAAATAGATCGGTCGAATGTTTGTTATTTCATTGGTAAATTAAGGAAAACAAACAGCGTTTATTTTGTAGGATTTGGAATTTGTCCCATTACTAAAAATGCACGTGTCGGATTTTATACTACAAATTTCGATTTGTATTTAACTTATAGGGGTTTGAAATAATGGGAGCGGACGAAATAAAACCAAAATTCGATTTTGAATTAATCGGACTGGCAGACATTCAGAATGAAGCCGAAAAATTGATTTCTGAAACCTCAACTGATATTGAAAAACTTGTTCAAAGTTGCAAAGTAGATTTAACAAAGAATTTACCACCGCCACCAATAGCAATGCAAATCAAACACTTTGACCGACAAATTACACTATTCACAAAAGGTAATTTTTCAATCGTTACTGGTAAAGCCAAAAGCCGAAAATCTTTTTTGATTTCTATGTTAATGGCTGCAGCTATCAAAGGGAGTTTTCAAGATCAATTCTTTTGTCCTACACCTGGAATAAATATTTTGTTTGATACGGAACAAGCGGAACACAAAGTTTTGCAAGTAAGTCAAAGAATTTGCCGTTTAGCAGAATCACATCAACCCGAAAATTTTATTTCCTACCATTTACGAACCTTAGACCCTTTGCAACGCTTAGAAGTAATTGAACACGTACTTTCTAAAACACCAAATTTAAACTTTGTAGCGATTGACGGCATAATTGATTTGGAAATTGACCCGATTTTACAAGCGGAACAAGCTCAAAATATTATTTCTAAATTAATGAAATGGACAGAAATTTATAAAATTCACATAGTTTGTGTATTACATTATAATAAGACTGTAAGCACACTTTTAGGACATTTAGGGAGTTTTGCACACAGAAAAGCGGATTGTATTATTGAAGTTGAGAAAGACACCGAGAGCGAAAATATTTCGTTTGTGAAAGCGGTCGATTGTCGAGAAATGGAGTTTTTGCCGTTTGTGTTTTCTATTGACGAATTAGGATTTCCAAACATTGAAAGCGAAATGATTTTAACCAAATCAAAAGCAATGGCCAAAACTGAAAAACAGCCAAAGAAAAAAGTATTAACAGCGAATCAAATAGAACCAACTTTTCACGAATTAATATTGAATGAAGCGTTTAAAGTGAATAAAGAACAATCCTATTCAGATTTATGGAAAACTTTAAAACTGGCAGTTGAATCAATTTGTAATGAAAAGATAGGGGACAATAAAGCAAAAGATTTTTTAACCTACTATTCACAAGAACAGAAAATTGTAAAAATCAAAGTTAAAAACAAAGAATTGTACACTTTGAACGCACCCAAAGAAATAGAGTTTAATTATTAGCGGTTTAGCGGTTTAATGGTTTAACCGTCCCTATAGATATAGGGGACGTTAAACTACTAAACTGGTTTAACAAAATAGCGGTTTAAACTACCTTATTAAACCACTAAACCACCTCAACAAAATAACAATGAGTAACGATTTACAAAAACTGAATTTTGCTAAAAAGCGAACGATTGCAGAAACGTGTCCTTGTGGGAAAAATAATAAGGACGGCAAATTTACTCCTTATATTGGTTTTGTGAATTGTGGTTTTTGTCATTCGTGCGGACAAACGTTTTTACCACCGATTGAACAAGAAAATAACACCACCGCAGCAAAAACACCAATAGCACCCCGACCGCCAAAAGTTGAAAAATCTATTTCGTTTATTGATGTTGAGGTTTTCAAAAAATCATTAAGCAATTTCGATCAAAATAACTTTGTTAAATTCCTTATTGAACGATTTGGAACAGCCACCGCAAACGAATTGATAAGCAAGTATTATTTAGGAACCTCAAAACATTGGAGCGGTGCAAATGTATTTTGGCAAATTGACACCAAAGGAAAAATAAGAACTGGTAAAATAATGCTATACAACCCCGCAGACGGCAAAAGAATCAAACAGCCGAAAGATTGTGTTCAATGGGTGCATAAAGTCACACAGCAAAGCGAATTTGAGTTAAAGCAATGTTTCTTTGGGGAACACTTACTTAATGATAAAACGAAACCGATTGCAATTGTAGAAAGTGAAAAAACAGCTTTGATTTCAAGTATTTATTTACCAAAATTTATTTGGTTAGCTACTGGAGGGAAAACGAATTTGACAGCCGAAAAAATGCAAGTTTTGAACGGTCGCAAAGTGGTATTATTTCCCGATTTGAATTGTTTTAATGAATGGACAAATAAAGCGAATGAATTTAGTAAATCAATAACAATAAGCGTGTCCGATTTATTGGAACTCAAAGCAACAGCAGAACAAAAAAAAGCGGGTTTAGATTTAGCGGACTACTTACTGAATTTTGATGTTAAAACTTTGACAGCTTTGCAACCTCAACAACTTGAAAAGCAAATAAAAAGAACACCGCCACCGCTACCAAATCCACCAACAGAAAAGGAAATAATCATTAAAGAAGTAGTGAACAAGAACCAGGATTTAAGCATTGATAATTTGTTACAAATTTGTATTAATAAATGCTTATTTCAATCCAAATCAAAAGCGTTTAATAGTGTTGATTACTACCTATTCAACAAAGAATTAAGACTAAATAATATTAGTAATTAATGAGTTAACACCCCGATAAATTGGACGTTAAACTAAAAGGTACTCCCAGAGTTATTTCGTAAATAGTCAAAATATGCGAAGCCGTAAAAAAGAAAATTTGTGTGTGTTTTTTGCTTTGTGTTAACTTTAATTTGTAACATTTTTCAAAAGTGCCACCGATTAAGGAATTAGAAAATATTTTTATTGCTGAAAATAGGGAGTTTTTGAAAGTTTGGGGAAATAGTGGGGAAACAAAAAAGCTACCTTACTGATTTACAGCGAGATAGCTTTTAAAAAAGAGG
>CAZDKE010000092.1:261-4495 GCA_964506255.1 uncultured Lishizhenia sp. | reverse complement strand
AATCAATCAAAGAATTGAAAGTTGTGATAGGCCATCAAATGATCAGATAACAAAAAAAAACGCCACCCGATGAGGTGGCGTTTTGTCATGGCTTATTTTTATTTAACTTCGTAATTGATGCTATCAACGATTTATGTTGGTTAGCAGCAAGATTTAGTGGCTATGTTATCTAAAAAACTGCAAGAATCAATGAAACAAGAAAATATTTTAAACGGAATTAGATTAAGAAGCTTATTTGATTCTTTTAGTCACGAATTTAAATCATCAACAATTGACGATAAAATTGTGACATTATCATCTTTAAATTATTCAGGATTATTAAAGAATGTAATCCAGGAATATCAGAAAGAATATAAAGTAAAAGGAAGAGCAGATATAGCTAACGATATTGGTTCGACTTTAAATATTTTCGTAAAAAAATTAAATCCGAAAAAAGATTTAAAAATTTTCGGAGAAAATAAAGTAAGTCTGAATAATATAATTGAAACACTTGAAACTGAATTGAAAATATTTTCTAATTCAAATTACTCAAAAGACAAATTCATCAAATCATTTTTAGAAAATAATGAAGAAGAATACAAAACTCAAAAGAAATTTTTCAAAATAGACTTAAAACAGGACATAAATTCAAAACTAAAACAACGAGATGAAATCGAAAATAAAGACTTTCAAGAGCAATACATTCATCTTTACAAATTTCTCAAACATAATTTAATTCCAAATTATATTGAGAATAATTTTGTTGGGTTTATGATTGATATGGGTTTTGACTATCAAAGTGAATATATTGTAAAATACTTTCTTCAAGAGCCAAACAAAGAGAACTATTTTGATGCAATAAAATATGCAATTGATATCTTGTTTTTCGGAAAAGATCCATATCACAAGTTTATTCTTTTCAGAAATAATTTTGGAAATTCTGAACAAATTTTAAAGTTTTATAACAATGATGAAACTGCAATTCATTTAGATACGGACAAAGATTTTGAAGATTGGGAAAAATATGTAAATAGTGAAAATCCAAAACAGCAATATTTGCAACGCTGGAAATCATTAACGGATTTAATTGCTAAACAAGATGTAATAATTATTGCGAGTTATAAAGGAATTGGATACAAGATTGGAAAAATAAAACAAGGAAAATCTTTTGAAAAAGCAGTTAATGGAAAATCTGTGTTTTATATTTTCAAATTAGAAAATGCGATGCCTATAAATTTGGATTTGCATCAATTCGTTCAAACAATATTACCTGCAAACGTTACTTTAAGTAATGTGAATAGAAAAAATTATTCTTTGAGAAAGATTTTTCCAAGAATTACTTGTCAAACTACAAATTTTGAAATGGACGATATTGCAATTGAAATCCTTGTTGCTGAGTGGTTACGAAGTAAATACGCACCAAAAGAATTCAAAATAAAATATCAAATTCTAAAAACTGGAGGAAGCAAAAAAGACATTGACATTTCGGGTATTACAGAAAGTGACGAAAATTTAATAGCTCAAGTTTCTAACACTGAAAATTTAGGGATGATAAAGAAAAAAATAGCTCAATTAGACAAGTACGAAGATTGTAAGAAAATTTTCTTTTTCAACATACCAAATCAAGAAATTGACGGACACAAAATAATCGACATTAAAAATGTAAATAAAGATTTTAGAAAAGACAGTTATTATAAAAAATTACTGACTGAATTGAGCTGAAAAAAAATACAGTCACTAACTTCAGTTTGACAATATGGAGGGTTCAGTGCTTATTTTGAAACTTTTGAGCTTTTTGAAACTTTATGAATTTTAAGCAACTTTAGTGTTTAAAGCCGCCCATCGTCAATCCGCAAACTGTTCAGTAAAATAATAACTACTAAAGTTCTTTTTTTTAAAATATAAAAAATGCCCTCAGTTTCCCAAGGGCATTCAAAAAGTTTCAATAAATCATTTTTCTTTTGGTTCCTGAGGCTCTCGAAGGAACCGCCAAACCCATTTCCAAAACAAACTCATACAAAAACTCACGCTGGCACCTATAACGGCCATAACCACTGTTTTAATAATATCTGTAGAATCAATAGTTGAAAGAACCGTAAAAACAGTTCCTGTCAAAGTTCCCCATGCTGTAGTATGATCGTGTGAATGTTGCATAAAATTTATTTTCAAATGAATAATGCGCTAAATAATTGGTTTAGCTCCAGTCTCTACAGTTATCTCTTTCAAATCAACCTTGAGGCTATATTGCAGCGCAAATGAGATAATTTCTTCCCCTTCTTCTGGTTCTTCAGTTGAGTCAGGACCCATTAGATTTACGCTACTGCTCAAGTCAGAACCTGCCTTAAAACGAACAGTTTTTTTTCCCTTAAATTGCAACGTAACCGTACTATTCGATAAAGAAGAATCCAATTTATCCGTTTGCACTTTTGAGAAATTAACATGCAACTTATCCGATGCAAGGTCAAAATCGCAAGCCTTCAAAACTTCTAAAACTTGCAGTTTTTCAATTTCAGCATTATTAAAATTCATACAACTAGTCTTTAGATTCAACAGCCGTTTGGCTAACAGTACTCAACACAGTTCCCCCAACGATGAGGTATCCCCCAATGGTTGTTACAAGAACTGGTAAAGCAACCGGAGCCATAACCAAAGAAGTCCCAATTGCAGCAACTACCAAACCGATCGTGCGCAGTTTTTTGAAAAAAGGCGGTGTTTTTTGCTTAATGCGATCTCCCACAGAAGAAAGACCATCTTGTTCCTGTTTCATAATTCACCAAATTAAATTACTTCAACAATCGCCAAGGCATTGTAAGCGCCATTATTCATTGAATATTGAACACCATTTACCTCCTGGAAGAATTCCACCATCAACAAATACATGTCAGTACCAGCTCCAGTTGGAGCCGCATTCGCAGTCAATAACAAATCCGTTTGAGTTGCATCAATCACCATCGTTTCAGTGTTTGTTAATTCAATGCTGTAAGTTCCAGCTTCAAAATTAACTTTTGCCCAAGCTCCAGAAAATGATAAATGCGTCGCCCCAGTTGGATAAGCTAAATGCAAATTCGGAATCAACCCCTGAATTAAAATTTTACCTGCTACTGTATCCACAGTATAAGGTCGGTACAAAACAGCCCCAAGAATAGCACGATCGTTAAAGTTGAAACCCTTCAACATATCCTTTGCTGCTTGGTCAGAAATTGCAACCGCTACATTACGCTCACCTCTCGCACTTGTCGTGTCCAGAATACGAATGTCAGACATCAATTTTGTCAAACGAGAAGTAACTCGAGCATCAGAAGAGCGCATCATCAAAGTACGAAATGCATCGCGCACCAATTTTCCAGATTTAGCAGCACTTCCAAACTCAGCCCCATTCTCACGAGTACGTTCAAAAGTAGGATCATTCTTAATACGGTCAGCATCAACACCACCTTTTTCTCGAGCCAAGTGGCCATCCTTTGTTTTGTAGAAAGACAAATCACCAATTTTGCCCTTCAATTTAATAATGCCAATTTGCTTTGCCATTTTTAAAATGTAATTAAGATTAAAATAAAGCCGAGACCCTCTCAGCAATCCATCATATTTTTCCTCGCGAGTTCAAAACAGATAAGTCAAAATTACAGCCTGAAAATCTCCATTTCACGAACCACAACCGTTCAAAACACATTGTTCCAAAAAATACCGAAGTATGTCAAATATGTTTAAATAAAACACATTAAATTTGTCATAACACGGCTAATCATCATTCATAATTTCATTACAAACTCGCTTCATTCTATGAATGAAAGCACAATGCTATATGAATAAAGCCTACATGAAGTATTGTAGATTACAAAACAGTAAAAAATGAATTAAAACATGCAACGAGTAGTCATATATCCCAAAGACATAATGATTGTAACAGGAAGAAGTGAGCGCTATTCCAGAAACCTATTAAATAAGATAAAAGACAACTTTAACAAAGCAAAACACCAACCATTAACCATAGAAGAATTTTGTCAATACATGGGCTTTGACAGTTCAGAAATCAAGCTCAATTTGAAATAAAAAAAAGCCTAAACCATACTAAAAAATGGACATCATTTCAAGCAACTTATCTAATAAATCCGTACATTTGTTTTGATACGAATTGACCTATTTTGTATAGTAAATTCAGGTGCGTCATTCGGGGCGTCGGCAACTTTTAAATTTTAAACCCTTATTGGGAAAGCAATAGAGAGCTGAGGTTCTACACCCTCACTCTCCGCTGAAA
>CAZDKE010000092.1:0-251 GCA_964506255.1 uncultured Lishizhenia sp. | reverse complement strand
GGTTTTTTGTTTTTCTGCATTCATTTTGAATCAAATAACATAATATAGGTGCCAATAAAAAACATGGGGATTAGAAAAAAGAAGAAGCGATCCAAGAAAAATTATCTCATTTAATTAATCTACACTGCTTTCATTTTCGATAAATCGTATCTTTGCGACCTAATTTTTTACATTATGCAAATTTCTTTCCCTGATGGTGCCGTTCGCTCGTATGAACCGGGAACATCAGCACTACAAATTGCAGCAAGTAT
>CAZDKE010000091.1:0-4624 GCA_964506255.1 uncultured Lishizhenia sp. | reverse complement strand
TTCTAAATCTAAAATTTGCTGTTTCCTTATTTCTCAATACTTCAAAGAACTTATTATGTTGTTAGCTTTAATCGCTTAATCTCTAACTTTAACCCTTATTTTTCAACAACGCTTTCGTCATTATCGGGGTGCAAAGATATGTACTTTTTTCATTATGGCAACACTTTTTTTCAAGTTTTTTTAAAAGTTTTTTGTTAACTACTGAAATTCAACGACTAAGACTTAAAAATAATTTCAAACTAAATTAATATTCAATATATTTTGAGATAATTTGTGGAATTTAAGTTATTCCTTCATCTTTGTAGTATATGAAGTTTTTCAAAAGAAATAGCTACAATTCGTATTCTGATGAAGAAATTATATCGCTGTACCTTAAAAATAAGGAATCAAAAATCATTGATGAACTTTACAAAAGATATAGCCATTTAGTATTTGGTGTTTGTCTAAAATATTTAAAACAAAAGGAAAATGCTGAAGACACTACTTTGGAGATTTTTTATCTATTAGGTGACAAGATTGAAAAGCATACCATTCAAAATTTTAAGAGTTGGCTTTTCACTATTACGAAGAACACTTGTTTGATGCAACTTCGAAAAAAAAATCCTGAATATATCGAAATAGAAAACACTCACGTTTCTGAAGATTATGATGATTCATTAAAATCAAAAGAAATAAATGAATTAAAACTAAATTTATTAGAAGAGGCATTAATTGAATTATCCACTGATCAACATTTTTGCATAAAGGCTTTCTATTTAGAAAAGAAAAGTTACGATGAAATAGTAAAGAATTCAAACTACAGCCTGAATGAGGTCAAAAGCTTTATACAAAATGGTAAAAGAAACTTGAAAATTATATTAACAAAAAGATACGCAACACTATGAGTTTGTCTCGAAAAGATCTCGAAAAGTACTTTCGAACGAAGGATTCAACATTGAAAAATGCCATTGAGCAAAAGGCGAGTGATGACCCTTTCGACAATGAAGCCTTAGAAGGTTGGTCAGCTTCTTCTGTTCCTTTAGAAAGTATGAATTCAATTGATCGAAAACGTTTTAAAGGAATGTACTATAAATTTGCGTTGACAAGTATTCTGTTTTTTACTGTTTCTATCGGCTTTATGTACTTTGTTACTACTAAAAATGAACAGTCTGCAACAAAGAAAATAACAGAAATTAAAAGACCTAATTATAAGCCTATATATAAGGATACAATTACCGCTGTAAATTTAAGCCCAGAACAAGAACTTATTCAACCAAAAACAATCAAAAGAAACTTTCAATTAAAAAAAGAAAATAATGTTAGTTCGATAACGACTACAACTCAACCAGACCTTAGCATACAACCTTTACCTATCAAGAAGGCCAATTCTATTCCAGCATCAAATAAACGAAGGGTGAATCTAGCAAAAGAAACATATATTCAAGATTTTAAAGTTGTTGATTATCGTTATTATCGTTCCAGACCAACTACAAACCCAAATAAAGAGGTATTAACTGGTACTCCTGCTAATTCAGAAATTTCAACAAATGCCAGCGTAGAATCAGACAATATTGTAGAGATTGCTTATGTTAATTTTTTAGGAAAATCGTTGAAGTACTTTAGTCAAAACAAGTTCAAGGACGCACTTTCTCGATTTGATTTAATACTGGAAACCTATCCAGATGATTTAAACGCTTTATTTTATAGCGCACTTTGCCTTTATAATTTGAATCAATTTAACTTATGTGAAAAAAGATTGATTGAATTGAAAAATACTAAATTCACTAACTTTGATGAAGAACAAGAATGGTACTTGTTGCTAACCTATTATTCATTACACAAAGACCAACAATTTATAGAATTGAAAACACAAATTGTGGAAGCAGGCGGATTCTATTCAAAGAAAGCAGCAAAATTGTAATGCTTATATTGCCTTAAAAAATAAATTGACACCTATTAAACCTAGCTCCAAGTCGTTCCTTCTTTGCCATCTTTGACAACAATTCCAGCTGCTGCTAATCCATCACGGATTTTATCTGAAGTGGTCCAATCTTTATTGCTACGTGCTTGCTGACGTAAATCCAAAACTAAATCCATAACTGGTGCTAATTTTGAATCATTGTTTTCTGAACTTGTTTGAAGACCAAGAACATTTGCAATAAAACCATTCATTTCTTTTGTTAAAAGATCTCTATCAATAGCAGATATAGTAGCTTTTCCATCATTGATTAAATAAATATTTTTTGCTGCTTCAAAAAGATTAGCAATTAGAATTGGTGTATTAAAATCATCGTTCATTGCACTGTAAAAGCTATCAACCAGTTCTGAAACTTGAATAGATGAAGTTGCACTAGTTGTTATTTTACTTAATAATTTAATCGCTTCCATTAAACGAGAATAGCCTTTTTCAGATGCATTCAATGCGTCTTGTGTGAAATCCAAATTGCTTCTGTAATGAGCTTGCATCATGAAAAATCGCAAAACATCTGGTGAATAGGGTTTATCAAATAACTCGGTGCTTCCTTCGATAATTTCTTTGGGTAAAAAATAATTTCCAAAAGATTTACTCATTTTCTGTCCATTCACATTCAACATATTAGCATGCATCCAGTATTTCGCAGGATTACAACCCATTGAACCACAACTTTGCGCTATCTCGTCTTCGTGATGTGGAAATTTTAAATCCATTCCACCACCGTGAATATCAAAATGTTTACCTAAATATTTAGTGCTCATTGCTGTACATTCTATATGCCAACCTGGGTTTCCATTGCCCCAAGGGGAGCGCCAAATTTGCATATCATCTGGATTTGCTTTTTTCCACAATGCAAAATCAGCGAAAAATCGCTTTTCATCTTGCGCATTTAAAGCTCGTGTTTCATTGTCTAATTCATCTACTTTTCTCCCACTTAAAATTCCATAATTGTAATCTTTCATGTATTGCTGCACATCAAAATAGACAGAACCATTGACAACATAAGCATAACCATTTTCAATGATTTGTTCGATAATTTCTATCTGTTCTTGAATGTGACCAGTAGCAGTTGGTTCTATGCTTGGAGGAAGCAAATTATATAAACGCTGTAATTCTTGAAACTTAACATTGTATTTGTAAACTATTTCAAGTGACTGCATTTGTTCCAGTCGAGCTGCCTTACCAATACTATCCACTTCTTGCCCAGCACTGTTGGTTATGTGACCAGCATCTGTGATATTTCGAACGTATTTTACTTTGTATCCCAAATGCAGAAAATAGCGGTAAATCATATCGAAATTTATAAATGTGCGCATATTTCCCATGTGTGGTTCACTATAGAGCGTAGGTCCACAGACATACATTCCAACATGATTAGTATGAAGTGGCTCAAATGTTTCTTTTTTACCACTGAGGCTATTATAAATTTGAAGATTACGACGATTTTCCATAGAATTTGTAGAGGTGCAAAATTAAAAAAAGAACCGTGACCAACGAAAAGAATTTAAGCTTATCATTTGTTGATTAAAATTAGCTTATTTGACCACTTTAAATCATTAACTTCTAATCAGTTATTTATAAAAGATTAGAAATAAACGACTCCTTTCCGCAAATAAAATTTTAATCTCGCGTTTTTAACTCATTAATCTGCTAAAATATCGTATCTTTAAAACCCAAATTTTAAAGATAATTTTTCATGCAACGCATTATTGAATCGAGCTTCACAGAACAATTAAAAAAAAATAAAATCATATTGCTTTCAGGTCCACCGAGTGTTGGGAAAATGCCTTTCGCAGAAAAATGCTTACAACAGCTTGGTGTTAAATATGAAGTGGTTGACTTCAAAAATAAAAAAATTCGCAAGAAATTTTCACAGCTTACTGAAGAAGAAATGCGTTGGTATTTTAATCAATTTCAATTCGTGGTTATTGGAAACGCACAACTTTTTGAGTCCTTGCAACAGGTGCTAAATGAAGTGCTTTCAGAAAGTATAAAAGCGAGTGTGATTCTTTCTTGTGCCTTTGAACCGCCAATAATTGAAGAATTAAAAGAAGCTTTGAAATGGGAAGGTTTAGACTATTATCTTCCTGCGCCGACTTATTACGAGTTGACACAAATCTATGGAATGTCACGTGAAGACCAACGAATAGAGCACCGTTTGATTTTTGGAAATTACCCACAGATTGCAGATTTCCCAGAAAATGCAGCCGAACTTTTATTGAAAATCGTAGATGAAACCATCGCTACACAATTGGGCGTGGAAGACCGAGTGAATAAAAAAGCAGCTTTAATGCGAACCCTGCAAATTGCTGCACATTTGGTTGGAGAAGCAATTTCTTACAATCAAATTGCAGAGAAGATTGGGGTAGATAATGAAACGGTTCAACGCTACCTTGAATTGTTACAAAAAGCACATATTCTGTTTTTATTACCTAGTTATCACACCGAACAGAAATACGAATTGAAAAAACTACACTTCGTTTATTTCGCAGATAATGGAATTAGAAACGCGCTCATCAATAATTTCAATCCTTTATCGATGCGTATGGACGAGGACGCGCTTTGGAAAAATTGGTTGATTGCCGAACGCATTAAATGGAACAAAATGAATGGTAAAAATTTCGCTTACTATTTCTGGAGAAGTCATACCCGTCAACAAATCGATTTCAT
>CAZDKE010000090.1:0-4747 GCA_964506255.1 uncultured Lishizhenia sp. | reverse complement strand
CAGAATCGCTCCATGATGATGTCTGGATCCAGCCAGAATTACCACCAGTTGTATGATTAGAACCTGTGAAACATACCCATAATTCTCCATCTTGCGCATAGTCTCCATAGTTTTTCGCTGCGTGTAATTCTAACATTCTTGGAAGTAATTCAAAGTCAGGGTTTCCTGTGTTGTATTTCACTACAATTCCGTCAAGCGTTGTATGTTCTGTGTACATCATTCCATCTGTTGGTGATGAGCCTTCTAATTGACCATAAGTGATTCTCAATGTACTGTTTGCATCAGGCCAATGTTTAGCATCTGGAAACATCACAAATTTACCTTCGACATACACTTGTAAAAGCGCAGTCATTTCGTTTTGATAGGCTTGAAACCCTGGTAGTACATTATTTCTGAATTCGGTAATGTGTTTATTGTAATGAGCAAAACCTATATCATTATTGATTTTCTTTAAACTTTTTTCAGAAAATTTATCTAGAAAAGCCAAGTATCTTTCTTTATTTGTAAAGATTGATTTTGAATAAATGGCCTTTGCCAAAAACGTTGCATAAATTTCAGCTGGCTCTTTTGTTTCAATTTTTAATTGTTTGTAATATTCACCCGTTTGAAGCAAGAAAATCTTTTCATCTACTTTTGCATCGTAGTTTTTAAAGAATCCATCTGCACTTGTTTTTAATTTATCAATAACTGATTTTAGCTCGCCCTTTTCTTTGTATTTCGTGTAGTTTGTAATCAAATCATTTAATGAACGTGCTAATTTAAAATACTCAGGACCAACCGATAAATATTCAACACCCATTGCATATTTGAATTCTAAATCAGATTTTGCTGCCACTAATTCATTCATTTTAGCAACAACTTCTGCGTATTTTTTCCATTCTGATTTTGAATTTGCGCTGGCCACGTATTTTTTTTCTTGCTCGATTTTAATCGAAACTGCATCTAATTGTTTCAATCCATCAATTTGTCCAATCCATTTTTTCCAAGCGTTGGCGATACTTGCTTGTTTTGCTGAATATTGAATGCGAATTAAATCAGAACTTTTCATCCCATCGTTGATTGCGTTCAAGGATAAATCTCGCATTTTTATACGAGCTGGACGTTCTTTTTCTACTATGAATTTCAAATAGCTAGAAACCACGTGTTGTTCTGTTTGCCCTGGAAAACCATATACCATTGTGAAATCGCCAACTTTTCTGTCTTTAAATGAAATCGGGAGAAAATGAAGCGGTTGGTAAGGAACGTTATCCTTTGAATAGGGCGCAGGTTTGTTGTCTTTTCCAGCATAAACTCTAAAAACGGAGAAATCACCCGTGTGTCTTGGCCAAACCCAATTATCTGTGTCACCACCGAATTTTCCAATTGAATTAGGAGGAGTCCCTACAAAACGCACGTCTAAAAACGTTTCTTTCACCATCATATAGTAATCATTTCCATAATTGAACGGTTTGATTTCTGCTTCATAATGCGTTCCAACAACCGCTGCGGCACAAAGTTTTTTAATGTTTGCTTGAATAGTTGCTTGATCGTTTTTGGAACTTGCGCCAGCTAAAACTGTTTGCGTTACATCTTCAATACGCACAATTCTCAAAGCAGTCAATCCTGGATTTGGTAATTCTTCTTCTTTTGTTTTTGCCCAAAATCCGTTTTTCAAATAATCTTTTTCCAACGAAGAATGAGATTGAATTTGCGAGTAGCCACAGTGATGATTAGTTAAAAGTAATCCTTGTTTAGAAACTAATTCAGCTGTACAACCACCACCAAATTGCAATATAGCATCCTTTAAGCTTGTGGAGTTGACGCTGTAAATATCAGCAGCTGACAATTTCATACCTTTTGCTTTCATATCAGATTCAAAGGCAGCAATTAAAGATGGTATAAGCATTCCTTCTTCGGCGCGCGCCACAAAAACAGAAAGGTAAATGAAAAGAAAAGCAGATTTTAAAAAGGAAAATTTCATTTTTCAAGAATTTTAGATTTACGAAAATAATTGTTCTGATTGAATTGAGGTTATTTCATTTTAAAACTTGGGAAATTCAATAATTTGATTGACATAATTTTTTTAGCTAGTAAACTATTATTTTCAATTGTAATGATTTCAAGAAGTATAATGAGCTTTTCTAGTTTCATTTTTTATACCCAACTTGATTGCGTTCCCCTTCTTGAATCTGTTTTTTATCCTTTTGAATGAGGTATTTCAAAACTTGTTCAATGTCGTCGAATTTTTGATTGTGTCTATTTTCGAGGTCTTTTAATTGTTCCGAAAGTTCTTGGTAGGTAAGTGCAAATTGGCGCATCAAAACAAAAGCGCGCATAATTACAATATTTATTTGAATAGCTTTTTTACTTTTCAAAACACTTGAAAGCATTGCAACGCCTTGCTCTGTAAACGCAAAAGGTTTATGTCTTTGTCCTCCCCAACTTGATATCACAAATTGTGATGTCAAGTTTTGAAACTCTTCGTCATTTAATTCAAACATAAAGTCCTCAGGGAAGCGATCTAAATTTCTGCGAACTGCTTGCTTTAAAACCCTTGTTTCAACTTCATAAATTGTTGCTAAATCCATATCTAGCATAACTTTCTTTCCTCTAATTTCGAGGATACTACGTTTAATTAATTCTAGTTCCATTTTTGTTTTTTCACTTTAAGTTAGTGAAATAGTTGATTGCAAGCAATAGAAAAACAGACTTTTTCAGTTTCATTTTTTGTACCCGACCTGTTTGCGCTCCCCTTGTTGAATTTGTTTTTTGTCCTTTTGAATTAAGTATTTCAAAACTTGTTCAATGTCGTCGAATTTTTGATTGTGTCTATTTTCAAGGTCTTTTAATTGTTCGGAAAGTTCTTGGTAGGTAAGTGCAAATTGGCGCATCAAAACAAAAGCGCGCATAATATTTATATTTACTTCTATTGCAATTTCTGAATTTAAAACACTTGATAACATTGCCACACCTTGCTCTGTAAATGCAAAAGGTAAGTATCGTTGCCCTCCCCAACTTGAGGTCGCAATTTGCGACCTCAAGTTTTCCCATTCCTCTGGCGTTAATTCAAACATAAAATCATCAGGAAATCTTTTGATATTTCTTCTCACAGATTCTTTTAGTCTTTTGGTTTCTGATTGATACATTTTCGCCAATTCAAAATCGAGAATGACCTTTTTTCCTCTGATTTCGAGAATACTACGTTTAATTAATTCTAATTCCATTTTTGTTTTTTCACTTTAAGTTAGTGAAATAGTTGATTTCAAGCAATAGAGAAAAGCAAAAATCAAACGTTTTTTAAGGAACCAATTTCTTTCTTGAACTTGCTGTCACAAATTATGATACCAAGTTTATTTTCCTTTAAATACAAACTTTTTACTATCAAGTTTGTTTCTTAAAAAAAAATATAAAATGAATAAATTTTTCTATTTCGCTTTTGCGTTCTTGATTTCAACAGCTGTTTTTAGTCAACATGTGGGAATTGTTAGGAAAAACTATTTCAGTACTGTTTTTGATCCAACTATTAATACCAACATCGAACAATTGGATTCATCAACAATTCGTTTAGGGACTGTGGATCCTTTATCGGGTGTTGTTTCCAATCTTAGTGAAAACGAATATCCATTGTCCATTAATTTAACTAGTGCAACTATAAATCCTTACTCTAATCACTATTACATAGGAAGCGGATTAAATTTATTGACCTTTGATATTTCTTCTGGAAATTTAATTAATTCAGCACCAATCTCAGGAGAAATTCCTTCGGCTTATTTTCAAAATTATCGTTTTAATCCAAGTGATACTACCATATATGGTATGATACCACAAAATTTCTACTCGGTTTATTTTGATAGTCTATCAATGTCGAATATAGAAGTGCTGGATTCTACACAAATTCGCTTTGGTTCAATAAATCCTTCAACAGGACTTTTTACTTTAATAGGAAACACTTCTTACAATAATATTTACACGTTAGCGGGTAATTCAATCGATCCTTTTCAGATGGTTTATTATTATTCCGCAGTCAACAAGTTAATTGGAATCGACCTTTACAATGGTGCTCCATTTAGTGTTGTGAATATTCAACTTCCGCAAGGGGGAATTTTTGAAAATATAGCTTATAGTTGTGCTGATACAAGCATTTATGGTTTAACACGTCAAAGTTACGTATCAACCGTTTACGATGAAATCTTAATGGAATACGTCCAGATTTATGATTCTACAACATTTAGGCTTTCTAAAATTGACCCTAATACAGGTGTTGTGACTTTTATTTCTCCTTTTAATATTCAAGCAGGTGGAAATTTGACTGGTGGAGCTTTCATTGATCCTGCAACAATGACTTATTTTTTTAATCACGGAAATAAAATCGTTGGTGTATCAATGATTACAGGACTTATTACTTCTTCAGTGATAAAAAGTTATCCATCAGGTGAAATTGCTTTCGATATGATGCGAAGTACACAAAATTGCTATGGTGTAAGCAGAATTAGAAACAACAATACACTCGAAATTGATGAATTTTCATTGCTGGATACTGAAGTTATCTTATATCCAAATCCTGTTCAAAATGAATTAAGTGTTTCAAGTAAAAAAGCAATACAATCTGTTTCAATCTTAGATTTAAGGGGAACTGTTTTAATTGAAAGTCATACAAATACTTTAATAGTAAGTCAACTTCCAAATGGGGTGTATTTTGCTAAAGTTAAAACTGATGATGGTGGTTTTGTTATTTGTAGATTCATTAAAAACTAAGTTTTAAAACTGC
>CAZDKE010000089.1:0-5938 GCA_964506255.1 uncultured Lishizhenia sp. | reverse complement strand
GTTGATGTAGAAGACCGTTTTGCTGACTTGTTGCAATAGTTTATCGTGAAAATCGAGGTCTAATTTCCCTGTTGGTCGCGTGAATTGTTTCAAACCACTTGGACATTCGGGGCAACCTAAATTGCAAGCGGTTGTTGGTTCGATGCTCAAACTAAACGGTAAACCGAGCTGAGACGAACGTTTTGTAACTCTCGAAAACCAATAACTCCATTTCAAACCCACTAAATTCAAAACGCGCATGAAATTGAGGTGCTTTAATATTCGAATGGAATCGCTGTTTTTCGACATAAAGCGAAATTAATCAGAATCGAAGGATTGGCAATGCTTTTTGTGATTGATGGAAAAATCGTTTAGTTCTGTTGAAGTACGCGAAGATGAAAAAAGGCTATACAATCCTGAATTCGTTGATAAAATTTAACTAGCTGATAAGGGAAAAGTAATGACGAATGCTAAGGATTTATGGGATAGTAGAAATCCAGCCAACAGCAGAAAAAGATTTATCTAAGCATAAAAAGTCAGGAAATAAAACTACAGATTCTTTTTATCCTATCAAAAAATGGTGAACTTGGATTATATTTCTGAGAAATGGAAAAAAGAGAAGCCAAAATTATTTAGAAAAGAAAAAAGCTTTTTCAAGGATTTCATTTTAGGTAGACTAGGTTTTAAAAAATTGAATTGTTATTAAACTCACGAAACCTCACCCCCGATTGCAGCGGCATCCTCCAATAGGTTTATTTCAAAGCGCAAATGATTATGAAAAAATACAAGCAAGTAAACGAAGCACAAGAAGTATTTTCTGTTTCGCCTTTGGAAGTGGATTTTTGAGAAGATGTCTTAATTTTTTATAACATTTATCTTTTAAAAGATTAACAAAAAATATACATTAAACACTGTTTAAACCTTAATTTTGCAGCCCAAAACCTTATTTAATGAAAGAACTAAGCTCGCTTGAAGCATTTGATTTATTGAAAAATCAAACTTTATTGGTAGATGTTAGAGAAAAAGATGAATTAGCAGTTGCCTCATACGATGTTAAGAACCAAATCAACATTCCTTTGAGTGAATTTCAAAGTAGATATTCTGAAATTCCAACTGATCAAACAGTTATTTTTGCTTGCAGAGCAGGAGCAAGAAGTGCAAATGCCATTCATTTTCTAATTCAAAATGGATACAGTGAAGAATTGCTAATCAATTTGCAAGGTGGAATTATGGCTTGGGAACAAAACGGTTTAAAAACAAAATGATAAAATAGATTTAATGAATTTAGAATCCAACTCTTGGCATTCAGTTGAGAATCACTTTAAAGGTGATATTGTGGAAGGAATTATTGAGATTCCAAAAGGGTCGCGTGCCAAGTATGAATTAGATAAAGAAAGCGGATTGATGCGTTTAGATCGCGTGTTGTATTCTTCCGTTTATTACCCAGCGAATTACGGATTTATTCCAAAAACGTATTGCGACGATAAAGATCCATTGGACATTTTGGTTATTTCGCAGACAGATATCGTTCCAATGTGTTTGGTTTCAGCTAAAATTATTGGTGTAATGCGAATGCTTGACCAAGGCGAAGCGGATGATAAAATCATTGCTGTTGCTAACGGAGATCCAAGTGTGAACCATATCAACGATATTTCTGAATTGCCACAACATTTCGTTTTTGAACTTCGTAATTTCTTTGAAGACTACAAAAAATTGGAAAATAAGTCAGTAGTTGTTGAAGATTTCTTAGATAAAAGAACAGCAATACAAATCTTACAAGAAAGTATTGAATTGTACAATACTACTTTTTTAAAGAAATAAGATAAACTAGACTCGATATCGACTTTTTAGAGTTGATTTTGAAGTTCAAATTTCAGACCATAAATAATCTTGTAGCACTGTATTTGTGCAAAAGTTTATTTATGGTTTTTTTTATTCCTTAATTGCTTCGATTTGTCGTTCGATTTCAGCTGCTTTAGCAACTAATTCATCAGATTTAGTGCGGTTGATTGAGCTCATTTTAAAAGCTTCTTCAAGTAATTTACGGTGCTCTTCTTGTAGCATTTCTTTTTTGGACTTCTTTTTGAAAATTGAAAACATAATCTAAAGACAAATTAAAGCACAATAAGTTCGTGGTTGTATGAAACATTAAAAAGTCACTGCTGCTGAAAGTAACCTTGAGGTTTTTTCTTGATTCCTTTATGGTTAATTATTTTTTTTTACAAGCCACGTTTTTCTCAAAAAAAATGAATTAATTTCAGAGGGTCAAATTCTTAATCGTTTCATAACCTTTTGTTAAAACATTTTGGATGGATAAAATTTACATTTAGCTTCTAATTTATTGACCATGAAGTATTTATTTTTAACCTTATTTTTTATATTATCCGCTACTCTTAACGCAAAAGAAACCAAGCTGCGCATTCTGAGTTGGAATATAAAAATGCTTCCCCGTCAATATAATATTGTCATCAAACACCATCCTTTGAAACGAATCAAATTGATTTCTGAACAGATACTTTCAGATTCGATTGACATCGTGTGTTTTCAAGAATTGTTTGACACGAAAGCAAACAAACGAATGAAAGAAGAACTTTCCAAACAATTTCCTTATGTAGTTGGACCAGCAAATGAAGCTCGTAGTATTTTTAGACTAAGTAGTGGAGTGATTTTTTTTAGTCGCTATCCGATTCGTAAATTGGAAACGGTGGAATTTACGGATTGTCAAGAAGAAGATTGTGTAGCAAGAAAAGGCGCTTTATTGATAGAAGCTGAGGTAGACGGAAAAAAGATACAATTACTAGGAACGCATATGAACGCTGCAGGTGGAGAGGATGTGAAAATCCGACAATTGGTACAAATTAAGAAATTGATTGAAAAACATTCGAAAAGTGGAATTCCGCAATTGATATGTGGTGATTTCAATATCAAGAAAACAAATAAAAGATTGTACCAAATGATGCTTGACTTTTTCAATGCGAACGATGGTCCAATTTCAGGTGAAATACAACATACGTTCGATCCAAAAAACAACGATATGTGTGCTAAAGAAAAAGGAGATGCACGATTGATTGATTTCATCTTTTTTAGAGCAAACGAAAACAAAGAATCGCGTGAATCTCGCCGTGAAATCAAAAGATACAGAAAAGCTTGGGGCAAAAAAAACAAAGACCTTTCGGATCATTTCGCTTTGTGGATGGAGGTGATTTTGTAGATTTTCTTATGTTCCGATATTAGTAAGAAACATTATACTTTTGTTGTTTTAAAAAAGAACTTCTCTTTTCATTAATTAAAACCACGTTTGCATGGCTATCAAAATTAAACAGTGATTTAAGTCAAATGAAATTTTAGAAATTTAATTTTATAGTTTGTTTAATAATGTAATCAAGTGGACATATTGCTTAAATCATTGAGTAAAATACTATTTGATTTTATGTGAACCGTTTATTCTAAAAAAAAATTACTGGCACAGCTTTTGGTTTGCGAAGATGAATCAATAAAACTTTTAGCCATGGAATCTAAAAAAACAAAAATCAGCGATTTTGAAGCTGTTCGTTCAACTAATTTCTTTGTAGGACTTTTAACAATGGGCGGTTTGAGTTTGGCAGCATTTACCTATTCAAACGAAAGTGAAATCACTGCTGAGAAAAAAAGAGTAAAACCAACCGAAATTGAATACATGGTTACAGAAGAAAAGCCTGTTGAAATGCCAAAAATCAAATTACCAACTGAACAAAAACAACCAGAAAAACAACAGGAAGCAACAATTAATATTCAGCGCACAGTTGACGAAAGTATTTCTGCCTCAAAAAACTCAACTACTGAAATCAAAACAGAAGTGACACTTGGAGGAATCGATAAAAAATTTGATATTGAGATCAAAAATGAGGTGATTATTGAAGTTGAACCAGAAATTGTTGAAACGCCAACTATTGATGCCAAATTCCAGGGAGATTATCCTGCTATGATGAAATTTATCAGTAAAAATTTAAATTATCCGACAGATGCAATTGAATTGGAAGAACAAGGTGTTGTTTTTGTATCTTTTGTTGTGGAGAAAAATGGATCAATCACCAATGTTGCTGCTTTAAATAAAGTGTTTCCAAGTTTGGAAAAAGAAGCAATTAGATTGGTAAGATCTTTCCCAACATGGATTCCTGGTGAGGTGAATTTACAAAAGGTGCGCACACGCGTTCAACTTCCAATCCGATTTGAGTTACAATAAAAAATAAAAATATTATGTAAAGCCGTTGAGATTCATCGGCTTTTTTTGTTTTCTAAAACCCAAATACTACAGAATCAAATCAAAATTTACTCCGCCTTCTCCGCTTCTTTTAAAGCAATTAATTCTTCAGGTGTATATCGTCGAATTTTAATATTGAAATAACCGTAAATAATCGTTGTGATTGGACTTAAAATATTGAAGAAACAATACATCCAATACGTTCCAGTCGCAACGTGAAGTACCGATGCTTGTGCAGCTCCGCAAGTATTCCAAGGGAATAAAACAGAAGTTACTGTACCAGAGTCTTCCAATGTTCTACTTAAGTTTTCTGGCTTCAAACCTCTATCTCTAAATTCTTTTGCAAACATTCGTCCAGGTACTACGATTGCTAAATATTGGTCGGAGGCTGTTGCATTGAAAAACACACAAGATGTTGCTGTTGTAGCGATTAAACTTCCCGTTGTTTCTACTTTTCGGATTACGGTTGAAGTAATTTTTTTCAATAAACCTGATACTTCCATTGCACCACCAAAACACATTGCACAAACAATTAACCAAATTGTGTTGAGCATTCCATTCATTCCGCGAGTGGTTAACAATTTATCGACAGCTTCATTTTTGGTAACAATAACCGTTTCCCCTGACATCGCGTTGATGATAGCTGTGTAAGATGCTTTTAAATAATCGTTTGAAATCCCCGTAAGTTCTTTTATAATTTGAGGTTGAGCAATAATTGCTGCAATTCCTCCAACGACCGTTCCAACAAACAAAGCAGGCAAAGCATCCACTTTGAAATAGATTAAAACAAAAACGGAAACGGGAACTAAAAATAAGAAGGGAGAAATATTGAATTTACTTTCCATTGCTTTCAATAATTCGTTTACTCCTGCTGTGTTATTATCCGTTGTTAGGGTCAAACCAATCACACCAAAAATGATTAAAGTAACCAATAAAGTTGGAGCAGTTGTTAAAGCCATATACCGAATATGGGTAAACAAATCCGTTCCTGCCATCGCTGGTGCTAAGTTGGTGGTGTCGGAAAGTGGTGACATTTTATCTCCGAAATAAGCTCCAGAAATAATCGCTCCGGCAATCATTCCTTCATTTATTCCCATTACTGAACCAATACCTAAAAGCGCTACACCAACCGTTGCAACTGTGCTCCAAGAACTTCCCGTTGCGAGCGAAACAATAGCACTAATGATGACTGCTGCCACTAAAAAATAACTTGGATGCATTATTTTTAATCCGTAATAAATCATTGTTGGAACCACACCTGAAATCATCCAAGTGCCACTCAAAGCACCAATCACCAATAAAATCAAAACAGCAGACATAGCAGAATTGATACTTTTTATCATCCCTTTTTGAATATGTTCCCATTTATATCCCAAACGCACCCCAACAGTAGCTGCACAAACAGCAGCCACAATTAAAGCAATTTGATTCGGACCATAAGTGGCGTTGTCTTTATAAAGAATCACATTCAAAGCTAGTAAGCCAATCAGAACTAAAATTGGAAACATAGCTTCCAAAAAATGAGGTGCGCGCGTGTCTTTTAACATAAATAGATTTTACCAAAAATAAGGATAAATTCTTTTGCAAATAATTTGAACTCCATTCCCGTTCATCTGTTAATTTTGTTACGATGAATAATTTTATAGAAATCAAGCGGGCTCGTGTCCACAATTTAAAAAATCTGAGTGTTAATATTCCTCACGGAAAACTAGTGGTGAT
>CAZDKE010000088.1:0-6420 GCA_964506255.1 uncultured Lishizhenia sp. | reverse complement strand
AAAAAACTTATTTTTGAATTAAAGTTGTCCTAAATATTGGGGGAAGTATAAACTTTTCCTGAAATTGAGGAACGATTGGAACAAATTGTCCGAGTAAACGGTGAAGAAGAACTAAATAAAATTAGAGATAAAGCAAGAGAAATTGCTCAAAAGCTAAATTTACAAAAAGAATTTGAAAGTTTAAATACCGTTATTAGCGCTTTATTATCCACTCGTCCTGCAAGTATATTAACTTCACCTATTGCAGCTGCTAGGGCTTTTGGAATTCCTTATGATCCAATTCGCTATGAATTATTTGGGAAGTTATTTCAAGAATTAAATCAATATGAGTTTAAATCGTATTTTGATCCAAATTCCAATAATCTGTTGGCGTTCAAGAATTTTGCTTTTTTTGAAAGCTACTTTTCAAATTATATTGAGGGAACTAAATTCGATGTAAATCAAGCAAAACAAATTATTGAAACGCAAAAACCACTTCCAAAAAGGCACGAAGATTCACACGATGTATTGGGTACCTACCAACTTGTTTCTAGCAGACAAGAAATGTCAATCATACCAAAAACTTCGGAGGAACTAATCGCAATTCTCAAATATCGACACAAAATATTACTTTCAGCAAGACCGGACAAAAATCCTGGACAGTTTAAAGACCAAAATAATTTTGCTGGACAAACAGCTTTTGTAGATTTTCAATTGGTTCAAGGTACGCTCATTAAGTCCTTTGATTTTTACAATGCACTCAAAAATCCATTTGCCAGAGCGGCATATATGATGTTTGTTGTTAGCGAAGTTCATCCATTTTTAGATGGGAATGGAAGAATTGCTCGCGTAATGATGAATGCAGAATTGGTACATCAGAATCATTCTAAAATTCTAATTCCAACGGTTTATCGTGAAGATTATATATTGACCTTAAGAAAATTAACTCGTCAACAGGAGCCGGAGGCATTTATTCGTATGCTTTCGAAAATTCATGAATTTAGCGCAAAAGTTGTGGGTAGTACCATGGATGAAATGCAGCTCTTTCTTGAAAACTCAAATGCCTTTTTTGAATCTGATGAGGGGCGTTTGATATTTTAAGGTTGTTTTTTTATTGATTATTTTAAGGGTTATTTGAGTTGGTTGGTAATTCTCAAAACGCAATAAAAAATAAATTTGAAACCATTAAAATGGTTTTGTTACAATCGATATTCTACTAGGTGCGGGATTAATCCCGCACCTAGTAGAATGCCAAGATTTTTAACGATTTCAATCGTTTCATTTTTAGAACATGTTCTAATTTTTATATTTTTTTCTTTTATTTAAAAACATGCTAAAACTCAACACAAGTAACGTTTTCAGAAGATATAAGCCCTTTTTCAAATTGTTAAAAAATTGCCTGCAATCAATTGTTTTGTATTTTCAAGTAAATTAGATTATTGTTTATTGTTTGTTCGAATTTTTGAAGTTTGAAGCCGTTCAACAATTAGCAAGTTTTATTTATAAATCAACAATGAAAATTATGTCAAGATTTTACACAGTATTACTGTTTACCTTTTTGATTTTCTCGCCATTACTATCCCAAGTTAGCTCTTTTGTTTATGGCTACAACACTTATGATGCGGCGATAAATGGAAATTATCTTTATTTTACGACATTTGGAGATCATAAAATATTAAAAATTGACTTAAACACACCAAATTCATCCCCGATTGAAGTAATTACATTAGCAGATGACTCTTACGCTACAGGCTTAGAGTTTAAAGGCAATGAATTATATTATTGTGAAAGTTCTAATTCAAAAATTTGTAAAATTGACATTACTAATCCTACCCCTGTATCTATTGATGTAATTTCAGGTTTGGATTATCCAATTGGTTTGGTATTTAGAAATAATGAATTGTATGTCAGCGAATATATGGGCGATAAAATTTCAAAAATTGATCTAAATCAATTAAACCCAACAGCAGTTGATTTTCTAATTCATTTAAATGCGCCTTATGGTTTAAAAATTTATAATAATGAATTATATTTTTCTCAAACGGCAGCCAGTAAAATTTCAAAAGTGAATTTGAATATCAATAATCCAATTTCAACAGATTTAGTAACAAACCTTATCACTCCTACTGGCTTAACAATCAATGGAAGTCAACTTTATATTGCCGATTTTGGTGATGGTAAAGTAATAAAATATGAATTAAATTCTACAAGTCAAACAGCTTCAGATCTTGTAAACACGGGGATATTCTCTCCACGAGGTTTAGTTTATGGCGCTAACCGTTTATTTGTTTGTGACCCAGGTTTTTCTGCCATATTTGAAGTGAATCCTGATGTTTTGTCATCGATCAACTTATCTCCATTAAAAGAATTACAAATCTTCCCCAACCCAGCCTCTCAAAAAATCAACATCTCTATTCCAACTGAAAGTGATTTTCAAGAAAACGGATTTCTACTCGATGCAAGTGGAAGAACAATCAAAACATTTAATCTTACCGGTACTAAAACAGAAATTGATATAACTGATTTATTGGCAGGAGTTTATTTTGTGAGAATTGGAAATACCGTTGAGAAGATTAGTGTTGAATAAAGCCTTTCTTAATTTATTGAAGCCAAAAGAATAAAAACAAAACATGAAAACAAAAATATTCATCTCGCTACTTTGTTGTCTGTTCTTATTTATCAGAACAAGTATCTATTCTCAAGTTAAATTTTTTATTAGCCCTGAAATTAATTTCAAAACTTCTACTGCATTTGTTGACCCGAACGATTTAAATACCACTGAAAATAATTTATTAGAGAATCAATTTTTTTATAAACCATACTCCGTTGCCTATGCCTCTCGAATTGTAAAGCATCAAACATTTTTATATGGTATTTCGGCAGGTATCAAATTCAAAAATAACAAAAGAATACTTAAACTAAATTACACCTTAGATTTAGCAAACTTTAGGGCTCAATCGCACTATCGTGCGTACAATGAAGAAAATTATTCAGGTTTTACTGTCAATTATTTGAATATTGGTTTTAAGAGATTTGGGTTTGATTATTGCATAAATATTTCTAAAGAAAATAAGCTTTCGGCAACTTGGATTTCATTTGGAGGAGGAGTTAATATAAACAGGAATCGTTGGGTTTCGATTTTCTCATTTGCACCAAATACTCAATTAAACCCAAATGGAGACCTGCTTTTATCAACTTATTTAAGGCCATTTAAAGAGAATAAGACAAATGTTTTCCTTAAAATTGGAATTAACCAAGATATGTACATTAAGAAAAAGTATATTTTTTCCGTTAATATCGATTATGTTCAAGGTTTTGGCATAATAAGCAGAGTTGAATTCGTACATGAATATAATTTGAATGGCTCTTTTGTTTATGATGGAACTGGACTGATGTCTCGAGGTTCTGGTTTCTATTGGGGTATTAATCGAAGACTTCAAGTTTATCCTTGGAAAAAGAAAAATAATGAATTTAAATCAATACAATCTCAACTTTAAAACATGAAATCCTTATCTATCCTTTTCCTTGCCATGACATTTTTGCTCTTTTCGTGTAAAAAGGATAAAGTACCTCAAATTGACCCAAATGCTTGTCAAGATGAAATGTTTAATAACAAAGATTTAAGAATGAACGGTGTTTGGGAGTTACAAAGTAATTCAAACGTTCCTGGCCCCTTCAAAATCGAATTTTTAAATGATACAATTATTAAGATGATGCCCCATAACGCTGATACAGTTTGGAGAGATATAAAATACAGAATGCGCTGCAAAGAATTTGAATATGATAAATATTGGATTATAGACCCAGGACCTTTTCAAAATTGGTGGGTTTGTAATTCAAGTTATAACCCTGAAACAAAAATTTGGTTATTAACTCAATATGATTTTGTTGGTGGCGGGGGTTATGATTCTGCTTTTTTCTTAAAAAAGTAAAGCTCTTTTTTCGATAATTAAAATCAATAGGTCTATGAAAAAAATATTTTTTTTAAGCTTACTAATTCTCTTTTCGTGCTCGAAATTCAAGAAAACGTATAGAAACGTTGATGTAGAAATGACTCCAATGGGACTAGCTGAAATAAGTTGTGCCAAACAGTATCCTGCGGTATTTTTTTATGATGGTCATTTATATTTAGTTGAATCAATTGCCGAAAAATACAAAGACAGTTGGATGTCACTACCTGTAACGATTGACTTTAAGGTAACGAAAAAAGTTCATTGCGATACGGACGGTCAATTAAACGCCGAACTTTTTGAGGTTAAGATTTTGGCGATAAAAGATAGGTAATGATGAAATTTAATTGAAAATGAAATTATAAAACATGAAAACAAAAATAATCATCTCGCTACTTTTAATCTTAGTTGTAAGCTGTAATGTAGACAAATCTGATACTCGTAAAATGGTGGGTACTTGGGAAAGAGGTTTATATAATTCGTGGGATGGTAGTTTAATTAGTGTTGATACTGTTTATATAACTAAGGATAAATTCACAACTAATATATCCACTAGAACATATTACCTAAAAAACGGTGAAATGATTTTGCTAACAAGTACATCAGATACGACCATTTATTGTTATTCTATAAAAGATAAAGAACACTTTACTTTGGGTTGTTGGTACTTAAATGGTAAAGAATTTCTATTAACTAAAATCAACTAACATGAAACCATTAGCTTCCCTTTTCTTTGCCCTGACTTTCTTGCTTTTTTCGTGCTCGAAACACAAAAAAAACTACAAGAACATTGATGTCCAAATAACTCCAATGGGACTTTATGGCATAGATTGTCATAAAGATTATTCAGCAATGTTTGTATATAACTCAGAGACATTTTTGGTAGTTTCAATTGCCGATAAATACAAAAACAGTTTGTTGTCATTACCTGTGACGATTGATTTTAAAGTTGTTAAAACAATATATTGTGATACTGATGGTCAACTAAACAAGAAAGCATATGAAGTTGAAATTCAGTCGATAAAAGATAGGTGATTAAGAAATCTAATTGAAAATGAAATTATAAAACATGAAAACAAAAACAATCTTCTCGCTACTTTTAATCTTACTTGTAAGCTGTAACAAAGACAAATCTGATACACGAAAAATGGTGGGAACGTGGAAAAGGGAGTTTAGGAACGGAATGACTGGACAGATTTTACTTGAAGACACCGTTTATATCGATAAAGTGTACTTTAAACTAGATAATATAGATTATAATTTTTATTTGAAAAATGATAATCTCATCCTAATAAAAGATGCGGACACTATAACGTACTGTTATAAATTTATAACCGAAAATCAAATCAGAATCAATTGCTTTTCTCCCATTGAGGAAGGTTTGTATTATCAACTTAAAAGAATAAAATGAAAACATTAATTTCAATTTCCGTTCTACTTTTTTTAAGTAGTGTTTTTTATTCCTGCAAACGGGTAACAGAGAAAAGAACCGTTGAACTCAACCAAATAGTTGACATGAAAGCTAGAAAATGGTACAGCTGTGAAATAGGTGAAGATTCCACTTTCTTTTTTAAAATAACAAAAGTTGATGATCGTCAAGCCTATGGCAAAATGTGTTCTCAAAGTACGGGCGGATCAATAGTAGTTTATTTTAAAGGCTCATTAGATGGCGTAGAAAATGATTTTGAATTAATTACCAATGGTTGTTCTGGTGAATTTATTACACAAATTGAAAACTCATTGCTTCCATTTCAAGATGTTTCAAAACAAGTTAAATTAAAACTTTTAAAAGTTTATCCGCTTTCATCAAGGGAAGACAAAAAACCATCAAGACTCGGTTTATATGATTTCAAAATGGTGATGTATAAACCTTAAAACCAACTGATATGAAAACAAAAATAATCTTCGCGCTACTCCTAAACTTAGTTGTAAGCTGTAACAAAGACAAATCTGATGCTCGCAAAATGGTTGGAACGTGGAAAAGATCTGTATATGATCCTATGTCAAATTCGATCCTGCATGTCGATACGGTGCATTTTACAAAAAATCAATTTACTGAAAAAGATTTTCTTACTGAAAATACTTACACAAGTTCATATTACCTCGCTAACTCAAATATTTATCTTATTTCTGGTGTTGACACAATCGCATATAGCTACAATTTCACTGATAAAAACTCCTTTACATTACGTGGTGGTTATCTTCAAGATAATGAATCTAGATTAACCAAAATCAAATAACATGAAATCATTTATGAAATTTCTTTTTTTGCACAATTCTTGGATGATTTGGTCATTTTTTTTAACCATTTTATTTTCTCAAAAAGCCTATTCTCAAGCTGGTGAAATTGAAATACCTAACATAAGAGATTATGGAGTGACTATAAAAATAAATGATACAATTGATTATTTTCTAATTCGTCAAAACAATACTGATTACAATTATTTCAAAATTCTAAAATTTGACAAGTCACAAAATTCAATAGATACGC
>CAZDKE010000087.1:0-6453 GCA_964506255.1 uncultured Lishizhenia sp. | reverse complement strand
CGACAGGAACGCCTTCGGTTAAGTATTGATGAAAAAGTCGATTGTTTACAATGATGTTCTGATCATTCAATCTCAATACCACTTTAAGCGCCTCCGTTTGTGCCTCTAATGGCAGTATTGGATTTATGCGGGCAATTGCCGCTTTTAAACGTTCTTCTAAAATGATAGAGCTAAACGAAGTGCGTTCAGGATGCGATCCATCGGGTGCCATTTCAGCACCATTCACATAGCTCCATCCAACAGCTTGCAGCTCCTCAATAGCCCATTGTTCAATATCGTTTTCTGAGAGTTTGGTCATATTAAAATGGTAATTCGTCATTTTCATCTTCAACCTTTATTGGTTTTGGAAAATGATGTTTATAATAGCGAGATAAGAATAAACCGATTGTGGTTACACTATTAACAATGAAGAACGCATAAATTGAATCTTCAATTAAATGGTCATCATCTGTTTTTCCATGGAATTGCGTTTTATTACTTCTAAGGTTTTCAATACCTTGACAAGCTGACATTAAACCATTTCCGATTTGTTGTATCTCCGAAGTGATATTTGCACCTGGAAAAGTCTTAAAGGCTTTTAGTATATGTTCAGTTAGTTTGTAAAGAGTATCACCACTCTTTGATTTTACATTTAACCTTTTATCCTTTAGGATTTCTTTTATAATACTTTCTAAGGCAGAATTAGCAAGACCTATTGCTATGTCTGGATGAGTTTCTGTTTGTTTGACAGCACGTTCAAAAGTAGCTAATGCAGTTTCACTTGTAAGTTTTATTTCATTTCGAAATATCGGAATTGAAGGGATATAATCTGGAGTGTCAACACCAATATCTATAGCGATTTTTAATAATAATTCACCATCCATTAAATGTAGAGTTGTAGGTAAGTCAATACCCCCAGCATCCTTGTACTTAATAGAGAAATTTTCCCATTGAATGTTTCCCCACTGGTCTTCTTCTAAGTAGTGCCAATTCTGTATGTAAAATTCCACTTCTTTATAGGAACTGTACTCTGCCCAAATTGCTTCTGTAACTTGTTTGACTAATTTCATTCTATATTTTGGAGAAATTAATTCCATCATTATACTTTGATTTCTATCTCCCTACTCATAAGCTTCGGCAACAAAGTATCGCGTAGTTGAGTGAGAGACTGGATTTCTTCTTGATTCTGAATTATTTTATCATAGGTATGATCACAGCTAAGCTTAAAATTGTAAAGGATTTCTTGATTAGGAATAATCATCTCAATTTGTTTTAAATGAGTTGGACCAAAATTCAGCTGAACACTCCCTGAAGCTAATGTCAATAATTCTGTCTCAAATGATTTAGATTTTAAATACTGATACATAAACGGATAATTCGATGTTGGTAGTGGTCTGAATCTAATTACGCTTGTATTTAGTAACAGTGGTAAATGAGATTTTCGAACAATGGCAGTTTTTCCTAGAGATCCTGACGTAGATACTACCATATCTTTCTCTTGTAACTTGAAATGGCTATATTTTCCATTTCCTTCCTCTGTTGTAACGAAATTTGCACTCTTTACTTCAATATCTTCATCTTTAATCAATCTAATATTAATAAATGGAATCCCTGTTTCAGAATATTGCCAATTTCTGATACCAGGTCCTTCTAAAAAATCAAATAATGAACTCAACGCTCCAATTCTCCATCCCTTTGGAATCTCACCTAATTCAGATTCAATCATTTTGCCACCTGAACTTTTATATGGTTGGCCGTTTTCATTTGGGAATTCAAAATCCAAAAACCAGCGTTTGAAAAGTGTTTGAGCTAATTCTTCTAAGGTTTGGTTTTGTTGGCGGAGAAGGGTGATTTTGGAGTCGAATAATTTTATTTTTTCAGAAATTTCTCTTTGTTGATTTATGTCCTTTGGTGCGGATATTATTAGCTCTTCCAAGTTAGCTTTCGTTAATGCATTTCTTGTTGCCCCGTCTGATGAAAGTCTAAGAAGATGCCTCTTTATAACTGGATTCAATAAATAATAAAGCAAATAATCAGGATCTAATTTTTTAGTATCTGCACGAAGTATTGCTACATGCTGATTTACTCTTGCAGGAAGAGTTTTTGAGGGAACCATGCAAACACGTGCAACAGAATCTCCTGTGATATTTATAAGAACATCTTTTTCTTTGATTTCAACATTTTGTAATTGCCTTGCTTGCTCATCATCGATAAATGCTAATCCATTTGTCGAAAATGAAAAATCTAAAATATTTTGGCTTCGTATTAGTGATATACCCTCAGTTTTATATGCTTCTTGACCTCCTCGAGGAGTAGCCCCACTGCCAATTTTAGTTGTGAGATTTTTTAACTCTGTATGAATCCACTCACTCATTCCGCTTCAATTTTTATAACTGGAATATCTCCAATTTTTATTTTACCTTCTCGTGGTTTCGCATTGTCGGCATATACCTGCCAACAAATGAATTCATCTTGGAATGATTTATACTCCTTGATTAGTCTAATTTTGTCAGCCCTTGAATGCATTCCTGGTAATATGGGATCAAATCGAGATGGCCCGTGTTTTAAATGTTTTTCACCGAAAGGACCGAATTCAACGTCAATGACATCTCTAATTGTATTTTCCCCGTAATATTCCGCATATATTGCACCCGATTGATCTTTTTTATACGTTTTCAGATCTTTATGTAAAGACTCAACTATTAAATTTCTGTTGAGCTCTAGATAGAAATTCACGTAGTTTGCAAATACGTTCCCATTGTTGCGAGCATATACTTTTAAGGTAATTTGTTTTACAATTTCAAATTCACTTTTTGTTGTTCCAAACATTGGGTTTAGATTTGATTCTTTTACAAAAGAAGCTTCCTCAATTTCAAATTCTAAATCTATTATTGGATGTTGACCACGATTCATCACATCACGAATCTCATAGTCTTCCATCGCTTCAGACTGAAAGTTATAACGCTTGTAATATTTGTTTCCTGATGCTTGATGGGCATTGTTGCTTCGTGGTATCTCAACGACATAAATCACTGAATTTTCTTCATCAACAACTGGCACAGGTGTTATTACTATCCCTTCAATTTTTGGTTGAATTTTAGTTGAAATAACTTGTTCAATCCACTCTTTTGAAATGATAGTGCGATTTATAGGATCAATACTTTCGGGTTTATGCTTATTCGGAGCATCATTGTATTCCTTAATTCCATAAATAATTATCCCCCCATTAGAATTGGCAAACGCAGAAACGTCCTTTGATAGTTCATTTTTTTTAATATCAGTCTTGGCCAAAGCATCTGCAGCTTTGTAGTCAAGTGTATTGCTTTCCTCGATTTGATTGTCGATGAAACTTTGAATACGGTCTAATGTCCATGCGTTTTCCATCAGTCTTTTCTACCTTTTTTTATTGTTGTTATTTCCGGACTGTAGACCATTAATTGTCTAATTGCATCAAAAACTTGTTTGAATTGATCATCATATTTACTTTCTAGTTCTTCGATTTTTGCTGCTAATACCGCCTGAGAAGAAATGATCTCTTTAAATTTCACGAATGCCTTTACTATTTGGATGCTGGCTTCTACAGCTGTCTGACTCTTTAATACACTTGCTAACATTACCGTTCCGTGTTCCGTAAAAACATAGGGTAAATATTTGCGGTGTTTTCCTTGACTTGCTTCTAAGGTCGCATTTTGCGACCTTAAAGTTTCCTGAGTTTTAAAGGTCGCATTTTGCGACCTTATAAAATCGAACTCCTCAGAAGTCAATTGAAACATGAACTCTGACGGAAAGCGCTCCAAATTTCTTTTAACCTGCTCATTCAAACGCTTTGTTTCGACATTATAAATCATTGCTAGGTCACTATCTAACATGACTTTCTGATCACGAACAATAAAAATTCGATTCTCTAATGTAGATTTTTGAATATCGTTCATGTTATACTCTTTTGTAATTAATATTAAATATGCAACAACTTATTACTTACTAAGTATGGTAATCTGAATTGTGCAGACAATGTCTGCATTATTTGAGGATATGCCAAATAAAATTGTTTGAATAACTTTAAATTCCTTTCAGAAAGCCCTTTTCTATTGAGTTTTTGGGCAAGTGTTTGTTCTAATTTGGCACCGTAAAGCGCTTTATCTGCACCGTTTTGCTCATATTCAAAGATATATCCACCAATTAACCAATTGCGAATGGTCATCAAGCGATCAATAGATTTCGCTGCTTGACTTGTTAATTGAATATCTAAGTCATTGATCTGAGAAAGAAGAACTGATAAATCCAAACTCATAATTTAATTCCAATTTTAGCTAACTGTTCTTTTATTTCCTTGTCTAACTCCGAAGATTTTTGCATTTGTTCACGCAAGGTTGAAGTGAGTTTGTCAATTTTTTCTTCGAAAGGAATGCCATCATCTTCCTCATCTTCGATTCCAACATAGCGCCCAGGAGTTAAAACATATTTGTGCTTTTCAATTTCTGCAAAACTTGCGGATTTACAGAAGCCTTTAATGTCTTCGTATTCACTGCTGTTTTTCAACCAATTGTGATAGGTGTCAGATACAAGTTGAACATCTTGATCTTCGAAGATTCGATTCTTACGATCAATCATCATCCCTAGATTGGAAGCATCAATAAAGAGAACTTCTCCGTTTCTTTTTTTCTTATTTCGGTGAAGAAACCACAAACAGGCAGGAATTCCGGTATTGAAAAACAAGGCTTTTGGCAACATGACAATGCACTCTACCAAATCTGCCTCAACCAAACGCTTACGAATTTCACCTTCACCTCCAGTATTCGAACTTAACGATCCGTTTGCTAAGACGAAACCTGCTTTTCCGTTTGGTGCTAAATGGTATAAGAAATGTTGAACCCAAGCAAAATTTGCATTTCCAGCAGGAGGCGTTCCATACTGCCAGCGCGCATCATCGTTTAATAACTCACCGCTCCAATCACTCACATTAAATGGAGGATTGGCAATGATGTAATCGGCTTTTAAATCTTTATGAGCATTGTTTAGAAAAGATCCTTCTGTATTCCATTTGATATTCGACCCATCAATTCCACGAATGGCTAAATTCATTCGGCATAAACGATAAGTAGTCTGATTGCTTTCTTGTCCGTAAACAGAAATGTCATCTAAACGGCCTTGATGGCTCTCAATGAATTTCTCTGACTGAACAAACATTCCGCCCGAACCACAGCAAGGATCATAAACACGTCCTTTATAAGGTTCCAACATTTCAACAAGCAATTTTACGATACTTTCAGGTGTATAAAATTGTCCACCTTTTTGTCCTTCTGCCAATGCAAACTGACCAAGAAAATACTCGTAAACTCTCCCCAAAACATCTTGACTTTTGCTTAATGAGTCACCCAAAGCAATTGTTCCGATCGTATCAATTAAACCTCCAAGCGTTTGAGCATCCAAGTTCTGACGGCCGTAAACTTTAGGTAGAATACCTTTCAGCGTTGCATTATCGGCTTCAATAAGATCCATAGCATCGTCTATCAATTTGCCAATTCCCGGATTTTTAGCCATTGATTGAATGTGTGACCAACGTGCTTTTTCAGGAACAAAGAACACATTTTCAGCACCATATTCATCTGGATCCTCAGGATCAGCACCGGCATATTTGCCTTCACCATTTATTAATTTCTGATGTAATTCTTCAAAGGCATCCGAGATGTATTTTAAGAAAATCAAACCAAGTACAACATGCTTGTATTCTGCTGCGTCAATGTTCTTTCGTAGCTTGTCTGCTGTCTTCCAAAGCTTCTTTTCTAAGCTCTCTTCTGTGTGTTCTTTTTGCTTTGCCATATTCAATCGTAAAGATACTATAAAATAGGAATTATTTTTTCTAATCAAATAGCTGTATACCCCTCATAAACCGCTGAATAGGTTTCAAATCATTTACCTTAATTTTTAGTTCATAAAGGTCTGATTTAGGGTTGTATTTGATGTATGGAATAGTAAGCGGATATTCGTCTTTGAGTAGTAAATATGCTTTGAGGGAAAGTTCTAACTCAATGTTGTGCTGTTCACCAGTAAAACTAAATCCAAAAGCATCCGGAATTTGTTGTTCGTGTTTTTCTTCAAAAGCAAAAGCTTTGTTGGTGAACTCAACTGCCGTGATACGGTCAAGATTGTATGTTTTGTTTTTCTGAGATTCAATTTCATACGCCATAACCGTGTGGTAGTTATCTGTAAAACCAAATGGCTCTACTAAACGATCTGAAATGGTTTCGGAATTAATAGAGTGGTATCGCTTTAAAATAACTTGTTCTTTGTCTGCGATGGCTTGTGCCAATCTTTCTACAATGCGTCCATTTTTTGAATTAACTAAATGGCCAGCCACGATATTGACATCCGATGCTAAATAGATTTTACTCAAAACAGCATCTTTGAGTTTGTTACGCTTACCCGATGTTAGAACCAATTGTTTTAAATACTCAGCTTCTTCGGTAGAGAAAC
>CAZDKE010000086.1:734-6650 GCA_964506255.1 uncultured Lishizhenia sp. | reverse complement strand
CGCTTGCATGAACTGCAACAAGGCCATTTGAGCTGTTGCATCTTGCATCGCTACACGGTCTGGAGCAAAATCCACATATGATTTTCCACGCTCATGTGCAACTGTTGCATTTCCATCCCAAAGATGTGCGTAAAGAATTTTTTCAGCTAAAGTCAATGGTTTGCCCACTACTTTTCTCGCTGCTTCGATGCGCTCAGGATATTGCGCATACACCTTTTTAATCATGTCAAGATCGAAAACCTTCATAGTCTATTTTCTGTATTGTTAATAATGCGGAGCGAATTTAACAAAAATGGACGTAGGAAATGTTTAAAATGTTGATAAATTCAACATTGTACATTAAAATTATTTATAATTCAAATTTACAATGTCCGAATTGATGACCATGTCTTAAGGGATTTGAGTTTATTTGGTTATCAGTTAGCATTTACATTCGTTCGCAAAACCTTTTAATAACTAAATGTAAATTTAATATTACCGAATTATTAATAGTTTTGTTGAAAGAAAAAGTTTGAATTCTGTACATTTAGTTTTAAGATTGCTATTAATCATTGTGTTGAGTTCTTATTCATTCTCACAAACAATTGACCATTGGGAATCTGTCGTTTTAGATAATCAAGTATGGAAGTATAACACTCCCACCAATCCAATTCCTTCAAATTGGACCACTTTAAGTTTTGATGATAGTGATTGGAGTAGTGGTTTTGGTGGTTTTGGTTTTGCCGACAATGATGATAATACCGAATTATCGACTTCTGTTGTTTCGGTTTTTGTTCGAAAAACATTTACAATCACAGATTTATCTGCCATCAAAAAAGTGATTTTCAATATCGATTACGATGATGGTTTCGTTGCATACATAAACGGTGTTGAAATCGCACGAAATGGATTTTCAGGTACTGCTATGCCTTCGTTTGACCAGTTTGCTGAAATCTCTCACGAAGCTGCTTTGTATCAAAATGCTTATCCCGATCAATTTCTTTATGATGAGGCAGCGTTTTCAGCAGTTCTAACCAATGGGCTAAATGTTTTGTGTGTGCAAGTTCATAACCAAAGTGTAAGTTCCTCCGATTTAACAGCCCGTCCGTTTTTATCTTTTGGGATTACAAATTCTTCAACGGATTATTTCCCAACTCCTGATTGGTTTATCCCACCAGTGAGTTTCACCAACTCTAATTTGCCAATAGTTTTTATCAATACCAATAATGTTCAAATTCAAGATGAGCCAAAAATCGACGCAACAATGGGCATAATTTACAATGGTGCTGATGCTCAAAATTTCACAAATCAACAGTTTAATGAATTTTATGGACAAATTGCAATTGAAACACGTGGTTCGTCTTCCAGTGGTTTTCCTGCAAAATCTTATGGTTTAGAAACACGTGGACCAGATTCTTCCAATTACAATGTTTCAATTTTCGATTGGCCGAGCGATAATGATTGGATTTTGTATGCCCCATATACAGATAAGTCGTTGATTAGAAATGTGTTGACCTATCATTTAGGAAATCAAATGGGAAATTACTCACCAAGAACTAAATTCTGTGAACTTATTTTAAATGATGAATACCAAGGGGTTTACGTTTTTATGGAACGCATTAAAACAAATCCAGGTCGTGTGAATATTGATCAAGTTGCTCCTGATGATACCTTAGAAAATGAATTGACAGGCGGATATATTTTTAAAATAGACAAAACAACCGCTGGCGGAATAATTGCTTGGGAATCGCCGCAACTAGCACAAGCACCGAGCACGTCTCCAATTTATTATCAATTACACGACCCCGAAATAGATGTGATAAATCCATCGCAATTGAATTACCTTCAATCCTATGTTTCTGCGTGGGAAAATGCATTAGCAAGTCCAGATTTTAAAGATTCTGTGTTAGGGTTTAGGAATTATATCGAGCCAATGTCATTTATCGATTTTATGCTTGTGAATGAGTTATCTAAAAATGTTGACGGCTATCGAATTTCCACGTTTTTACATAAAAAGCGTTTTAGTGAAGGTGGTAAGATTGTAGCAGGACCACTTTGGGATTTTAACCTAGGTTGGGGAAATGCAAATTATTGTTACGGTGGAGATACAACAGGCTGGGAAATTGATTTTAATGATTATTGTAGTGGAGGTTTAGACAATCCTTTTTGGTGGAAACGTATGCTCGAGGATAGTTTATATGCGAATGAAGTCAATTGTAGGTGGTTTACGCTCCGAAATTCGGTTTTGAGTGATAATTATTTAATACAATTCATTGATAGCCTCGCTTTTAATCTTACAGAAGCAGCTGAAAGACATTATGTAAAATGGCCAATTTTAGGTGAATATGTGTGGCCAAATAATTTTGTAGGGAACACTTACGAAGAGGAAATCAATTACTTAAAAACGTGGACATTGGGACGTTTGCATTGGATGGATCAAAACATGTTTGGAACTTGTGGGAATTTGAATTTGACAGAAAAGGAAACAGAAAGTATTCGTATTTTTCCAAATCCAGCAAACTCAACTGTTTTTTTAGAAGGCTTCTATTCACCTACCAAAATCCGTTTGATTTCTATTGAAGGACAAGTTGTTCTAAACAAAAATGTTGATTCGTTTCAAACTGAAATAGACTTGTCAGAACTTAGAGAAGGAGTTTTTTTTATTTCTCTTGAAAATCAACCTTTAAAAACCTACAAAGTCATTCATCTTAAAGGTAAACACTAACATTTATGAAAAACATTTACTTAGCAATAGCTTTTGTTTCTGCCTTGATTTCTTGTAAAAAAGTAGAAGGTCCAGGAGGAACTTCAAGCATCAGAGGAACGGTTAACGCGCAAGATTTTACAGAAGGTGAAAAGGAAATAACTCAGATTGTTTTCACTGGTGGAAGTCAAATAGAACATGGCGATTATTTCATTTTGAATTCTACCAATTCATCTAGTTATTTCTACATCTATTACACCAATCCAACTTGGGTTTCTGATGCAGATCCTCATTTAGAAGGAAGAATTGGAATTCCTGTTTCGTTTAATTACAGCGATGCAAACACAACAATTGCCGAGAAAACCTTCCAAGCACTTTCATCCTTGAATACTGTGGTTTTTGATATGCTTTTACAACAAGATATTTTAATTCTTACCGATTTGAAAACAGGAGAAGTTCCGGATGCGGATGATGTGAGCAGTCCATTTTTGGTTGATGTTTCTAATCAAGGGAAAAACGCAATTCTAGGACAAAGTTTCGGTAGAGCAGACGAGCGTGTTTATATAATTTATGGAGAAAATGAATTTGCTTCCGAATCAGTTAGGACAGATGATTCAGGTCGATTTGCTTTTGAAGGTTTGCAAAAAGGAAACTACAAAGTTTATGTGATTTCGGAAGATACTTTGCAAATAGGATCAAGTTTTAGGATTCAAAAGGAAGTACAAATAACAGCTAAAAAACAGATTGTCGAAGCTGGCGATTTTTCAATTTTCTACTAATGCGCATTTTTCTTTGTTTTTTGATTTTGTCATTCGTGCAACTTGCTTGGGCTCAAGTTTCCCTGCGAAGTTCCGTTGGATTGAAAAAAGAAATCACGAAGAAATTGGATGTTTCAGGTTTTTATGAATACCGTTTGAACTCAAGCTCAATTGCTGATAAATCTTTGTTTGAAGTAAAGTTTAACTACGATTTTTCAAAAGCTATCGGTTCTTTTATAGCTTACAGAAACGGATGCGAAGAAAATGACTTTTCATTAATTAATAATAGAGCTTACAAATTTGATAACAGAATTGCGTTGGGATTAAATTTTTCCATTTTAGACCTATTTAAGTTAGATAAAACAAGATGGAAACTAAATTGGACAATTCAACAACAATATACAATTCGAGAATTTCAAGATGCACGTAATGTTATACGAAATAAGGTTACATGTAAATACGATATAAAAAACTCGATTTTCACACCTTTCCTTTCCTCTGAAATTTTTTATCGGTGGAATCAGCATGTAGTTTATTCAGAAAATACGGTAAATGTTGTTCACAATGTAAATCTTGCGCAATGGCGGAATTTTGCAGGAGTTGAATTGGAATTATCTAAAAACCAAAAGTTTACATTTCAAATCGGAAGTAGGTCCAATTACTTACGAGGGAATCAAGATTGGATAATTAAGGCAAGTTATTTTGCGACCTTCAAAAAGAAGAAAAAGTGATTTAAATGCTATTTACAATAGTTTCTTTTTCTTTATCAACCTCTTTATTTTAGTCAAACTCCTCTTTTGATTTTATGTCGAAAAGTAGTGATTTTTGTCAATTTAAACCTACCTCGAAGTATTAAAAATTAGGTGGGAATTTTTTGGTTCGAGAAAAAATCCTTAAATTGTACTCCAATTTGATTAAAAATGAAATAGCCATGCAAACAAATCGCTAAGCACCGATGAAAATAACATGGCGTATTCCAAATGATCATTAAAAGACAAATTATTTACAGATGAAACGAATTATAGCCTTATTTCTAGTACTTTTCATGTTTTCTGCTGCGTCAGATTTGCAAAAAGGAACTGCCAGTTTTTATGGTAAAAGTATGACCGGAAGAAAAACCGCCTCAGGTGAAATTTTACACAATGATAGCCTTTACGCTGCACACAAAACCTTACCTTTTGGTAGTGTTGTGCGTGTTGTGAATTTGAAAAACGATTCCGTTGTGATGGTAAAAATAATCGACCGTATGTCGCAACGTTCTTCTAGAATTATCGACCTAACACAAGCCGCAGCAAAGCAATTGAATTTCATCAATGCAGGACTTACGACGGTTACTTTAGAGGTAATTGAGTAGTTTTTTAATTGATTAAAATCCAGTTAAAGTAATAGTTTCTGTACCTTTGAAAAATCAATTTACAACTATGCTACTTTCAGGAAAAAAAACAATCATTTTAGAAGGGGGAGGTTTTAAAACTTCCTTTTCAGCAGGCGTTTTAGATGCTTTTAGAATGTCGAGTTTCGATCAATTTCATGCGCATATTGGTGTTTCTGGAGGAACTTTAGCGTTGTCATATTTCCTAAGTCACCAATATGGTGCGTATTTTAATTCGATGAAATCCATTTGTAAAGACCCGCGATTTATTCAATACTCAAAAGCGTTTTCAGATGGTCTGATGAATCTTGATTTTTTTACAGAAATCGCTGAGAAAGAGTTCCCATTCGATTTACAAAAAGCGGTAAAGGCAACACAAGAAAAGGATTTTTATATTGTATTAACTCACACAGATAACGGTGCAACTTCTTATCTGAAACCGAGAGAAGATAATTGGCTAGATATGACTATCGCGGCAAGTACCGTTCCATTGCTTACGAAAGGAAAACATTTAATCGACGGAAAAGCGTATTCTGATGGTGGAATTTCAGATCCAATTCCCGTACAATGGGCGGTTGAAAATGGTGCAACAGATATCGTTTTGGTTCGAACAACGCATTTGAATTTTAAACCCAGTTATATTCGTCCCGAGTATTTTGCTTCGAAATTGTTGAAAGCAGACGAAAACATTAAAAAGCACATCGAAAACTATCAATTGAAGTTAAAATCGTCGATTGATTACATCGATACCATTAAAGATAAAATCAAAATTGACCAAATCGCTCCTGAAAAATCATTGAATACCAATATTTTAACCAATTCGGTAAATAGTATTATTTTGGACTATCGTTACGGTTTGGAGTTAGGTTTAAATTACGTTGCAAATCAAAAGAAATGAACCTAAATAAGGATTGGGAAACGGTCTTAGCACCTGAAATGAATAAACCGTATTTCGTTGAATTAATGGGTAAAGTAAACCAATTTTATAACGAAAAAGCGGAACATGTTTTTCCAGAAAAGTCGAAGGTTTTTAATGCTTTCAATCTTTGTTCGTTTGAAGATGTGAAAGTTGTTATTTTAGGTCAAGATCCTTATCCCACCAA
>CAZDKE010000086.1:0-724 GCA_964506255.1 uncultured Lishizhenia sp. | reverse complement strand
CACGCAAACGGTTTGTGTTTTTCAGTAGAATCAAATGTGCGTCCTTTTCCGAAAAGTTTGAATAACATTTTCAAAGAAATCGAATCGGATTTAGCTCAACCTTTTCCAGAAAATGGAAATTTGGAACGCTGGGCAAAACAAGGCGTTTTATTATTGAATTCTGTTCTGACAGTAGAGGAAGGTAAAACAGATAGTCACAAAGGAATAGGGTGGGAGCAATTTACGGATGCAGTCATTGAAGTTATCAGTCAGAAAAAAGAGAATGTCGTTTTTATGCTTTGGGGCTCGAAGGCTCTTTCAAAATCGATTTTAATAGACGAAAAGAAGCATTTCATTCTAACTTCCGTTCATCCATCGCCACTTTCAGCTTACCGGGGATTTTTCGGCTGCAAACACTTTAGTAAAACGAATGAATATTTAGCTTTGAAAGGGTTTAAGACTATACTCTGGTAATTAAAATTCACTCAACTTTTTGAATCCCTTGAAATTTGAAACCTTCAATTGGATTCTCTTTCGATCAAAATTTACATTGAGTATTTGTAATCATATTGTTAAAGGTTCTAAAACTACAAAAACCAAATATTTAGTCGAAGAAAGAACTATATAGTTAATGTTAGCGAAAATAGATTGGCCTTGAATTTACAGGTTTTAACTACTGAACTGAAACTGCTAATTTTTAAAATTTCTGTAAGAACATTTTTAAAAAATTTCAGTTTCAGAAAGG
>CAZDKE010000085.1:0-7493 GCA_964506255.1 uncultured Lishizhenia sp. | reverse complement strand
TCAAATCAAGTTTTGTGGTAAAAGTCCCGCCCTTCGGGTAGCTGCAAAACGTTACTGGAAAGTGTAAAAGACTGTAATAACTTGAAAGAGAAAAAGGATAATAAACAATAAATGACGACATAAATTAGGTTTGAAATGATTAAATTTGCAACAGAAAATGAATAGACCAGATTACTTTAATGTCATAGAAGAGCGTATGAACCTTCTTGCAGTTCGGATAATTTCCAGAGGCAGGTTAAACATTTTGGACTATAATGGACATTCAGAAAACTTTTACCAATATTTCTTGAATGAAGTTTACGGTTGGACTGTTTCAAACGAAAACGATAGCAAGCAAAATGTTGAGGCGATTGATTTGATTGACCATACGAATAAGTTTGTAATTCAAGTCTCGTCAACAACGAGTAAACAAAAAATAGAGTCTTCTCTTTCCAAGAACTCTATTAAAACTTATATGGGTTACACATTCAAGTTTATTTCGATTGCAAGAGACGCTGACGAATTAAGAAAAGACACTTTCAAGAATCCTCATGGAATCAGTTTCTCTCCTTCATTAGATATCATTGATAAAAATTCTATTCTATCAAAAATAAGGGGGTTGCACATTGACGATCAAGAACGAATTTACCAATTTGTAAAAAAGGAATTGGTTATAGAAATTGACACGATGAAGTTGGAATCCAATTTGGCGGCTGTTATAAATATTCTTTCAAAAGAAGATTGGGACAAGAAAGAACCAGTTGCAGAAGTAAACAGCTTTGAGATTGACAGAAAAATTTCTTACAACAACTTGAATGCTGCAAAAGTAATCATTGACGATTATTCAGTTCATTATGGTAGAGTAGACAAAATCTACACAGAATTCGATTCACAAGGGAGCAACAAAAGTAGTTCTGTTCTCTCTACAATTAGACAGGAGTATGCAAAATCAAAAATCAACTTGACTGATGATCAGCTTTTCTTTTATGTGATTTCAAAAGTAGAGGAAAAGATTTTGAATAGTTCCAATTATACAGCAATTCCATTTGACGAACTTGAACTTTGCATTAACATTCTCGTTGTCGATGCTTTTATTAGATGTAAAATTTTTGAAAACCCAGACAGCTATAATTATGCTACTACCTGATAACATTCATCCTGACAACAGCATTTACTACAACGGTGCATTTGTAATTGATTCATTAAAAAAAGACACTAGTTATAAAATGCTGGACTTATACCAAGAGGTGAAATTAAAAAAGCAAATGTCATTTTCTGTGTTTATACTTTGTTTAGATTGGCTATACTTATTAGAAGTTGCAAAACTTAACCCCAAAGGCGAAATAGAATTATGTTCATAAAATCATTAATAATTACTAGCGGTTCTAAGGTCATTCGTGAAATTGAATTTCACAAAGGGCTTAATTTGATTATTGACGAAAGCGAACATCAAATTACTGGCAATAGTGTTGGGAAAACGACAGTTCTTAAACTAGTTGATTTCTGTTTAGGGGCAAATCCCAAGCATATATATGTTGACCACGAAACAAAAAAGCAAGAATATAAATTAGTAAAGGATTTTCTAATTGAAAATAAAGTTCTAATAACCCTTGTTCTCACAAATGATTTAGATAAAGGAACTGAAGACATTGTATTAGAAAGGAATTTTTTAGCTAGAAGAGAAATTATTAGAAAAATCAACGGCGAAGAATTAACTGAGGAAGAGTTTGATATAAAATTAAGTAATCTTGTTTTTCCAGAACATCAAGCAAGTAAACCTACATTTAGACAAATAATTTCTCACAACGTTCGCTACAAAGATGAAAGTATTAATAACACTCTTAAAACTCTTGACACTTTTACTTCAGATGCAGAGTATGAAACACTCTATCTTTTTCTTTTCGGATGTGAATTTACAAAAGGTAACAGTAAGCAAGAAATCCTAACGAAAATTAGACAAGAAGACACTTATAAAACAAGGCTAGAAAAGAATCAAACTAAAACAGCTTACGAAACCGCTCTTTCACTTATAAATAATGATATTGAAGTATTAAACAAAAAAAAGAGCAGTTTTAATCTGAATGAAAATTTTGAAAAAGACTTAGATAGGCTAAATAGAGTCAAGTATGAGATTAATAAAATAAGTTCGGTTATTGGTAAATTGAATATTCGTAAAGAGCTTATTCAAGAAGCAGAAGCAGAACTTAAATCAAGTAAATCAGAAATTGATTTACGACAATTAGAGATAATATACGAACAGGCAACCTCAAAGATAACTTCAATACAAAAATCATTCTCAGACCTTGTTTCGTTTCATAATACAATGATTGGAGAAAAGGTTAAGTTTATTACAAAGGAACTACCATCCATAGAAAAAGCAATCCTAGAAAATAATAATGGACTTAAAAGGCTTCTCGATGATGAAAAAGTTTTAACCTCAGAAATTTCTAAAAGTGATTCGTTTGAAGAATTGGAAAATATCATAGCTGAATTAACTGAAAAGTACAGAAAAAAAGGTGAATATGAAAATATTATTGAACAATTAAATGAAGTTGAGACCAACCTTAAAGAATTCAATAAAGAATTAAGCGAAATTGATAACGAACTTTTCAGTGATGACTTTGAACAAGTTGTGAAAACACAACTTAATAAATTTAATGTTCACTTTGCTTCAATTTCGAATGAGTTGTATGGTGAACAGTATGCAGTAAAATATGACATTATTACCAATAGAAAAGGACAAAGATTGTATAAGTTCAGTGCATTTAATGCAAATATGAGTTCAGGGAAAAAGCAAGGTGAGATTTCTTGTTTTGATCTTGCATACACTCTATTTGCAGACGAAGAAAACATACCTTGTTTTCATTTTCTTTTAAATGATAAAAAAGAACTAATGGACGATAAACAGCTTGTGAAAATCGCTGAGTTTGTTAATCGAAACAATATTCAATTTGTTGCATCAATTCTAAAAGACAAACTTCCAGTAGAAATTAATAAGGAAGAGTATTTCGTAGTTAAGTTATCACAAAATGACAAGTTATTTAGAATTGGGAAGTAAAATAGTTTACCAAATCAAAGAAACGAAAATGGTGCAACCACCTTCAATTACATTTTCTATCAAATAAAAAATGCCCTCAGTTTCCCAAGGGCATTCAAATAGTTTCAATAAATTATTTTTCTTTTGATTCCTTAGGCTCTCGAAGGCACCGCCAAACCCATTTTCAAAACTAACTCATACAAAAACTCACGCTAGCGCCAAAAATGACCATAACCTCTCACTTTTGCGAAAAAAGAAATAATGTTTGAATATCAAATCATATTCGAAACGATAATTAGAATTATGACCTACTGGTGCTGAAATACCTTCCCCTTTTTCTCAAAAGGTCATTTATCACATCAATCTAGCAGTCATCAAGTCAATCCTCGCTTCCATGTCAAAAGATGAGTTTTATCGCCACGCGCGTTTCATTCATTCCCAGTCACTTTCGTTGCCTGAAGGCTCCAATCGTCAGTCCATGTTCTCCAACCTCTTGCAGTGGTGTCTTCATCTCCATCGGGAGCGTTTTGGAGGGGAGTTTCCTAATTTATTCCACAAAACAAAGGATACAGAACAAAATAAAAAATAGTATAAATACCTAATTTTATTAGTATAAATACTATTTTTTCATCATTCTTAAAATATCTCAAAATCAATCAAATACTATACTCATTAAGCAATTCAGCATTTATTTGCTTTTATTTACATCTAAATAACCATTTCTTACAAAAATCCCTCGTTTGAAATTTTTGTAATTTAGGAAAATGTCCAAATAGTTTCGCTAATCAAAACTAATATTGGACGTATATGCGAATGTTTTTAGCGTATATAAATAAGTTAGTGGCAAGTTGACGGACAACCCAACACCAACAAAATAAACCAAAATAATAAAATGACTGCGAATGCAAACACAAATGAATAATATTCAAATATTTATCAAAAATTACAACGAAAAGATAACTACTTCTAATGCACAACAAGCTGTAGATGAATTTTTGAATAATTATTCGACCTGGAAGACTGTCGTTGGCTGTAGAGTAGATGGTAAAGACGGAGAAAGAGAGTATGGAAATGTTCTCATCAATTTTTCAGTTGCAATTTCTGAAATAAATCCTATCACTGAAGGTATTATTGAGACTCTAATTACCGAGATACAAGAATATGAAAACAAGGTGAAAAATATGTCGGAAATAAAATTAGCACTTTATGGTAATCTTGGGTTTTGTTGGCATAAATTAGGTTCGATATATGATAAATTGGCTATTGAAGCATTCAAAAAACATATATATTATCAATTGGATATTTCCAATCATACAAGTTATCATGGATTAGCTTGCTATTCATTTCGTAATTGTTCTAAATTTCTTTTTCAATCATTAGTTAATGATACTTTAAATCTTTCGTCTCCCACAACATTCAATGATATATTTGATTGTCCGGTAATAGAATTGATGAATAATGACGATGATATTTCGAAATTGATAAGAAAAGCTTATTTAAGTGGAGTAAAAGTGGCATGCTTTGTAAAAAATGAAAAGTTACCTTATTCCAATGACATGGGAGACACTCCGATAAATAATGACAAGAAGAATAAAAAAGACAAAAAGGAATATCTTAACGAATTAATGTGGGCTCATTACGCTGACTCACATAATGGCATTTGCATAAAATATAAGTTCCCTAGCGATGTAACTACTACAGATAATGATAATAAAAACTATGTAGCTTACTTCAAAGATGTCGAGTATACTTCAAATTTGAAAAAATACTTTAAACAAAATGCTATAAATATGAAGGATGCCTTTTTTGCAAAAGGGAAATCTTGGAAATATGAAAATGAATTACGGCTTTTATATTTCAATCCGACAAACCATGATTCTCACATTTCTTTGCCAATATCAAATTGCATAGAGGCCGTCTATTTTGGTGTAAAATGTTCGGACAAGGATAAGCAAACAATAAAAACCATACTGAAAGGCAGAAAATGCATTTCTTATAAATACAAATGGATAAATAATAAAACAGAAGAGATTAAAGAAGAAAAAGACATTGAATTTTATCAGATGAAAATTGATGATAAAATATTTGGTGCTATAAAAGCTGTCAAGGACACTAAAAATAATTGAAACTTAAATTAACCAATATATGGTTTCCTGAAAGACTATTTTGCAGACAGTCGGACAGAAAACCAGCCACTAAAAGCACCTACAAAAAATTGGCGGTTCATTGCTTCATATGATAGTTTTGTGGTTAATCAAACATTCGTTCTTTGTATGAAAATTTGTGATGAAAATCGCCAACTTCTTGTAGCTGCAAAACGTTACAGGCATGCGTAGCGAACCGCAAAACCATAAAAATGACAGAAAATAATAAATAAAATGACAAGAAAAATTGGACTTTTCTTTCTTTCGCTTTGGCTACTTTTTGTTTTGATTATTGTCATTACAGCAAAAGTTCCTTTTTGTTTTTCAAAAGATTGCTCATTCGTTGGTTTTGCCTTTTTGTTTAAAACAAATATAATTCCTTTACTATGCTTTGTTGCTCTAATCATTGGTTGTTTTTCATATGCTGACTTTAAATATCAAATGAAAGGAACACCTGAATTATCATTTAAAATAAAGGAAGTAGAAAATATTGATTATGAGCATTTAACATTTCTAACAACTTATATTATTCCTCTTGTATGTTTCCAGTTTGAAAATTTAAGATATATAATTGTATTTGTAATTCTGTTAATCGTAATTGGTTCAATTTATATCCGAACTGATTTATTTTATGCAAATCCTACATTAGCAATTCTTCAATTTAAAATTTACAAAGTAAGTGGCGAGTTCAGAAATGGAGAAACAAGAAACAATAAAATAATAATAAGCAAAGACAAATTATGTAAAGACGACAGAGTTAAATATTTTAAACTCGACGAACGAATTTATTATGCTTCAAAAGTAAATACAAATGAATAAATTAGAACTAAATAATGCTTTAAGTTTTGTAAATACACCGCAAGGAGAATTACAAATAATTTTTTATGCCAATTTAGAAGGTGTTGAACAACCTCAAAAATTGGATATTGCAGAAGATGATTTAACAACATTGAAACAAATGTTTATTGTTGCTATTCAAACATATATTATTACAAAAGATGATTATGTTGTTTTACAACTTTCTGCCGCTGACGAAAGAGGGAAATGTTTTTACCACTATGATTTAGAAATACCTCAAGAATTGCAAATGTTACAAAATGTAATTGGGAATGATAATTTACAAATTTTCAATTTTAACAACACTAAATTATCAAGTATAAACTCTCTTATTGTAGTATTGGCTGACGACAACAACGAAGTTTCTCTATTTAAAAAACTTTCTCCAGTTGAAGTAATTGGAAGAGGTGGACATATATTTAAAAAGTCAAATCAAAGACTTGAAAAATTTGATGACCAATTACTTAGAATTACACCAAAATTTCAAGTTATTCGAGTTAATGGAGAATTAATAATTATTGATTTAAATGCAATTGAGAAAAGCTTTGGTTTTCACGATGTAATTACAAGAGAAGCAACTGTAAGTCTTAACGCAATAAATGAAATGCAACTTATTAGTAACATAGGTAGTTTACAGGAATTAGTAAATAATGTGAGTTTTGCAAGAAAGTTAACAAAAGTAGCAAGGAATTCACCAGTTATTAAACATAACATTCCCAATGCTAATATAATTGCATTTGCAAAATCCCACCCATTGACAAAATCAAAAATGAGATTTAATGCAGATGAAACTCAATTTACATTAGACACTAAAGTATCTAAAGATTTATTAATTAAAATTTTAAATGACGATTTGCTTACTTCAGAATTAACAAAACTTTATTACGATAGTCTTGCTAAAGATGGAATTGAAATTGAAGAAGACGCACAAACTACAAACAATGAAGTTACTGAATAATAACGCCAGCCACTAACAACATATATATGAAATGGCGGGTTTAGTGCTAAAAGTAAACTTTGTGCATATAAGAAAGTTAAGTGCTAAAATGAAACATCGGTTTTCAAAATCCGCCACTCATAAATATGCAAAACGTTAATCTTTGCTATCATCCTTTATAGAAATAAGAATAAAAATTAAATACAAATTTAGGACACTGCATTCGTTCATTCAAGGTCTAATTAATCAGATTTATGATTTAAAAAAACGATGAATAAGTTTATTTGTTCCTTATTCAGTGGGGATTAACTACTTAAATGCTATTCATTTTTATAAGCTATCATTGATTTAATAGTGAATTGATTTTCATTAATAGATTGATTTTAAATTCCTATTCCTTACTTCGACAATAGCTTCTTTCTTCGGATTCTTTACTGTTCCTTTCTCTGGAATTGAATTCTAGATTTAAAATAAATGAAAGAAAAAAATTAATTCTTTATTCTCTGACGAGAAATAAAAAAAAATAAATGCAAAGTTAGGGCGAGATATGAGGCTTGCA
>CAZDKE010000084.1:0-8060 GCA_964506255.1 uncultured Lishizhenia sp. | reverse complement strand
CCAGGGTTTGGATGACGCATCACCACCATGTCCACTTTCATGGAAAGAATGTTGTTAACTGTATCGATTAATGTTTCTCCTTTTTTTACGGAACTTCCTGAAGCACTGAAATTAACAACATCAGCTGACAATCGTTTTTCAGCCAATTCAAAAGAAAGGCGGGTACGAGTTGAATTTTCAAAGAAAACATTGGCAATCGTAATATCGCGAAGGGAAGGAACTTTTTTAATCGGGCGATTGATTACTTCTTTAAAGCTATCCGCAGTTTTGAAAATCAATTCAATATCTTCACGCGTCAAATCTTTGATTCCGGTAAGATGATCTACACTTAAATTATTCATTACTTTCTTTTGTAAACAAAACTACTTTATCTGCCCCTTCGGTTTCTTTCCATTCGACTGAAACGCGTTCTGAAATCAAGGTGTCGATGGCTTTTCCTGTATAATCTGCTTGGATGGGTAAGTCTCTAGAGAATCTTCTGTCGATAATGACTAGCAATTCAACTTTTGATGGGCGACCAAATGTCAATAAGGCATCAAGTCCAGAACGAATCGTTCTTCCGGTGTAAAGAACGTCATCGATTAGCACAACTTTTTTGTTTTCTATGCTGAAATCAATATTGGTTATGCTTGGAATGAGTGGTCGTTCACGTCGTCTGAAATCGTCGCGATAAAAGGTAATGTCGAGATTTCCACAAGTGATTTTTTTCCCTAAGATTTCTTCTAGAATTTCTTTCAAACGTGTGACAACGTGTATTCCACGTGGTTGTAAACCAACAAGAACGGTATTCGAGAAATCATTATGGGATTCAATCAATTCATGGGAAAGTCGCTTCAATGTAAGTTCCAAATGTTTGGCATTGAGAATAACTTGTTTTTCCATCACAACAAAGATAATTGTTTTTAGAAAATGGGGAAGGGGAAGGAATATTTATTTTGATGAAAACAACTGTAATGAAAATTAAAATTTGAAATATTTATCGAAGTGTGAAACTGAAACAATACCCAGCAATTCGGAGTGGGTATTAGCATTTTTTTGATTATAGAATGTTTACTTTTTTCGAGATATTTTTACAGGATTTTGTCTTGTGTCAAAAATGTCAACAATTTCAATTCTGTTTTTTTTAAAGTTGATCCAGTATATTATTTTGTAGTTCGTACTGATTAAATATCTAAAATTTTGAGGTCTATCAATCAATAAATTTTCTTGTGCTCCTATTTCTGGAAACTTGGTTAAATCATTAGTAATTTTAATGATTTTCTGAATAATTTTTCGGGCGATTTTTAAACTAACATTCTCTTTGTGATAATTAAAAATGCTTTTTAATTCATTCTTTGCAAAATCAGTCCAATAGATAGTTAACTCCATTTTTCAATTTCATCAAGAAGGTCATTTGAAGAAGTAAGTTTATTGTTTTTTGAATCATTTATAGATTTATCGATTCGAGCGTTTAATTCATCCAAAGTCATAGGCTCGAAAGCAGTTTCTTCTTTTGTTTTATTGGAACGCAAAAGTTTCTCAAGGCGAGAAATTAAATCCTCATTTTGAATTTTAAGGAACTCTTGAATAAAATCTATTTTCCTCGATTGAATGTCCATTGTTTTTTCGTTAATAATCAAAATTACGAAATTCTTCTTTTTTTCGAGTTGTAAAGCTATTAAAAATTATCATAACTGTATCAAGTTAGTGATTGTCAACTTGGAAATTCTATTGACGAGTTAGCTATTATTATCGAACAGAATTTTGGAAATAAAATATCCCCTTCTTCTTGCAAATTAGTACAATTTCAACCCAAAAACTATTCGCCAACCGCTTTCTCAAAATACTGCCAAATAGCATCTTTCGGACAAGGCGCAACGAACTGTAAAAGTTCTTTTGTTGTAGGATGATTAAAAGCTAATTTTCGTGCATGTAAGCAAATAGATCCATCTTCATTTGGACGTTTAGCTCCATATTTAACGTCACCTTTGATGTAACAGCCAATACTTGCTAGTTGTGCTCGGATTTGGTGATGTCGACCAGTTTCTAATTGAATTTCTAACAAATGATAACGGTCGGAAGATGCAATTAATTTGTAATGCAGTTTTGCTTCTTTCGCACCCACAACGGATGATTTGGAAACATAACTTTTATTCTGATTTTCATTCTTTTTGAGGAAATGAACCAATTTTCCTTCTGAATTTTCAGGCAAACTTTCAACTATCGCCCAATAAACTTTGTTGGTTTCTTTCTCGCGAAATTGTCCATTCAAACGTTCCAAACCTTTACTTGTACGAGCAAAAACAACCGCACCACTTGTTGGTCGATCTAAGCGATGCACTACACCACAAAATACATTTCCAGGTTTGTTGTACTTTTCTTTTAAGTAATCTTTAATTTCATCAGGAAGTGTTCTATCTCCAGTTTTGTCTCCTTGTACAATGTCAGATGCACGTTTATTAATGACAATAACGTGATTATCTTCATAGATAATTTGATCAGCAAACATTAACCGTTAAGTTTGTTTTGTTGCATTTTGTTATAACGTTTACTACGAAAAGCAGCAATTATTGTGAAAATTGCAAAACCTACAATTGTCCAAATTAACCAAGTTGGAAATTTTCCTAGACCATCTCCTTGGGCATACGAATGCAAACCAACAAGCATAAAGTTCACACCAAAGAAAGTAAATAGAATAGCAGAATAACCCCAAAAAGAAACAACATTGAAAAAGAATTTGCCTTTCAATCCCGGAATAAAACGCAAGTGCAAAATCACTGCATAAACTAGCACAGAAACTAAAGCCCACGTTTCTTTCGGATCCCATCCCCAATAACGTCCCCACGATTCATTTGCCCAAATTCCACCTAAGAAAGTACCAATGGTGAGCATAAACAAACCTATGGTCATTGTCATTTCTGAGACATAAGTTAACTCATTAATATTTATGGTGATAATTTCACCTTTATTGCTCGTTCGGAAGGTATAAAGTACAAGGTTGAATAACCCTAAAATACAAGCCAAACCTAAGAATCCATAACTACCTGTGATAATGGCAACGTGAATCATTAACCAATAAGACTTTAATACAGGAACTAGAGGTGTGATTTCTGGATCCAATAAATTCATTTCAGAAACAAAAATCATTAAAGACGCTAAAATTGCTGTTCCTGCAATAACCACAGCATTTTTTCTGGAGAATAAAAACCCAGCAATCATCGTTACCCAAGAGATAAAAATAATTGCTTCGTATCCATTACTCCATGGTGCATGCCCAGAAATTGCCCAACGAAAACCTAGACCAACTCCATGGTAAACAAAAGCAACAATTAATGTAAAAACAAAGAATTTTCGAATTTTTTCTATAGTTGAATTTGATTTAGAATTTGGATTGGTAAAGACACGAATAAAAAATAAAATCAACATTAATAAACCAACCAAACCATACATTCTGTATGAATTTTTGAAAATCTGCATTTTGTTATAGCTGATTTCTATTTTAACCAATCTTTCTGAAGGTACAACTTTTTCACCGACAGATCGTTGCATTTCTTTAATCGACTTCAAAAGAGTACTCGCTTCTTTATAATTTTTATTTTTCGCAGCTTGATCAATTGCATTAAGATATTTAAAAACTTGCAGTGAAGCACTTGTGTCTTTTTCCAATAATTCAGAACTCATTGGAACATACCATTGATTATTTGGGTCTTGTTTTTTAGGAATCAATCGCATGTATTGCCACATAAAAACACCTTGAACTACCTCAAATTTTTCGTTCAATTTAATGAGTTTTTTATCGAATTCAGATCGTTTTGACTCTAGTTTTTGATGCGATTTTTCATATTCTGCCAACCATTTAAAATTCCCTTCTTTACTTAATAATTCTAAACTTGACGCATATTCTCCCAATTTTAGTGGACCTCTTAAAACACTTGGAACTTGAATCATTTTTTGCTCCATCCAATACTGCGGATACATGTGCATACTTAAAATTGTTTGCACTGCGTTGTAATTTTTGTATTTGTTGTCGCGGTAAATTTTGCGCAGTAACTGGTCGCATAAAGTATGAAAAGGAACCACACGACCGTCATAATCCAAAACCAATAAAGAAGCTAATTCTTCCGAATGTTCTTTTGAAACTACTCGATAAATTCCTTTTGAAGGGTGATTTTTATGCGCATCGTCTGTTGGTTCAGTAGTTTGTTCTTGAATAGTGTGATCGTGTCCACTGTGGTCGTGTCCATCGTGTTCATCATGTTGCGCATTAGCTGTAAAACTTGAACCAAGCAAAACAAAAACGAACATCAATTCTTTTCTTTTTTCTTTTAAAATCGCTAATCTTTCATTTAAATACTGGAATCGTCCAACTGGAGCGAAAAGCGATAAAATCATTGCAATTGCCATTAATAAATAACCTAGATAAGTAATGTTTGTTCCCCACCAATCATGATTTACACTCAATTTCGTTCCTTCTTCATTTTCAGGTGTAGATGGATCGTCTAAGTTGTAACTGGACTGAAAAAAGCGATATCCTCGATAGTCCATTACATTATTCATAAATACAGTTTGATTGCGTTTGTATTTCATTTCTTCATCGAGAATTGTTAAATCACTTTCAAAAGAAGACGGTGATTCTGAACCGGGATATTTATCTAATCTAAAATCACGACATTCTACTTTAAATGGCATTGGTTTTCTAATGGAGCCATATTCAAGTTGGCAAGTCACACCATTAATATCAAAACGAACAGGAGTAGGAATTGTACCCATTCCACCTTCTAAACGAACGATTTTTGAACTTTTTCCATCACTTACCTTTACTGTTAAATAATCTGAACCTTCATTTTTCTTTCCTGTAGAAACTAATAATTTCTTTGCATTGCTAATCTTTTGTTTGAAAACAAACTGTTGGTTTCCAACTTGATAAAGTGTTTTGGTTTTGAAAGTCTCCCATGTGTTTGGCTTCACTTCTTTATATAATGAATCAGAAACTTCTAGGCCTGATTGTCGTGCTTTTTGCATTTCTGTCATTGGCAAATAACGAACTGGCAACATTGTTTTGATTTGAACTGAATCACCAACCAATCGTGTTTCAATTCCCGGAGTTGCTAGTTTTTTATTGAATGATAACGGGATGTTTCCAACCATAAATACTTCATTTTCACACAAGAAATTCGATTGCATTCCATCAGTAACCAACTCCAAAGCACTTGTTTTAAATCGCTTGTTAATAACAAAAGTGTCTTTCATTTTCGTTTGAAAATTGACATATTCAAAGGTGAAATTTTTGTTATCGATTGCTACTTCATTTTTAAAGTAATTATCAGTAATCACCGAAAAGTACTTTTTTGATGCATCAATTTTGGTGGATTTTGTTTTTGGATTTTCTAAATAAACCAGCAAATAAGGGTCTGAAGTAAAAATAAAATCAGAACTTGTTCCTTCGTTGATAATCATTAAACCTTCAAAGCTGACATAACGTGTTACACCTGCTCCAATAAGTATGATTATAAATGAAAGGTGGAACGTTAACATAGCGATTTTTTCACGTACAAACATCTTGTATTTGAAAATGTTAGCTATTAAATTAAGTGTTAGATACAAAAGTAAAAGCTCAAACCACGTTGCATTGTAAATAATAATTTTAGCACTTTGTATGCCATAAATTGATTCTATAAATGTTGCGGCACCAATACCTACAAGGAATAAAATCAGGGCTAAAGACATACTTTTCATTGAGAAAAAAATGTCAACTATTTTTTGTAATAATGTTTGTTTCATGCGGGTGCAAAATTAATCAATACCTACTATCAAAAACACATTTTTAATAGTAATAGTAATTTGATTTTCATTGGATTTATTTATGGCATCCTAAACTAAATCAATTTTCTCATCAAAGTAAAGGATTCCTCATTTTATTCGGAATGATTATTAGTAGGGATAACTAGCGAAAATTCAACCCATTTTCAACAAGTTTTTCCCACCGATGTCATTCCGACAGCATGGAGGAATCTTTGGTTAAACTTGTATTTGAATCTTGTTTTTAGTCCAAAAAATCAATATATAAACAACGTTTTTAAACCAATTTTGTTCTTCTTACTTTTTGTGTGTGCTAATTGTTTTTATAATTTACTTCTTTTTTATCTATTCTCCACTTCCTTTCCAAACGAGCGAAATAAAATAGTTACTTTTGGCGCGGATTTTTAGCTGTCTAAATGCTTTAATTCCCTTAAGAAAAAACTGTGAAAATGAAAAAAATCCTTATTCTCGGTGCAGGTTTATCTGCTTCTTCAATGATTAGATATTTGTTGAACCTCGCTCAAGAAAATGATTGGCAATTGAAAATCGTTGACCAAGATATCGAATTAGTTAAACGAAAAATAAACAATCATCCCAACGCTGAAGCTTTAGCTTTCAATGCTTTAAATCCTCACGAAAGAAGACCTGCGATTGGACATTCAGACCTAGTAATCTCTATGTTGCCAGCACGTTTTCATGTCGAAGTTGCGAAAGACTGTATCGATTTACGAGTGGATTTAATCACACCTTCATACATTTCTCCAGAAATGAGGGCTTTGAACGAAGAAGCGAAAGAAGCTGGAATAGTTATTATGAATGAAATTGGGGTAGATCCTGGAATCGACCACATGAGTGCGATGAAAATAATTCATTCAATTCAAAATAGAGGTGGTAAATTAACTAGTTTTAAATCTTTTTGTGGCGGTTTGATTGCACCGGAAAGCGACAACAATCCTTGGCATTATAAATTTACGTGGAACCCAAGAAATGTGATTCTAGCAGGGCAGGGTGGGGCAGCTTGTTTCAAACAAAATGACGAATACAAATACATTCCTTACAATCGTTTGTTTAGCAGAACAGAGCGCTTTTCAATCGGAACGTATGGAGAATTTGATGGATATGCCAATCGCGATTCCTTATCTTACAGAAAAACGTATGGTATTGAAGATATTCCCACAATTTACAGAGGAACCTTGCGCAGACCGAATTACTGTCAAGGTTGGGACGTTTTTATAGAATTAGGAATGACGGATGATTCATACAAAATGGCAAATTCGGAGGAATTAACTCCACGCTCATTTTTAAATGCATTTTTACCGTACAACCGCGATTTAACCGTTGAAGACAAACTGAAATTGTTTTTACGTGAAGATCGAATGAATTTATATCCTTTGTTTGAATCCATCGGGATTTTTGAAAAAGATGAATGTTTTGGTTTTGAAAACGCAAGTCCAGCGCAATTACTAGAGAAATTGTTGGCAGAAAAATGGAAATTAGAAGAAGGTGATAAAGATATGTTGGTGATGTATCATGAATTTGAGTACGAACTCAACAACAAATATCACAAAGTTATTTCTTCAATGATAAACGTAGGGGAAGACCAAACCTACACTTCTATGTCAAATACAGTTGGTTTACCCGTTGCTATTGCAGCAAAAATGATTTTGAAAGGCGATTTACTCGAAAAAGGAGTAACTTTACCCATTCACGCAGCGATTTATGAACCAATTTTAGAGGAGTTGGAGCAATTTAATATTCGCTTTGAAGAACAAGAATTTGAACTATAAAAACAAAATAGAATGGAAAACGAAGAAAACCAAATGAACATTGAACTTTCTGAAGAAATTGCTTTAGGAGTATATTCAAATCTTGCAATAATTACACATTCTCCTGCTGAGGTTGTGTGTGATTTTATTCAAGTTATGCCCGGAATGCCTAAAGGAAAAGTTCGTTCAAGAGTATTGATGACACCACAAAATGCAAAGCGTTTCTTGCAAGCGTTAGCAGATAATATCCATAAATACGAGCAAACTTTTGGACACATTGATGATCCACAAGCTGGAATTCCACCAATGAATTTTGGTACTCCAAGCACAATGGCTTAACTTTTCAGTTTACTGAGAATGATAACTGTTTGTATTCCTGTTTACAATTCGGATGTTTGCGCATTGGTTGAAGCACTTTATGAGCAGTCAAAAAAAATAAAAGAAACAATCGAAATAGTTGTAATCGATGATGGTTCAAGTCCAGCAATTAAGAGATTAAACGCTGTTTTTTCAACC
>CAZDKE010000083.1:0-8406 GCA_964506255.1 uncultured Lishizhenia sp. | reverse complement strand
GGTTTCAAGAAGATTAGCAACTGAGATTCCTAATTCTTGGTATGTGAATCAATATGATAATTTATCCAATCGTCAAGCGCATTACGAATCTACAGGTCCTGAAATTTGGGAACAAACTGAAGGAAAAGTAACCCATTTTGTAGTTGGTGTTGGAACGGGAGGAACAATTTCTGGCGTTGGAAAATACTTAAAAGAGAAAAATCCAAACATCAAAATTTGGGGAATTGATACCTATGGTTCTGTTTTCAAGAAATATAAAGAAACAGGGATTTTTGATGAAAATGAAATTTATCCTTACATCACTGAAGGTATTGGAGAAGATATTCTTCCAGCAAATGTTGATTTTGATGTGATTGACTTATTTGAAAAAGTAACAGATAAAGATGCAGCTGTTTACACCCGTAAATTAGCACGTGAAGAAGGGATTTTTGTAGGAAACTCGGCAGGTTCAGCAATCAAAGGTTTACTTCAATTAAAGGATAAATTGACGGCTGATGATGTTGTGGTTGTACTATTTCACGATCACGGAAGCCGATACATTGGAAAAATATTCAACGACGATTGGATGCGTGAAAGAGGTTTCTTAGATGAAAACATTATTACTGCAGGTGATTTAGTTGCAAAACATGCTGACAAACCACTCGTTTCTTTGTATGCTGAAGAATTGGTTTCTCACGCCATTGCTAAGATGCGCAATTTCGGAATCTCTCAAATTCCAGTAATGAAAGATGGTAAATTCGTTGGTTCAGTGGATGATAGCCACGTTTATCAAGTATTAGTTGATTCACCCGAATTACGTGATGCACCAATCTCTTCCATTATGGGCGCACCATTTCCAGTTGTACAACAAAACACACCAATTGAGGATATTTGTAAATTAATCAATAAGCAAACGCCAGCTGTGTTGGTAGAATTAGCAAACGGAAAATTCCACATCGTTTCACGTTACGACGTTATTTCAGCTAAGTCTTAATGGAAAAACGCACGTTCGTCGATCAAATGGGACGAAGTGTTGAAGTTCCATTTCCGCCTAAACGAATTATTTCTTTAGTTCCTTCTCAAACGGAGCTTTTGTATTATTTTGGGTTAGAAGATGAGGTTATAGGAATCACTAAATTTTGTATTTATCCTGATGATTGGTTTCGGAACAAACAACGAATTGGTGGAACAAAACAATTAAAGTTAGATGAAATTTTAGCTTTAAAACCTGATTTAATTATTGGAAACAAGGAAGAAAACACCAAAGAAGACATTGACTTTTTGGCTCAACAAGTTCCTGTTTGGATGAGTGATATTAATACCTTTGAAGAGGCCGCTGAAATGATTGATTTGATCGGTCAATTGACGGATAAACAACAAATTGCTCAAGCATTAATTACTGGAATTACTCAAGGATTTAAACAACTTGGTAACACTGGAAAAGGTAAAAGTGTGCTCTATTTTATTTGGGATGAACCTTCGTTTGTGGTTGGAAAATCAACTTTCATTGATTCCGTTTTGACAAAAATTGGTTTTGTAAACGCTTGTCAAAAAGAGCGTTACCCTGCTTTAAGTGATTTAGAACCATTAAATCCAGACTTCATTTTTCTAAGTTCTGAACCTTTTCCATTTAAGGAAGAACATATTTTGAAATATCAAGAATTATTTCCAACTTCAAAAATACTGTTAGTAGATGGAGAGTCCTTTTCTTGGTATGGTTCACGAATGCTTGAAGCTCCAAGGTATTTTGGGAAGATGGTTTGATTTTGTTCACAATAAATCTTAAAATCTCCATTAATCTATTCAATTTCCCCTATTCAAAAAAAACCTTTTATCTTTGATAGAATTTCAATTTAAAACGCGTGAATTTAGCAATCAATTGGTCTGTAGATTCTGAAATAATCGATGGCTTTCGTACACCAAATCTTTACGGACTTCTTTTCGTTTCAGGTTTAGTTATAGGATATTTCGTTGTAAAACGAATGTTCAAAAAAGAAAATATTCCCAACGAGATTCTTGATAAGCTTGTGATGTATGTTGTTCTCGCAACAATCGTAGGTGCTCGTTTAGGTCACGTTCTGTTTTATGGTCCTTATTATGATACTGTTGTGAATGGACAGGTTGTTGAACGTGGATATTTCTCTCACCCAGAAGATATTATTAAAGTTTGGGAAGGTGGTTTGGCAAGTCACGGAGCAGCGATTGCTATTCTGATTTCACTTTATTTATTTTCAAGAAATGTTGTTAAAAAACCGTTTTTATGGATTTTAGATCGTATTTCTGCACCAATAGCAATTGGAGGAACTTTTATTCGTCTTGGAAATTTGGTTAATCATGAAATGGTTGGTGATGTTACAACCGTTCCTTGGGGCTTCCGATTTAGAAATCATGATTTTGACAAATGGACTGGCGCTTGGGAATCAATCCCTGTAAGACATCCAGCTCAACTATACGAAGCGATTTGTTATTTTATTTCGTTTTTGATTCTACTTTTTCTTTATTGGAAAAAAGACCTTTGGAAAAAACCAGGATTTATTTTTGGGTGGTTTTTAATCTTCATTTTTGGCTTTAGATTCATCATTGAATTTGTGAAGCTAGGACAAACTGCTCGTGATTCAGTTTATGCTATTAATACAGGTCAAATGTTAAGTATTCCTTTTGTTTTAGTGGGTATTTATTTGATTTTTAGAGCAATTCAAAATAAATCAGTAACAAGTGAAAACTAGAATTTTAACAATTACTCTCATTTCTTTTGCTATTTTTTCATGCGAAACGGAAGCTCCTAAAGAAGAAAAAGAAAAGCAAACGAAAGTCGAAGCAAAAGAACCTGAATATAAACCAGAGATAATTTCTGGTGTTGCGCGATTGAAAATTGGAATTGGTGAAGAAAAAGAAGAATCAAGTATTGCTTATTCCTATTATAAACTAAGCGAGAAAAGTTTTCGATATGAAGAAGAAATAAACAAATTCTTAGCAGGTTCTATAACTACAGAAATGGAAGAATCGAGCAAACCGAAAGGAGATGTTGAATTATCGCCGACTTATTTTAAATCAATTTTAAAGAATTTCAAAACTGAATTTGATAATTACGGTGAAGGTTTTCCATGGTCTTACTATGATTCTACTTTTTTAGATGAATCTTTTGAGCAATTTGTGCAAGTAAAACGCAACAGTTATATGTTTACAGGTGGGGCACATGGAAATTCTTATGTTTCAAATAATTTGTTCAGTAAAGAAACAGGAGAACAACTGAATTTGAAAGATTTCATTTCTGATGTTCCAAAATTGACCAAAATTGCAGAAAAGTATTTTCGTCAAACAGTTGAAATTAAAGCAACTGACGATTTAGAAGAGGCTGGTTTTTGGTTTACAAAAGGCTTTGAACTGAATGGGAATTTCTACTTTGAAAATAATAAATTGATATTCGTTTACAATCAATATGAAATCGGTCCTTACTCGATGGGGATTATTTTTGTTGAGATTCCTGTTCGAGAAATTAAATCGCTTTTAAAATTTGATTTGAAACGAACAAAACAAGATACTTAGTGTTAAAATGACATTTAGTGTAATATTTTAAATTGATTGTTATATTTGTCAACTGAAAAAGAAAATAGCTATGGCAGAAAAAAAAGCTTCTACAAGCAAAAAATCAAGTAAATCAACAGCTTCAAATACTACTAAATTTCCAAAAGAAGTATACGTAAAATGGTACAAAGACATGTTGCTCATCCGTAAGTTTGAGGAGAAAACAGGTCAATTGTATATTCAACAAAAATTTGGTGGATTCTGCCATTTATATATTGGTCAAGAGGCCATTGTTGCAGGTACAGCGAGTGCTTGTCGCCCTTCGGATAAACACATGACAGCTTATCGTGACCACGCACATCCAATTGCTCTAGGAACAGATCCACGTGTTTTAATGGCTGAATTATTTGGTCGTTCAACGGGATGTTCAAAAGGAAAAGGTGGTTCAATGCACTTCTTTGATAAGGAGAAAAACTTTATGGGAGGACATGGAATTGTTGGTGCTCAAATTGCTATGGGTGCTGGAGTTGCCTTCGCAGAAAAATACAATGGAACAGAGAATGTAGCTTTTGTTTCAATGGGTGATGGAGCGGTTCGTCAGGGTGCTTTGCATGAAACGTTTAATATGGCGATGATGTGGAAACTTCCTGTGGTATTTATTATCGAAAATAATAATTACGCAATGGGAACTTCTGTGGAGCGTACAACTAACGTTACAGATTTATCTAAAATTGGATTGTCGTATGAAATGCCTTCAAAAATCGTAAATGGTATGCGTCCTGAGGACGTGCATGATGCAATTTTTGAAGCTGCAGAAAGAGGAAGAAGAGGCGATGGTCCAACTTTATTGGATATTCGTACTTACCGTTATAAAGGTCACTCGATGTCAGATCCACAAAAATATAGAACCAAAGAAGAAGTTAGCGATTGGATGGAACAAGATCCAATTGATCATTGTTTACAAGTGATTAAAGAAAATAATTGGTTGTCAGAAAAAGAAATTGAAGATATCAGCAATTGGGTTAAAAAAGAAGTGGATGAGTCAGTTGAATTTGCTGAAAATTCTCCCTATCCTGAAGCGCACGAGCTTTACGAAGATGTTTACATTCAATCTGATTATCCTTATATTAAAGAATACTAAAAAGAAAAAAATATGGCTGAAGTAGTTTACATGCCGAAATTGAGCGACACGATGGTAGAAGGCGTTGTCGCTGCTTGGAATAAAAAAGTTGGTGATGCAGTAAAAGAAGGAGAGATTCTCGCTGAAATTGAAACTGATAAAGCAACGATGGAATTTGAATCATTTTTCGACGGTGTTTTATTGCACATTGGTGTTGAAACTGGAAAGTCTGCTCCTGTAAATAGTATTTTGGCTATTATTGGTCAAGCCGGAGAAGATATTTCTGGCTTATTGGCAAATGCTCCTGCAGCTGCTCCAGTTGAAGAAAAAGTAGTAGAAGAAGCTCCAAAAGCTGTAACTGTTCCAAATCCTGCTCCAGTAGTTGCAACTCCAACAGTTGTTGCTGAAACACCCAAAGCGGCTCCATTGGCAACAAATACAAGTGGACGTGTTTTTGCATCTCCTTTGGCGAAGAAAATTGCTGAAGAAAAAGGAATTGACTTAATTGCTGTTGGTGGCACAGGTGAAGGCGGACGCATTGTTAAACGCGATGTAGATCATTACACACCTTATACACCAGCTGAAAGAGCTCCAATTACAAATAATTCGGTTTCTGGCGTAGAATCTTATACAGATGAGCCAGTAAGTCAAATGCGTAAAACGATTGCAAGAAGATTAGCTGAAAGTAAGTTTACAGCTCCTCATTTCTATTTGACATTAGACATCAATATGGAAAATGCAATGGCAGCTCGTAAAGCACTAAATGCAATGGAAGGAATTAAAGTTTCTTTCAACGATATGGTAATCAAAGCTGTAGCACACGCATTGAAACAAAATCCAAATGTAAACAGCTCTTGGATGGGAGATTTCATTAGAAGAAATCAACATGTTCACATTGGTGTTGCGGTTGCAGTTGAAGATGGATTATTAGTTCCAGTAGTTCGTTTTGCGGATACCAAAGGCTTAGTTCAAATTTCAGCTGAAGTTAGAGAATATGCTAAGAAAGCAAAAGATAAAAAATTACAACCAAGTGATTGGGAAGGAAATACATTCACTATTTCAAATCTAGGAATGTTTGGAATTGAATCTTTCACAGCAATTGTAAACCCACCTGATAGCTGTATTTTGGCAATTGGCGGAATTAAAGAAGTTCCTGTTGTTAAAAACGGACAAGTTGTTCCTGGTAACGTAATGAAAGTTACGCTATCATGTGACCACCGAGTAGTTGATGGTGCAACAGGTGCAGCGTTTTTACAAACGTTCAAACAATTTATGGAAAATCCTGTTTCTATGTTATTGTAGGAATAACGAATTTACATACCGAATAGAGACCTGTAGTGATGCAGGTCTTTTTTTTTCTTTTAATTACAACTATTGTCTTAATTCCAATTACTTTCAGAACCTGCTATTTTTATGCTTTAAAAACATTGGTTTTCAATGACTAAACGTCAAAAAGTCTAAGCAACCTAATTTATTATTCCCGATAGCTATCAGAATCTAACGTCTATGTGTCCTAAAATCTAAACTTATTTCTCACCACCCTTCCCAGATTTGTATCCAGCTAAAGCTTCTTTTAAACGATTTTTAATCAATTTTCGAAAAGATTTTGGTTCTAAAACACGAACACGTTGACCATGCTTTAAAATTTGTTCTTCTAGTTCATAATTGACTTTTAAACGTAGTTCAATACGCAACTCTTTATCAGTATCAATCACTATTTTTTGACTAGGATGAATGGGTTGAGATTTAATATATTTTCCTTGAAAAGGTTCGAATGAAAGCACGATTGTTTCTACTTTTTCACCAGAATACACTAACCCAATAATAGAATTAAATACCTCTTTTGGTTTCTTATTTTTTAACTTAAAAGTTTCAGTTAGGACTTCTAACTCTAAAACTCGATCAAGTCCAAAACTTCTAAATTCTCCATTTGGGAAACAACCAAAAACATACCAACGATTCAAATACTGCTTTAATAGATGAGGATAAAGTTCAACTTCTTTTGCTTCTTCTTGCAAATAACTATGATGTAAGAATTTAATTTTTTTTCTGTCAACAATCGCACTGAGAACCTTCCCAAGAATATCACCTTTTAATTCTTGTTCATTTCGATCAAAATCAATTACGTCAAGATTTCTATTGCTTTTCAATAAGATTTCATTGATAATTCTCGCATGATTAAACAAGTTAAAAACACGCATCCATTCATGATAGTCACGTTTACTGTCTTCATCAATCCAATAACCATCATTCGCTCGGCTATATTTTATATCAATGAAACACATTTCACGCAGCGTTTTTAAGTCTCGTTGTAAAGTACGTTCAGTTGTTTCTAAATCATTATCAGACAGATAGCTTAAAATATTTTCTAAACTTGGATAACGATTTACGTTCACAAAATTGAGAATCAAGCTTAGTCGTTCTATTGATTTAAATTGGGACATCTTTGTTTATTTACATTTTAAAGTTAGTAATTTTGTGTTGAAATCCTTATTTATTTTATTCAACCATTTTTTTTTTGGATTTCAAATAGTGTACAGATTTTGTTTTTCTAACTTTTTATTAAACCTATGTTCTTGCATGAATTTTGCAATGTTAAATTTTAAGGTTTTAGCAACTTAAATCCCTTGTAAACGTTTAGTTTAATTACAGCATATGGCAATAAGAAATAAAGTGAAGAATTCTGACTCAATAATCGTTAAGATTTTTATTCTTTTCTTGTTCTTCTGTAATGCTTTATTTTCGCAAGTTGTTTCTCCTTTCAATATTAGATATCAAACCAATCAAAAAGGAGGGATAGTAATTCTTTCTAATGTTTCAATAACATGTAATAGCAGTAGTTCCAATTGCGGAACATTTCAGCAGCAAGCTCCACCAGGTGGAAATCATAATCAAGACGGCGGAATTGTTATGGATTTCATTGATGTTGATGGTGTTTCAAGTACTTATAATTCTTCAAGTGATAGTTTGAATTTAGCAAATTGTAGTGAAATTTTATGGGCTGGTTTATACTGGAGTGCGCGTGTTTCGGAAAGTACAACGAATTATAACTCTAGAAATCAAGTAAGAATAAGAAGAAATTCAGGATCATATCAAACCTTATTAGCTGATCAAACACTTGATGTTCCTAATATTCCTTCGAATCCAAATTTTCAAATGCCAAGTTACTTTTGTTATAAAAATGTAACGAGTATAGTACAGGCTGGAGGAGCGCGTGCAAGATATACTGTAGGTAATATCGTTTCAGAGACCGGTGTCAATAATTTATTTGGTGCTTGGTCATTGGTTGTGGTTTACAAAAATGTTTTTCAAACAATGAGAAATCTAACCGTTTTTGACGGGATGGCTTATGTAAGTAACGGAAATGTAGTTGATTTACCCATCTCTGGTTTTACAACTCCTCTACTTGGACCGGTTAGTTTTGAGTTAGGAATTGTAGCCTATGAAGGTGATCGTAACATTCAAGGAGATAGATTACAGTTTAATGGGAACGGCACTTTTCAAGATGTACCTGATGCGATGAGAAGTGCAAGCGATTTTTTTAATAGCACTTGTACTTATAATGGGGCTTACACACCTTTCCGAAATCCTAGTTATAATAATAATCTCGGTTTTGATAGCGGTACGTTTTTCCCTAACAATACCAATTTAGATTACATTTCTAATAATGTTTCCAATGCAACAGTTAGGGTTGTAACTTCTCAAGATGCGATTCTTCCGCGTGTAATTACCTCCGCCATCGACATTTTCGAGCCTGATCTTCGAGCTGACGTTCGAATCCG
>CAZDKE010000082.1:0-9287 GCA_964506255.1 uncultured Lishizhenia sp. | reverse complement strand
TCAAATCTAAAAGTTGCATTTGTTATTTGAATTTAAGAGTTTAATGCTAATCAATCTTTTCTTTTGTTAAAAAAATCCGCTTCTTTAGTACCAATAACAACATTTGATTTTAAATCCACTACGGTGGATAATTCATGATTGTCAAAGGATTCCTCACTTCATTCGGAAGAACCCCTTTAATAGAGAGGATTGCGAAAATGCGAAGCGTTTTCGCCAACTTCTCCAGCCCAAAAGTCATTCCGAGCAAGGTGAGAAATCCTTATTTGTTGTTTTTTAAATTTATGCTAATAAAAAAGTTGTTTTATATTACTTGTAAATTTCATTCAATTTTTAAATCGAATCTTTACTAATTTCTAAAATTCCACAAAAAATAAACACTACCTTTGTCGCTTCATTTTTTCAGCACATGAGCACACTAAAAAACATTGAATCGGCCTTAATTTCTGTTTACTACAAAGACGGATTAGATGAACTTGTAAAAGAGTTACATAAAAACAATGTAACAATCTATTCCACAGGAGGAACACAAGCTTTTATCGAAGCAATGAATATACCTGTTACACCTGTTGAAACCTTGACAAGTTTTCCTGAAATTTTAGGTGGACGTGTGAAAACATTACATCCGAAGATTTTTGGTGGAATTTTAAATAGAAGAAGTCTTGCAGAAGATCAAGAAGCTTTGGCAACGCACGACATTCCGCAAATTGATTTGGTAATTGTGGATTTGTACCCTTTTGAAGAAACAGTTGCTTCAGGTGCAAGTCACGAGGCGATTATTGAAAAAATTGATATCGGTGGAATTTCTTTGATTCGTGCAGCAGCGAAAAATTATAATGATGTAGTTATTATTCCATCGGTGAAACAATATGATTCTTTGTTGGAAATGCTCAAAGCACAAAATGGTGCAACAACTTTAGAACAACGTAAAACCTTTGCAGGAGAAGCATTTCACGTTTCATCGCATTACGATACAATGATTCACAACTATTTCTTAAACAATGATTCGCCTTATTTGAAACTGAGTGAAGAAAAAAATGAATCGTTGCGTTATGGAGAAAATCCACATCAACGTGGGAAATTCTACGGAGATTTAGATGCGATTTTCGATAAATTACACGGTAAAGAATTATCATACAATAACTTATTAGACGTTGACGCCGCTGTGGCATTGATGCAAGAATTCACAACGGATGGACCAACTTTTGCAATTTTAAAACACAACAATGCATGTGGAATTGCAACACGTCCAACGATTAAAGAAGCGTATGAAACAGCTTTGGCCGCAGATCCAGTAAGTGCTTTCGGAGGAATTTTAATTTCAAATGCATTCATCGAAGAAGAAACAGCAAGTTTAATCAACGATTTATTTTGTGAAGTTTTAATCGCGCCAGGATACAGCGAAGCAGCTTTGGAAATTTTAAAATCGAAAAAAAATAGAATCATTTTAATTCAAAAAGAAACAGTTTTGCCTGCTGTTCAGTACCGTTCGATTTTGAATGGCATTTTGATGCAAGACCGCGATGCTAAATCAGAAAGAGCGACAGATTTACAAACAATTACCAATTTAGCGCCAAGTGAACAAGAAATTGAAGATTTAATTTTCGCTAATAAATTGGTAAAACACACAAAATCAAACACGATTATCCTTGCTAAAAACGGACAATTGTTAGCTAGTGGAACTGGACAAACTTCACGTGTGGACGCTTTGAACCAAGCGATTCATAAAGCAAAATCTTTCAACTTCGACCTGAAGGGTGCTGTGATGGCGAGTGATGCATTTTTCCCTTTTCCAGATTGCGTGGAGATTGCGCACAACGAAGGAATTGATACAGTAATTCAACCAGGAGGATCAGTGAAAGATCAATTGTCAATCGATTACTGTAACGAGCATTCTATGAAAATGGTATTTACAGGTGTTCGTCATTTTAAACATTAATTTAGTACATTTACAAAGAATTGTAACCTTTTTTCGTGTTCTGCGAATAAACGTACAATATAATTAGGAGGGAACTCAAAATGGGATTGTTTAGCTTTTTAACTCAAGAAATTGCAATTGACCTTGGAACGGCCAACACGCTTATCATTTGGAATGATAAAGTAGTGGTTGATGAACCGTCAATCGTTGCAAAGGATATCCAAACCGGGAAAATTGTAGCCATCGGAAAGAAGGCACAACAAATGCACGGTAAGACCCATAAATTAATCGAAACTGTTCGTCCGTTGAAAGATGGTGTAATTGCCGATTTCCAAAGTGCGGAACAAATGATTCGTGGAATGATTAAAATGATCAATCCAGGAAGAAGTTTGTTTAACCCAACTTTGCGAATGGTGATTTGTATTCCTTCTGGGATTACAGAGGTTGAAAAACGTGCCGTTCGTGACTCCGCAGAACATGCAGGAGCAAAAGAAGTATATTTGATTCACGAGCCAATGGCAGCAGCAATCGGTATAGGTATCGACGTGGAAGAACCAATGGGAAATATGATTATCGATATAGGTGGTGGTACTTCTGAAATTGCAGTCATTGCCTTAGGAGGTATTGTTTGTGATAAATCAATTCGTATTGCAGGTGATGATTTCACAAGTGATATTGAAGAATACATGCGTCGTCAACACAACATTTTGGTTGGTGAGCGCACAGCAGAACAAATTAAAATTGAAGTAGGTGCAGCGTTGCCAGAGTTAGATAACCCACCAGCAGATTTTGCTGTACGTGGACGCGATTTAATGACAGGTATTCCAAAAGAAATCATGGTTTCTTACGCGGAAGTAGCACATGCTTTGGATAAAACCATTTCTAAAATCGAAGAAGCGATTCTAAGTGCTTTGGAAATGACACCACCAGAATTATCAGCAGATATTTACAAAACCGGGATTTACTTAGCAGGTGGAGGTTCGATGTTGCGCGGATTAGACAAACGTATTTCAGCGAAAACAAAATTACCAGTTCACATTGCAGAAGATCCATTGCGCGCAGTTGCGAGAGGAACAAGCATCGCCTTGAAAAACATCGATAAATATCAGTTCTTAATTAGAGATTAATAATTGCAAATTCATAATTGCGAATTGCGAACGATTTTTTTGGAAGCGCTCTGCGCAATATATTTTTCAGTAGAATAATCGAGGACAAAGTTTCGAGGATTGAGGCTCTCGAAGTCCGAAGTCCGAAGTCTGAATAGTTCGCAATTAATATGCGTTATTTACTTCCGTTTGCATCTCGATAGCCATCGAGGACGTAATTCTCCCGTTCGCAATTCCTAAGCATTATGGTTGTCCGTTTGCAATTTGCAATTCTGTAGTTGGCAATTCCTTGGCATTCTGAACCTCCATTTTCAAATTTTCAAATCATCTAACTTTCAAATTATTCATTAGCAATTAATAAGCATAATATACTTCCATTAACATCCCTTTTTTATGAATACAATAGCGCAAATTAATCGAAAATAAAAAAAATCTAACTATTAAATCTCTACATTTACAAGCAATGATTTTATTTATGAAAAACCTAAAAATCATAATTTGTTTTTTGCTTTTTTCACCGTTTGTGAATGCCCAGAACTTCCAATTATTAGATATGTATTCCAAGGAAGTAGTGCCCTTTGCAAAGGTAATTCCTTCAATTGATAAGCCTTTGCTAACAGATATGGATGGGAAATTCCAACTAAATGTTGGGGAGCAAGAAATCACTATTAAAGCTAGTACTTATCGCGATACGACCTTAAAAATCTATTCTTGGTCAGATGCTCAGATTCTTCTTCGTCCTGCAGTTCAAAACATTCAAGAAGTAACCGTTTTACCGGGTGAAAATCCTGCAAATCGCATTATTAAAAAAGCAATTGAAAATCGCAAACTCAATCATCCACTTGAAAATGATGGTTTTATTAGTCATCAATACAGCAAGTTTATTTTTGATATTGACCCAGAAACACGCAAACGATTAATGGATTCTTCAGTGTTGAAGAAAGGTGATACAACTCTTTTGAAAATGCGCAATTTCTTTAGTAAACAGTATCTTTTTATGATTGAAAATGCTTCTCGACATTATTTTGACCCTCCCTATAAAGAGAAAGAAATAATTGAAGCATATAAAGTTTCTGGTTTCACCGATCCGATTTTTTCAACCTTTGCACAAGAAATGCAATCCTTCCATTTTTACGATAATCAGGTTGCTGTACTTGGAAAACAATACATTAACCCCATTGCTTTTGGTTCATTGAATCGTTATCTTTTCATTTTGGAAGATTCAACAATCAATACCAAAGACACCACTTACACCGTTTTTTACCGACCGAAAAAAGGTAAAAGTTTTGAAGGTTTAACAGGACGTTTATACATCAACACCAACGGTTTCGCCATTGAAAAAGTAACAGCAAAGCCTTATGTGATGGACACTTCTGGAATGGCGTTGGAAATTGTTCAAGAATATGCTTTTACGGAAAATACAAAATGGTTTCCCTCTAAACTATCAACTTCGATCGAAATTTATACTGCCGTTGCTGATGTAGAATCAGGAACTGTTTCCGTAGTTGCCGGTGGCGAAAAAATAACAAAACCCAAAAGCTATATCGTTGGAAGAGGCTCAACTTACATCGACAAAGTTCAGTTTAATCCAAAAGAATTGGAAAAAGAAAAGTTCAATAATGTATCAACTGAAACTGCTGTAAATGCAGAAATAACCAATGACACTAAATGGAATGAATTGCGCACCAATCAACTTTCTGAACGCGAGAAAAACACTTACACTAATTTGGATAGCATTGTTAAAACTCAAAAATTAGATCGCTTTTTGTCACTTGCTAAAGTTCTAGCTTCTGGTAAGATTCCAATCAAAAAATTCAACTTGGATTTAAAGCGAATCATCAACTATAATCCGTACGAAGGTTATCGTTTGGGCTTAGGAATTGAAACTTCTGAGCGATTAATAAAACCTTTGATTCTTGGAACTTACTTTGGGTATGGAACCAACGACAAGGCTTGGAAATATGGAGCTTATTCACATCTTTTTCTGCATCGAAGAACGGGTACGAAACTCGAACTTTTTATTCAAAATGATGTTGCGGAAGTTGGTTCTGTTCGCTCTATTGCAAATCCTAATTTCTTAACCAATGATTTAGCACGTGAGTTTTTTATTAAAAACAAAGTGAACCAAGAAAAAATGGGAATTGCTTTTCAAACTTATATTCGTTCCAATATGGGCTTGCGATTCGAAGCAAATACCCAACGACTTTTTTATGGAAACACTTATCAATTTGAAGGTCAAAATACTTTTGTAGCTAACGAAACTTCACTCATTTGGTCGTGGAATATTCGTGAAAAAGTAAATATTTTGGGAAATCAACGCGTACCAATGGGGACAAAATTTCCGAAGTTGCAACTTCAAATAGACAATGGTTGGAAATTGGATGCAGGGAAATTTTCAAGCAATTTGGATTATTATCGAATAATTTTTCAAGTCCAACAAACAGTTCCCATTATCGGAATTGGAAAGTTAGCTTGGTCGCTCAGAACAGGAATTAGTGATGGTAACGCACCCCTTTTCTTTCATCAATTGGTTTCAGCAACCCGAGCGAATTGGTCAATTTCTGTCCCAAACACCTTTGAAACCGTTGAAGCAAATGAGTTTTATCACAAAAAAGCAGCTGCAATTTTTACACGATTTATTTTTAATGCCAAACACACAAAAGCAAAATGGAACGAGCCGCAATTAGGTTTACATTATGCCTATGGAATTGGCGAATTTCAAAATAAAGAAGCACACAGCTTAGCCTTTCGCTCGATGGACAAAGGTTTGCACGAGGCCGGATTGTTTTTAAATGGAATTTTAGTTTCTGGAAATACAAGCATCGGTTTGGGTGGTTTTACACGTTTTGGTTTTTATGCGAATCCTGACTGGAAAAGAAATATTGTTCCTAAGATTGTGGTTGGGGTTGTTTTTTAAATGGGACATTAAGACATTAGGATTTTAAGATATTTGGACACAGCAGTTGTCTTCGAGAGCCTCAGTCAACTGTTGATAGAGGTTCTCGAAGGCAATTATTGACCCCAAAGAAGGGTATCTTTTCCACTTTTTAAAAAATCGTATGCACGCATAATTATTTTTATTACTTTTAGTGTGAAAAAATGAACAGCAATAAATCCGACTTAATAGATTTTATGATTCGTCATTCGTGGCATCGAATTTCTAGAATGTATAATCAGATGGCGGCTGTGGAAGGCATGACGATGTCTTATGGGTTTATCTTAATGATGGTGGAAAAAGAAGGAACTCCAAGTACACAATTAGGTCCGAAAATGGGGATGGAAGCAACTTCACTTTCGCGTACTATTAATGCAATGGAAGTTGATGGTTTAATTCGTCGTTCAAGCTCTGAAAAAGATAAGCGAATCACCTTGGTTTTTTTAACCGAATTAGGTGTTCAAAAGCGAAAAATGGTAAAACAATTCATTTTAGAATTCAATGAAAAACTTACCAGTAAACTGAAAAAGAAGGATTTAGATGGTTTTTTCACGGTGATGAATGCCTTGGATGAATCAGTCGATGAAATAGTAGATAATAAAAAAGTGATTAACGAAAAATTATAAAAAGATGAATAGACACATTCGAAAAGTAGCCGTTTTAGGCTCTGGAGTTATGGGATCAAGAATTGCTTGCCATTTTGCAAATATTGGTTGCGAGGTGCTTTTGTTGGATATTGTTCCAGGAGAAGTGACACCGCAAGAAGAAGCAAAAGGCTTAACACTTGAATCTAAATCAATCCGCAACAAAATCGTTGATGGAGCTTTGGCTTTTGCATTGAAATCAAATCCTTCTCCAATTTACAGAAAATCATTTGCGAAAAGAATTGTAACTGGAAATTTTGATGATGATTTAGCTAAAATCGCTGATTGTGATTGGGTTATCGAGGTAGTAATCGAACGATTAGACATCAAACAATCACTTTTTGAGAAAGTAGAAAAATACAGAAAACCAGGAACCATTATTTCTTCAAACACTTCTGGGATTCCAATTCATATGATGTTGGAAGGTAGAAGTGAAGACTTCCAAGCAAATTTTGTTGGAACACATTTCTTCAATCCGCCGCGTTATTTGCAATTACTAGAAATTATTCCAACGCCAAAAACAAACCAAGAAGTAGTTGATTTCTTGATGGATTACGGAATGAGAATGTTGGGTAAGAAAACAGTTCTTTGTAAAGACACACCAGCATTTATTGCAAACAGAGTAGGGGTTTACTCCATTATGGCATTGTTTCACGCAGTAAATGAATTAGGTTTCACTATTGATGAAGTGGATAAATTATCTGGTCCAGTTTTAGGTCGTCCGAAATCTGCAACTTTCAGAACGTGTGATGTTGTTGGTTTAGATACCTTGGTGCACGTAGCAAATGGTTTGAAAGCTAACTGCCCTGACGACGAAGAAAAACACTTGTTTGATTTGCCAGATTACATCGCTAAAATGGTAGAAAATAATTGGTTAGGTTCTAAATCTGGTCAAGGTTTCTACAAAAAATCGAAAGATGAAAACGGCAAAAAACAAATTCTTTCCTTGGATTTAAAAACATTGGAATACAAAGTTGCTGAGAAAGTGAAATTCCCTACTTTGGAAATGGCTAAACCTATCGATGATTTACGTCAACGCACGAAAATGTTGGTAATGGGAATGGACAAAGCAGGACAGTTCTACCGTCAAATTTTCGGTGGATTGTTTGCGTATGTTTCCAACCGCATTCCTGAAATTTCTGATGATTTATTCAAAATTGACGATGCCTTAAAAGCTGGTTTCGGTTGGGAATTAGGTCCATTTGAAACGTGGGATACTATTGGTTTTGAGCAAGGATTAAAATTAATCAAAGACAACAACAAAACAGCTGCTGCTTGGATTGAAGAAATGAAAGCTGCAGGTTGTACATCTTTCTACAAAACGGAGAATGGCAAACGTATGTATTACGACATTGCTTCGAAAGGATACAAAGTAATCCCAGGAACAGAAAATATCGTTCATTTGGATTCTTTACGTTCAGAAAATAAAATCTGGGGTAATTCAGATGTAACTCTTGTTAATTTAGGTGATGGAGTTTTAAATTTAGAATTCCACACAAAAATGAATACAATCGGTGGTGGAGTTATCGAAGGAATCAACAAAGCGATTGATATAGCTGAAAAAGACCACAAAGGTTTGGTTATTTCAAATACAGGTCAAAATTTCTCAGCTGGAGCAAACGTTGGGATGATTTTTATGATGGCCGCTGAACAAGATTTTGACGAGTTGAATTTTGCTGTGAAAGCATTCCAAGATACAATGATGCGTATCCGTTACTCAAATATTCCAGTGATTGTTGCGCCTCACAACATGGCTTTAGGTGGTGGTTGTGAAATGTCAATGCATGCTGATAAAGTAGTTGCACACGCAGAATTATACATGGGCTTAGTTGAGTTTGGAGTTGGTTTAATCCCTGGAGGCGGTGGGTCGAAAGAATTTGCAAAAAGACTTTCTGAAGAATTGCACGCAGGAGATATTAAAATCAACCGTTTGAGAGATCGTTTCTTGACAGTTGGACAAGCAAAAGTTTCAATGTCAGCGTATGAAGCCTTTGATTTAGGTTATTTACGAGAAGGAATTGACGAAGTAATTGTAAGCAGAGATTATCAATTGACACGTGCAAAAGCAGCTTGTTTAGAAATGGCCGATAAAGGTTATGTTGCTCCGAAACGCGAGAAAAACATTACTGTTGTTGGTCAAGAAGGATTAGGCATCGTTTACGTTGGTGCGCATTCAATGCTATCTGGAAACTATATGTCAGAGCATGACAGAGTGATTTCAGAAAAATTAGGTTTTGTACTTTGTGGTGGCGATTTATCTGAAAATACAGTCGTTACAGAGCAATATTTATTAGACTTAGAGCGAAAAGCATTTGTTGAATTATGTGCTGAGCGTAAAACACTTGAGCGATTGGAAAGCTTAGTTAATAAAGGAAAAATCCTAAGAAACTAAAAAACAATAATATATTGAAAACCGCATCAGTCTTGGTGCGGTTTTTTTGTTTTGCTTTAAAAACAGGAAAATCTGATTTGAATAAGTCCTACTCCTTTTGTTTTGAAATTTATTTCGATTTTTTTTCAATTTCCCTTGCGTATTAGAAATATTGATGTAATTTTGTTCTCGCTTTTAACGAAAGGCATTCACACAATTTTGAATCTAGATGTTTCTAGAGATTTTCGAAAGAAAGTTAAAAAATTGGTTTGGTAGTTCAGTTGGTTAGAATACCTGCCTGTCACGCAGGGGGTCG
>CAZDKE010000081.1:0-9668 GCA_964506255.1 uncultured Lishizhenia sp. | reverse complement strand
AAAGAATTATTCAATTAGTTAGACATTAATAAACTAAGTTGACTTTTCAAAAAGAATAGGATTTAATGGCGAATCAATAAGGCTTCCAATTTCAACACCTGGACACCATGTTTTCCAATCGTTTTCTTGCCCCTTGTTTTCAGGTTGTTTTAAAGTCATGTTTTTGTCCATGTATATAATAGTCATCACCTTGCGTTGTTGCTTACTGGTATTTGCTCCTGCCCGATGAAAAATCCATCCGGAATGAAAACTAACTTCTCCTACATCAAATGGTTCAATAATATGCGGTAGATCGTTGATTTTTAGATTTTTATTGATAAATGATTCACTTTCGTCACTAATTGACAATTCTCTTCCTGAAATTATTTGTTGACTTCCAGCGCTAAATTCTAATGGTCCCATTTCCAAAGGCGTTTTTTGTAAGGGTATCCATACTGTAACGGTTTTATTGGAAGACAAAGGCCAATAATGTTGATCAGCATGCCAAGGGGTAATTCCACCGCCACTTTCTTTGAATAAGGCTTGGTCGTGGTACAAGCGAACACCATCAACTCTCATTAGATCCGAAGCAAGTTTTGCAAGTCGTTTACTGAATACAAGTTTTTTGATTTCCGAGTCAATCGTCCACAGGTTAAATAACTGAAGAAACGCTTTTCCATAGGTAGATCTGTCTTCCAAAGGACTGGTTTCTTGATTGATCTCTTCCACTTTTTTGGAAATCACTGTGTTGAAATGAGTAATAACTTCTTCCGAAAAAACGGATTTTATTTTAATAAAGGCATTCTTTTCGTAGAAATCAAGTTGTTCTTCTGCCAATTCAAAGGGTTCGTCAAGTTGCGAAAAAACCATAATCTAGTGTTTTGAATTACCAAAATTAAATGAAAATTCAGGTCAACGCGACAGCAAACTTGGAGCTATTCCAAATACTTGCTTAAACGCTTTTGAAAAAGTGGGCAAATCAGCGTAGCCGATTGAAATAGCCACATCAAGTAATTCTTTTCCCTCTAATAGTTGATGTTTCGCAAATTCTAATCGCATTCTTTTTTGGTATTGATAAGGTGAAATTTCAAAGGTGTTTTTGAACAATCGAATAAAATGATATTTTGAAATTCCAGCTGACTGACTAATCGTTTCCAAAGACAAATTTTCCAATAAATGTTCGTCAATTAAGGATTTTGCCATTAAAAGCGAACGAAAAACTTCTTCGTTGGTAATCAATTTTTTAAAGGACATTTTGCTTAAATGGTTCAAAACAAAACGTTGGTCGGTGATAATTGACTCGGCTAAACTGTAAAACAATTCATTTTGTTGAATATCATTAATAAGGTTTCCTGAGCTTATCTTTTGGTTGATTTCTTGCAAGGAATACCCCAAGCTAGTGTTTTTAGCGTTGTAGCGATTGACAAAAAACTGATCGGAAAGTAAAAATTCTTTGAGATTCTCACTTTCTAAAGCATGGTAATCAGCTACTTCATGAATAATTTGGGGTGAAATATCGATACATAAACCATGGACATCTTCTTTTTGATCAATGGTGACAAATGAATTCGTGAAGTCATTACCAATGATGTATTCGCCTTCTTTGACGATGTATTTCTTTTGGTTGGCGTAATAAATTTCTTCTCCTGAAGCGACATATTTCACACCTAAACCTGAAAAAACAACTTCCCCTTCAATACGTTTTATTTTAGAGTATCGAATTTCATTTTTGTCGTTGTCGCTGTAAATAGTTTTATTCATTAGGTTGCAAAACTATAGAATGAGATTGTTACTTTACTTTCTTAAATTCAAAACCACTGTAGAAAATTGTGTCATCAGCTTGCAATAGAAACGTATCGCCATTCGCTCGTCCAATTCCGATGGTTATTGCGCATTTTTCCGATTCACTGAATGCGAAATAGTTATCCTTAATTCCAACATCTTTTCCTTTCAAAGCAAAATGAAGCAAACCATCTTTTTCTGTTACTTTCAAGGTTAAGTTTTTGAAATCAACTCCCATTTTACCACATTCTTCACAAGGAATTGCATTGCTTACTTTGTATTCTCCTAACGCATTTTTCCACGATTTTGAAATAGGTAACTCTTCTAATTTGTAGCCAATATATTCTGAGGTATTGGTTTTTAAGTCTATTCCTTTGATGTAGGTTTTTCCGCTTAATTTCTCAAAAAACAAACCTTGATCTTTGATTTTAAAGGGAATAAAACCGAAAATAAAAGCCTTCATCGTGTAGTAACCAGCTTCGTGTTTTTGAGCTACAATCTTTACTGGTCCTTGTTTGAATTTCAATTTTTCTTCATTTTCTACTTCAAAAACAAAGTTGGTAATACAATATTTACCTTTTTCAAAACTTGCTTCAATTTTGGGTATTTCTTTTGGAGAATTAAGCACTAGACTGGATTCATTTTTGGCTTTTAAATAAGTTTTTAAAAGTTTTTGTCCCGAATTAATTCTATTACCACCACTTGAATTCGTGAGTACAACCACTCCAATTCCTAGTTCAGGTATGTATTTCATGTCGGCATGGAAAGAATAGGTATCACCACCGTGACCAATGACGTTCACAAGTGAGCTGTCTTTTCCTGTTTTAAAGTAATAACTATTTGAATACAAGCCAAATCCAAAATTGCTATTGTCAGCCAAAGTCAAGTCAGTTGTTTGATTTTTCTCCATTTCTAAAATCGAAAGGGAATCTAAAATTTGTTGATTATTGAATTTACCACGGTTAAGGTAAAGCAGTAAATACTTTGACATATCCTCCACATTGCTATGAATTAATCCAGCTGGGGCATCTCGAATAAGTGGTTCGTTGATAGTTTCTTTTCCAAAATAGGAAACTGGTGTTTTTTTGTCCGTTGTTGGGTAAACAAACGAAGCGTTCATTCCTAAAGGTTTAAAAATGTTGTTTTGAACATACGTCTCATAATCTAAGTTTGATTTTCGTTTGACAACTTCACCCAAGAGCGCATATCCTAAATTAGAATAAGAATGAGAATAGCCGTTGGGATAACTCATTTTCATTTTATTCGCTTGTGCAATTGTCCAATCAACTGTTGGTGGATTTTCGGTAAAAAAACCGTTCATAATATCGCTTGGTAATCCAGAGGTATGTGCCAAAACCTGACGTAAATAAATTGGATTAATTTGCTTGTTTTGAAAGCCGATTGAAAATTCCGGAAGGTGTTGTTTTAGCTCATCGTTAACGCTTAGTTTCCCCTGAGTTTGTAATTGCATAATAGACAAGGCCGTGAAGGATTTTGTAATCGAACCGATGCGGTAGATAGAGGTTGAGGTGGCTGGAATTTTATTTTCAAGATCAGCAAATCCATAGCCTTGTGCATAAACAATTTCACCATTTTCTACAATTGCCAAACTTAGACCTTTTACCTTACTTTCTTTAATAAGTGCGTTGTATGTGCTATCAATTTTCTTTTTTACTGTCGAATCAATTTTACAAATTGATTGTGCTTTTAATCCAATTGTTAAGAGCAAAAAAAGCAAGGAGGTGTAGGTTTTTATCATAATTCAGACGGTTTAAGTTGACTTAAGCATTGATAAATAATGCGTACTAAAATTAGCAAGAAATGATATGCTGTTCACCTTAATCTTCCATAAATTTTATTTCTCACACACAATACATTTTTTGTAAAATCAATTTCGCCTGCTTGTAATCTTCAAAATGTTGTTCTAATGTATAGCCGTTTGGCAAGTTCCTAAAAGAATTACTCACGTTTTCCGCTACACCTGAATTCACGAAAACAGTCTCAAAAAAGCTATCCAGATACTTTAGGAAAGCTATGTAAAAAATAGTAGCCGAACATTGAATTTCTTCTCGTTCGGAGCCATCGTGGAATTGACTGTAAATACTGACGGTGTCCTTATCGAGTTGCTCCACATATAATTCCGCATAGTCGCAATACGTATAGGCTTTGAAAGAGAGGTCTTTCGTCATAAAATCCGCTTGTGAACCGAAATCTATGATTGTTCTAAAAATGGCTTGTTCCAAAATAAAAGACTCATGCCCGCCAACGTCTCCCAAGCAAATAGTGTCTTCGCCATAGTCGAAACTAAGTTCATAAATAGAAAGTTTTATGACATTTTTTTTCATTCTAGAAAAGTAGAGTTTATGCCTCTTAATCTTCGCCATCCCCAAAATCCTACTTTTGTTTTTTTGTAAGCAGTTTGGGAATGACAAATCTCTAAAAATGCAGAATTACTCGATAGGCGTTTTCCTGCTTTTTTTTCCATTTTGCGAATGATAATTTCACGATTTAACTTTTCTAAAAAAGAATGACGATCTTCTTTCAAGAAACTAGCGCAGCGCAAAATAGTCTGGATGTCCAATGAATTGTTTTTTCTTTCAAAATTAAATTTTGCTTCTAAGACTTCAAAAGTTGCCTGGAATGATTGACCTTTAGTACTTGCGCAAGCTTCCACACAACGATGCAAAGCAATCCAAGCGTGAGATGTTGAGCCCATTTCCGTAAATTTTTCTACTAATCGAAAACTACATTTGAACTTTGACATTTTTTTGATGAATTGTAATCTGAATTTAATTTTGATTTTAAGACATTGAGATGCTTAATTCCTAAAATGCAATCCAATCCCAAACGGATAAATCGGCATTGGGACTCAGTGCTGTAATTTCCTCTAAGGCCTTTTTACGCATAGCAAGTGTAGCTTCATTTTTAGGCAAGTGCGTCTCACTTTCTTTGCCTTTCCAACAAGTTTCAATAATGTCTAAAATTTTATTCAAAACGGTATAATCTTCAGCAATAAAAACGGGCTCAGGGCTGAAAGGAGTGCATAAATTTTGCCTCTTTCATTAGAACAAACTATTTGAAACGCTAATGCATAAGGAAAAGAGTAGATGTACTTGTAATTTTCATCGTTCATTAGTTGCAATGAGCTTTCTCTGCTGAGTAGTTCAATTTGTCGTAAGGAGCCAATTTGAACTTGTCGTTCTATTTGTGAAAAGTGTTCCATTTTTATATTAGTTTAAACTTCGATTTCGGAATTCAATAATTTTTTTGTAAATCAGAAATTGTTTGCTTTTTACACGAAGTCTAACATTTCAATTTCTGTTCTTACTATTTGGAAAAAACTCTCCACCTCGTGCAAAAGGACATTACTCCCCTCTAAATTCAAAACAAGCTGCCCGTTTTTGAAAGTAATGAAGATGGGATTTGGTTTGTAAATAAGCGAAAAGGAATTTATTACCCGTTCCATTTTTTGCTCCATTTCGTCTTGTTGCCAAAATTCACAGGCTTGAAGTTCACAACTCAACGTCAGAAAATTGTCTTTCAAGAAACCGTTTATTGTTTTTTCATCGGAAACGAGATGAAATTGATTTTCTGCTCCAGTTTGTAAGTCAAAACCGCTTGCAAATGGTTGAATTTGTTCAGTTGTTTGGACATAAATTTCTTCACTTGCATAAGGGGCAAAGCTGGAATGAAAAGTCACTAATCGCCGGTCGATTGCTTTTGAAATTGCTTCGCAGTCAATGTATTGTGAATAGTTGTCCAATTGTTCCATCATTTCCTCTTCGGGAAGTTCGGAAGCGTATATTTTTTCCATTTCATCAAACGTCGCCACAATATCTTCGGAAACGCATAAACTTTTTAAACCTGAGTCGATGTTTGCGTTCAAAAACGAAGCGCGATTTTCAGAAAAGAAACTATATGCCCCACTGCGAATCATGCAATCGGAAAGGAGATGAACCGAAAACAATTCAATCAACTCCTCCGGATATTTTTGGCGAAAAGCAGGTTCTTCTAATTGATACAAATCGTTGTGAAGCGTATCGAAAAAAGCAAAGCTTAGATAATCGAGTGATGGTTTCATGTTTTTTAAAATTAAAGTTCTAAGCCAATCATTAATTCACCCATAGGACGTTCCATCCAAAATTGAGTGTAACAATTAGGAGAATACGATTCAAAATCCTTTACTATCTGTTTCATTCTACGAACAGTTTCTATATCTTTCACCAGGGGGATATTTGGATCTTCTGCTTCAATAAAAATTCTTATTTCATCGCAAACTTTGTATAAACTTTGAAGTGAGTTCGCAACAGTTGCTAATACATTAATGCTGAAATTGGGGTCCAATGTATAAACAGTTTCTACATTATTTTTCGATACAAAAAACGGGTATTCCTTGCTGTAACACCCCACTACAACAACATTAGAATGATTGATGGTGTTGAATAATTTACCGATAAAGTAATCATCAAGAAAATACGAAAAATCCATCACATTTGTATCACCAGTATAAAACTCAAAACTTCTATCTAAGCTAAATTCAAATTTGGTGAATGGAGGGTCTAATATCATGTTTTCTATTTTTGAAATTAAAGTTCTAATCCAATCATCAATTCGCCCATAGCGTGTTCTTGCCAAAAACGGGAATAGGAGTTGGGCGAATAATTGCTAAAGTCAGACATTATTTTTTTCATTCGTGATACCGTTTTAGGAGTTTTTACTAAAGGCTGGGTACTGCCATTTTCTTCAATAAATTGTTTTAATTCTATACATATTTTATACAGCGAATCTAGTGAGTCAGCTATTTGAAATAATTTTGCCTCTCCGTTTTCTAAATCTAATGTGTAAATTTCTTGATGAATAGATTTATTGTTTTTGAGAAACCAGTATTGACTATTGTAGAAACCAACAACAGTAATATCTGTATGACCAATTGTATCGTTAACTAAATTCATCCAATATTCATCTGATTCATTTTCCAAGGGATAAAAATGTTTTTCATCTGATTGAAACAATACATATTTTCTTTGTATTGAAAACTCAAATTGTTTAAATGGTGGATTTAATATCATATTACCATTTTTACACTGTTAAGATTTTAAACTTTTGAGCAATTGAATCACTTCCTCACTCGATTTTCGTTCCGCTCTATCGATTAAATCATCTAATTCCTCTGAAGAAAGTTCAACATTCAGTGCTTGTGGGTCAGAGCTGTTACTTAAAAGTAGTTGCACTATTTCAATGGAAGCCCCTGTGAAAATCGCCCACCACAAATAGCTTTTATCCATTTCTCTGTACGACAAATCAGCACCGTTTTCAATGAGGATTTTACAACTTTCAAGCCTATTTTTGGTAATAGCCAAATAGAGTAGCGGCTGATGTGTTCTTGGCGTTAGGGCATTTACAGAAAAAGATACTTTTTTACACTGTTCTCTCAGAAAATTTGGTTCGTCATATTCACAAATCGCCAAGGCGCAATCGTATAAAGTTGGATTTTCATTGCGTTTTTCCACTTCGAATTCATGACCTTCGTCGTCGCCAAAATCTTCGATGTATTTATTCCAAATGGTGCTCATTATTCGTATTTTGACCTAAAGAAAGGTATAATTTACTAAAAAGAGAAAAGAAATGTAGTTAAAGGTTTGTTTTATTCGATTACACCAAGTTCGGTTTTAAATAATCTAGCGACGATAATTCTATAATCTGTTGTTGGTTAATGAAAGGTTCTTTGTGTCCGTCATAGCATTCTAGTAAATCTTGTCTTGCTTTTACAGACCCATATGTTTCTAAGAGAAAATAAATATAATTTTCAAAACTTATCTTTTTGGAATACAAGTAGTCTGCGTGATAGTCGTTTCCTAAAATCAATGGCGGATTAGATGATCCGTCTAGGAAAAAGGAAACATCCCAAAAACTGTCAAAGAGGTCAAAAGGTTTGATGTGTTTACTAAAATCAGGTTCAATGTAGGTTTTGTCACCAAAAACTATTTCGTCTTTGTTTTCAATGGTAAAGTCAAAGTAAATATGGTCATACCAATCTTGCAAAAAAACATCTTTTATCGGCTCAATCAAAATACAATCATCAAATCGAAAATCGTCCGTGATGCCATAAGAGATAAACTCCTTGCTGTTTTGAAACGTTTTCTGGTGTTCAAAATGCTCATTTTCAGGATGCGACCAAATTAATTGCAAGCCGTTACAAGCGCGATAGAATGCTTTAATTCCTTCATCTAAATTATAACCCAAAACGGTTTCAACTTCTTTAATTTCTTCTTCCGTCGCTGGTGGATTTATCCAAAAATGATTGATGAAAAGTCCTTTCTTTTCAAGCAATTCAACAATATTTTTAACCTTTTTAATATAATCCATACACCCATTTTAAATCCTCTCCAACCATTGACCAGCTTGTGCATTCAATGCTGATTCTTTTGATGAAAGGGTGGTGATTTCTTTTAAAAAGTCCTCCTTAAAAACCAATTCAAACTCCATACAGGGCCAAATTTCATCGATTTGCTCAGGCGTTAAAAATGTTTCTAATGCTGTAATGTTGGATAAAATGTTCATTAATCCGCAAAAACGTGGAATCTCTGAATCTTCTGGAAAATCGTTTTCGTCTGGAGCATAAAATTGATGCTCTGTTTTTTGAAGAATGTTGTTCCAGAAAATATTTTCTTCCTCTTCGGTGGTCATTCCTAAAAGTGAGACAGTGTCTGCATACAAGTTTTCTTCTCGAATTTTGACAATAGACACAGATTCCAAATAATTCATAACTGTTTCGTAGTTAATGAAATAATTGGATAAAATAGCGTTTTCTCCTAAGTCCAAATCAATTTTTAGTCTTTTTTGTATTTCGCTTGAAATACCATTATTTTCAAAAAGTTCGAGTAGGAATGCCATTGCTGTTGGTGCAATTTCGCTGTGATTGTCTTGTAAATCAATGCCGATTTCGTCATGGCTACTTTGTAAACGCATCAAAATTCTACAAGAGGAATCATTTAGTTTTGTGAAATGGAGTGTGCTTATTGTGCTCATAATTATGTTTTAAAATTGACTTTCATATTGGTTTCTAAACATTCGAACTAGCTGGTTTTTTGATGCACCTAGAATAATTTGGCAATCGTATTCAAAAAGGGCACTTCGAAATTCTTCCTCGTTGTACTCGATTAGCAATTTAAAATAGTTGTCTTGTTCTACTAGTCGCAAATTGGGAAAACTGTCATCCAAAAGTTGGTTTATTTTAGCTTGTTCGCTCCACATTTCTTCCAATCTTTCGCGTTCTTCGTCATCGTACAAAGAGGCATCGCATTCAAAACAAGCGGGCGTATCTTTTTCTTTAACAGATGCCATTAACCAAAATCCTTCGGCGTTTTTTCCACATTGAAAGGGCTGATTTTGGTACTCAAAGCGACTGAAATTGTTGTCGATTTCAAGGTGTTGAGCGAACGAAAGGGCGGTTTTTAAATAGGTATCTATGTGCATTATTTTGATATTATTAATATTGACTTTGTTTAATGTAAATTAGTAAAGTTCTTTTTCAGTTTCTCTAACATTTCCCACTTCCATTTTCTGTTTTTGTTGCGTTGTGGGTTGTTGTCCAAAATGTACTTATCCAAAGGCATATTTTCTTCGATACGTTTAAAATAATCGAAAAGTGCTTGGCAAAAAGTTGTAAAGAAGTCTGAAGCAGTTAAAATCAATTCTTGTTTTTCAGTGCCATCGTACATTGCTGTTCCAATGATTACTGTTCCATCGATTTTGTGTTCAAAGAAAACTTCAATCATATCAAAGGGAAAGGAAAACGAAAAGTCTCCATCTTCTAATCGAAATTGACTTAAATGTTCCAAGAAAGCATAACTCAGTTCTTCGGTTTCATTGAATTGTAGAGTTTCACCTTTGTTGGTGATTTCAAA
>CAZDKE010000080.1:0-10789 GCA_964506255.1 uncultured Lishizhenia sp. | reverse complement strand
TAAACCAAATTTATAATGTGTTAGAAAAATGGGGTTTTTAAGGTTTGACTAATTAAACTGTATTCAAAGAGTAATTAAAGCATTTTAGTTTGTTTGAATAATTGAAAGTTATTTTATCGTAACAAATTAATATGACCAGTAAGAATCGTGCTTTTTGCGTTGTCTAAACCACTGAATTGAATGTAATACGTGTAAGTGCCATCTTGCGCTTTTTTCCCTTCATAAGTTCCGTCCCAACCTTGATGATAATCGTTGGTGTAAAAAATTTGCTCGCCAAAACCATTGAAAACACTGCATTCATAATTGCCTTCGTTCACTAAAGTTGAGAATATTGGCGACCAAACATCATTGATTCCACTTCCATCTGGCGTGAAGGAATTTGGAATATAGACATTTAGTTCTTCTTTAAAACTCACTTCTTTTTGAACGGTATCGCGACAACCAAATTCACTTTCTACTACTAATTCAACATTAAATGAAGCAGAACTTTCAAAGAAAAAAGTGTGAGTCGGGTTGTTATTATTGGAAGCAGTTCCACCATCACCAAAATTCCACCAATTTTGTAGTGCATTTTCACTAGAATTTGTGAATCCAACATTCGCCGAAGTTTGGTAATTTGCTAATTCATTGTAGTAAAAATTCGCTACAGGATTTTCAGAAACACAAACTAAATCCGTGTAATTTACTGTATTTGAACAGCCATTCGTTCCTAAAATCGTTAAGGAAATATCATAGCAATTTGGATTATTAAAAGAGAAATTCAAATCACCACAATTAGTACTAACTTCTTGCCCATCAATTTTCCAAGAACAAAGACTCGACTCCAAAAATGGCGTTGAAAAAGAAATATTCAATGGCGCACATCCCTCTGTTTGTGAAGCGTTGAACGATAAATCGGGTAATTCTAAAACTGTGATTATTGCAGATGCGCTGTTAATACAACCATTTAATGCATAAGTAAAAGTAATAGTAGTATCAGCTTGTGGAGAAAACTGCACACTTGACGAAGTAGAACCATTTCCCCAGGTAAAAACTCCTCCAGGTAAAGAACTTGAAGCGTTTATCGTTGCTGAATTACCTTGGCAAATCGTTGCGTTATTAGCACTTAAAACAAATGGTGGAGCGATACTCACATTTATTGTCGCAAGCGAAGATTGACAAGCATTCAATGTGTATTGTACCGAATAAGCAGTATTTTGGGTTGGAGAAACCTGAATCGAAGCAGTTGTTTCTCCTGTATTCCATAAATAAGTTCCGCCTGCAGTCATTGGTGAAACTGAAATTATTGCTGTTTGACCTATACAAACGCTTGTATCTTGATAAATCAAAACAGGACTAGGCGTAATATTTACCATTCCAATTCCATTGCTTGAACAACCATATTCGTTTAAAACAAGAACATTGTATGTTGTAGTGACATTTGGTGAAACGTTGATACTACTTGTTGTTTGTCCATCACTCCATAAATAAGTTGTTCCCGATTGACTACTTGAAACAGTTAAAGTTGCAACTTGACCTTGACAAACAGTTGGATTATTGAAAGTTAAAATAGGGGCTGCTTGAATCGTTAAATCTAATTCTTCAGTAATACATCCATTTAGAAAAGTATACAATCCTGAAGCTGTATAAGTTTGTCCATTCAAAGCCCACGTATAAGAATTACAAACGTTTACAACTGTTGAATTTATTGAACTTGGTGTTATTGTTAAATTTAAAATTTCAGTTTGACAACCAACTATGTGTGTATAAACTCCAGAAGAAGTGTATGTTGATCCATTCTGTGTCCATAAATAAGCATCACAAGCGCTTGCAGCAATAGAATTTTGAGTGCTAGTTGTTATTGTTAAGGCTAAGTTTTCTGTTATACAGCCATTTACGAATGTATAATTTCCACTTTGAGTATAGGTTTGATTATTTACTGACCAAGTATAAGTATCACACTCAGAAACAGTTGTATTATTCGTTTGGCTTGTTATTTCAGAAACTGTTATCGATTCTTGATTGGTACAAGTTCCACTTCCAGAAGCAGTTACAGTATAAGTTCCTGCTGTTGTGATAATTACTGATGGATTTGAACCTAAACCATTTGACCATTGATAGGAAGTTCCTCCAGAGGCTGTAAGTGTGGTGCTTGTTCCCGCACAAAAAACAAGTGGTCCTGAAACTACTAAATTCGGAGCTGAATTAACAGTAACCGCTTGATTTAAAGTCACAATTGGACAAGAACCAAAAGTTACTACATTTGAATAAGTTCCTGACATAGCTGTTGTAGCGTCTGAAGAAACTTGTGGACTTTGGCTTGTGGATGAAAATCCATTTGGACCCGACCATGCGAATGTCATTCCTGCGTTTGTATTGTTGATTCCAACTGAGAAAGCTGCATTTTCACAAACAGTTATTGGTGCTTGAACGCTTGGACCATCTGCCCAAATTTCAACATCGTCGATATAAATTCCTTCATCGTTTCGGTCAAAATTAGAAGCGGTTGGATTTGGGTTGGTCATCATTGACACAAAATTTGTACACTTTATTGCTGCATTTGAACCAGTTTGAACATTGACTGAAATGATTTTAACAGAAACGGTTGTTGTTCCTGCTGGAATTGGAAAGGTAAAAGTGTTTGGTGTTTGATAGGTAACATCATTTGGCGCAGCACAGGAAATTACTCCAACTCCACCAGTTTGTGTCCAAGAATAATTATGATCGTTACTTCCTGCCAACTTTGAAACCGTTGTGAAAGCGCCACCATCGAGAGAAATCATAAAAACAACGCCCTCACGCACATCAATTCCGGGACCATTTCCACCTAAGATAGAATGGTTTATACGCAAAGTTGGATTGGTTAAATATGAAACATTTATAGGATCTAAAATCAAGGTGTTACTCTCCCCTGCTCTACCAACACGTGCAGAATAAGTTCCTGTTTGAGCATGTTGTGTGTTGCGGTTTCCTCCAGAATAAGTCCAATTTTCAGGACAAGTGGTGGTTGCATTTTCAAAACCTTGAGCGTAATACCGAATTTGAGAAAAATAGAATTGGGAAACAGAAATAAATACTACAAAAACTAAAAACTTCATGCTTCCGAAAAGGATTTCTTTAATTCGGGTGCAAATGTACGGTTTTGATAAGGAATAAACATGCATTTTGTTTTAATTAATTGTTAATGTCTTAACATTAAAAAGTCTTGATTAATAAAGTAATCTACCAAGTTTTTTTTCTTGCGCATGTTAAATATCACAGAATACAACTGTTAACAAATTGAATTAATCTCAACGTGCGAAACTTAAAAAAAATAGCTCGTAATTTGTGTTAATTACCTGAGCAACGAAGTTAAATCTTTAAGGATTCTTTTAGAAAATCTTCCAGAATCACAGAACGATTACGTGGATAATTATTTCACTTTAAACAATCACGAAGGCTGGGGTGACAAAATTATTGCAGCCCATTTTTCCTGTAGAAAGATACACCAGTTTCGAACAAAAGAGGCATTTTGAATTACAATTGCCTGACATAAGATTTTAACGTGTTTCATACAATCAACCAAGTGAAACTATTCACCAAGAATCTTTCTGTTCAGAAGATGGAACGCTGTGTGAGGTTATAACAAAAAGGAGAATTTGTTAAGAAGACAATTGAAGCAACTAAACCATGTTCAGTAGTCATAATTGACGGGAAGAAAAGAATTGCGAAAAATATGGTTAATCTTGGTGAATAATAAAAAATGAAGTTTAACATGTAGTCAAAAACACTTCAAATGAAAATTTCTTAAATTTAGTAACCAATCAAAAAAAAACCACCTATGAAAACACTAATTTCTTTCTTTAAAATCCTCATTGTTTCCATTTTTATAATTGGATGTGTTCCTGAAGGATTAGAGGAAGAGGCAAATCAGAAATTTGGTGACCAACATTTCAAAACTGCTATTAACTTAATTGAGTTACACAAAATAAGAGAAGGCGAATATCCAGTATCTTTGGACAGTTTGAAACATCTTGGGGATTGGGATAAAATGGTTTTTAGTTCCGTTGAATATAAGAAATTAGACAATGGCTATGAGCTAAATCTTGTAAAAGGTTGGAATGGAAAACCGAAAAAATTAGTTTACCCAAAAGAATTCTGGAAAGGTTTAGGCTTAGTAAAATCTAATATGAAATAGTAAAAAAACAAACAAAATCTATTTGCAGAAAAGTTGTTTTATATATTGCAATGAGTTTAGACAGTTATATTGCAAAACCCAACGATGATCTTGGTTTTCTTTCAATTGTTGAACAAAAAGGACAAAATTATGGTTATGAGGAATTTATAAAATCAGTGGACGCAGTAATCGTTGGATTCAAAACATTTGACAAGGTAATTTCTATGTGATTTGAGTTTCCTCATGCTGATAAAGATGCTTATGTTATCACTAGAACTCCACGACCAGTTATTGATTCTGTAAAGTTCTACACAGGCGATCTAAAATCGCTTATTCAAAAACTTAAGTTTGAAAACGGAAAGAATATTTTTTGTGATGGAGGTGCTGAAATAGACAATGAGCTTTTAAAACAATATCTCATTGATGAATTAATTATTTCTATTATCCCAATTTTAGTTGGCGATGGTACAAAACTGTTTAATGATGGCAGACCAGAACAAAAATTAGACCTAGTTTCAGTTAAATCATTTGAAAAAGGACTGACTCAATTGCACTACAAATGCTATGATGGAAATATGAAAAATAGAAATTAGATAGAAAACTCAAGCATTTTCACGATAAATAGAAAAATAGTATCTTTTAATTGAATCCTTATTTTATTTTTTTTTTGAATGAATATTAAGTTATAAGAATTAAATAAAACCTTTATCGATGAAGAAACGGGTTCAATGGCTTTTATTATTGATTCTGAAGGAAATATCGTTGGATTACATTCCACGAAATAAATGAGATTCATACGCTAAAAATGCCGTTTGTAAAGATTCTTTCCCATTTTTCGTTAACAGAAATCAGAGTAATCTAAAATTAAATACATTTGACCATTAAATTATATAAAAATGAAACGTAGTTATGTTGTTTTAGGCGTTATTGGCGCTATTATTTTGTTTGCTTTTTTAGGATATTATAATTCCTACAACAAAGCTGTGAAATTACAAGAAGGAGTAGATGAAAAATGGGGAAATGTACAATCTGCTTACCAAAGAAGAGCGGATTTAGTTCCTAACATCGCAAAAATTGTAATGAAGGCTGCAAACAATGAAAAAGAAATTTTAATTAAAGTTACAGAAGCTCGTTCTGGAATGGTAGGTGTTGCAGATGAAATTAAGAATGCTAAAAACCCTCAACAATTAGAAATGTTGGGCAAAAAAATCAATACAGCTATTAATTTAGCGTATGAAGCATATCCACAAATAAGATCTACTGAAGGTTTTATCGAATTTCAAAAACAATTAGAAGGAACAGAAAATAGAATTAATCGTGAACGTGATTTATTCAATGAATCTGTGAAGGAATACAACACGCATATTAGAGGTTTCTTTAACAGAATGCTTTTAAACAAAGAGGAATTTCCTAAGAAAGAAAGTTTTAGTGCTGATGCAGGAGCTGAAAAAGCACCAGAAATTAACATGTAAAAAATGCTAACAGAAAAAGATAAAGATTTAATTCAAGATGCTATTGCGCAAGCAGAGCTAGAAACTTCTGGAGAAATCAGAGTTCACATTGATAAAGCATGTGATGGTGATCCAGTAAAAAGAGCAATAGAAGTGTTTGAAGAGCTAAGAATGCACGAAACACAACTGCGAAATGGAGTATTGATTTTTATCGCTTTTTCGAATCAGAAATTGGCAATAATTGGAGACAAAGGCATCAATGAGTTGGTGCCTTCCAATTTTTGGGACAGTACGCGTGATGTGATGATTCAATTGTTCAAAAAAGGGCAATTCACGGAAGGCATTTGTGCTGCTGTTAAAGAAGCAGGCGAACAACTTGCTACTTATTTTCCTTTAGAAGAAGGAGATGTTAATGAGTTAAGTAATAAAATAAGCACCAACGAATGATTAAGAAATTTACGAGTTTAGTTCTCTTTATTTGCCTTTCGTTTAGTGTATTGGCACAACTTCCTTCTCCAAAATCTCCACCCCGACTTTATAATAATTTTTCCTCCATTCAATTATTATCTACTGCTGAGGAAGCAGAAATTGAAGCAATATTGGAAAAATTTGAGGCAGAAACTTCAAATGAAATTGCAATTGTCGTTGTGGATGATTTACAAGGTTATGAACCTTGGGAATATGCCGTAGAAATAGGAGAAAAATGGGGAGTAGGAAAAGAAAAAGAAGATAATGGTATCGTTTTATTAATTAAACCAACTAAAACAGATGGTGGTAGAAAAACTTTCATTGCTGTTGGAAGAGGTTTAGAAGGCGCGATTCCTGATTTGACAACGAATGAAATTATCGAAAATGAAATCTTGCCAAATTTCAAGCAAGACAATTATTTTCAAGGGATTAAACAAGCTGTTGATGTGCTTTCAAAACTTTCCAAAGGAGAATATAATTCAAAACAATACAGTAAAAAGAACAAAAAAGAAATTGGTTTTGTCGGCGGATTACTACTTGTTTTTTTAATCATTATCATCGTAATCGTATTGATTAAAAAAGGAGGTCGTGGGGGCGGAAGCGGAGGGCTTGGTTCCTCTATAGCAAGTGGGATTTTCTGGGGAAGCATTGCAAACGGTGGTTTTGGAGGTGGTAGAGGTGGTTTTGGTGGAGGATCAAGCGGAGGTGGTGGTTTCGGTGGATTTGGTGGCGGAAGCTTTGGAGGTGGTGGCTCTGGTGGAAGTTGGTAGATAATTAAGTTTCGTTTAGCATTCTATAATTTTCCTTTTATAAACTCTTTCAAGGTTCCAAAAGAAAAGAATAAAAAGTTATATTAAGACCTATTAATTCTCAATTTAAAAATAATCAACTTTAGAAATTTATTAATCTATCTCATTACTAATATTTAAAACTAAATTCCTTTGAATTCCAACTTTCTTTAAAAAGATGAGGATAGTACTTTTCCATTTCAGAGCGCATTAATTCAAAAGGAATTTCGTCGTAAAAGCCACAATACTTGATGTATTCCATGTGCTTTTTGTCTTTTGTAAACTCTTGAAACAAAGAATCCGTTTCTCCATCCCATACTAAAGGTTCAACTCCTGCTATTCGGCATACTTTGCGATCGAAAGCAGGCGTACAAATTACCCATTTACCATTCAAAAAAACGGAAACAAAACCATGAAAGACGATTTCTTTTCGTCTCAAATACGTTTCGAGTTTTTCAATACCTAAATGATTGACAACAATTGCAAAACCAAAACGAGCTGGAATTTCAAGCGCACGAAGACAAGCAATCATCACTAGTGATTTCTCCACACACCAAGCTCTTTTCTTTTGAATTACTTTTGAAGCGATTAAACCCTCCGAACGAATATCTAAATGATAAGGATCATAAAGAAATCCATCGCGAACTTTTTCGTATAATCGAACTGCATTTACTTTTTTGTCCGTTAAATCCTTAAACTCGTTGATGTAGTCTTGAATGCTTTGATCAAAAAAATCAAGATTCTTCGAAGGTTTAAGAGAGCTTTCCATTTAGAATCATTTATTCATCCAATTCAAATTGCGAGAATACAACAATATGAAAATACCAGCAATTAATGAATTAAGAATAACTATTAAAGAAGGAATTACAGCAGCAGATACAAACAAATAAATTTGTAAAATATATAAAAAGCTGTATCCAATATACACATGAAAACCTAATTTTTTACCTTTTAACATCAAAGCAGCAGCAGCAACACCAGCCATTGCAACTCCAATCGCAACCAAATTATAAAGAGAAAAATTGGCATAAAAAGCCTCGGTCATTAATTGAATTCGCTTTAACAAATCAACCAAATAATCTAAATTTACTTTTTCCAATTGCTCAATTGATTTTGCCAATTCAACATTGTTCGCTCTAATTTCTTCTTTTGTTGGTGGTCCAGATAACAGCCCTGAAATCCCACCTAAAATTGTGAAGCCCGTATTTACAAAGGTTAAAATGCAAAGCACCAATAAAAATGTTGGTCTTTTTTCTTCTTCTTGATTGTTTTCTAATTGATTGTATTCCATGTTTTTTTATTTTGATTATAGAACTTTCGGATGTTAAGACTTTACGATATTAGGATTTTAGGATATTAGGACTTTAGGATATTAAAAGAGAATGAGAAATGAGAGAATGAGAAATAATCCGCAATAAACAATTCGCAATCCGCAATTTTCAATTTTACATTCTACATTCTCTTCACAAACTCCACCGCTTTCTTCATTTCTACCGAAGTATTCAAATCTGTATCGATAAAGTTAACTTCTTTTCTAAATGATTCATATAATCCTTCCACTTTTTCTGAACTTTTTAATGGTCTTCTGAAGTCAAAAGCTTGCGCAGCGTTCAATAATTCAATTCCAATGATTGAATAACAATTTTGTATCACTCGATATAATTTCGTCGCAGCATTGGCACCCATACTTACATGGTCTTCTTGTCCATTGCTGGAATCAATGGTGTCAACTGATGCTGGTGTACATAATTGTTTGTTTTGACTTACGATTGATGCACACGTATATTGTGCAATCATCAGTCCTGAATTTAAACCTGGATTAGCCACCAAAAACGGAGGTAAACCACGCGTTCCAGAAATCAATTTGTAAATGCGACGTTCTGAAATACTTCCCATTTCTGCCATTGCAATTGCCATAAAATCCAAAACCAAAGCCAATGGTTGTCCGTGGAAATTTCCTGCAGAAACAACATCGTCTTCATCCGGAAAAATTGTTGGATTGTCGGTCACCGCATTGATTTCTCGTTCGATTACAATCTGACAATGATTCAAGGTATCTCTTGTCGCACCATGAACTTGAGGTATGCAACGAAACGAATAAGGATCTTGAACGTGCGCTTTTTCTTGTGCTACAATTTCACTTCCAGCTAATAAATTTCTGAAAATTTCAGCTGTTTCTATTTGTCCAGGATGATTTCGAATCACATTCACATTTGCTTGAAAGGGATTGATTCTTCCATCATAACCTTCTAAAGACAGAGCAGCTACTTCGTTGAATTTCATCCAAAGTTTTTGACTGTGGGCTAAGCAATAACTCGCGTAAGCACTCATGAATTGTGTTCCATTCAACAAAGCCAAACCTTCTTTTGATTGCAAAACAATCGGTTCTAAACCAAAAGTTTCATTTAATTCTTTTCCTGAAATTCGTTTACCATTGTAATCCACTTCACCTTCGCCTAAAAGTGGTAAACACAAATGAGCCAACGGTGCTAAATCTCCAGATGCACCTAAACTTCCTTGTTGATAGACAACTGGAAAAATATTCTCGTTGTAGTAAAATAACAAGCGCTCAATCGTTTCCAATTGAACTCCCGAATTTCCTTTAGACAAGCCTAAAACTTTCAGCAACAACATACGTTTCACAATTTCATGCGGCACTTCCTCCCCCATTCCACACGAATGAGATAGCACCAAATTACGTTGTAATTGCGATAAATCTTCTTTTGAAATGGCAGTGTTACACAATGAACCAAAACCAGTATTTATTCCGTAAATCAAACCTTCCGATTTCTCTACTTTCTCGTCCAAATAAGCTCGGCAATGTAGAATTGCGCTTTTAACTCTTTCAGTCAATACAACTTTATCATTTGAAGCTAAAACTTGTTCTAGTTCCTCAAACGAAATATATTGATTGTCAATATGATATACTTCCATTTAATCAATTATTTTTTCACCATTTTAGCGAAATCTTTAGCAAAATAAGTTAAAATCCCATCTGCTCCAGCACGTTTAATGCTTAACAACATTTCAAAAACTGCTCGATCGTAATCCAACCAACCGTTTTTTGCAGCGGCATAAACCATCGCACATTCACCACTGACATTGTAAGCTGTGATTGGAATTGAGTAATTTTCACGCAATAAATGAATGACATCCAAATAACACAAAGCGGGTTTCACCATCAACATATCCGCACCTTCTTCGAAGTCCAATTGTGCTTCCAAAAGTGCTTCGCGTTTGTTTGCTGGATTCATTTGATATGTTTTTTTATCACCTAATTTCGGTGCAGAATTCAAAGCATCACGAAAAGGACCGTAAAAAGCACTCGCATATTTTGCTGAATATGACATGATACTCACATCTGTAAATCCTTCTTCGTCCAAAGCTTGACGCAACACTCCTACTCGACCGTCCATCATGTCAGATGGTCCAATGATGTCAACTCCAGCTTGCGCTTGAGCGATTGTCATTCGAGCCAAAATTGGCAACGTTTCGTCGTTTAAGATTTTACCATCTTCTACATAACCATCGTGTCCGTCAGAAGAATAAGGATCCATCGCCACATCGCTCATCACAACAGATTCAGGAAAACGCTCTTTGATTTGACGAATCGCATCCAAGTAAAAATTATCGTCAGCATAACTGTAAGACGCGATTTTATCTTTCAACTCTTCATCCACAGCCGGAAAAATATCAAACGTATAAATCCCAAGATTCATGCATTCTTCAATCTCTGGCAAAAGACGATCAATTGACCAACGGAAATTATTCGGAAGTGATAAAACTTCGTCTTTAATGTTTTTTCCATCTTTCAAAAAGATAGGATAAATCAGGTTTTCAACGCCCAATTTTGTTTCTTCCACCATGTTACGAATGGCAGTAGACTTGCGATTTCTTCGCGGACGAATATTCATTAATTGTGCTTTTTATTAAATTGAATTATTTAT
>CAZDKE010000079.1:0-11069 GCA_964506255.1 uncultured Lishizhenia sp. | reverse complement strand
TCCCGAAAGAACAGGATTTTGAATCCAGCGCGTCTACCAGTTCCGCCACCGGGGCTTGTTGATATTCAATCGGACGGCAAAGATATTGATTTTTTTTAATTGCAAACAGATTTTAGAGACTTTCATCCAAGAATTTAATCCATTCTTCAACAGTTTTTGCATTTTCAATTGAAAATTCACCTGATTGTGTTCTTCGAAGTGCAATTAGTGTGGCTCCAGCATTCAGTTTTTGCCCAAAATCACTGGCAATGGAGCGGATATAAGTGCCTTTCGAACAGACAATTTCAAAATCAACTTCTGGAAATCGCTCGGTGTTGATTTCAAATTTTTCAATCGTCACCAAATTGCGCTTCATTTCTACTTCTTTTCCAGCACGCGCCAAATCATAAGCACGTTTTCCATCAATAAGTTTGGCTGAAAAAATAGGTGGAGTTTGTAATTGTTCACCTAAAAACGATTTTCGAACTTCTTCCATCAAATCGTTGGTGATATGAAATGTTTCAAATTCTTGATTGTATTCGGTTTCTAAGTCGAAAGACGGCGTTGTTTTTCCAACTAAAATTGTTCCTGTGTAGGTTTTTGTTGCATTCGTAAATCCTTCAATGAGTTTGGTGTTTTTACCAGTGCAAATAACCAATAATCCTGTTGCAAGTGGGTCTAAAGTTCCAGCGTGACCTACTTTGATCTTTTTAACCTTTAGAGCTTGTTTGAGATTCCAGCGAATTTTATTCACAGCATCAAAGGAAGTCCAATGAAGTGGTTTGTCAACGAGGATGGTTGCGCCGGAAATAAAATCCATTAAGCTGTGAAATAGATTAATAAAGCAATTCCAACAACAATTCGATACCAACCCCAAATTTTGAAACCATATTTTTGAATCAAACCAATGAATAGTTTAATCGCAAAAGCTGCAACTACGAATGCTATAACATTTCCTAGCGCAAAATTCAAGATATTCTCATTCGAAGAAAGAATCATTTCAAAACCTTTTTGTTCTTTCCCTTGATAATTCCAATCTTTTAAAAAAATGGAATAAACAGTTACTGCGAGCATTGTAGGCACCGCTAAAAAAAATGAAAATTCAGCTGCCATTTTGCGTGTCAACCCTTGTTGCATTCCACCAATGATCGATGCTGCTGCACGGCTTGTTCCAGGCATCATTGCTAAACATTGCCAAAAACCTATCGTTATTGCTTTGCGAATTGTGATTTTTTCTTCTGTGTCTAAAGTTGTTCTTAGGAAAATTCGGTCGATAAAAAGTAAAATGATTCCTCCGATAATTAAAACAATGGCAATAGGAATGGGTTTTTCAAGTACCGCCTCAATTTTGTCATCAAATAATTTTCCAAGTACCAAGGCTGGGATAACAGCCAGACCTAATTTAATGTAGAAATCAAAAGATTTGAAGTTGAAGAATTTTTTCCAAAAAAGCATAACGACAGCTAAAATGGCTCCGAATTGTATGGATACTTGGAACATTTTCACGAATTCGTCTTTTTCGTTTCCAGAAATTGCACTTATGAAAATCATGTGTGCAGTGGATGAAACAGGTAAAAATTCAGTTAGACCCTCAACTACTGCGAGGATGATGGCTTCAATAATACTCATGAAAACTTATTATTTATTTTTTTTTGGAGCTTCTGTTTCGCTTTTTTCAGCTGAAATGGAGGAAGATGTTGAACTGCTACCACGTTTCATTATAGCGTAAAAAATAACAACATATCCAGCTAGAATTAAAATCGGTGCTACGGTAATTCGAATTGTGCTAAATAACTCATTTGCATCAAATTTTGAGGGGTCATCAGAACCTCCACCAATCATTAAAATGTAACCTAAAATATTGATAGCTAAACCAATAAGTAACCATTTGTAATTTTGTGAATTAAAACCAAAGTGTTTAATAGGATTTTCCATAGCATTAATATAAGTCATCTAATTTCATACGAAGATACTTGTTTAATGCAAATAAAGTGGAAATTACGGTAATAAAAACGCCAATTATAATCAAACTTGCTACCAATAAAAGGAAACTTGGAAGCGTATAACTAATTTCTACTGTTTCAAAAAGGTTGTTTAAACCGAAGAAAACGGTGAGTAAAAGTGCCAAACCGATGAAAGCAGAAACCACACCTTGAACGATTGCTTGCACAATAAATGGTTTGCGAATATATCCACTTGTCGCACCAACTAATTGCATCGTTTTAACCGTGAAACGCTTAGAGTATAAAGAAAGACGAATGGTATTGTTAATCATCGCAATGGCAATTATCACCAATAAAAATGCTACGGAAAGAAACAAAAATGCGAATTGTTTGAAGCCAAGATTGATTTTTTCAACGCTTGATTTATCGTAATTCACTTCATCAATTTCCGAGTTGAATTTTGCTAATAATTTTTTCTTGATTTTTTCCATTCCGCTTTTGGTAGCAAACTCTTCTTTTGGTCGGAAACCAATTGTTGCAGGAAGTGGATTTTCACCGTTAAAAATCGATAGCATTTCTTTTTCGTCTTGACCTTCGCCACCAAATTCTTGAATCGCACGTTCGGGTGAAACGAAATAAACTTCACTGAATTCACTCCAACTTTTCAACTGTTGTTCTACTTGTTTAATGTCGGCATCGTTCAATTCTGATTTAAAGAAAATATCTCCTTGCAGACTTTCTTTGGCTTGTTTTTCAAAGTTTCTGAGTCCAAAAACTCCACCTAAAACAAGTCCAATCATGAACAATACCAATGAAATTCCTATTACGGTGGAAACGTAGCTTGTACGCAATCCTTTTTTACTATAATCTTCGGCCTTTTTTGACATGCTACGAAAATAGTAATTCATCGACCAGCGATTTTGAGAAAATTCACAAGTATTGAACGGCAGAATGTGGATTTCGATTTTAACCTTAAACAATTATTTTTATAAGTTGGACAAAGAATCGTAAATCGTCAAAAAATTAGTTTTCAGATAATATGTTTACGATTAGATTTGTATTGATTCAAATCTCAGACTTTCCTATTTAGGAAGGTGAATTCTTAGTTTAGACATTTCAAATTCTGTAATTTTTTTTGAAATATTTCCCTAATTTTGTAAAAAGTAAAAGCAATGACTACCGTAACTTTAAAAATAAATGAGCGCTCCAATGCTGGTAAATTAATGACTAAATTTTTAGAATTTATTTCAGACCAGCCTGGTGTAGAAATTGTGGAAGAAAAAAGTCCCTACAACCCTGAATTTGTGAAAAAAATTAACAAATCCAGAAGTAGCAAAAATCTTCATGTAATTCCAACCGATAAGTTGTGGGAAAGTATTTAATTAAATATACCGACGAGGCTTTACTTGATTTGAAAAAACATAAAAAAGCTGGAAATAAGGCAAATTTGAATAAAATTTCCAAATTAATCTACGAGTTGGAAGAGCATCCATTTACAGGAACAGGTCAACCTGAACAATTAAAGTATGAGTTAATAGGTTTGTGGTCCAGAAGAATTAATCAAAAGGATAGATTAATTTATGAGGTTCATCAAAGTGTTGTAACTGTAAAAGTGATTTCTGCATTAGGCCATTACTCAGATAAGTAAATTAAATTTCTTGTTTTTTTTGTAGGGGTTGATTATTTCTTACTTTCGTTTTATGAAAATAGTTGTGTTTCTTTTTGCTAGTACTTTTGCATTTATTGCTTCAGGTCAATCCGTGAAATTGAAGAAAAAACACCTGAAAGCATACGATGGAACTTTACCTGCTTATTCAATCAACTTGGGTGAAGAAATAGTGAAGGTAAATTCTGAATATTTAAAAGTGACACTGAAAAAAGACAGTTTGTTTGTTTTAGTAGGAAAGGTGAAATATTCAGGTACTTACAAAGTTGAAAAAATCACTAAAAAGGAATATAAAATTACAGGAGCAATGGAAGAAACAGGTATTCCTGCCTTGTTTTTTCTTGATTTAAAGAATAAGACTTTATTGAGAAAAGGAGTTTTTCCGCAGCCGGAAGTATTGCTTCAAAAAGTAGAATAGATTTGTATTAAATTTAATCTACAAGAAAAAGATATTAAGTTCACATTTTCTATTTTGACCAAACCCATAAATCTCACGTTTATTTTAAAATATTCAACACTCAAGTTGAAAAATCATACGGTAGATAACAAGTAAAATTTATGCACTTTTAAATTTATATATTTGCCCGATGCTGCGATGTATAATAATTGAGGATGAACAAAATGCTAGAGAATATCTAGGGCATTTGGTAGAAAGGTATTTTAGTGCTAAGTTGGTCGTCTTGGCTGCATGCTCCTCTATTTCTGAAGGTGTAGAAGCAATAAAAAAGTTTCAACCAGATTTAGTTTTTTTGGACATTCAGATGCCTAACGAAAGAGGATTCAAATTGTTTGATTACTTTGAAACTGTAAAGTTTGAGGTGATTTTCACAACAGCACACAAGGAATTTGCAATTGAAGCAATACAACATTCCGCTCAAGATTATTTGCTCAAACCAATAGGTCAATTGGATTTGGCTGAAGCTTTAAAGCGACTTGAAAAGAAAAATGAACGTAAAAACATTTCATCTGACGTTGGTAGAATTATCGAACATTATAATGCTGATCCTTTCAATTTTGGTAAAATTGCTTTAGTAACCGAAAAAGGGTTCATTTTAGAAAAAATTGGAAATATTTTATTTGCTGAAGCTCAAGGGAATTATACTAAAATTTACACATTTGATAATCGTACACTACTAGTGTGTAAAACGCTTCGAATCATTGAAGAAATGTTACCTCAAAAGTCTTTTTTTAGAATTCATAAATCCTATGTTGTAAATTTGAATTATCTTACAAAATATGATAAATCAATTGGTTTATTTGTTGAGTTGATTAATGGTACTAAATTACCCGTTTCGGTAAGGAACAATGCTGGACTGATTCATGCGATTACTTCTAAAGATTAGTTTTTTTCTTTTTCTTACGTTGAGTTGTACATTACTGTCGGCTCAACGTTTTCCTTCTGTTCATTTAACCATTAAAGACGGATTGCCTTCCAATGCTGTTTATTGTGTTTTGAAAGATTCAAGAGGCATTATTTGGATTGGTACCGATGCTGGTTTGGTAAAATACGACGGATTTGAACTAAAAACTTTTACCAAGAAAAATGGACTTGCAGGAAATTTTATTCGCGACATTAAAGAAGATAAGAAAGGAAATCTTTGGATTGCTTGCTACGGTGATGGATTGTCGCGATATGACGGTAAGAAATTTAAGAATTTTTCTACTAAAAATGGATTGGTACACAATCAGATACGTACATTGTTTTTTAGTTCAAAAAACGAACTTTTTATAGGTACAGAGAGAGGATTAAGTATTTTTAAAGAGGATAAATTTCAAAATATTCTTATTCAACTATTAGATTTTTATGACCGTTTTCAAATAATGAAAATCTGGGAAAAGAATGGTAAACTTTTCTTTTTAAGTAGATCACATGGTTATTTTTCAATAATAAAATCCTTAAATGATAAGTATCAAATCAAAAAAATTGGTAAGAATACCGCTCAGATCTATACCTTTTGTATTGGAAATAAAAAATACTATTCGAACGATCATGGGTTATTTTTAGATAAAAGCAAAGGGTACGTTTCGATTGATTCAACTCAAATTAAAAAACTAAGTGACATATTAGTTTGGGATGAAGTTGTTTATAAAGACTATAATTTTTTAGCGGTTTATTGTCCTTTTTGTAACAACGGAGGTCTTTTTTCCATGAAAAACGATACAATAATTAACGTTAGCAATAAATTTGGAATGACTTCAAAACAAGTTTGGAATTTGTTTTTGGATAAACATGAAAATAAGTTGTGGGTTGGAACACTGGACCAAGGATTATATATTCTTGATTTGAACCCAAAAGTAAAATTCTCTTTATTTAGAGATTTAGTTTATTTTGAAAAAAACGATTTTGGAACAATTTACTTACAAAATGACATCATTTATTTTCAAAATCAACGATTTAAGTATCAAAAAAATATCAACGATTTTCATGAATTTGCTAAATCACAGCTTCCTAAATACGTCCAAATAGAAAAAAAGCGAAAAGATGTTAAAGGAAATGTGTTTTTTTATAACCAACATATTCGAACAAAAACAGATAATTTTAATGTTGCAAAAATTTATAAAAATAAATTTATTGTTTCATCACGTAACGGGATTTTTGAACTTTCAATCGACGGAAAGTTTTTAAGTTTTTTCGCTGGTTATTCATCAAATTTTGAGTTAATAAATGAAAACACAGTCTATTGGCCTGACGAGCATCGCCTTAGCTATATACTCGAAAGACAAAAAAAATACTGGTTCCACTTTCCCATTAAAATCAATGGTGAATTATTTAAAATTAACGAAAAAGAGATTATACGGCGCAAATCCAGTCTTATAATCAATTCTGCAGAGAAAGGATTACTTTGTCTTAATTTCAATGACCTGCAGAACTATAAGGTATTATTGAATGAAATTCCAAGAACGATAGATGTGTGGAATAACACTTTATTTGTTGTTGACAATCTAGGTGAAATATCGAAATATAAAATAACAGACAGCCTAAAATTTATTGGTAGCATTAGCAAGCAAAGGTTTTATGGAGAATCAATCTTTAAAATAAATCATAACAAAAACAACTTGCTGATATTAACGAACAAAGGGTTAAACATTATCAATAATAAAACAACCATTCTGCTAAACAAATCGGATGGTTTGAATTTTGAGGATGTCATTAGGACCTTCGTTTATGGTGATACTTATTTTCTTGTCTGTTCAAAAGGAGTTTTTGAAATCAATCTTGCCAAATTTAACAGGAGGAAATCAATTTTTTTTTTCATTCAAAAATTCAAAAAATTTGGACAGAAAAATGACATCGAATTACCCGAGAAAAAAGGACAGAAAAATGTCATTGAAATGTTACCTAATGACAAAGGAGTTGTGATTGATTTAGGTAGCGAATTTGTTTATTATCCCGGAAAAATTAAAGTTTTCTTTCGCTTAAATAAAGGCAATTGGACTCCTGTATTTGATAGAAGAATTATCATTCAACAGCTTGCATTTGGAAATTACACGTTGGAGTTGAAAGTCACCAACTTAGAAAATGGAGTAACAACAACAAAAAAATTAGTAGAAATTGTTGTGAAACCGCCATTTTATAGAAGTGTTTGGTTTATTGCACTCGCCATGCTAACATTTGTAGGTTTTGTCCTTTTTATTTCAACATGGAGAACACGAACGATTCAAAAACGTGAACGTCAAAAATCGGAATTACTAAAACGCATTTCTGACACCAAATTAGAAGCCTTGCAATCGCAGATGAATCCGCATTTTATTTTCAATTCGTTAACTGCCATTCATTCGTTTATTATCAAATCAGACGTGGACAATGCCTTGACTTACATGGATAAATTTTCGAAGTTGACGCGTCAAACCTTGGAGTTTTCGTCCATGATGCACATTTCCCTTTTGGAGGAATTGGAATACCTGTCACACTTTATCGCATTGGAAAACATGCGCTTTGGTAACAATGTTGAAACACATTTTGAACTTGGCGAACTTGATTCTCGGAAAATAAAAATTCCGCCCTTATTGATTCAACCATTGGTAGAAAATGCATTCGAACACGGTTTTACGGACAGAAATAAAAAATACCAACTGTATTTACATTTCACTGAAATAAATAATCTGCTTTGCATCACAATTTCAGATACTGGCGAAGGTTTCTCGGACACTGCTCCAAAACCAGCTTCCAAAGCAATGAACATTATTCGGGAACGCCTAAACCTCATTGATTCCCAACTCCTTGAAAAATTCTCTTTTACCCGAGAAAACAACCTAACTGTCGTGCGTTTTTACCTGCCTTTGGTGATTCAATAAAACACGCTTATTTCCTGATTTATAACGTTTATCTCGATTCCTCAACGCAGGATAAATCGGTTTCTTGTTTTGAGAAAAGAAAGTGAGATTTGTGGGGAATAATAAATCGTTTATGAAAAAACACACATTACTTTTTACAATTATGCTTGGGCTTAATACTATGATTTTAAGTCAAATACCAAACTACGTCCCATCTAATGGATTGGTAGGTTGGTGGCCATTTTCAGGAAATGCAAATGACTTGAGTGGAAATGGGAATAATGGAACATTAAACGGCCCAACTTTAACAACAGATAGGTTAGGTCTGAATAATTCTGCATATAATTTTGATGGATTAAACGATTGGATAGAAGTTCAAAATGCTATTGATTTTAATTTCACAATAAGTCAAAATTATTGTTTGTCATTTTGGTCCTTAGTAAATTCAAATGATATTGTTAATGGTGATGCTATTTCTAAGTGGGATAATGGTTTTGGTCAGTATCCTTTCAAGGTTCAGTTTAGCTCTCTTTCAAATGGTGCTTCAATAAACCTTGCAAGATACGGTGGTGGTTTACCTCAAGACCAAACAACAATTCAGTATATAACAGATACTATAAATTCTAACGTTTTCAATCATGTTGTAATTAACTTTAACCAAGTTACAGGAATAAGTTATTATTTAAATGGTGTTTTCCAAGGGAATTCAAATGTTAATTCCATATCATCAATTTCAAATAATTTCCCTTTATACTTTGGAAGAAGAGGAGGGGCATCAAATAGATTTTTTAAAGGTAAAATTGACGATATAGGAATTTGGAATAGAGTATTGACACAACAAGAAATAACTAATTTATATGATGGCTGCAACCTAAATGTTTCGATTACCAATCAATCAAGTTTAGTTGGTCAAAATGTGAACTTTAATGCAACTCAGTTCAGTAACACAAACTATCAATGGCAAACGAATCCAGCCAATAATGGTTGGCAAAATGTAAATTCCAACAGTAGTTATTCGGGTGCGACAACCAATAATTTAGCAATTAATAATGTTCAATTATCAAACCATAATCAACCGTTCAGAGTTATTACAACTGCAGGAACTTGCATAGACACTTCTAATGTTGCAAGTCTTCAAATTAATGATACATGTATTACGAATGTTACGCTCTATGACACTACCTATGTGACGGTAACAGATACGAATGTGATAACTATTTACGACACGCTTTTAACAACGGTAACCGATACATTAATAATAAATACGACGCTTGGTTTACCTGCTCCAAACAACGAAAACACAATTTTAATTTATCCAAATCCTGCGAGTGATCAAATTACGATTGATAATGGAAATTACATTGCAATGGCCGGTTATAGTATCAAAATTGAAAACAATGCAGGTCAACAAGTTTTTCAAAGTAATATAAATCAGCAACTCTTTACGATTGATCTAAACACTTGGTCGGGTGATGGTCTTTATTTTGTGCATTTAATAGATGGGCAAGGAAATACGGTGACAGTTAGAAAAATTGTGTTACAGTAGTGGGAAGTAGTTATAACTAATTTAAAACTTTTAAATAGCAAAAAATATGAAAAAAATAATCTCGATTTCAATTTTTTATTTCGCATTGATTAGCAATGTGATTTGTCAAATACCAAACTACGTCCCATCGAATGGATTAGTTGGCTGGTGGCCATTTTCAGGAAATGCAAATGACTTGAGTGGAAATGGGAATAATGGAACATTAAACGGCCCTACTATAACCACCGATCGATTTGGACAAAGTAACAATGCGTATAGTTTTGATGGACTCAACGATTTTATTTCGTTACCAAATATTCTTCCTGTTCAAATTGGAACAATTTCTTTTTGGTTTCAAACGAATTCAAATAATGCTCAAATTCTTGTTTATCATGCAAATTCAAATGGAGATGATGGTTTCGGAAGTGCTAATGCTAATACAATTGAAGATCATACAGGATTAACGAGTAGCCCTACTAACGTCTTAGGGGCTTGTTATGTTTTTGACAATAGTTCTGGGATAAGCCATACTAGTACAGAAACAATTGCTCAAAATCAATGGTATCACATGGCAGTAACTTTCAACAGCACAACCGCATTTTGTTACATAAATGGTTTACTAATTTATACAATGAATATTTCTTCTGAGTCAGGAAATAATTCACCAACAGTAACATATATCGGAAGACCAAGGTTAGCAACTCGCTTTTTAAGTGGGAAATTTGATGATTTAGGGGTTTGGAACAGAGTTTTAACACAACAAGAAATAACCAACTTATATAATGGATGCAACTTAAATGTTTCAGTTAACAATCAGTCTAGTTCAATTGGTCAAAATGTAAACTTTAATGCAACTCAGTTCAGTAATACAAACTATCAGTGGCAAACAAATCCCGCTAACAATGGTTGGCAAAATGTAAATTCCAACAGTAGTTATTCTGGTGCAACAACTAATAATTTAGTAATTAATAATGTTCAATTATCAAATCATAATCAACCGTTTAGAGTTATTACATCTGCAGGAACTTGCATAGATACTTCGAATATTGCAAGTCTTCAAATTAATGACACATGTATTACGAATGTTACGCTCTATGACACTACTTATGTGACGGTAACAGATACGAATGTCATAACAGTTTACGATACGCTTTTAACTACGGTAACCGATACATTAATAATAAATACGACGCTTGGTTTACCTGCTCCAAACAACGAAAACACAATTTTAATTTATCCAAATCCTGCGAGTGATCAAATTACGATTGATAATGGAAATTACATTGCAATGGCCGGTTATAGTATCAAAATTGAAAACAATGCAGGTCAACAAGTTTTTCAAAGTAATATAAATCAGCAACTCTTTACGATTGATCTAAACACTTGGTCGGGTGATGGTCTTTATTTTGTGCATTTAATAGATGGGCAAGGAAATACGGTGACAGTTAGAAAAATTGTGTTACAGTAGTGGGAAGTAGTTATAACTAATTTAAAACTTTTAAATAGCAAAAAATATGAAAAAAATAATCTCGATTTCAATTTTTTATTTCGCATTGATTAGCAATGTGATTTGTCAAATACCAAACTACGTCCCATCGAATGGATTAGTTGGCTGGTGGCCATTTTCAGGAAATGCAAATGACTTGAGTGGAAATGGGAATAATGGAACATTAAACGGCCC
>CAZDKE010000078.1:8664-11243 GCA_964506255.1 uncultured Lishizhenia sp. | reverse complement strand
GTGATGCTTTTATTGTCATATACATTTTTGGCTTTTTTATTTAGCTGGTTATACCATAAATCTTCAAGTCTTGCACTTCCCGGAACATTTTGGCTTTCTCTGTACTCAAAAATCAAACCACAAGTGTATAATTTTAATTGCAAGGGTAACAAATATTCTTTTGGTAAGGTCATTGAGATTGCAATGTTTTTATCAGCATTCAACTCACAAAATGATTTTAGATAATTCACATTCACTTCTTTTTGAACGGGAACATCATAACCTTTGGTTGTTAATACATCACGATAAGACTGGCTTTGCATAAAATCCAAAGAAATTACATCAATGTTAGTTTGTTGATTTTTGTTCAATTGATTTTGGTAAGCGCCATAACTGTCATTAAAACCGTGAGTAATTAATGTAGAATTTCCTTCTGCAGACTTGAGAACGTCAGCTGTGTAATCAATAGTTTCTTGCTGAATCACATTTTTAAATTCTAATTGATTTAAGTACTTTTTAGCATTTAAAGTGTCACCCTTAACAATCGCATTTGCAAAAGTTAATTTAAGAACTTCGATATTTCCAGGCTGTTGGTTATAAACAATATTCAGCGATTCCTCTCTGCTAACATCATAATTTCCAGACGAATAATTAAATAAATGATACTCAAATGAATTGGGTGCAATTTCATTCAAATCTTCTACTTTATCATCTAATGCTTGTTGCATTTCAGGGGTTGGAGTTCGCTGTGTTTTCTGCGTGCTTGATTGCAATTTTGTCTTGTTAAACTCAGTAGAAATCAGTATTTTTTGATTCGCAACTTTTTGATCAACTGATGAAGGTTGAACTTTTCCAACGCTTGAAGTTGTTTTTACTTTTTTATCAATTTTGTATTTTTCCTTGCGTTCTAGTGATTTATCTGATTGAATAACAACAGAATCCATCAATTCAAAATTTAGAGATTCGGTTGAATTTGTATTTGGGGCTGCATTAAAAAAAGTTCCATTATTCGTGGAGTTTAAATTTGTATTGGTGACAACCTTGGTATTCGAATTTGTTTCTGGAATCTGACTTGCACACGACCAAGCTGAACAAAGTATCAGAATAAGTAAATTGAGTTTCATTTTTTCCTTATTTTGTATCGTTTACACTTGTGTTTGTTTTTGGTTCAAAATAAATATCTTTTTTTATGAAAATAGAACAATTTAATAAAATGAGTTTACTTCAGCGAATTAAATTAGTGAAAGAAAATGGAGCATATATTGGAGCTCGTGAAAATATGAGTCATTTCATTTATTTATTTGCCTTGGATTCACTTTATGTTGAAGTATTTATGCTCAAAAACTTGAATCAAATTCAGTGGATTGAATTGCAACACAACAAAAATATCATTTCTGAATACGTTTCAAAAGTGAATATTCAAAACCTATTTAATTAAAGTTAGTTCAAATCATCAATAAAATTTAGCTTTGTGCGTTGACTTAAATATGATAAATAGATTTTTCATCACTTCCCTCCTAGCCTCTTTGTTACTATTGACATTTACAAACTGTGGCAAGAAACAATTTTTATCCAAAAAGAACCTTACTTTTTCCGTTGATACGGTTGTTTTTGATACCGTTTTCACTACAATTGGCTCTACTACTAAGCAATTTAAAATCTACAACAACGAAAATCGAACAGTAAATATTGAAGAAATTGAACTCGTTGGCGGTGAAAGTTCCCCTTTTAGAATGAATGTGGATGGCATTAAAGGAACAAAAATTACGGATATTGATTTAGAAGGAAAAGATTCACTCTTTGTATTTGTGGAGGTAACTTTAGATATTAATTCCCAAAATCTACCAATGATTGTAGAAGATTCGATTCGTTTTCGAACAAATGGTGTAGATCAATATGTAAAACTTGCCGTTTGGGGACAAGACGCTTATTTTCACTACAAAGATTTAAACGAAGGAATTTGGCCGAATGATAAACCACATGTTGTTTATGGCTATGCTGCTGTTGATTCTGCGAAAACACTGACAATTCCTGCTGGAACTCAAGTTCATATGCATAAAAATGCGATTTTCTATGTGTATAAATCCACTTTGAATATTCAAGGAACACTCGGAAATGAAGTTGTCTTTCAAGGAGATCGATTAGAAGCTGATTACGATGATGTTGCGGGACAATACTATGGAATTTACTTTCAAGAGGCGAAACCAAGCACGATAGATTATGCCATCATAAAAAATGGAACTGCTGGAATTCACCTGTTCTCTGAAGATGCCGCTAATACTGGATATACGCTCACTTTGACGAATTCAATTATTCAAAATCAAGCGCGATATGGTGTTTTTATTTACTCGGGAGCAAAAGTAAAAGCTGAAAATTGTATCATTTCGAAATCAGGAACGCACGCTCTACTCGTCCTTCAAGGAGGCGATTTTAATTTTAATCACTGTAATTTGTTGGGATATGGAAGTTCAACATCGCCAGCGGTTGGAATTAGTAATTATTATGAAAATGGGTTTACAAATGTGACAACTGTTGGTTCCATTAACGAAGGAACGATGACCAATTGTATTTTAACAGGAAATTTAGAAACTGAATTGGCA
>CAZDKE010000078.1:0-8654 GCA_964506255.1 uncultured Lishizhenia sp. | reverse complement strand
TTTGATTTTGGCTGGAGTAACCTTAAATTTTAACTTTCAAAATTGCCTTATCAAATCGAAGGAAATTCAAACAGATGCTTTTTATCAGAACATTTTGTGGAACAACAATCCCAATTTCGTTGACATTCAAGAGTTTGATTTCAGCTTTGAAACTAATTCTATTCTAAATGGAAATGGAATTGTAAGTTCTGTTATTACCGATATCTTTGGAAACCCAAGAAATAATCCACCAGATATTGGAGCTATTGAGGTGAATTGAAAGAATTGCCTAAGCGAATAAAGTTAATTTGATGCTCAAATCATTAAAATTCAGGAATGTTTAATTCTTAACTACGTGCTCAATATTTTCTACTTTGTTAAATTAAAACCATTTATTCTAGTTGATTATTTTGAATAAGATTAATCATTAAAAATTGGATTGACTGTGTTGTTGCTTACCCTTAACACATCAAAAGACCACGTAGAGGATATTAACTAAAACAGGAAAAACGGAAAACTTTAATTACAATTAAATTTAAAAGATTCTATTAAAATACATACCTTTCAGAGATTAAGCTTAAATTTGTCTTAATGAAAAAAATAATTCTTGTCTTGCTTTTGATTCCTTTTTCAAGTGAATTAACAGCCCAAATCGAACTCATTAATATTGATTTTCAAAGTGGAATTCCATCCAATTTTACGATTGTTGATGCCGACTCAAACATTCCTGATACTCAGGTTTCTGAATTTACAAGTGCTTGGATTTCCTATGACGACCCAGATTCAACAACAAATAAAGTTGCTGCTTCAACCTCTTTTTTCAGTGAAGAAGATACTGCAAGTCGTTGGTTAATTACTCCAGCATTGCAGTTGGGAGCATTTGGAAATTTTATTTCTTGGAATGCAAAATCCCACGACCCTTCTTTTCCTGACGACTATTACGTTTTTGTTTCAACAACTGGAAACCTACTTAGTGATTTTGTTGATACAATCGGATATGTAGAAGAAGAAAATTTTGAATGGACCAATCGCGAAGTAAATCTTTCGTTGGAAGGTTATAATTCGCAGCAAATTTATATCGCTTTTGTAAATAGAACTTTTGACGGATTTAAACTTTATGTCGATGACATAATCGTTCGAAAAGAAGATCCTGTAAATGTTGCTGAATTTGCAGACTTACGATTTAAAGTTTATCCCAATCCATTTCAAAATCAGTTGACAATCGAATCTGAAGAAGTAATTGATGCAATTCGTTTATTTTCAGTGAATGGAAGTTTGTTACTTGAAACGAGCAACAAAAATTTAGACCTGACACATTTTGAAAAAGGTTATTACTTCGTTCAAATCACGAGTGGAACAAAAGTAGCGACTCAAAAAGTATTGAAATTTTAATCAATGAATACGTTAACTCAAACGATTCAACTATTTGTAAAAGAACGCTTTGAATCTTTTGAAGGTAGTCACGATTGGTTTCACATTGAGCGCGTTTGGAAGACAGCAAAATACATTCAATCACACGAAGGTGGAAATCTAGAAGTCATTGAATTGGCTGCTTTGTTACACGATATTGCCGATCACAAATACAATGACGGTGATTTTCAGAAAGGAGAAAAAGTAGCTTATGAATTACTAATCAGTAAAGGAGCTTCAGAAGAATTAGCGGTTGAAGTTTCAAAAGTCATTGGAATTGTTTCATTTAAAGGAGCAAATGTTGCCGATGAAGCTGCTTCCTTAGAAGGTCAAATTGTACGTGATGCCGACCGTTTGGATGCGATTGGAGCGATTGGAATTGCAAGAGCTTTTGCGTATGGTGGAAGTAGAAATCGTCCGCTTTACAATCCAGAAATTGAGCCAAGACTTCACTCCTCTAAAGAAGATTACTACACTTCTAAAAGCCACACAATCAATCACTTTTACGAAAAATTACTACTTCTAAAAGATCGGATGGAAACGCCTACCGCGAAAATTCTTGCCGAAGAACGACAAAAAGTTATGCTCGATTTTTTGGAACAGTTTAAAAAAGAGTGGGTTAGGTAAGGGTTTATCGTAATAAACCCTTACCTAACCCCTTCTGGTTTCAGGATATTTATAAAATGAAAACCTCTTGGAGCGAAACCTTCGTTATAGAAAAATTTATGCGCCTTGAAGTTAGAGGTGTAAGAATCCAAAGCCATCATCGTGCATTCGTGTTCTTGTGCTTTTTTAGCAAGAAAATCAAAGATTAATTTCCCAACACCTTTACTTCTGTGAGCTGCTGAAACAACGATGTTATCCAACTCCAAGTATTTTCCGCACCACAATTTGTTACCAATCCAGAAGCCGCTGATTCCCAAGCATTCATCGTCTTCGAAAACTCCTACTTGTCCATAATTGTGCGGCAACATCACATCTAATTCTTTAGAGTATTGCTCCAACGTCAAGGAAGGATACAAATCATTTAAAACGTGAATGTATTTTAACATTTCGTCTTTATCAACTAATTCTCTTACTGTAAGCATGGTTCAAAGATAGTTTTTTCTGGAAAAACGAGTAATTTGAAGATGTGGTAATTTGAAGATTTGAAAATTGAAGTTTTTGATTGCTTCTATTTTTAATTCTAATTGGCTTTACTCATGATAAAATTGCTTTTTCACTTTGTTTTAAATGAACTAATTCACTAACTTAATGTGAAAAAGTAGTATAAATCATGGATAAAATATACCTCAAAAAAACCGAAAACCCTAATCAGATAAAAGTTTGGCATCCGTTTAATGACCAATTATTCTGGAAGATGAAAAGTATAGATAATGCAGTTTGGAACAAGGCTGATTTTTCATGGATTTTGCCAAAAAACGAAAATACCTTACCCCTACTTTTCAAAACTTTTCGTGGAATTGCTTGGATTGATATGAGTGAGCTGAAAGTAACTGCAAAAAAGGAATCTTTTCCTCAAAATAAAGTAACAAAAATAGAACTTCCTCAACCTTCAGAAGATAGATTGTTGGAAATTTCAGACTTTAAAAAGTACTTAAAAAGCAAACGCTACAGCGAAAGCACGATCAAAACTTACGCTGAAGCTTTAACAACATTTTTACGCTTTTTTCATTCGAAACCAATTCTTGACATTGACAATGAAGATTTGATTCGCTTTAATAATGAGTACATTTTGGAACAAAAACTATCTTCAAGTTTTCAGAATCAGATTGTAAATGCTATTAAACTTTATTTCTCCTCGCGAAAAGGAATGAAGCTCGATCCTGAGTTGGTTCATCGACCACGCAGAGAAAAAACGTTACCGAATGTATTGAGCAAGGAAGAAGTGAAATCAATTTTGGAAGCTCCAACCAATTTGAAGCATCGTGCCATGCTTAGTTTAATATATGCGTGTGGATTGCGAAGAAGTGAGTTGTTAAATTTGACATTTAAGGACATACATTCTGAAAGAAATTTATTACTCATTAAACAATCGAAAGGCAAAAAAGATAGAGTAGTTCCAATCAGCAACAAAATCATTGATTTATTAAGAGATTATTATAAAGCTTATAAACCTAAAACTTGGTTATTTGAAGGTCAACAGATAAACGAAAAATATAGTGAAAGAAGTATTCAATTAGTACTAATACAAGCAGTAACGAAAGCCAAAATAGAAAAACCCGTTACGCTTCATTGGTTACGACACAGTTATGCTACTCATCTTTTGGAAAGTGGTACTGATTTACGTTACATTCAAGAGTTACTAGGACATAATAGCAGTAAGACAACAGAAATTTATACTCATGTGAGCACACGAAACTTGCAACAAATACGCTCTCCGTTTGATGATTTGTGAAATAAATAACTACATTAGCCTTGCGAAACAAAACTTCGCCTATCTCGCCAAAATGGAGGTAATTGGGAAGTTTTGTAGCGTGTATAAATAAGTTATGCTTAATTTGACGAATATGACAAAAATGAAACTTTTACAAACATTGTTATTAATTGTTATTGTACAATTAGCAGTTAGTTGCAAAAAGGAAAAATTGAATGATCCTAATGAAGATTTGGTTGGGGAATGGATTTTAATTAAAACATTTTCTGAGACAAATGGCTTCGATACCTCAGACGATTTAAAAAAAACTAGGTGGAAAATATTGTCAGATGGAAAGTTGAAAATATATAAAAATGGAATCAAGCAAAGTACTGAGTCGTGGCAACGTGATTATAAAATATTCTATGGGGAATACATTGACTCTACTGAATCCTTCCAAATGGACACCATACCAGCAATTACAATGAGTAAACAAGGAACAAAACCATTTTTGATTACTGGAGATGAATTAAAAATATTTGAATCTTATATTGACGGTGTAGACTATTATTTCGAAAGAAAAAAATAACTAAGCATAACAGCGCCTTAAGCGTCAGCACAAGATCTTGCTTCGAAACAAAATAAGTTTGGAAGAAAATGTCCTGTCTTCGGAATACTAATAATTTGAAAAAGTGGGCCGATCGCTTAGCCGCGGAACGTTAGGTGCAACCCTATTTGACGACACAACCAACAAAAAAACGAATAGTAAAACGACTGAGAAAATGCCAACGCTTCGCAAAATAAAAAGAGCTGCAATCAACCGCACAAGCCGACACAAATTGCAGCACATTTTATTCTGCCCAACTGCACCCAAGCCCACCCACCACCCGACTTTCGGACATTGAAAAACTTGATAGCAACTTTTGACAGAAACAAGGGGCAAAAACTTAACTTAGCGACTTTAATAATTGACAGAAATATTTGATGAAATTAATAACACAATCACCTAAAAAAGCACTAAAAGCATTTTTGAAGCAAAGACCTTCAGAAAGCGAAAGGGACAAGTTTAAAAACAACTTGATTGCTTTGCTTGACAAGATTAGTGTAGTAGAAAAGCAACCCAAAGACGAAAGCGAAGAACACTTAAAGAACAATCTCCGTGACTTCCTTCGTGACACATACTACATTGAAAGCAATGCCATAAATACCAAAGACAAAAAAGATTTGGTAATTCACAGCGGAAAAACAACTGACACAGATGTTGCAGTTATTATTGAAGCCAAACGGCCTTCAAACAAAAATGAAATGATTTCAGCTGGCAATGCCAACAAAAAAGCATTGCACGAACTCATACTTTACTATCTGACAGAGCGAAATGCAAAAGAAAATGTTGAATTAAAACAACTGGTTGTAACTGACATAAACCAATGGTTTATAATTGATGCAAACTACTTTGACAAACACATTTACCGAAACACTCAAATCCGAAAACTATACAACATCAAAGTAAACGACAAGAAAGACAATCCTTGGTTTTATGAGGAGATTGCAAAAATCGTTTCCAAAATTGATATTGAAATTCCTTGCGTTTATTTTGACATTAGAGATTACGAAAAAATTCTCCGCAACACCGCAACAGATGACGACAAAGAATTGGTTGCACTTTACAAAATTCTTTCGCCAAAACACCTTTTAAAAATTGCTTCACCCAACGACAGCAATACACTCAATGAAAGATTTTACAAAGAGTTGCTTCACATCATCGGACTGGAAGAAGCAAGAGAAGGAACAAAAAATGTAATTAGACGAAAGAAAGAAAATAAAAATACAGCTTCGCTTATTGAACTAACAATTGAAGCATTAAAAACAGAAGATACATTTCATCGTATTCCTGACATAAAGGTTTATGGAGAAAATAAAGAAGAACAAACTTTCAATATTGCATTAGAACTCTGTATAACTTGGATAAACAGAATATTGTTTTTGAAGTTATTGGAAGGTCAACTCATATCCTATCATCGGGGAAATAAAGATTATCGATTCCTTAACACAGAAACCATACACGACTATGACGAACTATTTAAACTGTTTCATAAAGTTTTAGCCGTAAATATTCCAGACAGAACGGAAGCGATTAAAACTAAATACAGCCGTGTTCCATACTTAAATAGTTCTCTTTTTGAAATCAGCGAACTGGAAGACCAAACTATTAAAATAAATTCTATTGAAAACGATGTAGAACTTGATTTAATTACAAAACCGTCAACAGTTTTAGCTGAGATAAAAAAAAGAATTCCTAAACTTCGTTCACTAGATTATTTATTTAAATTTTTAGATGCTTACGACTTTGCCAGTGAAGGAACAGAAGACTGGCAAAAAGACAACAAACAACTGATAAATGCTTCTGTTCTTGGAAAAGTATTTGAAAAAATCAATGGCTACCGTGATGGCTCAATTTTCACACCTGCATTTATCACAATGTATATGTGCCGTCAATCAATCCGTTTGGCAGTTGTAGAAAAGTTCAACGAAACATTATCAGAAAAAGGCAAAAAGCTATTTGACAAGTTTGACGACATTAAAAACTACACTTCGCGACATTACAAAACAGAAGATGTTTTAACGGCAAATGAAATCATTAACTCATTGCACATTTGCGACCCTGCCGTCGGTTCAGGACACTTTTTAGTTTCGGCACTGAATGAAATTATCGCCATTAAAGCGGAGTTGGGAATTTTAGCAGACGATAAAGGCAACAACCTAAGCGGTTATGAAATTGAAATTGTAAATGATGAACTCATCATTACAGATCAGCAAGGAAACCCTATTGAATACAAACTGCAAAACGGAAAACCAATTAGTAAAGAAGTTCAGCGTTTGCAGAAAACCTTATTTCACGAAAAGCAAACCATTATTGAAAATTGCCTGTTTGGCGTTGACATCAACCCAAAATCAGTTCTCATTTGCCGTTTGCGTTTATGGATTGAACTTCTGAAAAATGCTTACTATAAAGAAGCTGAATACACCGAACTTGAAACGCTTCCAAATATTGACATCAACATAAAATGCGGAAACAGTTTATTGAGCCGTTTTCCGTTAGATGCTGACTTAACCAAAGCACTCAAAAGCATTAAGTATGACATCAAAGCATATAGAGGTTTTGTAAACGATTACAAGAACGAGAAAAACCGTGATGTAAAAAGAGGTTTACAAAAAATTATTGATGGAATTAAAAATAATTTCAAAACAAATATTGACGACCCATTTAAAGCAAAGATTTCAAAAGCAAGAGGAGAAGTTACTAACGTGCAAAGTGAACTGAATAGAAAAAAGCAATGGGGTGAAAAAATTCCAAAAGAACTAAAAGAGAAGCTCGAAAAGGCAACACAAAAGCTTGCCAAATTTGAAAAAGAGAAAGAAGATATTTTAAATAATGTAATTTATAAAAACGCTTTTGAATGGCGTTTTGAATTTCCCGAAGTGCTGAACAATAAAGGTGAGTTTGGCGGTTTCGATTTGATTATAGGTAATCCGCCTTATGGTGTTTCTTTAAAAGACGGTCTACGTGAAGCTATTGTAAATAAATTTTCAAAGGTACCTGACTATGAGATTTATTATTTTTTTATAAATCTCTCAAAGTTCCTTTTGAAACCAAACGGAATAAAAAGCTACATTATTCCTAATACTATTTTGTTCAATGTTTTTGCGAAAAATTACCGAGAAAATCTCTTTCAAAATTGGCAAATACAAGAAGTATTGGATTGTACTGATTTTAATGTTTTTGAAGGCTCGGCTACTGTTAGGTGTATAATTACCCAATTCATAAATAAAAAATCTGATGATATTGTTTATTATCGACCTACGGCTAATGTTACTTCGTTTGATGAACTTAAGGAAAGAAAACACAGTGAAACAACAAAAGAAATATTACTTGAAAACAATCAAAATTGGGCATTGGTATTTAAACTTAATTCTGATGTTTTAAAGTTGATTTCAAAAATTAAATCAAATAAAAAATCTTTGGGAATACATTTTCCTGAATTCAGCCAAGGGTTAATCGCCTATGACAAGTATCAAGGGCAAGATGAATACACGATTAAAAACAGAATTTTCCATTCTACAACAAAACAGGCGGGTTGGAAAAAATGGCTTTGGGGCGAAGATATTACTCCATATTCGGTAAAATGGAATGGAAAAGAATATATCAATTATTGTGATGGCATTGCCAATCCTAGAGAACCTAAATATTTCAAAGGAGAAAGGATTTTAGTAAGAGAAATAACAAATCCGAAAATATTTGTTGGATATACAGCCGATGAAGGTTATAATGACCCGGCAATTATTAATATTATTAAAAATAAAAAGGGAGATTTTCAGTTAAAAACACTTTTAGCAATTTTAAATTCAACACTTGCTACTTTTTATCATTTTAATTCTTCACCAAAAGCAACAAAAGGAGCTTTCCCAAAAATTCTAGTAGAAGATATTAAAACATTTCCATTGCCAAATATATCATCAAGTCAACAATCAAATATTATTAAACTGGTTGACAAAATTATTTCACTCAAACTACAAGGCAAAGACAGCAGCGAGTATGAAAAGAAAATTGACGAATTAGTTTATAAACTTTACGACATAAAACCAGACGAACAGAAAATAATAGAAGGACAATAGCCAACGCATTTGGTGGCACATTTGCAAAACCGCACAAGCCAACGTTGAAGCCAAGTTTTGCAAAAGAGCCAACAAGATAACGCACCAAGCCAGCAGTAAAATGGACAGACATCAACACGGCAAAAAAGAAGGGCAGCACCTAACATATAAGGACTAAACCGTAGTGCAGTGAAGCGAAACTTCGGCTTTAGTCTGTTGTTGACAGAAGCAATTCGATAGCCAATTTTGGTTAACT
>CAZDKE010000077.1:0-11345 GCA_964506255.1 uncultured Lishizhenia sp. | reverse complement strand
TTAAAAATGTTCTTACAGAAATTTTAAAAATTAACAGTTTCAGTGCAGTAGTTAAAACCTAGAAATTCAAGGCCAATTATTTTTCGCAACTATTCATTAAATAGTTCTCACTTTAATCATATTCTTGATTTGCAATAAAAAAGTATTTTACTGGTACGATTGCGAATACTCATAATATATTCTTACTTCTTCACCATTTTCAAAATTATCACCGCTTCATTCTTAGCTGCTACTTCCCATTTTCCGGAAGCAATAAAATCATCAATTGCCTTTTGGTAGGTTACTGCATCATATGGATATTTATTTTCTTCTGCTGGTAAAAGCGCTATGTAGTTTGCGTTTCCAATAAATGGATAGTGAAAAATGTAATCTCTAAAAGCTAAATGCGGCGCCAAACAAGATTGTGCACTCACTCTTGCATCTGCTGGAATCGTCTTTAGCAATCTATTTACTTCGGCAACATCAAAATCACGATTCCAATGCTCCTTTTTGTAAAACTGACTGTTTGCTTGATTATAATATTCCGAAGTGCGATGGTCTAGAAAGCTAGCACTACTAATGAATGTTGATGCCAAAAACACACTAGCAACAGCCACTTTGTATTTCTTCAAACGATGAATAATTGTGTAAACAGCAATTACTATAATAGGAGCAAATTCAATCGAATAGTGGACACTTATTCCCCAGCGAATTGGAACATCATTAAACATTTTTTGTCCTAAAATTGGCACAATCATTAGGAGGTATTCAGGCGCTAAAACTAAAAGAAAACCACCTGCCAATGCCAGTGCTAAGTACGTTTCTATTTTGATTCCATCGTAAGCAGGATTTCCAGAATGATTTACAAAAAGTAACTCAATCGTTTTGATGGGATGCTTTATGATATTGACTAGTACTTCTCCAAAATTTCCTCCTAATGCATTGAAGGAGTTGTGTAAATAATCCCTGCCTGGCGTTGCTAAACTTGGAATAATCACTTTTAAAACGAGAACAAAATAAATTCCCGCCGCCAATGCAAAAAACAAACCTTTCAGAGCTGCTTGTTTATCTTTTTGAAGCAATGCTTTAAAGGAAACACCAAATCCAATAAAAACAGCCCACAATCCCATATTTTCTTTCGCAATGATGATTAAAACAAAGAATAGAATTGCTTTTCTCCAGTTTCTCTGTTCAAAATAAAGCAAGAACCAAGGAACAAACATCGTAGCCACCACATCGTCGTGGTAATCAAAACTTAAGGCAGAATAAATTCCATAAAAAGAGAAAAAATGAGCCAAAGCTAAGGTTGAAATCGTAGTGTTTTTGGTAAGATTTAAAACGTATTTATAGATTCCAAAACCGCCAAAAAGAATAGCTAGAAACTGAAAAATGAGCATTGTCCACTCACCGAAAATCCAATAAAATGGCGAAACCATAAGCGGATACAACGAAAAATGATCGGATAACACATTAGTAAATTGAGGTTGCATAATCATACAATCATTCCATCTGAAATGTGCGTAATCGTAGATAGCATTTTGATTGATTCCTAAATCCCAACCGTAGGTTCTGAAATTGTAGTGATTGACAAAGGTGATGGATGCGAAAATGAGGGCAAAAACGGTAAAAACAGCAAACAATGATTTGTTGTTTAACACACTATTTTTTCCTGTTTCTATATGCTTTAGTAGGGTCATTTCTTAAGGCAATTTATTTTTAAATACGGTCGGACGTTTTAAAATGTTTAGTTTGTACAATAAGTAACTTGCATTTTTTGATTGTTCATACTCCGAAATTAAAGTCCAAGATAGCACAGTACAATTAATTGGCAAGGTTATATTTTCTTTTCCTTGAGCTGCTTCAGTTGCCAAATAGTGCAAGGCCTTTTTTTCACTCGCATTGGTGTCTCTGGGAAGTTTATCCGAAAACATAAAATACAAGCTACAAAAGGCAAAGAAAAACAAATATATTTTAAATGATGTGGTTTTTAAATGATTCAATACGACATAGCTAGAAAGAATTAACAAAAAGAGCAAACCAACCAATATCGGTACAAACGTATCACTTCTGAGAATAAACGGGCGATAAGTGCGACAACCACCTAAAGGCAACAGCAAACAATAACTAAGAGAGAACAACAAAAAGTAAAAAGCAAGTTTTAAAATAGTTTGAGCGCCAACAACTTTTTGTTTATAGATGATATATAAATTAACGAAAATGAAAAGCACCCAAAGTAAAGCTCCAAGATCAATGGATAAAAATGTTTGAAGCATTCCAATTGGTAGCGCTTGATAACGTTCGGAAATAGATAATTCACAAAAATTATTCTCACTATTGAAACTTCCAACATAAAGCGAATACAGACTTAAAATGCTACCCAACAAAACAGTTAAAAGTATCACTTTATTAAAATTTCTTATTGTCAATACAATCGAGGAAAGCCAATTTAAATGTATGTGATTTTTTTTGTTTTCAATCAAGTAATACAGCAAAATGAAAGCGTTGATGAGCACTATTAATGGGGCAGTAAGTGGGCCAAAGAAAACGAGTAAAAACAAAGCTGGAATTAGAAAACTCACATAGAGTAGTGGGTATTTTAGTGCTTTATTAGTTAATATCGTTTTGTAAATCGGGAAATAAAGCAACAATAAAGGAATCAATGGAAGGGTATAAAAAAAGGAGTAGGTTACAGCCGTGTCGATAAACCCAATGTTTCCGCGGTATTGTCCACTTACGATTAAAAAGGGAGAAACAAGGACTAAAAACAGTAAGAATTTTTTCCATGAAAACCCAAAGAAACTTGCCAGATAAAACCCTATAATAGAAAGAAAACCGAGGTGAATGAGCAGTTTTGCTAATGTAATGGAGGCATACAAACTTTCAATTGGAGAAACTATTTTTTGAAACCAAAAAGGCACATTATCAAAGTACGATTTCATGACAAAATGAGCCGTAAACCTATTTGTTGCAGGTTGTTTTTCTTGGTTAACAAGCATATTTATCCCCATTGGATCTTTCAATACCTGCTTATAATTTTCATCTGGAAGAACGATGTTTGCAAAGTCACCATCGATAGGTGCTTTCGAGTATTGCAAAACAGAATATTGTATGTCAAAGAGCAAAAACAACAGTGCAAAAGCAATGAAAATCGCCTTTTTATTGAGCTCTAGGAACTTCCTCATGCGCTATGATAATTATACTTCCTCAATATTCGTTTCGTCAATGATATACAATGGACGGTTTTGAACATTTTTATTGATACGACTAATGTATTCGCCAATTATTCCAATAGAAATCAACTGTACACCGCCGATAAACATCGAACTAATTATTAAAGAGGTCCAACCTGTGATTGTTTTCTCCAGTACAAAATGAGAGAAAATGGCGTAAAGAATAATCAAGAACGAAATGAACGAAATAAAAATTCCTGTTTTTGTAACGAATTGCAAGGGAACATCGGAAAAACCGGTGATTCCGTCTAGTGCAAATTTTAGCATTTTTGAAAAGGGATAACCTGTTTCTCCAAATTTGCGTTCATCGCGCTCAAAAAATACACTTGTTTGACGGTATCCCAACCAAGCAATTTGACCACGCAAAAACTTATTCTGCTCCGGCATATTTTTCAAATCGTTGACAATTTTTCGGTCAATTAATCGAAAATCTCCAGTGTCAACAGGAATATTAACATTGGTAATTTTCTTTAAGATGCGGTAAAAATACTTTGCTGTAATTTTCTTGAAAAAGCTTTCCCCTTTTCGTTTTAGGCGTTGACCATAAACAACTTCAAAGCCTTCTTTGTGTTTGGCATACATTTCTGGAATCACTTCTGGTGGATCTTGCAAATCACCATCGATAATAACAACCGCTGCACCTTTTGTTTTATCTAATCCTGCTGTTACCGCAATTTGATGCCCAAAATTTCGACTGAAGTTGATGTATTTTACGCGTGCATCTTCCTTGGAAAGTTTGACTAATTCCAAAAATGAATTGTCGCGACTTCCATCATTCACGAAGATAATTTCAAAGTTGTGTGAAATTACAGTTATAGAAGCCAGCAAGCGATCGTACATTAATCGAATGCTTTTTTCTTCGTTATAAAAAGGAACAACAATAGAAATAATAGGTTTCATAGAAAAAATGCATAAATATTTATTCTTCATCAATTAATTCGCAACCAAAACGACCCACCATGTTTCTCCACATTTTTAGTGTTTTCATGTTTCCAGAAATCAGCGATAATTGCTGCTAATTCCTTGTTTTCAGAAACGTAATAATTGGCAAAAAGCGGTTGGTATTTCTCTGAATTTGCCAAAAGATACATCGCTAAACCATATTGCTCCGAATAAAAACGATCGCACATAAACTGCGGGTAATCGTACGGGATATAAATGTCGTGTATGTGAACTACAACGCCTTTTTTCAAGCGAGGTAAAACTTCCAAGAAGAAAACAGTTGCGTCAGAATTGGGTAAAATACGGTGCGAATTATCCACAAAAAGAATATCGTTTTCTTCCAGTTCTTCCAACATTTTGAAATCGATTGCTTCAAAAGGTTTACGAATTACTTCATCTACTAATGCGTCTATTTCCGCACGTGGTTGCGGGTCGATAGAAATGAATTTAGTGCTTAGATTTTGTTCCTTTTTCGCTTTAAACGCAATTTTTGTAGAATTTCCAGAACCTATTTCAACGTATTTTTTGGGTTTTAATTCGGCAATCAAGGTGTAAAGCATAACCATATCTAAACCCGGTAGAAACGAATTGTTCCAAGCTGGATTCTTCGGGTCTTGTTCTAATTTCGCATCTTTGATTTGCCACAAATTCTCTTGGTATTTTGCCACCGCTTTCAAGTAAGAAGCGTAGGTTTCATCTTGCTTTTGGGTAATTGCCAATAACTCCGGATGCGCTGGTTTACCATGACCATAACGCGGCGAAACGTCCACTTTGTATTCTAAATATACTTTTTGAAATTTGGGGCTTAAAAACTTGTATAACGCTTTAATCATATTCTAATCGGAATTATTGCCTGACAAAGAAACACATTTTTAAGCGATTGACGTCCTTCAAAAAACTGTAGATTACCTACTTTTTTCTTTTTATACTTGCTGAATGAAATTTTTAGCTTTAATTCTTAGTTTCTGTTTTACTTTCATTGGCGGAAATTTATTGTTTTCTCAAGTTGCAAATACGGGCTTGATGGATACTACCAGTGGCTTGAAAATTGGCAATGTAAGCCTTGGTGTTTATATGGATGTGTATTATGGTTTTAATTTCAATCAACCTATTTCAAATGAAAATAATTATTTCGTTTCTTCCAATCAACATAATTCACTGAGCATCAACCTTTCCTATTTGGATTTAAAATACACAGACAAAACCATTCGTGCTCGTTTTATTCCTGCATTTGGCACCTATATGAATGCTAATTATGCAAGTGAAAATGGCGCAATGAAATTTATTTTGGAAGGGAATATTGGCGTGAAACTATTCAAAAATAAAAATAGTTGGCTCGATGCAGGGGTTTTGGGTTCCCCGTTTACTAATGAAAGCGCCATTTCAAAAGACCATTTAATGTACAGTCGGAGTTTTTCTGCTGAATATGTTCCTTACTATTTATGTGGACTAAAACTTTCCATTCCAATTAAAGAAAAAGTAACTTTCTATGCTTATTTATTGAACGGTTGGCAACAAATTAAAGACAAAAACGATGCGAAATCCGTTGCAACGCAATTAGAAATTAGACCAAATGGGAATAATTTAATCAATTGGGATGTGTATGCTGGAAATGAAAAATCGGTGGAAAATCCAAGTTATCGAATGCGTTATTTTTCAGATATTTATTGGATTTACGAAAAGAACAAATGGAAAATCACTTCTTGTGCCTACGCTGGAATACAACAAATTCAAGATCCTTTGAATGTGAATAATGAAAAGTTTTGGTGGCAAGCGAATTTCATCGCAAGAAGAGCTTTTAAAAATGATTGGAATATCAGTGGACGCGTTGAATATTTTAATGACCCTCAAAATGCAATCGTTTCTATTGCTGTTGGAAATTATACAAATCCATCTTTTCAGTGTTTTAGTAGTGGCTTATCCGTCAGTAAAAAGTTAACCGATAAATGTTTGTTCCGCATCGAAGGAAGACAATTTCATGCTTTAAATGATGCTTTTGAAAAAAAGAACGGCCAACGTGTTGCAAATGAGTATCAGATTTTCTCCAGTCTTTCTATTTGGTTTTAGATAAAAATGATACTTTTTTTAAAAATGACTTTGAAGGCTTTGTAATCGTTTTATACTTCGATTTCCTTTAGTTCTATTATATTTGCACAAATTTTTGCGATGTCAAATCAAGAACGTATTTCAACAAATAAAGCCCCAAAGCCAGTAGGTTTATATCCTCACGCTCGAAAAGTAGGAAATTTATTGTTTTTGTCTGGTGTTGGTCCTCGTACAGCGGGTTCTGATGCTACTGATTCTGCTGTTCCAGGATTGGAATTAGATAAAAATGGAAACTTCATTCAATTCGATTTTGAAGCACAATGCAGAAGCGTGTTTGACAATGTTCGCATTATTTTGGAAGAATCTGGTTCTAGTTGGGATCAGTTGGTAGATGTGACCGTTTTTTTGGTAAATATGAAACGTGATTTCCATACCTATAACCGCATTTATGCTGAGTATTTTAAAGACAATTTACCTTGCAGAACAACAGTAGAAATCAATTCACTTCCAACACCAATAGCGATTGAGTTGAAGTGTATTGCAACGATTTAAAAATAAGTTAAAAGTTGATTTCGAGAGCCTCAATCAACAGTTGACAGAGGTTCTCGAAGGCAACTGTTCAAAACATCATAAATAAATTAAAAAAATGACAGGTTTCATAATTCGTATTGCTATCGCAGCGCTTTCACTTGGTTTTAATGTTTGGTTGTTCGCAACAGGACATTGGGGTTGGGGGATTTCTTTCTTGCTAATAACAGCAATTATTATTTTATCGTTTTTCAGAAATGAAAATATGATCTTGGCTTTAAACCAGATGCGCGTTGGAAATACAGAAAAAGCTAAAAAATACATTGACCGAATTACAGCTCCACAATTTCTACCACGTCGCCAACATGCTTATGTATTGTTCTTAAAAGCAGTTATGGGAGCACAAGAAATGGGTTTTGCTAAAAGTGAACAAATGCTACGCAAAGCATTAGATTTGGGTTTACGCCAAGCAGAAGATAATGCAGTAGCAAGAATGCACTTAGCAGGAATTTGTGCTCAAACAGGTCGACGTCCAGAAGCTGTTTCCCTATTGGCAGAAGCTAAAAAACTGGATAAAAGCGGAATGATGCGCGACCAAATCAAGCAAATGCAAGCGCAGCTACAAATGGCTCCTTCTAAAAATCAAATGCGTATGGCGCAAATGATGGGTGGAAGAAAGAAAACGCCTAAAATGCGCTAATTTTTTACCAATAAAGTACACATGTCAACAAACGCACGTACCTATTCTAAAGGATGGGAAGATTATGAATTACTAGATGCTGGAGGTGGCAAAAAACTAGAACGTTGGGGAAAAATCATTACGATTCGACCAGAATTACAGGCTTATTTCCATAGTGGTAAACCTTTTACCGAATGGAGAGAAATGGCGCATTGGGAATTCATTGAAGATGCAAAAGGGCAAACTGGTAAATGGAAAAGCCTCAAAAAAGACGCACCTAGAAAATGGATTATTACCTACAAACGTTTAAAATTCGTACTGGAACTTACGAAGTTCAAACACATCGGACTATTTCCAGAGCAACAATCGAACTGGGAATTCATTGAGGACAATTTAAAATCAGAAGCTCGTTTCTTAAATCTTTTCGCTTATACAGGTGCAGCTTCATGTGTGGCTAGAAATATTGGTGCTGACACCTTTCACGTTGATTCAGCAAAATCTGTGATGACTTGGGCAAACCAAAATATGGATGAAAGTCGTTTATTGAACATTCGCTGGGTACATGAGGATGCGTTAAAATTTGTTCAGCGAGAGGAAAAACGAGGAAATAAATTCCAAGGGATAATAATGGACCCTCCCGCATGGGGAATTGGTGCTAAGGGAGAAAAATGGAAATTGGAGGATAAAATAGATGAACTGATGGGAGCAGCAGCTAATGTCTTAGATAAAGATGGTTTCTTAATTATGAATACCTATTCTCCGATGGTCGATGTGAATTTTATCACTGAACTTTCTGATATTTATTTTGAAGGTCGTGAAAAACAAATCACTGAACTATATATGGAAACAAAAACCGATAAATTCTTGTATTACGGAAATTTATTGCGAGTGAAATAAAAAAATAGTGCTATTTGATAAAATTAAAAAATCTATTTCAACATTCTTATGATTTTTAGACTGTTTATTTTGTTAATTTGAAGTTTAATAATATTTTTCACTTTTAATTTATTTAATAATATATTTTTCATTTTAATAACTTACTTTTAACTGTATAAAATTAAATTAAAGCAATATTTTAAGTGATGAAAATTATCAAACTTGTATTATTAGTTCTTTTTTTAATCAATTTTTTTATTTCAATGTCTCAAAATGTTTTGCGAAAAATTGAACGAGACATATTGAATGGAGATAAAAAATCGGCAATAAATGAACTAAAAAAAATTAGAAAGGACAGCAACTACAATCTTTTTAAAAGGGTTGTTTATGAAAAAGCGACTTATGATGATTACTTCAATTTTACATCAGTACTAGAATTAAGTGGAAAATCGCAGCATGAACAATTTTATAAGTTTATTAACAAGATTGAACCGCCAAAATCAAAAGAAGTAATTGACATTGATTATGTGAAACTAAAATGGCTTCAAATTAATGATTTGAGGAATGATGTTTCACTTAAAAGAGCTACCAAAGAAAATAATCGGTTAATTAAATACATTAATGAATTTTCAAAAACTAAATCTAAAAATATTCAGATTGCTAAAGCTTATGCAGACATTAATAAAATAGTTATTTTTGGGATTCAAGGGAAAATTGAAGAAGCAAAAAAAATTAGTCTTAAAGATATTGCTATTGCAACTAAATTGAAAGATACTTTTTTGCTTATCACCCACAAGTATCACTTTAATGAATATTATGTGCAAACGGGGCAGCTTGAAAACTACATAAGCAATTGCAAGGAAATTTTGAAATTAGCAGAAAAAGCAAAAGGAGGATCCTACTTTTACAATTCTACAGTTTATCAATTAATTGATGCCTATATCTTCAAAGGCGAGTTTGATCAAGTTTATGTTGAAAATCAATTAGATATTCTTTCAAAAGATTTAAATAGTAGGTATTACAATAATATTTTATACGCTAAATACCTCGGTTCATTAGAAACGAATGACCCAGCAAAAGCTAGAATATTTCAAAAATTTGGAGTTAAAAATATTGAAGAATTATGTGCCTATCTCGTTAAAGACTCTGAAAACAAACTGAATAATAAATTCTTAATTGACTTACATACATTTTGTGGTGAAGCATTAATAAAAGACAAAGAATACGAAGAAGCTTTCCGTTATTTAAAAGATGCAAATTTATTAACTCGGAAAATCTATTCTGAAGATTTATCTGAAATCTTGGCAGAGTATCAAACACAAGAACTTATTAAGGATAAAGAAAAAGAAATTCTTGTTGAAAAGGATAAAAACCGATTCTATTTTATATTTAGTGGTGTTGTTCTTGGTTTACTAATAGTATTATCTTTTTTGATTTTTATGATTCGGAGAAGTAGTAACGTACTTGCTATTAAAAATCGCGAAAATGATTTACTGCTAAAGGAAATACATCATCGAATTAAAAACAATTTTCAACGAATTAGTAGCCTTTTAGAATTGCAATACAAAAACATGGATAATGATAATTTAAAAGAGATTTTAAAAGAAGGACAAAACAGAATCAATGCAATGTCTATGATTCATAATCGACTTTACCAATCAAATGATATTTCAGCTATTAGTTTCAAAGATTATTGCACGGATTTAGTGATAGAAAATGCCAAACTTTTCAAGTCAGAAAATTTCAAGTTAGAAAATTGTGTAACAGATGTAATGTTAGATGTTGATACTGCAATCCCACTTGGTTTGATAATCAATGAATTAACCACTAACACATTTAAGTATACCAAAAACGATAGAAAAAAAATAAAGATTTGTTTAGAAAATTTAGAAGAAGGCGAATATAAACTAGTTTATAGAGATAACGGACAAGGATTGCCACAAGATTTAAACTTGGAAAAAATAAAAAGTTTAGGATTGCTACTTGTAAGGAGACTGTCGAAACAATTACATGGAAAACTAAATTATTATTATGATAAAGGAGCAGTGTTTGAAATAACATTCAAAGATTCTATAAGAAGATCAAATGTTGATTAATATTAAAAACAAAAAAACATGAATAGAGTTAAAATTGCTGTTGTTGAAGATGAAATAATAATTGCTGATAACATTTGTGAAACGCTGGCAAGTTTGGGTTATAATGTCTTAGAACCCGCAATAACCTATACAGAAGGAAAAGAGTTAATTGACAATGAACGACCAGACATTGTTATTCTAGACATTCATTTATCTGGAAAAAAAGACGGTGTAGATTTAGCCCTTTATATAAAAGAAAGATATCAAATTCCCTTTATATTTTTAACAGCTCATGCAGATAAAGCAACAGTTGAAAGAGCTAAAATTGCAAATCCACCAGCTTACTTAGTTAAACCATTCACAAAAGAAGAATTATATAGTTCGATTGAGGTTACGTTATCCAATTGTGAACAAAGTAAAATTCAAAAAGAGAATGAATCTCTTAAAGAGTATATTTTTATCAAACAAAAAAAATGTTTTTTAAAATTGAAATTTGATGAGATAATATTCGTAAAAAGCGACCACGTTTATATTGAAATTTTCACTACTAAAAATGAAAAAATTGTTTTACGAGACAGTCTAGCCGAATTTGAATTGAAATTAAGCAACAATTTCTGTAGAATTTATAGAAGTTATATTGTAAATATAAAACATATTGAAAAAATAAATAACAATACCGTTTCAGTTCACAATCAAGAACTCCCATTATCGAAACAATTTAGGACTGTTTTAATCGAAAAACTTGGATGATTATATTTATTTGCAGTAGAAAAAATCCGCTTTTTTTGAAAAGGGTAACCTATAAAAAGCATCTATTTTATAATGTTGACAACTAACAATTCTCTTCATAATCGTTTTTTTATCAGAAAATCTAATAATCCCTTCCTTTGAAATTTTGATTTTTGCCTCTGTTAATCAAGGTTATTAATAGAATCTAATTAGTCAAACCTTAAAAACCCCATTTTTCTAACACATTATAAATTTGGTTTA
>CAZDKE010000076.1:0-11816 GCA_964506255.1 uncultured Lishizhenia sp. | reverse complement strand
TTTTTTGGAAGTTTTCGTCAGTAGCGAAGAAATCCCACGCCCCGACGGAAGCGAAAAGATTTTAAGGAGCGGAAACGTTTCTCTAATTCTTTTAAGTTTTTTTTTGCTTAAGAATTTGGGGTTGTTATTCATTATTTCATTAGTCAACGAATGTTTCGCGTATCACACGTTTACATTCAAGTATTTCCTTTTCTGTAAGCGAACCAAACTTTTTTACAATACGAATTTTGTCGATTGTTCTTATTTGATCAATTACAACCCAGCCTTCTTGACTGTTGTGCTTAACTTTAACTCTGGTAGGATATTTTCTACTTGAGGAAGTCATAGGTGCGATAACAACTGTTCGCAGATTGTCATTTATTTCATTTGGTGAAATAATAACACAAGGTCGCGTTTTTTGAATCTCACTTCCTAATGTTGGATCAAGATTAACCAAAACTATTTGATACTGTTTTACTTCCATTCGTCAAAGTTTTCATCTTCAAAAACATCATTCATAAGAAGTTGGTCATCACCTTTTTCGTGCATTTTCTTAAATGCTTGGTTCCAATCTTTTCTTGGTTCAACGATAGGTCGTAAGACGATTTGGTCTTCTTCCATAATCAATTCAACTTTATCTTTGATTTGGTACTTATCAAGAATAGTTTTGGTTAATCGAAAACCTTTTGAATTTCCTATTTTAATAATTGAAACCTCCATAACTTATTTTTTGTGTAATTACAAAGTTAGTACAAATAATTCAATTTTAAAACTTAGTTATGGTCTTCAAGTTGCTCCTAATATTTTGCGACTACCTGAAAAGATTTTAAGCAGCGGAAACGTTTCTCTAATTCTTTTCAGGTTTTTTTTGCAAAACATTGGGTTTAATTACCAATTTTAATCCATCAGAAAAATTTGATGAACGAATAGAAGGTATTACTTAATCTAAAATAGTAATTGTTGTTCTTCGGTTTATTCTAAACTGTTCTTCAGAACATGGTGAACACTTTATAAGTGGTGTTTTTTCTCCTTTGTAGTCTCCACTTATTTTTGAACGGTCAAACCCTTTTTTAACTAAATAGTTTATTGTTGTGTTCATTCTTTTTTTAGAAAGCCAAATATTGTACTCATCAGATTCCCGAATATCACAATGTGAAATTACTTTTAGTGATATAGTTGACTTATCATTTATTTTACTTGAAAATAAGTCTAATTCTTTAAAATTTCCATTATTTAAATAACTTGAATTTAAATCAAAATAAACAATTGCATCTTCTCTAGGTATTTTTTCAACTACTACAATTTGCTCTATAATTTCAGGTTCGTTTATAGGCGTCGATAATATTAATTTCTGCCCAATTGCGTCAGTAATTTCAACTGAATAGATGCCTTTCACTAAATTTTCAGGATCTTCATTTGTTGTTTCATTCGACCATTTAAACGTATATGGTTTTACACCACCTGTAGGTATTAGTTCTATTCTACCATCACTTCCTCCATGGATGGTCACATCAAATCCCTTTATTGAAGCAATAAGTGGAGGAGGAGGTGGTAGAAAATTTGAATAATAAATATCACTTTTTTCAGCATCACGATTACTTGACCAATAAAAAGCTCCACTATTAATTGTAAAATAAGCGTCGAATTTCTCAGAATTTATTTTAGAACCAATATTAATAGGTTCAGACCAATTTGTCCAATCATCACCTTTTCGAATAACATAAAAAATATCGGCATCTCCTACGCCTCCAAAACCATTACTTGAGAAAAATAATGTGTCATCATTTGCTGATAGAAATGGAGAAATTTCAAAACCAGTTGAATTAATTTTATCTCCCAAAGATTGTGGAACTGACCATTTTCCATTTGAAAGCATAGAATAATACAAATCTTCTTGACCTCTGGTTTGAGGGCCAGCATAAGAAATCAAAATGACATTTTCCTTTTTGTTAATATGAAAGCCATAAAAACTTCCATCAATATCTAAACTAGGGATTTTTATTTCTTTGGGTTTGCTCCATTTTTCTCCTTTTTTAGTGGAGTAAGAAATTCCTTTTTTTAAATCTTTTTTCCCTTCATAAGAATTTAAAAGAAAAACTTTAGATTCATCTGAATTAAATCCTACAATACAATTATTGTATTTGTTATTTATTTTCTTTTCTGAAATGCCGTTTTCATATTCAAAATCTCCAGTCTTTTTGCTCGACCAAACATCTTGGTCATTTTCACCACCAATGGAGTTAATATCAAAAGTTCTAGTGAAATACAATTTTTCATCCTTAGTTGAAAAAACAGGAAAACCTTCCTCTGCTAGTGTGTTTATAGCTCCTCCGAGTCTTTTCGGTTCTTCAATATTTTGAAATTGTGCATTTACATAAACACTCAAAACTAAGAAAAGGAAAAATAAATTTGTTTTCATCTATTTGTTTTTTTTAAGGTCATAATAGTTTATTAAAAGATCGTTTTTTGTAATGAATCTAGTTCTTATTATTTCAAAACTTTAACTTATTTTCCGAGCATTATCCCTAATGAAAGTTCATGACCTCCTGAACTGTAATTGTTGAATCTTGAGACAGAAAAGTCATAGGAGTAACCAAATCTAAATCGATTGTTTATTTTTAAACCAATTAATGCAATAAGAGCATCTTTATGGCGATAACCAAGCCCAAACCAGAATTTGTTTTTAAGTTCTAATTGTAAATTTCCATCAATTGATAGTGGAGCTGGCCGCATATATTTCAATAATATACTTGGCACTAAAGTTATGTTTTTATTCAGCAATATTTTGTATCCAAGAACTGTATTGAAATGCATTTTAGTACCAAAATTTGCAGTTCCACTTCCAAATTCTACTAAATCTTTTGTGAGATTATCAGATGCAATTCCTAAAAATAAATTTTTACCTTTCAGATACATGCCTGCTCCTAAATCAAACATATATTTACTAGATTGATTTATTAAGTAGTTGTTATAGGTAGGGTCTATATAATTGTTTTGGGTGGGATTTATTACATTTATAACTTGCGCTTTATCAGCTAAAAAAACGTTGTTTGAAATTCCTACTTTCATTCCAATTGAAAATGTTGTTTCTTTAGAAATTATATAGGTAAAAGCATAAGTTGCAGCGAACGAAGTTTTTCTAAAAGCGCCATATTGATCAGCCATAATTTGACCCCCTAATGTGTTTCTATATCGCTGAACTTTTGTATTAATTTTTTCAATTTGTCCTGCACTAGTTCTGATACCGGGGTTATAGTATTTTGTTTTAAATTTTAGAGGTGCAGAAAATTGTAGGAAGGATGTTTTTGGAGCATCAGTTACACCAACCCACTGTAGTCTTCCACCAAGCGTCAAATCCATTGATTCTTTGATTCCAGTTGCACCGGTATTAATAATGTTTTGGTTTAGATGATATTGAGAAAATTGAGGTAATTGTTGTGCTTTTGATAGAAAGCCACAAAACAAAAATAAAATTAGAATTGTTTTTTTCATGGTCTTCATTTGATTATGCTAACGGTTCCTTGACTTGCTTTAGTAACATTATCATTATACTCAATAATATAATAATAGCTTCCAATAGGTAGATTTTCACCATTATGTTTTCCATCCCATGGGTTTTGTTGATATGCACCTTCATTCGATTCAAATAGTAATGAGCCCCAACGGTTAAAAATTTTCACTTTATTTTTAGGATAAATATCATCAATGTTTTCAATCGTCCAAATGTCATTTACATTGTCATCATCTGGTGTAAATGCAGTTGAAATTTCTATTTCACAACCCGTAAAAGTGATTGTAACAACACTCGCTTCACTTTCGCATCCATTTTCAGTTTGAGTTGCATAGAAAAGAAATGTTCCGATTGTGCTTGTTGGAGTGTAACTAGAATTAGTTGAAACTATTGAATTTAAGCCACTATCATTATACCAAGTAAATGTTCCTTGTCCTGAAGCTACAAGTGAATTTGCTGTTTCATTGTAACAATATGTTGCCCCACTACTAACCAAAGGTGCATTGGGTATTGGATTTATAACAATACTTGCAGTTGAATTGACTGAGGTATTCGTACAATTAGCGTCTTCAATCGATAAAATTGAATATACTCCCGGACTTGTTCCTAAATTAATTATTGGCTGGTTTGAATTAGTAATTACAGAAGCTCCTCCGTTAATAGAATAACTTACAATATATGGGCTTTGGCCACTAAGTTCTACTTGAATTGGGCTAATGTTGTCACCAATGCAATAGGTGCCATCTCCAGTTAAACTTGTTAATATTGGTTCAGGATTAATAGTTACAAGAAATGACACTTCACTTGAGCATCCATTATTAGTTTCATAAATCCAAACAGTTTGAGTGTTATTTATGACTCCAGAGATTTGATTTCCATTATTAGTTTGAGAATTATTATAATAGTTTTGATTTCCTGACAAATCGGGTAAAACATAACTTAAACATGATGTTTGTGAACCAGGATTTGTAATAACAGGAGAAAAGTTTATAGTTACTTGTACAGCTTCGATATCTGAACAACCTGAATTTGTCGCTTGAATAAAATAAGTTCCTGAGGAGTTTACAGATGTTGGGTTAGACAAAGGAAAGGTTGCGTTTATATCTAACCAATAGCTAAGCGAAGTAACATTTGAACTTCCCACTGTAATTGATGGGTTAGTTAAATCTATTGTTGAAGGAGTACAAACCGAAAGAGGATTCGTTATTTGAAGTATAGGAACATTTGGTTCTGTAAGGAAAATTGTATTAGTTTGCGTTCCTTGGCATCCAGATAAATTAATTATAAATCCTGAATATGCTCCAGCACTTAGGTTTGAAATCGTAAACACTCCAGATGCGTTAGTGGTAATTATATTGGGTCCAATTTGATTTGAACCAAAATTATAGGAAAGTTGGTATGTTGTAGAAGGAAGTAAACCATTAATAATTAATGAACCATTTGTACCTTGGCATGTTGTTGGATTTGAACCGAAAGTAACAGTAAATGTTGGAGCATTTGGGTCAGAGAGTGAAAGGGGAGTTACAACAGTTGTGCTACATAATCCAGTTGAAATAATAAAATTTGAATAGGTACCTGCATTCAAATTGGTAATTGAATAGGTTCCTGTATTTGTTGTTTGAATTCCAAAGGGACCTGTTATAACAGAACCATCTGAATAAGTAAGTGAGTAGTTTGTTGAATTTACTAAACCAGATAACGTAATAATGCCATCAGTAGCACCACAAATTGTAGGTTGTTGAGACACTGTAGTAGTAAATGAAGGTAAAGGATTAACAGTTATTGTCATGCTTGTAGGTAAAGCACATAATCCAACCGTTGGAGTGAAATTATAGGTTGTTTGACCAGCTGATGCTGTAGTGATTAAATTTGGTGTCCAAGTTCCAGAGATTGAGTTGGTAGAATTTGCAGGTAATGTCCCTGGTATACTGTTCTGGCAATAAGCTCCAAGCTGAGTAAATGTTGGTGTACTATTTTGATTTACAGTTACCGTCATTGTTGCTTGATTAGCACAAATTCCAGCATTTGGAGTAAATGTATATAAACTTTGCCCAGTAATATTTGTTGAAATAACATTCGGATTCCATGTTCCGGAAACTGAATTATTTGAATTTGTTGATAGTGTTGCTGGACTGCTATTCTCACAAAAAGGTCCAAGTTGATTAAAAGTTGGATTTATTGGTGTTGAAACAGAAATAGTCATATTTGTGGCTGAAGCACATTGACCTGCTGTTGGGGTGAAATTGTATAATGTACCTCCAATTATTGAGGTGTTAATAACGTTTGGTGACCAGGTTCCGATAATCGAATTGGTAGAACTTAATGGTAAATTAACAGGTGAGCTGTTTTGACAGAATGGTCCTAATTGGTTAAAAGAAGGAGTAATAGGAGTGGTAATATTTATAGTTATTGTACTTGGATTTGCGCATTGATTTGCATTTGGGGTGAATGTATATTGTGTACTACCTATATTTGATGTATTGATACTTGAAGCATTCCATATTCCATTGATTGCAGGAAAATCATTAGAATTAGTTGGTAATATTACAGAGGGATCATTTTGACAATAAGGTCCAAATGTATTAAAACTAGGAGTAATAGGAGATGTTGTAACTACTTCAAAACTACCTGTTCCTACACAACCAGTTGAACCTGTTACAGATAATGTATAGGTCGTTGGTGAGTTTGTTGGTGTTGCAGAAATTGTTAGTGGACTTGTTGTAGTTGTACCTGATGTTGTTCCAGATAAAGTTGCGGATGGTGACCACGTATAATTAACGCTTGGTGTATTATTAATTATTACTTCTAGCTCTAAAATATCTCCACCCTCGGATTGTGCAACTGTTCCATCATTTAGTGAAATAGACCAAGTTGTATTTGAATTTCCTGAAATAGTATTCAGTAAGGAGCTTGGTATACAAAATGGATTTGCTGAATTATCAGGTGAACTTTGAATTTGGGTTAATAATGTTTGTAAAGCTGGAGTATTGGTATTGTTATAAATTGTCCCTCCAACATTCAATGAAATTATATTTAATTCACTTATATCTTGATGTTTTACAATAAAACAAACGGAAACAATTTGGCCATTACTAAGTGTTGTAGGCTGTATTCCTGAGCTATTTAATGCGATAGTTCCCGTTCCAGAATCATTATTTCCTCCAATATGAACAGAAGTTGTATTTATAAATGGAATTTGAGATGATACTGGAACTGGCGAAAAGGAACCTGTTAATGTAGTGCTTGTACCTATACAAATTGTAGAGTTTCCAGTAATTACAACATTTGGAGCTGGGTTAATTGTAATTGTATAAGTATTTGGAATTCCAGCACATGAACCAATAATAGGAACAACAGTAATAGTTGAAGTGATAGTGTTTAAACCAGTATTAAGAGCCGTAAACTGAGCGATATTTCCAGTACCTGAACCTAAAATTCCTATTGTTGGATCTGAATTAGTCCAAGAAAATGTTGCTCCAGCAGGATTTGAAACAAAATTTGTAGCAGGAATTAGTGAGTTATGACAAACTGAAATGTTTGCAGGAACAGTAACTGTAGCACTAGAATTCTGTATAATTGTTACTGTATTAGAGGAAACACAACCATTGTTGTCGGTAACTGTAACAGTATACGTTCCAACAGGCAAACCTGTAACCGGATTGGAAGCAGTTAGTGAACCTAATGTAGAACTAACAATAGTTCCTTGTGAATTTCTCCATTCAAAATCCCAAGGACTTGTTGTGCCTTGTGCAGTTGCTGTCGCTGTTCCATCTGTCCCACCAAAACAAGTAACTGTTGTACTAGTCATTGATGGAGGAGAACAACAATTTAAAACAGCTTCAAAATTAGAGATTGGATCATCTTGGCATGCAATACTTGTCCAACTTCCGGACTCACCATCACTCGAGGTGTTGACATTAACAGATAGGGAAGCTCCTGGAGTACATAAACCAATAGGAGGTGTTGTGAGCGTAAAACAAAAGGTTGGGTCACAATTTTGGGCATTGTAATCTCCGTAATTGTTTTGTGGACCTGTAACTCCAGAGGTATAATCATAATAAAACCCAGCACCCCAACTGGTTCCATTTACTGTTCCAATTCCTGTTGGATACCAAGCCCAGTTTCCTGACCCACTGCATGATGCAGGTGAGCTTGTAACTACATTACTAGGAGTAGTAACCCAACCAGAACCCCAAGAGACTTGAACACCATGGAGCCAATTCGAACTTACTTGGGTATAATTGTTAATTTGATAACAAAAAGTAACTGTTTGTCCTGCCCCATAAGTTCCATTAACAGGAAGTGGGTTTGCAGTTAATAAGGAGTTTTGCATGCAGTCACTGCAATCATTGTTATTATTTAGTGTTAGCTCAAAATTACCCGTCGAACTTGAATTATTACCACTAACTTGTATAAAATAAGTTTGCCCAATAACAAGAGGTTCAAAGACAACATTTGTAATTGCTCCGCCCGTCGTACCAATGGCACAGCCAATTCCCGAAAGATTTGAACAAGAACCAGAATATAAACCTAAATTTGGAGAAACTAAAGTTCCAGTTACATTTACACGTAATGATGCGCCCGTTGCAACAAAAGTGTACCAAACATCCAAAGCGCCTACCGCCATATCTATTGTACCAGTTCCACAATCAGGAATATAAACATATGGATTCGCCGCTGTCGCTCCAACATTTGTTCCATTGTGTGAAACAGTTGATCCAACCCCTGGTGTTGGTGAACCACAACCCGAAGGTGCTGGTAAATTGCCAAAATTATATGCTGTTACACAAGTGTTTCCTTGAGAAAACAAAAAAGAAAAACTTGAGAAAATAAAAAAAACAGCATGAATTAATTTAATTATAGTTCTCATAATTTAATTATTTTCAAATGATTTAATATTTGTATTTTTCTTTACTTGTCTAGATATTAAACCGGTAACTTGAATGCTGTAAATTGCTGTATCTTCAATATATCGTGTCTGATAACATCCATCGCTTAATTCAATTGATTTTAAATTTTTTAACTCATCAAAACTTAATAGTTCAACAATTGTTCCGTCATCAAATATTATTTTATAATTTAAAGTTTTATTGAAATAACCACACCAGTCTGCTTTTTCCAAAGCAAAGACCAATTGATTCTGTGTATATTTCGTTCCTAATTCTTTAATTAAGAAATTTTTATTGTTAGGTAAGTTAGTGTTTATTTGCGCATAAAATGTACATGTTGCAAAAAGAAAAATGTAAATTAAGCCAAGTTTTTTATAAAACATATTATTTAATTTTAATACGAAAATAGTGATAATTAATAATTTCTCAGCAAAAGGAAGATTTTAAAAAGTTCATGGTAAATTGATGACTTTCAAACCCTAACAATAACTACAATATTTAGAATCGGGATTGTGTGAAATTACTTCTTCTGTTTCGTATAGTTCTGTGATGATGTCCGTTACCAAATCTACTAAAGAATTGCAGACGTCTTCCGTGGTGCCATCTTCAATGTTTAAATTGTAGTTGGCTTTTACATCCACTAAAGAAATGATTTTTGCCTCCGCAGGGAAATGGTTGAAACGTTCCTTGAAAAATAAACAATACAAGGCCAATTGTACGGCGTGTTTACAGTTTTTAAAAGACAAAATGGGAGTATCAAGTAGTTTGAATTTTACGTCTTTCTCCGTCACCTTTCCACTTTTGTAATCAATCACTCGGTAGTTATTTCCTACTTTGTCTATACGATCCACCAAACCACTGAAATGAATCAGCTTTTTTGTGCCATTTACCTCAATTTCAATCGATTTTGTCAATTTCATTTCAAGCATAATGATGTCAATTGGCTCACTGCTTTTGTGCACAAATTCCCGCTCTTCCATCAATAAATTGCGTGTTATTGCCATCGCCATTTCGTAGCTCAAGAGATTTTTTCCTTTTAAGAAAAGGGATTCATCGCCATTGAAATGCTTCATAAATTGTTTGTGAAGTATCTGTTTGTATTGACTAATCATCGTGTCAATTCCAGAAACGGATAAAGGTGGAGGCGTAGGTGTTTTCTTTGTTCCATCAGAAGTGTAGTGCGCATAAGGCGTATATAATTCCTCCAAGGTGTCGTGAATGAAAGTTCCAAAAGTGTTGGCTTCCAGTTCTTCCTCGACATCTTGATCTTCGCCCAAATCAGCTAAGTAACGGTAGTAGAAATCCAAGGGACAAGCCAAATATTTATTCATCGCAGAAGCGGAAAGTGAACGTTCAAAAAAGGCATCCAACCTGGTAATAATTTCGGGTGTTTTTTGAATTTCGTTCAATGCTTGCATTTTTTCTTGCGGAAAAGGAACGTTGTAAAAATGGCGATTGATGTGAATTTTAGGATTGGAACGCGTCAATTCTAATTCCAATTGGGTGATATAGCGACTGGCTTCATTGCTTCCAATTTGCTCAATTGCAGTGGTATAAGTTAAGGTGAGTTTTTTACATTGGTTCAGTAAGCGGTAAAAATGATGCGCATAAATTCCTTGTTTGTCGCGCGTTGAAGGCAATCCCAAACCATAGCGTAAGTCCATCGGAATAATCGTTTTGATTGGGTTTGTACTTGGTAATTTTCCTTCATTGAGACCAAGTACCATAATATTTTCAAAATCCAACAGGCGCGTTTCTAATAATCCCATAATTTGTAAACCATTGATGGGATTTCCGTGATAGGCAATGCTTTTTTTGTTCCAATGTTGAAAGAACAGCAATTTAAAACTGCGCAAATTAAAGTAAGGAATGTTTTCGCTCAAAATCTGTTGAAAACCAACGAGTGCTTCATCAAAAATCGCTAAAATATTGCGTTCAAAAGCAGCGGTTGAAGGCATCAAATTCAAAAGTAAAGTGTTGATTTTACGCACACATTCCATTGCAAGCTGCCAATCATTTTTCCAATCGGTATTCATCAGTTCCAACAATTCCATCACTTTTGCATCCAAAGGAAGATTGGCAACATTTTGAAAGATTTTATTCTTGCGAATCGTTTCTTGCTCCACATTAATCAATGCTTGTTTTTCCTTCAGTCCAAATGCTGAAATCGTAAACACGTGATTGATAATTCGTTGCAGGTCTTTATGATAGATTGCTTGCGTTTTGAATCGACCTTTGTTTTCTTGAATTTCAAACAATAATTCTACCCACGTTTTAACAGGTGTTTGATTAAGAGGTAAGCCTAAAGTAATATTTGCTTTACCAACATTCGCAGGAATATTTTTCACCATCGAACTGATTAAACTTTCGTCAGCCAATAAAATCAAGGTTTTATTAATTTCTTCTTGACTTAGTTTCGCAAGTTCTGTAGCCGCTACTTTCACTTGTCCGGTATGTTGTGCACATTCTATAATGTCAATCGCTAATTCTTTTTCCAATAACTCGTTTTGAACGAACGTAGGTTTTTGAATTTCAAGTGTTTGTAGATTTTTACGTATAAATGTTCCTGCTTCGTGCGCTTGATTTTTAAAGTAGAAATCATCGACATCTACGATATAATCAGCTTGTTTGAGGTTTTTTAATTTTTTAATGATTGTCAATTCCGAAGTTGAAAGTGCATTGAAACCTGCAAAAATGAAGTGTTTTCCTTCTCTATCTTTTATTAAATCAATGTCTTCGGCAATTTTTCGATAGGCTAAGGCTGAAGTAATGTAATCGTTTGCGCGCACTTTTAAATGCAAACCTTCGTAATAAACAGGAATTCGATCCCAAAACTCCATAAATTTTTGCTGTGAAACCGATAATTTATCATCGTCGATATTCCAACTTTCTAATTCTTTGATGGCTTTAAGATTTTTGAAAACCTGTTCGTGGTCGAGCATGTAGCGGTCAATGTCTTCAAAATCGCTCAATAACATCGTTCCCCAAGTCAGAAAATCTTCAAATGTTGCTTCTTTACCTTCAGGTGTTTTTTGGTAAATTTCAAAAAGGTAAAGCAAGAGACGTGTTTTATCAATAATTGGTAACGAATAGCGTTTAACCCAGCGATCAATCGTCGTGATTTCAGGAGAAAAAATAGGCTTTTCATACACCGAAACAAGCGATTTTACGAGGTATTTTGACGCGCGTTCAGAAGGTAAAATGATTACTAATTTACGTAAATCAAAATCGTTTTCTTTGATAAAAAGAGCAAGTCTATCGGTGAAATTCATAGTCTATTTTTGAGTTAAGAAGGTCAAATAACCTGTTCTGTTGATGCTTTTGAAAAGTACTTTTGGGTAGTAAGCTCCAAACAAAGGTGGATTTTTCATTTTTTTCTTTTTATCTAAAATAAAGCGATAAGCCGTTGTTTGATTTTCTTGCAATTCAATGAAATC
>CAZDKE010000075.1:0-11985 GCA_964506255.1 uncultured Lishizhenia sp. | reverse complement strand
GATCTCCAATATGTTGTAATAAAATTTCTCTAGCTAAATAGATACTTTCTTTACCTCTGTCGTCTGATAGGAATTTACAAGTAAATCCTTCTTCTTTTTCATCCACAATACATTCTAAACTGAATAAAAGCAGTTCGTGGATTTTTGCATTGATAAATATATTTTCCAAAGACCCTGTGTAACTATAGTTTAACAAAGAATCCAATGTGCCGCGCTTACGCATACATAATGGAAATGTTTTTACAAATGCATTGGGATGTTTGAAAGCCAAGACTTCATCCTTGCGATTATTCAATTTTACATTATGTACAAATTGATGTAAAAATGTGGAAGTAAAATGGAAGGAGAAAACATCCACTGTTCTTAATGGACCTGAGCAATCTTCCGTTGGTAATTGACTGCAATTACCACATAATTTATTTTCACAATAACGATTACCGGAGATACAAAATCTTAACTCTAAAAAATTGTCCGTTGGTCGCTTTGCATTGTAATGATAAATGAACATCCCAGTGTCCTCCAGTTCTGCAGGTGCCTGGGAATAATAACGGTGTATTGTGTACTGTGTAGAGCCAGGGATTAACTGTTCTTTTTGGTACAACAAAGCCATGCCAGCAAAGCCATTGGGCTGGTTTACTTGTTTTAATATGTCGTTGGCTACCATCATTGAACTGCAAATTTAAACTATAAACAACAAATGGAATAAAAAGGTTCAAATAATGACCTTAAAATGACGCAAAATAAGCCTCAAATTTTAATCCTGATTATAAAAAAATAAATGTCAATTTGGTCTTGTAATAAAATCGATTTTAAGGCCATTTTTAGCCTCATTTTTGGACTCAAGGTTATGAACTAAATTCTTTTTATGGGGATAACTATAAGGGCTTAGAAACGGCTTAAAAGAAGTTATTTTTCTTAAATTTGTTTGCGTTCAAAACGCCCTATAAAACAAAAAATTCGAATAGATTATGTCAGAAGATTTACAACACCCAGACTCGGCCGAAAACAAGAACTATGGCGCCGATAGTATCCAGGTATTAGAAGGCTTAGAAGCCGTAAGAAAACGCCCTGCCATGTATATTGGCGATGTGGGCATGAAAGGATTACACCATTTAGTATATGAGGTAGTAGACAACTCTATTGATGAAGCTTTAGCTGGCTATTGTTCTCATATCGAAGTCACTATTCATACAGACAATTCAATCAGCGTTCAGGACAATGGTCGTGGTATCCCAACTGCAATGCATACCAAAGAAAAAAAGTCTGCATTGGAAGTTGTAATGACCGTTTTGCACGCTGGTGGTAAATTCGATAAAGACACTTACAAAGTTTCTGGTGGATTGCACGGTGTAGGTGTTTCTTGTGTCAACGCTTTATCAATTGCTTTAAAAGCTACTGTTTACAGAGAAGGGAAAATATTCCAGCAAGAATATAGCATTGGTAAACCGCTATATGATGTGAAAATCATTGGTGAAACTACCGAAAATGGTACTGAAGTAACATTCAAGCCAGACGGAACAATTTTTGAATTTACAGAATATAACTTCGATACATTGGCGGCACGTATGCGTGAATTGGCTTTCTTGAATAAAGGAATCACAATCACACTTACTGATCGCAGAACGGAAGATGAAAACGGCAAATCACCAACTACAACTTACCATTCAGAAGGTGGTTTACGTGAATTTGCTCAGTATTTAGATAGAAACCGTGAAGCTTTAATTACTGATGTAATATACTTTGAAGGAGAAAGAGAAAATATTCCTGTTGAAGTTGCTTTAACTTACAACACATCGTACACTGAAAATATTCAAGCGTATGTAAACAATATAAATACGCACGAAGGTGGAACACATCTTTCTGGTTTCAGAAGAGGTTTAACGAATACATTGAAAAAATACGCAATGGATTCGGGAATTCTTGCAAGAGAAAAAATCGAAATTGATGGTGACGATTTCCGTGAAGGATTGACAGCTGTTGTTTCTGTTAAAGTTCAAGAACCACAATTTGAAGGTCAAACAAAAACCAAATTAGGAAACAGAGAAGTTACTGCTCCAGTTAGTCAAGCAGTTTCTGAAATGCTTTCTGCTTATTTAGAAGAACATCCAGCAGAAGCAAAATTAATCGTTGAAAAAGTAATCTTGGCAGCAAGAGCACGTCACGCAGCAAGAAAAGCTCGTGAAATGGTTCAACGTAAAAATGTTTTAACAGGTTCTGGCTTGCCTGGAAAATTGGCTGACTGCTCGGAGAAAGATCCTGCTGCTTGTGAGATTTACTTTGTCGAGGGAGATTCAGCGGGTGGAACAGCAAAACAAGGTCGCGATCGCCATTTTCAAGCTATAATGCCTTTAAGAGGTAAAATCTTGAACGTTGAAAAAGCAATGCAACACAAAATCTTTGAAAACGAAGAGATAAAAAATATCTACACAGCTTTAGGTGTAAGAATAGGAACAGAAGAAGACTCTAAAGCCTTGAACTTAGAGAAATTAAGATATCACAAAATCATCATCATGTGTGATGCCGATGTGGATGGTTCTCATATCGAAACGTTGATTTTGACATTCTTTTTCCGTTATATGAAAGTGTTAATCGAGAACGGATATGTTTATATTGCAACGCCGCCTTTATATCAAGTTAAAAAAGGTACAAAATCGGAATATGCTTGGAATGAAGATATGCGTGACCGTTTGATTCAAGAATTGAAAGGTGGTGGAAGCGAATCTTCAGTCAACGTTCAACGCTATAAAGGTTTGGGTGAGATGAATGCAGAACAATTATGGGAAACAACAATGAATCCTGAAATGCGAACATTACGTCAAGTAACCATTGAAAACGCTGCTGAATGTGATCAAATTTTCTCTATGTTAATGGGAGATGATGTACCACCAAGAAGAGAATTCATTGAGAAAAATGCAAAATATGCGAAAATTGACGTTTGATTTTTCAAACTTAATATCAAAATCCCACTCGAAGTTTTTCAAGTGGGATTTTTTGTTTCTACCCTATTTAAATCCAAATATATAATTTAGTTAAATGAAACAAACAACATTATTGCTATCATCGATTACATTTCTCCTGTTATCGTTAAAAGTTGACTCTAGCTTTAAAAACTATTTTATTAAAGTTGATAAAGCAACAAATCTAGAGGATTCAACTTTTTTTCATTCATCTACAACTCCATTGGAATTCGCAAAAACAAAAGATTCTTTGCAGGTAATTAAGCATTTTGGTTATTCTTTAGCGTATAATGAGGAGTGTGAACAAGCAGCTTGGGTCGCTTACAGCTTGACAAAACAAGAAACGAATGGTACTATTGAACGCGGCGACAACTTTACAATTGACCCAAAAGTTACAACTGGAAGTGCTTCAAAGTCGGATTATTTAAAAAGTGGATATGATAGGGGGCATTTAGCACCTGCTGCAGATATGAGATGGTCAGAACAAGCAATGGATGAATCCTTTTATTTTAGTAATATGAGTCCACAATTGCCTGCCTTCAATCGTGGAGTTTGGAAAAGATTAGAAGACAAAATGCGTGATTGGGCAATGATATATGATTCAATTCTAATTGTTACTGGGCCTATTTTAAATTCAAAGTTAGCTAAAATTGGACCAAATGAGGTTTGTATTCCGTCACATTTTTATAAAGTTGTTCTTGACTTCAAAAAGTCTTCTTCGAAAGCAATTGGCTTTATTTTACCGAACAGTGGTTCAAAGGATGATTTGAGAAATTTTGCAGTTTCAATTGACTCTGTTGAACAACTTACTGGCATAGATTTCTACTTTCAGTTAACTGATTCGTTCGAATCTCAACTTGAAAGTAAGATTTGTTTAGAATGCTGGGAATGGTAAAATTTTGAGTATAAAAAAACCGCCTTTCAGCGGTTTTATATATTTTCAAATCAATTAATTTTAATTTAATTGGAAGTTGATTGGTAAACGACAACGCGTTCTTGCTTTTTTTCCTTTAGCTTCACCTGGAGTCCAGCTTGGCATACTTCTTACTACACGTTTAGCTTCTCTATCTAATTCCTCACTTACTCCCTTTTCAACTGCAACGTTTGAAACAGATCCATCAGCTTCAACAACGAAAGATAAGAAAACTCTCCCTTGCTCATTCATTTCGATTGAAGTTTGTGGATATTGAATATTAGAATTAATCCATTTCATCATAGCAGCTGGTCCACCAGGAAAAGTAGCTTCAACATCTGGAAACTCAATAATTTCCTCAACTACAGTAATAATTTCTTCCTCTGCAATTTCAACAACAGGTGGAACCTCAACAACAGTAACTGGCTCCACTTCTTTGTTTTCTTCAACGATAATTTCTTGGTCGGTTACTGGAGGTGGAACATTAACTTGAGGAGTTTGTGCTGGAGGTGGTGGAGTTTCTTCTTTTTTAACCTCTTGTTGGTAAACATTGTTAGCCGATTTATCATCCAACTTAGCCAAATCATCATCTGTGTTGATACTTTGAAATGTGAATGCTGCAAGCGTTAAGCCTGCGATATAATTTAAACCAACCATAAATAGACTAGAGCGCATTCCTTCCGCATCTGCCTCAATACTTTTTTTAACTTCCATTGTTTTTTATTTTAACAACATTTTAACAACTATCGTACCAAAATCAATGAACAAGTTCTTGGTATGCTGAACTATCTAATAGTTTTTCAATTTCAGAGGTATCAGAAATTTTAACTTTCACCATCCAACCCGCTCCATAAGGATCAGAGTTAACCAATTCTGGGTTTCCGTCTAATTCCTCGTTAAACTCTAAAATCTCACCACTCAAAGGCATAAACAAATCTGAAACCGTTTTTACAGCTTCTATCGAACCAAAAACTTCTTCTTGTGAAATTGTTTCTCCAACTGTTTCAATTTCAACATAAACGATATCACCTAATTCACTTTGAGCAAATTCTGTAATTCCTACAGTTGCAATATCACCTTCAATTTTTACCCACTCGTGGTCTTTTGTGTACTTTAATTCAGCTGGAATATTCATTTTTAATAATAGTTTTGACAAATGTAATAAAATGAAGTTTGAAAAATTAAGTATCCGAAAAAATATTGCGTAAAAAGGTTGTTTTGTTAAAAACCTTCGATTTTTGTGTATATTTTTCCACTCCAAAAGAGTGCTTTCAAACTATTTACATCGTTTTCAAAGGTAAAACTAAATGTTGCTTTAAAAATACCTTTATCAAAAGCTTCTTTATCCAAGAAAATTTTTCCTCCATTCAATCTAAAAATTTTAGATTCACCTTTAATTGGTTTGTGATAAGTCCAAGCGGTTAAATAATTATCTTTTATTCTGAAAAACAAACTACAATTTGAAGTTGAATCTTGAATAACGCTTCCTTCTAGAACAAAATTCCCGTATCTTCTTACTTTTATAAAATTTGAAGGTTTCCAGTCATAGAGCGTGCTTCTTGATTCTAAAGTATGATATTTTCTTGTTGAATCAATAATTTGGTAATATGTATCAGTTGAATCACTTAAAATTAAACCTTCATCATCCATCATTTTTTGAACGCGATCAGAACAATTTTTTAAACAAGCGATTTGTTGAGCTTTATTTAAACCAATATTCTCTGCATAGGACCATTTGGTGGCAAAAGAAAAATCTCCTTTTAAGTTATTAAACCATTCAATTAAAATTACTGAATCATTTTCAACAGTTTTACTACTAGATTTTAAAAGTAAACTAAGACTAAAAATTAAAATATATAGCAGGTATCTTTTCCGAAAAATTGTATTGTAAAATTTCATTTAGATCAATTAATCCTTTTATCGTTTGGAAAAATAGTAACTATTTCTTCCTTCTTCAAGAATTACTCCTTTAATTTTGTCTTTATCAAACTCTACCAATACTTTTCGTCCGTGTTTTTTGTCTTCAAAAGTAACATCAGAAGAAGGAACTAAATGACATTCAAAATTTTCACCATTACATTTCATAATCACTTTTCCTGCCTCGTCATAGATGTAAATTTCCTTGCCAAACTTGTTTTTATAAGTCCCAATAAGTTTAGAATTGTATAACTCTTGACTATCTTGAAGCTTTTTTAAAGGAAAATGTGAGAGTTTTGAGAAGCTTCTCCCCCAATGAACATCAACCTCTGTTGTTCCTGTTCGAATTATAACTGTATTATTTTCTGGGTTAACATAAACTATTTGTCCTCCATAACCACCAGCAAAAAAATCTGATTTATTAAACACATTTTCTAATGGATAAGTATCTAACCAAAAACAATTTGTGTAGGATGTTGATTTACCTTGAATTGTATCTCTTTTTGCAGTTGCTTTCACCCAATCTTCAGGCACTATTTGTTTACCATTCCAGAATCCATTATTTAAATAAAGTAATCCAAACTTTGCTAAATCTTTAGGGTTTGCTGAAATTCCACCAAAATACTTATGAAAACCTTTATCGTCTTTTGAAGAAAGTGCATTGTATTCCATTCCCATAGGTTCCCAAATTTTTTCTTTGAAATAAGTCTCAAACGATTTACCTGTAGCTTTTTCCAGGCAAATTCCTAAAAGTTGAGTTGTAATAGAAGAATATTGAAATTCGGTACCTGGCTCGTGTCTTAACTTCGTTTTTAAAGCTCTTTTGTTTTGATCTTTTGCATAATAAAACAAACCTAGTCTTAAAATATCACTATAATCATTTTCACTTAAGCCTGAAGTCATTTGCAAAAGATTATTAATTGTCATTTTCTCTTTTCCATTGGATTTAAAAGAAGGAATAAAATCACTAACTAATTGATCGACACTTTTAATATAATCTTCATTGATTGCAATTCCTACCAAAGCAGATGTAAATGACTTACTAACTGAAAAAATAGTTCTCAAGCTATCTGGTTCAAAACCATTGAAATACTTCTCATAAACAATTGTATCGTTCTTAATCACAATAAATGAAAGCGTTCCTTGAGAAATTAAAAAATCTTCTGGTGATTTGTAGTTATAAACTTTATCATCATCATTAGAGATTGCCCACAAAAATTCGTCAGGCAAAGTGCTAGTAGTCGATGACCTAGGAATTTGGCAAGGAGAACTCGATTTATCAATTGTTTCTGTCTTAAAAATCTTATAATCTGTCACATTTGGAACGTTGTAAATAATTGGTCTACAACTAGAAAATAAGACCACAAGAATCAAGCTCTTGAAGAAGACAGATTTTTTCATTGAAAAAAAATAAATAATTGATTAATAGAGTTGTATAAAGAAAAAAACTGGGAATTTTGATTAAAATCCGATCTGTTTTTCTTTGCTATGAAATTACAATTTAAATTTCAATAAATCTTGAAAAAAGTGTATATTTTTGAAAATAAATTTTAGTTACTATAAAATAAAAAAATTGATTGGATTTTAAACTAAAAAACTGTAAATAGTGAAGTTGTGCTATTTACTCCTTATTTTTGAAAAAAAATAGTATTATGGCTAACAAGCGAATTTTAAAAAAGAGTCTAAACGAATTAGTTTATGACGTAGTTGACGAATGTTATTTCATTCAAGCGACCGATGCAACAAAAATTGATGCAACAGAAAATTTAATCAATGAAGCTGCAACTTTTCAAGACACAACAATTAGAAGGATAAAAACAGCAAGAGGAAAAGCTGAGTTTCGTGCTATCGTTGCTGATGTTGAAGAAAAAGCAGATCATTTCGTTGATGCTTTGAATAGTTTAAACGGCTAATTCAACAATATGTTAAAATTCGACTGGAAAAATATGCTTGCCACATTAGGCGCATTCCTTTTTGTAATGATATTATTTTTAACAGGAGGTAAGTCATTATTTTGGAACGCGATTGCCTTAGGAGGACTGATGATTTTCTTTTGGATTTTTGAAGTCATTTCCATTTACGTAACCGCACTATTTCCTTTAATTCTAGCTGTACCTCTTGGACTTCTTGAAACGAGTGATTTAGCTGCCGCTTACGGAAATGGAAATGTATACTTATTTTTTGGTGGATTCGTTTTAGCACTTGGATTAGAAAAATGGAAAGTGCACGAGCAAATCGCAAGAAGAATAGTTGCCATAGTTGGTGACAGTAAACCGAGAATATTACTCGGTTTTTTAATGAGTACTGGTTTGCTAAGTATGTGGATTTCCAATACAGCAACCACATTAATGATGTTACCAATGGCCATTGCAATTATTAATGCAATGCCTGTTGCGCATCAAAAATCAAAATTTTCTGTTTTTTTGCTTTTATCCATCGCTTATGCGGCAAGTATTGGTGGAATGGCAACTTTGGTTGGTTCACCTCCAAATACACAAATGGCGAGTATTTTAGAACAAAACTTTGATATTCACATCTCATTTTGGGATTGGATGAAAGTTGGAATTCCACTAAGTATTGCTTTATTATTAGTTGTTTTTGTGATCTTTTACATTTTGCTCGGGAAAGAGCGTAATGATATTCACGATTTCAAACTGGAAAAACAACCATGGACAAACGAACAGTACCGAGCGATGGCAATTTTTGGAATTGTGGTAATACTTTGGTCATTCAAGGATTTAATTGTTAATTGGACTGGATTTTCGTATCGCGATGAAAGTGCTGCGATTTTAGGCTCCATTTTATTATTCATTGTTCCGGGTAAATCAGAAAATAAACCGTTATTGGAATGGAAAGATACTGAAAAACTTCCTTGGGGAATTCTTTTGTTGTTTGGTGGAGGCTTAGCATTGGCAGCAATATTGGAAAAAAATGGAGTTGTTATGGAAATGACTAAAGTTTTTAGTAATTATAAAGACGTTTCTTTCATAACAATTCTTTTTATAGTCGTAACCATTGCAATTTTTGCTACTGAAATAATGTCAAACCTGGCATTGGTGACAATTTTCGTTCCTATTGTAGCTGCTTTTGCTCTTGAATCAGACTTTCCGATTTTACAATTATGTTTACCTCTCACTTTAGCAGCGAGTTGTGCATTTATGCTTCCTGTTGGAACTCCTCCAAACGCGATTGTCTTTTCTTCAGGATTAATCAAAATACACCAAATGGCAAAGATTGGATTTGTATTAAATATTGTTTCTACACTTCTTGTTGTACTTTTTAGCTATTTTTTCATATAGTAATTACAAGATTTCGTAGTCATTACCTAGGTATTTAGTTATAAATATTAAAATTTATATCGATTATTTAATTTTTAAATTCATTTTTTAAATTTTAATTCCTATTTTCGAAATACTAAAAACTTAAACTATGATTCAAGCACAACGTTTATTCGATATCCCCTATCATCAATTAAAAAATTACCCCAATTCCACGATGTTTGTCACTAAAACAAATGGTTTATGGAACGGGATGAAAACTGCAGATTTTATAGATAAAGCAAATCTTCTATCAAGAGGTTTGATTTCTTTGGGAATTAATGCTGGTGATCGTGTGGCAGTATCAAGTAACAATCGTGTGGAATGGAATCTATTTGATATTGCAGTTCAACAAGCTGGCGCCGTATTGGTTCCTTTGTATCCTAATATTTCCGAAAATGATTATCGCTTTATTTTAAATGATGCGGAAGTAAAAATCTGTATAGTTGGAAATGAAGAATTAGCGAACAAAATGAAAAATGTTCAAGGTGATGTTCCAAGTTTACAACACTTAATGACTTTTGATGAAGTGAATGGGTTTACAAATTGGTCTGCAATTGATAAAGCTGCCGAAAGCACTAATGAATCAGTTGTTAAAGAACGAATGGCTGCTGTTAAATATGAGGATTTAGTAACAATCATTTACACTTCAGGTACAACGGGTCAACCAAAAGGTGTAATGCTTTCTCACAAAAATATCCTTTCAAATGTTGAAGCTTGTTTAGATCCAATTCCTGCTGATAATTCTTCAAAAGTATTGACGTTTTTACCAGTTTGTCACATTTACGAGCGTATGTTGCACTATTTGTATATGTACATTGGTTGTTCCGTTTACTTTGCAGAATCAATGGATACAATTGGTGACAATATTCGTGAAGTTCAACCAGATGTATTTACAGCTGTTCCACGCTTAATCGAAAAAGTTTTTGATAAAATTATGGCTAAAGGCGATGATTTGACAGGAATTAAACGAAAACTGTTCTTCTGGGCAGTTGATTTAGCAGAGGAATTTGATGTGGTTGGTAAATCAGGTTGGTATCATTTCAAACTTAAAATTGCTCGTAAATTAATCTTCTCCAAATGGCAAGAAGCACTTGGTGGAAAAGTTCGTGCAATTGCTTCAGGAAGTGCTGCCCTTCAACCTCGTTTAGCACGTATCTTTTTAGCTGCTGATATTCCAATTTTAGAAGGTTATGGATTGACAGAAACTTCACCAGTTGTTTCCGTAAACTCTTTTGATAAAGGGATTCGTATTGGAACTGTTGGTGCTTTAATTGATGGGGTTCAAGTCAAAATTGCTGAAGATGGAGAAATTCTCGTAAAAGGACCAAACGTTATGATGGGTTATTATAAAAATCCAGAAGCGACAGCTGAAGTAATTGACAGTGAAGGCTGGTTCCATACAGGTGATATTGGTATTTTCCAAGAAGGTAAATTCTTAAAAATTACGGATCGTAAAAAAGAAATCTTCAAAACTTCAGGAGGTAAATACATTGCACCACAAGGAATGGAAAATAAATTCAAAGAATCCCGTTTTATTGAACAAATAATGGTGATTGGTGAAGGAGAAAAATTTCCGAGTGCTTTAATTGTACCAAGTTTTGTATTTGTAAAAGAATGGGCAACTAGAAAAGGTTTAGATTTTGAAAACCTCTCAAATGAAGAAATTGCAGCTCACCCTAAACTTCACGAACGTATTAATCAAGAAGTTAGCGCTTTAAATAAGGAATATGGAAATTGGGAGCAAATTAAAAAGTTCGTGCTACTTCCAAAAGAATTTTCAATTGACGGTGACGAATTAACACCAACATTGAAATTAAAACGTAAGAAAATTTTGGCGAAATATCAAAAAGAATACAAATCAATTTACTGCGATTAGAATTCAAAATATACTAAATAGAAAGCTCATTTTATCAATAAAAATGAGCTTTTTTCTTTTTTAAATTAACTAGATTTCCCAAGCAAAAGTTTGATTTTTAAATAAGATGACTTGAGACTCTTATTAAATTATTAAATTTGCACCTAAAATATTTTTAAATGGCATATTTATTTACTTCTGAGTCCGTTTCTGAAGGACATCCGGATAAAGTTTCCGACCAAATTTCAGATGCGTTAATTGACAATTTTATGGCTTTTGACCCAACTTCGAAAGTTGCTTGTGAAACTTTAGTAACCACTGGACAAGTTGTTTTAGCAGGTGAAGTGAAATCAAAATCTTATTTAGATGTCCAAGCAATTGCACGTGAGACAATCCGTCAAATAGGGTACACAAAATCTGAATACATGTTTGATGCAAATTCTTGTGGTATTTTTTCAGCGATTCACGAACAATCTTCAGATATTAATCAAGGAGTTGAACGTACAAATCCAGAAGATCAAGGAGCTGGTGACCAAGGAATGATGTTTGGTTATGCAACTAAAGAGACTGACAATTACATGCCTTTGGCTTTAGATTTAGCACATAAAATTTTACAAGAATTATCATCTATTCGAAATAATGAAGGGAGTTTAATCCCTTATTTACGTCCAGATGCGAAATCTCAAGTAACAATTGAATATTCGGACGATAATGTTCCTCAAAGAATTGATACAATTGTTGTTTCTACGCAACATGATGATTTCGCTGCAGAGCCAGAAATGTTAGCGAAAATCAAAAAAGATATAGTAGAAATCGTAATTCCTCGTGTGAAAGCGAAATTGAAACCAGAATTACAAGCATTATTTAACGATGCTATCACTTATCACATTAACCCAACTGGAAAATTTGTAATCGGTGGTCCACACGGAGATACAGGTTTGACAGGTCGTAAAATCATCGTTGATACTTACGGTGGAAAAGGTGCTCACGGTGGTGGTGCATTTTCTGGAAAAGATCCTTCAA
>CAZDKE010000074.1:0-12069 GCA_964506255.1 uncultured Lishizhenia sp. | reverse complement strand
GAAAGCAAAGTTATTAAAATGATTATATAAAGACCCTTTTTAATGCGGGAATTTAGCTGAAGTAAGGGTCTTTTTTAATTTAAGTTAACGTTTCGAATTAAAAATTATTAAATGGAAGTGATTAAATAAATTGAATTTATTGAAAATGAGTTGGATTGTAACAAAAAAGCCCTACCAACATTTGCTGATAGGGCTTTGGAAAATTATTTTTTTTCTTAGTTTTTAACTACTTGTTTAATAACAGAATTAGTACCTGATGCAATTCGTACGTAGTATAAACCACTTGCAATTGCTGTTAGGTCAAAGTTTACAATTTTAGCAGCATTTACTGCAGATGTTTGAATAACTTTTCCTGTTACATCAAGAATTGAAACCGATTGAACTTCTTCACTTACTTGACTTAAATCAACATTCAATAAATCTGTTGTTGGATTCGGATAAATTGAAGCTGCGTTTAATACGTTTTCTTCAATACCAACTCCAGAACCATTGTCAACAATATTTACTGTGTAATCTTCTGTTTCTCCGAAAGAAGCTACAGCACAAGGATCAATTGGTGCACCACCATCAGCAACTACAGAGTAAGAAATACGAACGCGCATTCTTACTGCACCTGTTGTTGCACTTGTTGGAACAGTAAATGTAAATTGGTTACTCCAACCAGTTGCAACAATTACATATCCAACTCTTTCAGTTGAAGAGAACGTAAAGTCGTTGTTATAATCAATCCAAACTGCAATCTCATCACCTGTATATGCACCAGCATTTGTGCCGATTGCTGGCGAAACTGTGATCGAATATTGTGTTCCTTTCGTCAGCGAAGTTGAAGTCGATGTGTAACTTGCATAACCACCGGTCGTACAAGCTGTTGTATTGTTAATTGTGTTTAAAGTTACATTTTGAATGTATTCATCGCAAGCACTTGTAACTGAAGGTGTACAAGGACCAGTTGCTTGTGCAACAATGATATAATTTGTTTTGGTTTCAGCATCTGAACCTTGTGCATTTGAAGCAGTTAAAGTAACAGTATATTGACCTACTGTATTAAACGTTACAACCGGATTTTGTGAACTTGCTGTTGAACCACTAGCATAAGCCCAACCAGTCGCAGGCGTTATTGACCATGCCCACGTTGTTGGAACTCCTGTTGATTGATCCGTAAAAGTTACGTTAGTACCAGGCGTTACATTTGTTTGATTAGCTGTAAAATTGGCAACAGGTGTTGTTGGAGCTGAACAAGGGTCATTTGAACCTGCTAAAACTAATAATCCTGAGTTGGTAGGGTCTAACCATGGTTTTAATTGACGGTTGTTAGCTGTACCATTTGATGTCCAATGGTAAGACATTTTACCATAATAATCAGGAGAGTTTAAAGCAGTACAAAACGAACCTCCTCCAGTTAATGTACCTACTATATAACCTTGCGAATTGTTAAAATAAGGAGAACCAGAAGAACCTCCTTCAGTTACTCCATGTCCATTTGAATTAGCAGTCCAAGTTACTCTCCAGTGAGATTGAAGTCCGTTTCCGTTCCAACCTCCACTTACCGTATTCCCTGTAGCAGTAGAGATTTTTTTAATATCCCCAGCAGGATGATGAATTCCTGTTCCTCCAGCTGTTGCTGTTGTGTTTGCATTCCATCCATTCCAGTATGCATTGAAATTTGCAGATTTTAGTTGAGTTACAATTGTAGAAGTGTTGTTTGCTGTTCCTAATTGTACTAACAAGAAATCAGAGCCAGAGTCTCCTCCACCATCTCCTGAATCAGCAATACGCAAGCAACCAGTAATAAAATAATCATCTAAAGTTCCAGCAGTTGAAGGATTGTTGCAATTTGGAGATTCATAACGGAAGTAAAATTTCCACTGATTCATATTTGCAGCACTTGCTGTAACACCGCAATGTAAAGCAGTTAAGAAATAAGGTTTACAATCTTGAGCTGTATTATTTATCAATGAACCTGTACACCATCCTTGACTTGCTCCTTCTACAACTAATATTCTGGCAACACCTCTTTTTTCATCTTGCCAAGTGTCACCAACTGGTGAGCAATTTACATTTACTTCGCACGTTTCTGATTCGTTAATTTTTGCTGCGTTAGGATTACCTGTTGAGCGGTAGTTATACATCACTCGATCCATGTAAATTTGAGAAGGAGTTGTGTTTTTTGGCTCAGTTAAAGTCAATACTAATTCGTCACCAAAACATAAAGCTGCGTGCTGCATGAAATGTTCTTGAACGTCATTCGAAGTTAATGGTTTATGAACTAATTTTCCGCTTAAATCTCTTATTTCTAGAACTGATTCACCAAACAATTTGAATTTTTCAAAGAGAAAGCTCAATGCTTCAGCACCTTCTGATTTGATTTTCAATTGCCATTGACGATCCCCATTTTCTAATGTTGTCCACCAACCTGAATTTTCAGTGGTAATGTTTACAAATGAAGCAACACCAATACGATAAAGCATTCCTTGCTTATCTCTTAAAGCGTCTTCTGCTCTTAATTGATTCAAATCTGGAGCAGGTAAAATTGTTGTTGGAACATCCTTGCTTATTTCAAATTTTTGAATAACCGGGATGATTTGTTGGGCGTTTAAACTTAATGCTGTTGCAACAAAAAGAAAAACAGATAAGAGTAATTGTTTTTTCATAGTTTATACGTTTTGAGTAATTTCACACAAATATATCTGACAATTTTAATAAAACAAACATGATTTCAATTTGCGTTGTAGAAGATGAGAAAAGTTTGAGGGATATGATTCAGTTGAATTTAGAGCTTGAAAACTATACTGTTACTACTTTTCAAGATGGTCAAGAGGCGTTAAATGCTTTTGAAAAAAACTTCGATTTTAATTTAATTATTTTAGATGTTATGCTTCCATTTGTAAGCGGTTTGGACCTATGTCGAATCATTCGTGAAAAAAGTTCTGTTCCAATTTTATTTCTTTCTGCAAAAGGAACAACAGCTGATCGTGTGAATGGATTAAAACTGGGAGCAAACGATTACTTACCAAAACCTTTTGATTTAGAAGAATTATTACTTAAAGTTCAAATTTTATCACAAACAACATACGTGAATAAAGAGATTTTATCCTTTGAAATTGGAAATTACAGCATTGACTTAGCAAGTTTTGAAGTAAAAGATACTTTAGGAAAAATAGTGCATGTTTTTTCAAAACGTGAAGTTGAGCTGCTAAAATTATTCATAGAGAAAGAAAATAAAGTGATTTCAAGAGATGAGATTTTGGACAAAATTTGGGGAAAAGATCAATTCCCTACTTCAAGAACGATTGACAACTATATTCTTGTTTTTCGAAAAATCTTTGAAATAGACCCAAAAAGTCCGTTACATTTTCATTCAATAAGAGGAGTTGGGTACAAGTTTAATTCGTGAAATTTTATTGTTCTTTTTTGTGAAGGCAACTTCCTTTTTACCTTGTAGATACTATTCATATCTTGCTTTCAAATCAATACAGGATCCAATATAAAACTGATCAATCCTTTGAGAATATAAGATGTAAACGGTTGCCATTCTAAGATAAACGAAAAAATCCTGAACATCATTGACATTCAGGACTTTTTTCCCATGCAAGGTGGAAGCCAATGCATAAGTCTTTAAATAAAAAAAGCCTTGATTTTCATCAAGGCTTTGTACTCGAGGCGGGACTTGAACCCGCACGCCCAAAAAGAGCACAGGATTTTAAGTCCGGCGTGTCTACCATTCCACCACTCGAGCATAGACGAGCGAGAGACGGGATTCGAACCCGCGACCCCGACCTTGGCAAGGTCGTGCTCTACCAACTGAGCTACTCTCGCTTGAATCGAGCTCACTTTCTTAAATCGGACGAACTCTCAGCTTTTATTTCAACCTCACTTTTCTCTTTTGAAAAGACCAAATCTGATTGGGGGACAAAGATAAATATTTTTTTCTTTCTGAATTCAGATTTAAAAAAAAAAGAAAAAAAACTTCTAAAATCCTCTATTTAACCGAACAATCATGTTTGAAAAAAGTAAACCTGCTGTTAACGAAGCTGCTGACAATAAGGTAGTAAAAGCACTTTCAATTCCATTTAATGTTTGATCATTAACTAATGCAGAAATACTCTTAAATCCGATTGAGCCAGGTACCAATAAAATAATTCCAGGAACCAACATCAACGTAACAGGTTGTTTTATCAATCTTGAAAGTGAGTTGGAAACAAGTCCAAGAGAAAACGCTGCAAAAAACACAGAAAGCTCACCAATATTGAACGAACTGAAATAAGAGACACTATAGTAAGATGTAATACAAGACAAAAGCATCCAATGATAGTGTTTTATTTGCGCCTTGAATAACACAACAAATCCGGCTGGAACCAATGCAATAGCAATATAAGTCATCCATTTTGGAATTTCAGCGAAATGAACAAGCGATGGAGACAACTCAAATTGCGCTGCTAAATTATTTCCTAAGCCAATTCCAACAGCAATCATTACAAATGTTACGAGCGCGTTTGAAAATCGGACGGTTCCTGATTGTGCGTGACCGTTTGCTAATTCAGTTACCGAAAGTGATAAAGTAAATCCTGGAATCAATAAAATCAAACCAGTTATGGTGGCGATTTCAATCGAATATTCACCAGCCCAAACTACCGACCATTTGGCAAAAAAGATGGCAAAAGTTGCTGAGAAAAGCACTGCCAATCGGGATAAATTGGGTAAAAAAGCAAGTAATTCCATAAGGATTCCAATCATCAGTCCAATTATACCTGAGATTATAATTTCTGTCCAGCCTCCACCAAACAAACAAGCCGCACTTGAAGTTGAAACACCGATGGAAAAGATATTTACTAATGCACCGTAACGTTGAGGCAGGGTGTTGATTCGTTCCAATTCTTCTTTCGCTGCTTCAATTGATAGTTGACCTTTTATTACTTTTTCAATCAATTGATCGAGCAGCGTCATTTTCTCAAAATTCAAATTAGAACCTTTACACTTTTTCATGTGTGTTTTGGAACTTCCGTCGGTAGAAAAAGAGATTAAAAGTAATTCTGGCGTAGCAGAAAAATCTGCCACGATTCCAATTGATTCACACACCATTTGCATCGTGTTTTCTAATCGATGGGCTGGAATTCCATTTTGATGAATCGATTCCGCAAGTGAGATTATGAAGTTTTCTTTTTCAAACATTGCGCGAAATTAGTGCTTAAAAAAGTACAAGAATAGGATTTTGCTTAGGTTCTTGAAGTTTTTTCTTGGAAATTGTACTTAAAACGGGTGTTAATATTAAAGTTTAAAAACAGTTTAAAACTCTTTGCTATTTCAGTTGTTGTTTGATTTACGTTTCACTTTGAAATCGTATATTTGACCCCGCATTAAAACCCCATTTTATGAATCCTTTTTCTAGAAGACACATCGGTCCAAGCGAAGCTGAAAAGCAAGCGATGTTGCAAAAAATTGGAGTAAACTCAACAGCAGAATTAGTAGATAGAACGATTCCTGCACACATCCGTTTGAACGGTGAATTGAACATCGCAGACGCAATGACTGAGCAAGAGTATTTGCAACATATCAATGAATTAGGACAGAAAAATAAAGTGAATAAGTCGTTCATCGGAATGGGCTACAACGAAACAATCGTTCCTTCTGTGATTTTGAGAAATGTATTAGAAAATCCAGGATGGTATACGGCATACACGCCTTATCAAGCTGAAATTTCACAAGGACGTTTGGAGGCTTTGTTGAATTTCCAAACAATGGTTTTGTAATTAACTGGAATGGAAATCGCAAATGCATCTTTGTTAGACGAAGCTACGGCAGCAGCCGAAGCAATGATTATGTTCTACAATTCACGTTCAAGAGCGGACATCAAAGAAGGAAAAAACAAATTCTTTATCGCTTCAACGGCATTTCCACAAACAATTGACGTTGTTCAAGGTCGCGCATTGAATTTAGGAATTGAATTGGTAATCGCTGACCCTGCAACATTTGAAGCAGATACTCAATTCTTCGGTGCCTTGGTGCAATATCCAGATGCAAAAGGAGAAATTACTGATATCGCTTCGTTTATCTCAAAAATGAAAAACTTCGGAATTCAAGTAGCTGTGGCTGCTGACATTCTTTCTTTAGTTCTATTAAAATCCCCAGGTTCATTTGGTGCGGATGCCGTGTTGGGTACTTCACAACGATTCGGTGTGCCAATGGGTTACGGTGGTCCTCACGCTGCCTTTTTCGCTGTGAAAGAAGATTACAAACGTAATTTACCAGGAAGAATTATTGGTGTATCCAAAGATGCTGATGATAACATTGCCTTGCGTATGGCTTTGCAAACTCGTGAACAACACATTAAACGCGATAAAGCAACTTCAAATATTTGTACGGCTCAGGCTCTTTTGGCTGTTATGGCAAGTATGTATGCTGTTTATCACGGTCCAAATGGAATGAAAGCAATTGCAACTCACGTTCATAAATTAGCAGCAACAGCAGCAAACGGTTTGAAAAAATCAGGAGTTACATTAGGGTCAAATTCCTATTTCGATACAATTTGGTTGAAAGGTGTTGATTGCACTACAATTCGTTCAAAAGCAGAAGCAGCTGGAATGAATTTCAACTATTTAAGTGATTCAGAATTAACGATTAGCTTCGGTGAACCACATACAATAGCTGATGTAAATGCAATTCTTTACATTTTTGGGAACGAAACAGCTGGAGCACTTTCAGAAGTAAGTTTAAGCGCAAATGCTTTAAGAACGGATGGTGTTTTCACTCACGCGGTCTTCAATAGTTATCATTCAGAATCAAGAATGATGCGTTACTTGAAACGTTTAGAAAATAAAGATTTATCATTGGTTCACAGTATGATTCCATTAGGATCTTGTACTATGAAATTGAATGCCGCAAGTGAATTGATTCCGATTACCAATCCTCAATTTGCAAACATGCACCCATTTGCACCGCTTTCACAAGCAGAAGGTTACCATGAAATGTTCCGTCAATTAGAAAAAGATTTGTGTGAATGTACAGGTTTCGCCGCTGTTTCATTGCAACCAAATTCAGGAGCTCAAGGAGAATACGCTGGTTTAATGGTGATAAAAGCATACCATGAATCTCGTGGTGATTTCCACAGAAAGAAAATGATTATTCCTTCGTCTGCGCACGGAACAAATCCTGCATCAGCTGTTATGGCTGGTTTTGAGGTGGTGGTTACAGGTTGCGACGAAAACGGAAATATTGATATTGATGAACTAAAAAGAGTAGCTGTTGAATTGAAAGATTCTTTGGCTGGCTTAATGGTTACTTATCCATCAACTCACGGTGTTTACGAAGAAGGAATTCGCGAAATAACAACGATCATCCACGAAAATGGTGGACAAGTGTATATGGATGGTGCAAATATGAACGCACAAGTAGGGTTAACTAATCCAGGAAATATTGGTGCTGATGTTTGTCACTTGAATTTACATAAAACGTTTGCAATTCCTCATGGTGGTGGTGGTCCTGGAATGGGTCCAATTGGTGTGGCAGCGCATTTGGCTCCTTTCTTACCGGGAAGTCCTGTTATTGAAGCTGGAGGAACAAACGCGATTCACGCAGTTTCAGCTGCTCCTTACGGAAGCGCATTGATTTTGTTGATTTCTTACGGATATATCAAAATGTTAGGCGCTGTTGGTTTACGTGAATCTACTGAAATTGCGATTTTAAATGCCAATTATATCGCTGCCTCTTTGAAAGGACATTACGATATTTTGTACACAGGAAAAAATGGTACAGTTGCACACGAAATGATTTTAGATTGCCGTGATTTCAAACGTACTTCAGAAGTTGAAGTTGCAGATATGGCAAAACGCTTGATTGACTTTAATTTCCACGCACCAACGGTTTCTTTCCCTGTTGCTGGAACATTGATGATTGAGCCAACTGAATCAGAAGATAAAGAAGAATTAGATCGTTTTATTGAAGCGATGATTAAAATCCGTGAAGAAATTCGTAAGATTGAAAACGGTCACGCAGATAAATCAAACAACTTATTGAAAAATGCGCCACACACAGCGGATTGTATCATCAATAAAGATTGGAATTATCCTTATTCACCACAAGAAGCGGTTTATCCTTTGCCTTACTTGAAAGAATTTAAATACTGGGTTCCTGTTCGTCGTGTTGATAACGCTTACGGAGATAGAAACTTGATTTGTTCATGCCCGAGTGTGGAAAGCTACGCTACGGTTGAATAAATAAATTACAGATTGGCAAATTACAAAATGCAGATTAAACTTAAAATAAATCTGCAATTTGTAATCTGCAATCATTTAATTTTAAATAAATTATGAAACTTGACATCCTTGCTTTTGCAGCACATCCAGACGACGTTGAATTATCAGCTTCGGGAACGCTTATGCGCTATGTTGCGGAAGGGAAAAAAGTCGGAATCATAGACCTAACGGAAGGAGAACTAGGAACAAGAGGTACAGTCGAAACGCGCTATGAAGAAGCGGCAGATGCATCTAAAATTATGGGTTTATCGGCACGTGAAAACTTAAGAATGCCCGATGGATTTTTTGAAGACAATGCAGAAAACAAACGATTGATCATCGAGCAAATTCGTAAGTATCAACCTGAAATTGTGTTAGCAAATAGTATTTCTGACCGTCATCCTGACCACGGAAGAGCAGGTAAATTAGTGGAAGACGCTTGTTTTTTAGCTGGTTTACGTAAAATCGAAACAAGGATGGAAGGACAAGAGCAATTGCCGCATCGTCCGCGTTTGGTAGCACATTACATTCAAGATTTTTATTTAGAACCAAGCTTTGTAATTGATGTTACTGATTACGTTGACCGTAAAATCGAAGTAATTAAATCGTTCAAAACGCAATTTTACGACCCAAAAAGTCCGGAACCTTCAACTCCAATTTCTGGTGATGAGTTTTTCGATTTCATCAAGGGTAGAATGCTCAATATGGGACGACCAGCTGGAATGAAATATGCTGAAGGATTTACTGTATCAAGAGTTTTTGGCGTGAAGGATTTGTTTAAGGTAGTTTAAAAATTAACATAAGATGAATATTCACCTTATTAAAACAGAAGAAAATTATAATCAAGCTTTAAAAAGATTGGATGAGATTTTTGATGCAAAAAAAGGAACTGAAGAAGGTGATGAACTTGAACTTCTAGGTTTATTAATTGAACAGTATGAAAATGAACATTTTCCAATAGATTTACCTGACCCTATCGAAGCTATCAAATTTAGAATGGAACAGTTAGGATATAATCAAAATGATTTAGCTAAAATTATTGGTTTTAAAAGTAGAGCAAGTGAAATTCTTAATAAAAAAAGAAAGCTGTCATTAGAGATGATAAGGTTAACTCATACTAGTTTAAACATTCCAACTGACGTTTTAATTCAAAGCTATTAAATTTATAAAATGAAACAATACCACGATTTATTACAACATATATTAGACAAAGGTGTAACGAAAGAAGACCGCACAGGAACGGGAACGATTTCTGTTTTTGGTTACCAAATGCGCTTCGATTTGAATGAAGGTTTTCCTGCGTTGACTACAAAAAAACTACATCTACGTTCGATTATTCACGAATTGTTGTGGTTTTTAAAAGGCGATACCAACATCCAATATTTAAAAGACAACAATGTTTCTATTTGGGACGAATGGGCAGATGAAAACGGAAACTTAGGTCCAGTTTATGGATCGCAATGGAGAAGTTGGCCTACCGCTGATGGACGTCACATTGACCAAATTAAACAAGTAGTGGATCAACTTAAAAATAATCCTGATTCACGACGTATCATTGTTTCTGCTTGGAATGTAGGTGAAATTGAGAATATGAAATTACCTCCTTGCCACGCCTTTTTTCAGTTTTATGTTGCCGAAGGAAAATTGAGTTGCCAATTGTATCAACGCAGTGCTGACACATTTTTAGGTGTTCCTTTCAACATTGCTTCGTATGCTTTATTGACGATGATGATGGCGCAAGTTTGTGGTTTACAACCCGGAGATTTCGTTCACACATTGGGTGATGCACATTTGTATTCCAACCATTTGGAGCAAGCACGCTTACAATTAACCCGTGATTTTAGACCGCTTCCTACAATGAAAATCAATCCTGAAGTGAAAGATATTTTTGACTTTAAATTTGAAGATTTTGAATTAGTTGGTTACGACCCGCATCCTCACATTAAAGCCGAAGTAGCAGTTTAAATTATGAAAGTAGCACTAATTGTGGCAATGGATGCCGAAAGAGGAATCGGTAAAAACAACGATTTAATGTGGCATTTGCCCGCAGATATGCGATTTTTTAAAGAAACGACTAAAGAACATATCGTAGTTATGGGAAGAAGAAATTACGATTCCATTCCAGAAAAATACCGTCCTCTTGCAAATAGATTGAATGTGATTTTAACACGCAATCAAACCCTTGAAGCACCAAATTGTTTGATTTTTCATTCCTTAGAAGACTGTTTAGATGCCTTTCAAAATGAAACTGAACGCACTGTTTTTATCATTGGTGGCGGAGAAATTTACAAAATGGCCATGGAACTTAACTGCATTGATGAAATGTACATTACCTATGTTCAAGGGGTTTTTGGAGCCGATACTTTTTTTCCAATATTTGATGAAAGCCAATGGGAACAATCAATTGTGGGTCACCAAGCGCCTGATGAAAAACACTCTTATGGTTTTGTGATTACGAAATACAATAAAAGAGAAAGTTAATTTATTTCAGTTATTGCTATTTTACTTAAATCCTTTTAATCCAAAATTCAACAAAAACTTGCGGATGTTCCAATGTTCGATTCCTTTTCAGTTTTGTTTACTATAATAAACAAAACTAATTTATTGTCAACATTTATTTATCGTAATAAACAAAATCAATAAACTAATCCAAAAACAGCTGTCAGCGCAGCAGTCTCCGTTCGCAAACGATTTTCGCTAAGATTAATAGGAATGAAGCCTTTCTCTAGCGCTAATTTTACTTCTGTCTCAGAAAAATCGCCTTCTGGACCAATTAAAAAAGGAATGAATTCGTTCATTGATTTTAACGGTGCTTTTTCTCCTTCGTAGCAATGTCCAATATATGCTTTTGGAGTTTCATTGATAAAAGCAGTTACCGATTTTAAATCTTCAATTTCAGGCAAATAGAACCGCTTGGATTGCTTCATCGCAGCGACTGCAATTTTATGAATGCGTTCTAAATTCACGTTATTTCGCTCGTTGTTGGCACACTTCAAAAAAGTCAATTTCGTTAAACCAAGTTCTGTAGCTTTTTCCAGAAACCACTCGATTCTGTCCATGTTTTTTGTAGGAGCAACAGCAATATGAATTTCAGTTGAAGCTTCTGGATGCAAAATAGCTTCGAGCACTTCCACGGAACATTTTTTTGGATTATCGTCAATGATGCGCGCTTTCAATTGCACTCCTTTACCATTCAACAATTCTAAAAAATCTCCTTTTTTCTTTCGTAAAACGCGTACACAATGCTTTGATTCTTCTTCAGAAAGTGTGTAAGCTTTCGTTTCTAAAATGATTTCAGGTGCGAAAAAAGAGGCCATTAATACAAAAGTTTATACGTCATTTCGCGCATCAATTCACCTGATGGAAATGTTGAATTTCCAACTCCTTTAGCCTTTAAATCGTATTCGTGAAGTGTTGCAATGTTTTGAGCTAATTTTTTAGGGTCATAATTATTGCGCTGATTGGTCAATTCTCCAGCCACAAAAGGATGAACACCTAAAGTTTGAGCAACCACATCTCGTGATTTATTCGGTAAAAAGTGAATTTTCATCAGCTGCGTAAACAACTTAAATAAATTCGGAATAATAGCAACCAGCTCCCCCGCTTTCGGATTGTACTCGAAATATTGCACAATTTTAAACGCTTTTACGCTGTCTTTTGTCGCGATTGCATTTGTCAATTCAAAAATATTGTAGTCTTTAGAAATCCCAATGTTTTCTTCGATGTGAATTTCATTTATCGTAGTTCCAGCCTCAATTAGCAAGGACAATTTTTCAATTTCTTTTACAATTCTTCCGAGGTCATTTCCTAAAAACTCCGCTAAAAGCATTCCCGCTTTTGA
>CAZDKE010000073.1:0-12122 GCA_964506255.1 uncultured Lishizhenia sp. | reverse complement strand
GGTACCTCCAGGAATCGAACCAGGGACACAAGGATTTTCAGTCCTTTGCTCTACCGACTGAGCTAAGGTACCAGCTTTTGGTGGGTGCAAATTTAATAACTTTTTCTTTTGAAAATCAAATTAATTTTGAAAAAATCTTAAAAAGCCGTTTAACTTTGCGTTGAAAATCGAATAAAATGGAAAGAATTCAAGTACTTGACGCAGGCAATACACGTGTGAAACTTGCTGTATTTGAAAACGATACCTTACTTGAAGTTCGTTCTTTTGACGATCGTTTGGAGCTTTTAAATTTTTTAAATAAAAATGAAAAAATTGTTCTTTCATCAGTCATTGATGATACTTTTCTGGAAGAATTAAGGAATAAAACAAGCACAATTTTTCAAATTAGACCCAATTTACAGCTTCCTTTTGTGATGAAATACAAAACACCAGAGACTTTAGGTATTGACCGAATTTGCAATGTATCAGCTATAAATCTATTAAAACCAACTGGAAATCGTTTGTGTGTTGATATCGGTACTTGTATCAAGTTTGACTTTCTGGATGAACATCAAGGTTATTTAGGTGGATCGATTTCCCCAGGGTTGAATTTACGCTACAAAGCTTTGAATTCATTTACAGCAAAATTACCGCTACTCCAACCAACAACATCAGTTGACTTAATTGGTGACTCCACAACAACAGCGATTCAATCGGGAGTTCAACAAGGAATGCAAGCCGAAATAAATGGAATTATTTATCGTTATCAACAGAAATATCACGATTTGTCGATATTTATCACTGGTGGAGATGCTCATTATTTTGATTTCGAGCAAAAAAATAACATCTTTGCAGACGAAAATTTAACCCTCAAAGGAATCTTTGAACTTTACAAATTAAATGCGACACACGCTTAGTTTACTTTTTATAGCTTTTTTAACAGGAATTTATGGTCAATCAAGTACCAAAGATCCTATTTCTTACTACGGAATCGGAGAAAGAGCTACAGGAAGTCATTCCATCTACAATGCACTTGGAAAAAATAATTTCAACTTTTTTGATTCTACACAACTTAACTTTTTCAACCCTGCTTCTTACAGTACGCTCAGCAGTGGAAATACGCTATTTTCTTTAGATATAACTTCACGTCTTTCACAATTTGAACAAGGAATTACTAAAGAAAACAGTGGAAGTGCATTAGTGGAACATTTTGCAATTGGATTCAAAATGAAAAAAAGAATGGGTTTAGCTTTTGGTTTAAGACCCTTTTCCACGAAAGGCTATTCTTTTTCTGAAAAACAATTTACAGGAACAGATACCTTGGAATATTCATACGTCGGATCGGGAGGAATACAAAATTTGTTCTTAGGATTTTCATACAGTATTTTAAATAAGAAAAACACAAAATTGGCGCTTGGTTTGAATGCTTCGTATTTATTTGGAAGTGTAAACAACCAACGCAAGTCACTTCTAATTGACCCTAATACTTCTCAAGGTGGTTTGAGTTATGATATTTTTCAAATGCGTGCTTTTCACTATGAAATAGGAACATTTTTCCGTCAAACAATAGCGAAAAATCAGCAGTTATTACTTTCTGCAGTAATTGAGCCTTCTCGAAATTACCACACAACTTACAAAGAAGAATTGTATGCAGCCTCCAATATTAATACACCAAGCACCTACGATACTTTAGTTTACAATCAAACAACTGGAACTTTAAATGTTGCATTAAGTTATAAATTAGGAATTAGTTATTTATTTGCTCTTCCGAATTGGCAACGAAACACACGATTGTTACATCCTGGATTGAATGTTTTAGTTTCATATGCTCATTATGGTGCTGTTCAACCTTCAATTGGAAGTTTAACAACTTGGCCACTTATAGATTATAATAAATTTAGTTTTGGATTACAGTTTAATCCAGAACTCAAAATAGCTGAAAACTTAACTAACTTAAAAACGTTGGAAAAATTCAGTTACCGTCTTGGTGCTTATCAACAAACTTTACCTTATTTACTAAATAATTCTCAATATTTCGATCGTGGCATGACATTTGGTTTAGGCATTCCGATTCTGGCTCAACAGTCGCTTTCATCAGTCAATATCGCTTTTCAATTCGGACAGCGTGGAGTAAATGAAGAAAGCTCGTTAAAAGAATCTTATTTAGGAATCAACTTTGGATTGATAGTATCTCCTTCCAGTTTTGATAAATGGTTTAGAAAAAGAAAATTAGATTAAAAAACAAAAGAAAAAATGAAACTTAAAGCAATTTTATTCGGAACATTTGTAGCTGTTACAACAATTTATGCGAACGCTCAAGAAGAAACTCCTCAAGAAAAAGAATGTAAAAGAATGCGTCTTTTTGCTGGAGAAGAATTGAAAATTAAAAACTTCGCTGGAGCTACTTCTTATTACATTAAAGCAGAGCAAATCTGTGGTGGTTTTGATAAAGCAAATTACGACCGTATGATCCAGACGTTAAGAAACACGATAGCTTCTGAAACTGATAAAGTTCGCAAAGCTGCTTACATAGATACCTTAGTAGATGCATACGACCGAGTTGAAAAAGCTGGTCATTTCGATAAAGCTAACTCAGCAGTAAGAGCAACTTTTATTCTTCAGTCTTCAAAGTTGAACCGTAAAAAAGCAGATGAACTTTATGTTCAAACTACCCAGTCTGGAACCGCATTAAATGAAGCCCAAGTTTCTTTGTACTATTACAATCTTTACACAATGTACAATGATGCTAAAACAACAGTAGAAGAAAAAGCAGCATTGAAAAAAAGATTAATTTCTGAGTATTTTACACTTTCTAAGTTGATTACTGATGCAAAAATGTCTGTAAAATCTCAAGAAAATTTAACTACTTATTTCAATACTGTTGTTAGAACTTGTGACGATATTTTACCTGACTTAGCAGGATTTATGTCTGCCCTACCTCAAGAAGTTGAAGCAAAGAAAAAAGCAGTAAACAACTTTATGACTTTGTTGAAAGATAAAGGCTGTACAGGAAGTAAAGAATACGAAATGTTGGTGGATACAATCATCAAAATTGATAATTCTATTGATGCTGTTTTAGCAAAAGCACAATTGCAAAAAGCTAAAAAACAATATGCAAATGCAATAGCTACATTGAACCAAGCGAAAGGAATGACAACTGACGCAGTAAAGAAAGAAGAAATCGAATTTATGATTTTGGAAATCCAATACCACGATCAAGATGCATACAACACAGCATACAGAACTGCAATGGGTATTTCTGGTGCAAATCGTAATAAAGCGTTACTAATCGCTGCGAACTGTGTTGCAAAAACAGCAAACTCTTGTGGAGCATCAACTTTTGATAGAAAATGTAACTACTTGTACGCTGCTGAATTAGCACAAAGAGGTGGTGACGGTGGAGCAGCGGCAAGATTTAGAGCAAATGGACCTACTGAAAGTGACAGATTCGAAAACAATAATCCAAGTTCTGTATCACTTTCTTGTTGGGGTGTATCAGTTTCTTTAAAATAGTGAATCGATATTCAAACAAATTAATACGTGTAATTCCTGTCTTGCTTTGCTTGACAGGAATTCTTTTTTCTTGTGTAAACGATTTAGAAACAATTCAAAAAATTACTTTTAACACCAATGCTCCTGACGAAAGCACAAAAGACCTACACATCATAATTTCAGATAGTGGTTATGCTAAAGTTGAGATATTGGCCACACTAGCTGAAACATATAGAGGCAAGGAATACATTACAAAAGTAAAAGATAGTTTAAGGGTTAATTTTTTCAATGATAGAGGTAAGATTGTATCGACCTTGTTTGCTTTGTCAGGAGAAATTAACTTTACGAATGGAACAATAATTGTAAAAGATTCCGTGCGATTATATAATTTTCGAAACAAACAACTTTTAGAAACAGAAGCTTTATTTTGGAACCAAAGAGACAGCACAATATATTCACTATCTCAAATAATCGTTCGCTCACCGAAAGGAATTGTTATTGGAAAAGATGGATTAAAAACAACACAAGAGTTTGATAAATACGAACTTTTAAAACCTGAAGGAAAAATACAAATTGAAGACGAATTAGAAATAAATTAAAAAATATGAATGTTTACAATAAAATAATGCGTCTGTTTTGGCTAGTTCTAGCCATAGCAATGACGATTTTAATTTCTTATTTAAGCCTAACACAAGGATTTTATAAATGGGGATTTTATTATGTTTTTGTATTGGTAGCTTTTGGAATGTTTTTCTTTAAATCCTATATGATGAAAAGAATGGATCGACATTTGGAATACTTAGCGCAACAGAAGGAAAAAACTAAATCAAATGAAAAAGGTAACTGACTACCTTTTATCCTTTTTATAAGCTTGTTCTTCCTTATTGATTTTCATTGAACACAATTTTAAAATTCTAAAACTAATTCAATCTAATTTTATAAATTAATTTAAAGATTTATATAACTAATTGTAACTTATCAAACCGCTTGCTTGTCTTACAAAAAATGAAAAAAGCACTTTTTTTGATTTTCTTTTTAACCGTTTCTTTTCCAGCATTTGTGCAGCAATTTGTTCGTGGAGAGATTGTCGACGAGCGCAACACTCCTATTCCTTTTGCTAAAGTTTATGTGAAAAACGCAACCGATCAACGAACTGTATCCGACGTAAATGGGAAGTACGAATTATCAATGTTACCTGGAGAATATTTCTTAGTTTTTTCGGCATCAGGATTTGATGATAGAGAAGCTTATGTTACCTTGAACAATATTGATATATCTCGAAATATGCAATTGTTTCCAACCAAATTTAAGGATTTAGAATCAGTTGACGTTTCCGTGAAAAAGACAAATCCTGGCCGAGATATTATGTTGGAAGTAGTTAAGAAGCGTGAACAAATCAACCCTTGGAATTATCCGCACATTGTAGATGTTTATATTAAAGCAACTGAAAAATTAGATCCTAAACTAAAAGAAAAACAGCCAGAAGAAGTCACTAAAACCGATGCTGACCCTTTAGAAGCTGATAAAAAGAAAAAAGGCGATTGGACTGATAAAATGAATTTAGTAGAAGTTCAGTTGACAAGAAATTATGCTCCTGGAAATAAAGTGAAAGAGATTCGTAATGCTTACACCTTGAGAGGAAATGCACAATCGCTTTATTACACGACTACTGTAAAATCAAATTTCAATTTCTTTGAGAATTTATTACATTTAGATGATTTACATCAAACACCTGTAAGTTCACCAATTTCTGCTCCAGGAATTTTATCTTATAAATACCGTTTAGAGAAAAAGTATGAGGAAAACGGTAGAACGATTTCTAAAATCAAAATAATTCCTCGAAACACAGCAACAACAACTCTTGAAGGATATATTTATGTAATTGATAGTTTGTGGTTAGTTCAAAAGTTAGAATTGACGATGAACAAAGGAAATTTGTTGATTTACGATTATTTCACGATTGAACAAACTTTTTCTCATCCAGGAGATTCAATTTGTGTATTAGAAACTCAAAATTTGACCTACGGTGTTCGCTATAAAAACGAGGTTTCTAAATGTTCAACCAACGCTATTTTTTCAAATTATAATTTTAAACCAACTTTTGGAAATAAATTTTTTAGTACAGAATTAGCCGTGACTGAAAAAGAAGCATATGAAAAAGATACCGCTTTTTGGGCACAAAACAGACAAACAACATTAACTGATGAAGAACGAAAATTTATCATTGCAAAAGATAGTATTCGCGACTTTCAAAATCGAAAAGAATACCTCGATTCAGTCGATAAAGTTTTCAATAAAGTAACTGTTTTAAAAGTTCTTTGGTTCGGTGTTGACCACAGAAATCGACCAAAAAGACAACAGTGGACTATCGGTTCATTAGCGACTTTTATTCAACCAATTTATATTGCTGGACCACGCTTGACACCAAGTTTTGATTATTTCAAAAAATGGAAGGATGAACGAACCTTAGATTCTTACACTCGAATTTCTTACGGTTTACTTAATCAAGATATAAAAGGTAGTACCTGGTGGAAATACCGTTTTGATCCTTTTCATTTTGGTTTCTTGCGTTTTTCTATCAATCACGATTTCGATGTGATTCGTGGTTTTGATGCTATCACACAAGTCTATAAACGCGAAAATTTCATTGAAGCAACTCGAATGCGAACCAATGTTGAATATGAAATTTTCAACGGGTTTTACGTCGATTTAAGTTTTGAATTTAGCGAAAGAAGAAGTTTGAAAGGATATAAATTTCTTACAGCAGTAGATTCTATTTTGCCAAATTCAGAACCTTCTGATTTCAAGTCGTATCAAGCAATGATTGGAGATTTAACGTTGAGTTATACTCCAAAACAAAAGTTTATGCGTGAGCCTTATCGCAAAGTAATTTTAGGTTCTGCTTGGCCTACTTTTTACTTGAATTTTGAAAGGGGTATGCCAAAGATTTTCGGAAGTGATGTCGATCATTTTTATATGCAATTTGATATTATGCAAAGCTTTAAAATTGCAACACTAGGAACTTCGAGTTATAGATTGTCTGCAGGGAAATTTTTGAGTACTCGTAATTTGTACGACCCTGATTTCAAATATCAACGTAGAAGTGACCCAATTTGGTTTTCAAATCCGCTCTATTCTTTCCAAGGTTTAGATAGCAATTTGGTAACTTCTGGACTTTCCTTGGAAGCACATTTTGTTCATCATGACAATGGTGCTATTTTGAATAAAATTCCGTTCATGAAAAAAACAAGAATTGGTCTAGTCTTCGGAGCTGGTGCATTATACGTTCAAGAATATAACTGGCAACACTATGAAATTCTTGCCGGATTGGAACGGAATTTTAAACTTTCACGCCGACGTCTGAGAGTTGGTATATACGGAGTATTGTCTGATGGTAATAACATCAAACCAACTCCAGCTTGGAAGATATCATTTGCGGTCCTTGATGATCGTAGCATGAAGTGGAATTTTTAAGGAAAATCTATTATTTTTCATTCTGTTGAAAATGAAGACTTGATTAAATTCTTATCTTCGGCTAAAAAACTACTACCATGATTCCCTTTTCAAAAGATAAGTTCCTAATTGTGTTTTTTGTTTCTTTCCTAACTTTTTCTGATTGGTCTCAAATAACACCAAAACATTGTGGAACTGATGAAATGCACCAAGATTTATTCAAAAATTATCCAGAATATAATGAAGGTATACATAGAGCTTATGAACGATTACAAGCCGAAACAAAAGCTTATGAAAAACAAACATATGAAAAAAGTGATGCGTTATACATAATCCCAATTGTTTTTCATGTTGTTCATAATTATGGAGTTGAAAACATCAATGATGACCAAATTATAGATGCTGTAAATCAATTAAACATTCAGTTCAGAAAATTGAATGCTGATACTTCAGATATAGTTAATGCATTCAAATCAATCGCTGCTGATGCACAAATTGAGTTTAGATTGGCACAAAAGGACCCAAATGGGAATTGCACAAGTGGGATTACAAGAACAGTTTCACCTTTAACTTCTATCGGAGATCATCAAGTAAAAAGTTTAATTCATTGGCCTCCAAATAAATACTTGAATGTGTATATCTGCGCAGAAGCTGCTGGATTGGCAGGGCATGCTTTATTACCAGCTGCTGCTGACACCATTCCACAATGGGATGGGATAGTAATGGCTCACGATTATATTGGGACAATTGGCACTTCTGAATATTTTCATAGAACAGTTCTTTCTCACGAGGTTGGGCACTTTTTGAATTTACAACATATTTGGGGTGGAAATAACGTTCCTAATTACTACTATTTACCTGTTGCAAATGCAAACAATTGTGCTGTAGATGATGAAGTTGATGATACACCTTTGACTATAGGTTGGTCTTCTTGTAATCTTGGAGGAACTTCATGTGGTAGCTTGGATAACGTTCAAAACTACATGGATTATGCATATTGTGCTTTGATGTTTACAGAGGGTCAAAAAACAAGAATGCATGCCTGCTTGAATTCTTCTGTTGCCAATAGAAATAACCTATGGTCACCTTCGAATTTAGCAGCAACTGGAACTGATGGAACAAGTTTTAGCCTATGTCAAGCGAAATTTGTTGCTGATAAAAGAATTGCTTGTGTTGGGGATACCATCACACTCACAGATGTTTCTTTACATGGTGTTCAATCGCGAACTTGGACCATAGCAGGAGGGAATTTATCTGCAATAAACGATTCAGTAGTTACCGTTTCATTTAGTGCTCCGGGAACGTATGCCGTGAATTTAGCAGTTTCAAATGGTATTCAAAATTTAAGCTCTAATGAGTTAGAGTATATTACTATTTTACCAAATTCAGGAACAATCGATGGTTTACATGAACCTTTTGAAACAGATACTCATTTTGATGAACATTGGTCTCTAGTTCCAAAAAATGCCCCAAATAACTGGTCGAGAATAGAAACGACAGGTTTTAATAGTGCAGGTTGTTTGACTGTTCAAAATTTCACAACAGCAGCAAGTGGTGCTTATGAATTTATTTCTCAGCCGTTTGATGCAAGTAATTTAGATGCTGTTGCAATTTCTTTTGATTATGCCTACGCCCGCAAACAAACAACCGGAAATGAACAATTAAAAGTTTCTATTTCAACTGATTGTGGTGAAACGTGGTTAATTCGTAAAACCTTAAATGGATCAAGTACATTAAGAACTGTAGATACATTAGTTACTGAAAATTTCATTCCTTCCAATGATACTTTTTGGAAAAATGATATCATTACAAATATTACAAGTGCTTATTTAACTGAAAATTTACAGTTTAAGTTTACTTTCGATTCAAAAGCAGGAAACAATATTTATATAGACAATATTCGCATTGGCAATCCTGGAACTTTAGGGATAAATGATTTACTTATCAATGAAATTAATTGTTTTCCAAATCCATCATCAGACTTGGTTTCTTTATCAATTCCAACTGGTGTAGCCCTAGAAAAAGTGCGTGTTTACAATATAATGGGGCAAGAAATTACAGAGCTAAAACCTTTTTTCACTGATAGTTATGAGTTTTCTGTTGCAAATTGGATTGGTGGTTTGTATCTGTTGCAGGTTCAAACAACTATTGGCGTAAAAAGTGTTCGCTTATTAGTTCAAAAATAGTTTTACCAATTACTTGCATTTAGTTTAAAAATTTGAACTCAGGTAATAACTATATTTACACCGAATTTAGAGGAAATGGAAAAATTTGATTTAATTGTTATTGGTGGAGGTCCTGCAGGATATGCAGCAGCAATGAGAGGAATAGATTTCGGTAAACGTGTTTGTTTAATCGAAATGGATAAAGTGGGCGGAGCAGGTGTTTACAATGGCGCACTTTCATCAAAAACCCTTTGGGAACTTTCTAATCGTGTTGCAGACGTGAATGATATGATTGTTTCGAAAGGAAGAACGAAATTTGAACTTTCTTGGGAAGATGTAAAGAAAAATTTAGCGGAAGCGATTTTTGAACGCAAATTCCAATATTCAGCCCATATCAAATTATTGCAAACCGAAACCATGCATAAACTTCTTCATTACGAACGTGGTCATGGTTATTTATTGACAAAGAATGAAGTAAGAATTACGCACGAAGGCGTAGAAAAAATTATTTGGGGGGAGAATATTATCCTTGCAACGGGAAGTCGTCCTCGAAGAATGCCAGAATTTGATGTAGATGAAAAAGTGATTCTTACTAGTAACGGAATTGACAATATTGATGATTACCCTAAAAGTTTAGTAATAGTTGGTGCCGGGGTTATTGGTTGTGAATATGCAACCATTTTCTCAAATTTCGGACGCACTAAAGTATACATAATTGACCGTCAAGAACGCATTTTACCTTTTGAAGATGCCGATATTTCTCGTTTGATTTCCAGTAACTTAACGGATAAAGGAGTGGTTATTCATTCCAATGCGAAATTAGAACGATTGGAAAAAATCGACGGTGAAGTGGAGTATGAATTATCTTATCCCGACGGTAGCAGAGAAATTATTCGCGTTGAAAAAGCACTTTTATCAATTGGTCGTCAGCCGAATATTGAAAATTTAGGGTTAGAAAATGCAGGAGTTTCCATGTCAAAACGTGGAGTACATATTGGCGATGATGATACGCGTACAAATGTTCCAAATATTTATGCTGTTGGTGATGTTTCAGGTCGAATTGCATTGGTAAATATGGGTGAAATCGAAGCGCGACATGCAGTTGAAAAAGCATTTGGAAACAAGCCAGAATTATTGAATTACGACAATATTTGTACAATTATGTTCTTGAATCCTGAGGTGGCATCAGTTGGGTTTAATGAGCAACAATGTGTCGAGCAAAGCATTCCAATTAAGGTAGTAAAAATTGATTATTCCCTTATTACGCGTGCGATTGCGATGCGTAAAACACAAGGTTTTTTCAAAATCATTGTAACCAATGACAGCGAAATGCGAATTTTAGGAATGCGTGTAGTGGGTGCTCATGCTTCTACTGCCATTCAAGCGGTTGGATTATTAATAAAACTAAATATGCCAATTGAAGTGCTTTCTGAGTTGATTCATCCACATCCATCAATTGTTGAAGGAATCCAAGAATGTGTGCGTATGCTATTGAATCGTTCTATTTTTAAATCTTCTGTTTTCAAAGATAAATTAGCTTGTTATTCACTCGTTGAAGGCGTAAAAACACCTTTAGAACGTCTATAAACATAAGCCGAAATCGTTTGTTAAAGAAGTATGCAACTATTTTTAAATTCTGAGCACGAGAAAGCGTATCGACTTTTGAAAAATCAATCCTTTCAGGAGGCTTTGGTACTTTTCGACAATCTAGTTTATCTTTTTCCTGAAGAAGCAAATTTATACAGCGATAGAGGAGTTCTTCATATTCATTTAAAAAATAAACTAGAAGCGCTTGCTGATTTTGATAAAGCAGTTGAATTAGATAAAGACTACGGTTATCGCTATGCGGCACGTGCGTATGCGAAAGATTTTTTTGGAGACACAGAGGCTGCTTTAATGGATTATGAATTAGCTGTTAAGTTGGATCCTGAGGATGCAATTTCAATTAATAACCTCGGGCTTTTACAAGAAAAATTGGGATATCAGAAGAAAGCGAAAGAGAACTTCGAACGTGCTGATCGTTTGGCTAAAATGAATGAAGCTTATGCTGAATTAATGGAATCAGAACCAAATATAGAGCATTTAAACAAACAAACTGAGCCAATCAATTTGAACAAGGTAGATTCAACTAAAAAAAGTATCAGTTCTGAATTCGTGAAAATTCTAAGTTCAAGAAAACAATTTTTAGAATTTTTAAAATTTATCAGAAAAGGAGGAAAAATAGAATGAGTGAATTTCGATTTCCAGCTTACCGAAAATTATCCAATAACAAATCTTTTTACCGAATTGACGATGATAGAACCTTCTTCGAAATTCAGGTAATAGGAAATAAATGTTTACTAACTCAAACAAAAGCAACGCAATATCCTGAAATACTTCGTGTTGTTGATATGCTAAAACTAGAATCACCTTTTGAAGAAAGCACAATTGATGAATTCCATCATTACTACACAAAAAGTATAGGTAAATAAGAAGTTTGACAATAGCTTTCCAATATAATCAATGATTAAATCATATTTTTTAGGTATTAAAAAGCTTAGTTTATCTATCTAGAATCTGATATTCAGTTTCATAATTAAATTCTTTAAGATTAAATTTTTTACATTTTTTTTGTTTTTTATTAAAAAAACAGCATCTTTGACACTCTAAAACTATGCTATGAATTCAGATCAAAATGAAATCTATTCTAAAGTTGTACGAGCAGGTAAGCGAACTTACTTTTTCGACATAAAAGCAACTAAAGGAAATGATTTGTACATCACGCTTACAGAAAGTAAAAAAACATTCCCAGACGAAGGCGGAGACGGTAACTATCAGAAGCACAAGATATTTCTTTACAAAGAAGATTTTGAGAAATTCAAAGAAGGTTTAGATGATGTACTGAATAAGATTGAAGAAATAAAAAATGAAAAATAATTTCAAAAATAATTTGGAATATTTATTTTAATTATTGTATATTTGCACTCCAAAAACGGAAGAGGGGGTTTAGCTCAGCTGGTTCAGAGCATCTGCCTTACAAGCAGAGGGTCGGCG
>CAZDKE010000072.1:0-12427 GCA_964506255.1 uncultured Lishizhenia sp. | reverse complement strand
TAATTAACTTAAAAGGAAAACGTATTTTCTTCTTACCGCTTAATCGGATAGCACAAGAAATACTTCTCAACTGGCTGAGCTAAAGCGGAAATGTTTAAATTATCAGAAGCTTTTGTCAAGTCAATAATATCACCGTTTTTCATTAGCATATTGATATTTTGCTTGTCTTGGTTGTAAGCTTTGTTGGTCAACACATCTGAATAGACAAAATAATCAACCTCATCACCTTCTAAATCATAAAGTGAGCGAGCAAATTCTTTCTCGAAATCGATTCTAGCTTGCGTAAATGGCTCTTTTGAAATTTCTATTTTGAATAAATTTCTGTTGACAATTGCTTTAGAAAGATGCGCTAAAATTTTATCCGAATCATTTTGCCATTCTTTGATTGCGCCTAAAATATCGTAATCGTCTAATTGTGCAAAGCAATCTAAAACTTTTGGATTCTGCTCAAAATCTTCTTGCGTTACATCATTTTCTAAGAAAAATTTCAAAGCAGTACTGGCGAAAACAGGATGACCATTTTTCACTAATCGTTTAGCTCTTCGCAAAGCATGAATCAACATGTGCTCAGCAACAACAACCGTTTTATGAAGATAAACTTGCCAATACATCAATCTTCGAGCAACGATAAATTTCTCAATGGAATAGATTCCTTTTTCTTCCAAAACTAAATTTCCTTCGTGCACATTAATCATTTCAATCAAACGATCGGAACCAATTATTCCTTCGCTTACACCTGAATAAAAGCTATCGCGATTCAAATAATCCAAGCGATCCATATCTAATTGACTGGAAACCAATTGATGTAAAAACGGTTTAGAATAGGTGTTGTTAAAAATCAAAAGCGCACGACTTAAATCATCACCGAATTCTTTACTGATTCGCTCAATGAAATAACCAGAAATCTTTTCATGGCTAACTCCACAAACAATATCGTATTCCAACGCATGACTAAAAGGTCCGTGACCAATATCGTGCAATAAAATCGCCAAATTAACCGCTCGTTCTTCTTCAAGTGTGATTTCATGACCTTTGCGTCGAATCGTTGCAACGGCTTGTGTCATCAAATGCATTGCTCCTAAAACATGGTGAAAACGCGTGTGAATTGCACCCGGATAAACCAAATGACTAAGTCCCAATTGCATAATTCTACGAAGACGTTGCATGTAAGGATGTTCGATGACATCAAAAATAAATTCGTCGGGAATCGAAATAAAACCATAAACTGGGTCGTTTACTATTTTCTTCTTGTTATTTTGGTTTAAATTAGGTCGCAAGTGCTTAACTTTAAATTTCTATTCAAAACTATTAAAAATAAGACAAATGCAGGGTAAAATTCTTTGGGCAGACGATGAAATTGAGTTGTTGAAACCTCATATTCTATTTTTAGAATCAAAAGGTTACAGTGTTGACCCCGTTACAAACGGAATGGACGCTATCGATAAAGTTCAAGAAAAAGCCTACGACATTATCTTCTTGGATGAAAATATGCCTGGAATTTCCGGCTTAGAAGCATTAACTAAAATAAAGGAAATCAATCCATTGGTTCCTGTGGTGATGATTACCAAAAGTGAAGAAGAATACATAATGGAAGAAGCTATCGGTAGCAAAATCGCCGATTACTTAATCAAACCTGTGAATCCAAATCAGATTTTATTGAGCATCAAAAAGAATTTGGACCACAGCAAATTAGTTTCACAAAAAACAAATTCCAACTATCAACAAGAATTTCGCCAGCTGGGAATGTTACTAAATGGCCGATTAGATGCACAAGAATGGAGCGATTTGTATGCTAAATTGGTTTTTTGGGAATTAGAATTAGATAAAATTGAAGATTCTGGGATGCGTGAAATCTTGGAGATGCAGAAAAAAGAAGCGAATCACTTGTTTGCTGATTTCATCGAAGACAATTATTTGGATTGGATGAACGGAACAGAAGATGCGCCGCAAATGATTCATTCCTTGATAAAAGATAAAATCGCACCAAAAATTGGCAAGAATCAACTCGCCGTTTTAGTTATTGATAATTTACGTTACGACCAATGGAAAATGGTGGAGCCTATTTTTACTAAATACTTTGTGAAAGAAGAAGAGGAAATCATTTACTCGATTTTACCAACAGCGACTCATTACGCTCGAAATGCCTTTTTTGCTGGTTTGTTGCCCTCTGAAATTGAGAAGCGCTTTCCAAATTTATGGAAAAACGAAGAAGATGAAGGCGGTAAAAATATGCACGAGAAAGACTTTTTAGAAGCAAATTTGAAGCGTTTAGGCAAGAATGTAAAATGGTCGTATCATAAAATCACGAATGTTGAGGCAGGTAAAAAACTAGCTGATAACTTCAATACGATTAAAGACAACGATGTGAATTTTATCGTTTACAATTTCGTTGATATGCTTTCTCACGCTCGTACGGAGATGGAAGTTATTCGTGAATTGGCTGAAAACGAAGCCGCTTATCGTTCGATTACTGTTTCTTGGTTGGAACACTCTCCCCTATTGGAAATCATTAAGAAAATAGCAGATGCTGGAATGCGTTTGGTAATTACAACCGACCATGGAACAATTCGTGTGAAAAACCCTGTGAAAATCGTTGGGGAACGCAATACGAATACTAATCTTCGGTACAAAGCTGGACGTGGTTTGAATTATAATGCCAAAGAAGTTTTCGTGGTTCGAAATCCGCAGGAAGCATTTTTACCAAAAATCAAAATGTCGGCTGAATTTGTCTTTGCCCGCGAACAAGATTTCTTTGTTTATCCCAATAATTACAATCATTTCGTGAATTATTATAGTGACACTTTTCAACACGGAGGGATTTCTTTGGAAGAGTTGTTGATTCCGTATATAGTGATGAAAGCGAGAGGGTAATATTAAGATTCTGATTCCATTTAAACTTAAGTTGCTATTTTTGAGGAACAAACAAACTAATCATCAATGCAATTCAAAGCCAAAGAAATTAGAATGAGAATATGGCAACTAATTGCTTTGGTTTTTCTTCTGTTTAATTCAAGTGCTTTTTTTGCTCAAACTTTCACCCAAACGGTTAAAGGACGCGTTGTTGACGAAGATACCAAAGCGCCCATTTTTGGAGCAAAGATTGTCATTCTAAATCTAACACCAACACAAGGAACCACAAGTGATTTGGATGGTTTTTTTACACTTGAAAAAGTTCCGATTGGTCGATACGATTTTAAAATTACTTACATTGGCTACGAAGATTCAAAACTTCAACAAGTGCAGGTGGTGAGTGGAAAAGAATTAATTCTCAACATTGAGTTAAGCGAAAGCATTAAGAATTTGGAAACCGTTACTGTTAAAGCAAATTCAAAAAACAAACCTCAAAACGAAATGGCAACTGTAAGTGTGCGTTCCTTTAACGTGGAAGAAACACAACGCTACGCTGCTAGTTTTAATGACCCAGCACGAATGGCAGTTTCATTTGCGGGCGTAAACACGAGTAACGATGCGAGTAACGAAATCATTGTTCGTGGAAATTCTGCTAGAGGTATGTTATGGCGAGTGGAAGGAATTGAAATTCCAAGTCCCAATCATTTTAGTAATGGCGAAGGCGGTTCTGGAGGTGGAATTAGTATTCTAAGCAGTCAAATTTTAGGTTCATCCGATTTTTACACAGGTGCATTCCCTGCGGAATATGGAAATGCGCTTTCGGGAGTTTTTGATATTAAATTCAGAAAAGGAAATTACCAAAAAAGAGAATATTCGTTTCAAGTCGGAATTTTAGGAATGCAAAGTTCGTTAGAAGGTCCATTCAGTAAAAAATACGCTGGTTCTTACCTAATCAATTATCGTTATTCAACCTTGATTATGTTAAATGCAATAGGCTTACCAATTGTGGAAAATGCACTTGTACCTCAATTTCAAGATTTGAGCTATAATTTTTACTTCCCGACAAAAAAAGCGGGGAATTTCACTCTTTTCGGATTGGGAGGACTTTCAACGGCTGGAGAATTAGCGGTTAAAGATTCAACCACTTGGGAAAGAAGATCAGATCGATATCAAGATAACAACTATCAATTACTTGGTGCAACAGGAATAACGCACACTTTTTTATTTAAAAATCAGAAATCGTATCTCAAAACGGTTGCGGCACTTTCGGGTGATGACTTGCGATATCGTTTAGATTCTTTGAACAACGATTATGCATTACAAACTGCTTATCAAGAACAATTTACCTACAAAACAGCACGTATTAATACCTTTCTAAATCATAAATTCAATAGTAGAAATATTTTGCGAATAGGAGGAATTTACAGTCAATACTTCTACTCTATACTATCCAAAGGTCTTGATTTATCAAGTGGTGCTTCTGGCACTTTTGTAGATGAAAATGGAAATACTGGATTGATTCAAGGATATGCGCAATGGAAATTTAAAATTTCAGACCAAATTGATCTCAACTCTGGATTTCACAGCAGTTATTTCTTACTGAATAAACAAACAACAATCGAACCTCGAGTTGGATTTCAATGGCGTTTTCAACCCAAACAAAGTGTAAGTTTAGGTGCAGGATTGCACAGTCGAATTGAACCTATTTCCGTTTATTTGGCTCGAAATTATAGTGACAGTAATAGTTACACTCAACCCAATTTCAACCTTGGTCTTACTAAATCTTTTCACGCAGTTGCGGGTTATGATTGGAATTTTGGCGAAAATATGCGGTTAAAATCTGAAATTTACTATCAATATCTTTTCAATGTTCCTGTTGACTCAAGTAGTGGAAGCGTTGAAAGCATTCTAAATTTCAGTGCAGGAATCACACGCACCACTTTTGCAAATAATGGTTTTGGCAGAAATTATGGCGTTGAAATTACGGTTGAAAAATTCTTTTCTAAAAACTACTTTTTCCTTTTTACAGGTTCTTTGTTTCAATCGGAGTACACAATGGGTGATGGAATTTGGCGCAGTACACGCTTCAACGGAAACTATATGCTTAATGCACTTGGTGGTTATGAATTTAAGTTTGGAAGAAACAAAAAGAATAGTATTGGTGCAAATACTCGAATTACTTGGCGCGGAGGAAATCGCTACACACCAATAAACGAACAAGCTTCCATTAATGCTGGTTATGAAATTCTCTATAACGACAGAGCTTTCAGTGAACACGTTCCTGGTTATTTCAGAACTGATATTTCAGCAAATATTCGTTTCAACTATGAGAAATGGGCTTTTAGCATTGCCGTTGAAATTCAAAATGTTACGAATCGACTTAACATCAATCGCTATTTCTTTGACCCTTATACGAAAGAAGTTCGAAGTGCTTTAATGTTTGGAATTATGCCTGTTTTTAACTTTAAGTTTGAGTTTTAAGCACAATTTTCATGTGTTTCTTTTTGCTTAAAGAGTAATTTTAAAATAAGCGGTACAAAAATTGAGTTTGAATCAAGAGATAAATTGGTTAACAATAGAAAGATTATAAATATTTATTTGCATCCATGAAGACCTTATTGTTTCCTTAACTTTGTAAATAAAACAGAGATGAACTTAAAAAAAATAATATTTCTTGGAGTAATAGCTTTGGGGATAACTTCGTTTTTAGTTCCTATAATCGGTTCATCGGAAAGTGCTAGTGTAAGCTTTTCAACGCCAAATCCTGCTCCTACCCGTTGGTTTAAACCAGATTTAATTCATTTAAACAAACTAGCAGAATTCGAACAAGCACTTGCTATAGAGAGTGAAATAGTTATTCTTAAAAATGAGAACAATATTTTGCCACTTGGAAATTTAAATCGTAAAATCACTCATTTATCAATTGGTGGAGACTCAAAATCATTTGAAGAAACAAGCAAACTATTTACTGATTTTGATACTTCTATTCGTATTTCAAGTCCCGACTTTGCGATGAAAAGCAGTTCATTTTTAGATAAATCTGATTTAATCATTTTATCCATTCACGCTGATAATGCAGGTAATGATAAGAATGAAATTAAAAAAGAGTACGCTTCGATTGTCAATGAAATTTCAAGTTCAAATCCAATTTCTATTTGTGTTTTCGGAAATTTAAACTTTATCGATTTTATAAATTTAAAAAACATAAAATCTGTTTCTTTTGCTCCTGAAAATCATGAAATTGCTCAAAACGTAGTTGCTCAGCAGTTATTTGGAGCAATTGAAGCCAAAGGGAAATTAAAAAGTAATTGTGGCTCAAAATTCAAAATTGGAGATGGAATTCAATTCAAAACAAACGGACGTCTAAAATTTACTGTTCCAGAAGAAGTTGGGATTTCAAGTACAGATTTAGCAAAAATAAATGAAATCGCTACTAATGGAATAAATATTAAAGCTTATCCTGGTTGCCAAATTGTGGTAGCAATCGAAGACAAAATCATCTACAGAAAAAGCTTTGGGAGTCCAACTTATACTGATAAAGAAGCAAGTGTAAAAAATGATGATTTATTTGATATTGCATCAGTGACAAAAATTGCGGCGTCTACTTTGATGGCTTTACACTTGCATTCTAAACAACAATTTGATTTGAATAAAAATTTAGGAGATTATTTGCCTGATTTAACCACAAAAACTCCATATCATTCAGTATTGATTAAAGATATGATGGCGCATCAAGCAGGATTTAAACCTTGGATTGCATTCAATAAAAACACTTATACAGCGGATCAATTAAACCAAGAAATCTATTCAAACGTCAAAAAAGATGGATTTTCAAAACAAGTCGCAGCAGGTATTTTCGTTCGAGATAATTATGTTGATGTAATGTTTGATGAAATTGTTAAAACACCAATTGGGACAAAGAAATATGAATATTCAGACTTGTGCTTTTATTTCGTGCAAAAAATAGTTGAAAAACAAATTCACGAAGGACAAAACACGTATCTAAGAAATAATATTTACCTTCCAATGGGATTGAGAAATGTAAGTTATTTGCCTTTAGATTTTTATCCAAAAAATAGAATAATTCCAACTGTTGACGAGAAAATTTTTAGAAATCAATTACTTCAAGGATATGTACACGATCAAGGTGCAGCTTTGCTTGGAGGAGTTGGTGGACACGCGGGTTTGTTCTCGAATGCAACTGACTTAGCAAGCATTATGCAACTTTTCTTAAACAAAGGAAAATATGCAGGTTTTCGTTTTTTTAATGAACAATCTATTGACGAATTTACGAAGCAGCAATTTCAAGGAAACAAGCGTGGCGCAGGTTTTGACAGACCAAATGCTAGCGGAGGTGGGACGTGTGCTAAATCGGCTTCGCAACAAAGCTTTGGTCATTCTGGATTTACTGGAACATTGGCTTGGGCAGACCCAAAAGACAAAGTGATTTTTGTGTTTTTATCCAACCGTGTGCATCCAGATCCAGAAAATTGGAAGCTACGAGACATGCACATTAGAACTGATATTCAAGAGGTTGTTTATCAGGCTTTGAGTAATCGGGCTAATCGATAACGGTTGTTTATAAGCAATTATAATTTTCAATAGAAAAGATTTAAGTTTAGAAATTAAATCATTTTCAAAAAATTAATCATTTTTTCAAAAGCTCTAGCTCTGTGGCTTTGTTGATTTTTTTCTGAAAGTGTCATCTCAGCAAATGTCTTAGATTGCCCTTCAGGAATAAAAATTGGATCGTAACCAAAACCATCAGAACCTCGCTTATCAATAGACATTTCACCTCTTACAATTCCTTCAAATACATGTGTTTTATCGTTAAGAATTAAAGTAATCACTGTTCTAAATTGTGCTTTTCGATTACTTTCATTTTTTAACTCAGAAAGAACAAGATTCATATTTGCTTGAGCATTTTTCTCTTCTCCAGCATATCGCGCTGAATAAACACCAGGTCTTCCATTTAATGCATCGATTTCCAAACCTGTATCATCAGCAAAACAATTCAAATTGAAATTATCTGATACAAATTGAGCCTTTAACAAAGAGTTTCCTTCTAAAGTTTCAGCAGTTTCTGGAATTTCATCGAAACAATTAATCTCCGTTAAAGTTAGAATTTGAAAGTCATTTGGAAGAAGTGATTGTATTTCTTTAGCTTTATTTGAATTATGAGTAGCGAAAACTAATTTCATTTAGACATTTTATCTAATATATTCAAGTACTTTGCTGCGTTAACTTTTACAGAATAGTTTTCCTCTATTCTTTTTCGAGCTGCTAAACCATGTGATCTTCTCAATTCAGGATTTTCGATATAAGCAATTAGTGCTTTTTCCCATTCTTCTTCATTTTCAACCAAAACACCAGAAACACCATTTTCAATAACTCTGAAATTTGCCCCTACAGCTGCAGCAATGGTTGGAATTCCTAAAGCCATATATTGAATCGCTTTTAATCCACTTTTACCTAAAACCCATTCTTCATCTGGTAATGGGTAAATTCCAATATCAAACTTTTGCATTTCTTGAAGTTCAATATCTTCTGACCATGCCATACTTTTTAGGTTATCTATTCCATCAATTTTAAAATTTTCGTCACCAAGAACATGAATTTTAACTTTATATTTTGAGGAGATTTTTTTTAATACAGATGCTAATAAAAGTACATACTTAGAGGTACTATGGCTTCCACTCCAACCAATAACTAATTCATTATCATTTGAATATTTGTTAATCGGAATATAATTTTCTGTGTTTACTGTAGAGGAAATATCAGTCGTATTTAAATTGTACTTTCTTACAAAACTGTCTAAATAAGGTGTACAAGTAATTACATGATCTGCTTTTTTCATTAAATAAATAGGTTTATTCTTACCTTTTATAAACTGAAATATTCTATTTGCGCTACTAGAATGTCCTAAGAAAATTAAATCGTCTATATCGAAAATTAGTTTCTTAGAAAGCTTTGCTGCAAGAAATTCATAAAATGGTAACCCATGTGGTGTCATCCATAAATGACTATAAACGATATCAAATTTTCTTATTCGAAACAATAAAAAATATCTTTTGAAATATGAAATTATTGTATAGTACACTTTAAGATGAAAATTTCCTTTTTTATAAAGTACATCCCAAAATTTTTCATCTATAAAAGGAACTATCTCATATTCGTAACCATTTTCTTCAAACTTTTCAAGATATTGCTCAAACTTTAACCTTTGACTTGGAGCATAATTTTTTGGATAAGGCAATAAAAAAAGAATTTTGGGCATTTTAGCTTATTTTTTTGTGATAAATATTGTAAAACTTATCAATACCATCCTTTAGGGAAAAAATATCGTTTGCTTTTTTATGTAACGTTTCTTTGTCAAAATGTATACTTTTCAAATTAAAATTAGAAATTTCATTTTCTGACGCTAAAATAATTCCTGACTCACTTTCTAATACAATTTGATCAACATCCCCAACCCCCTTGTTACAAATGATTGGAATTCCCATTCCCATTAATTCTCCTTGCTTGGTTGGTGAAGAAGATTTTTTACTGTAAGAAGGTAAGATAAAAAAAATAGAGTAATTCCAATTTCTTGTTTTAAATGGAATATTGAATCTTTCACATTCTTCAATTATAAAATTTGAAACATCAAGATTCAAAGCTTTAGCTTCATTGATGATAATATTTGGATCGTCTTTGGTTAAAAAATGAAACTTTGCATTTGGAACCTCAAGTAAAATATTCTTATAAGTAATTAACATTTCCTTTAGCATATACCAAGTACCTAACGAGCCTAAATATCCAAGCGTAAATTCATTGGAATCTCTAAGGTAAGGTTTGAATAAATCTAAATCAGTACAACATGGAATTACTGTAATCTTTTCATTAAAATGTTCGAGTCCTTCCCAAGTAAGCATCTCAGCTTTACCATTATGTGTTAAGGATATAGTATGGTCCGCATTTAACAAAAATTCTTTTTCTTTTCGCTTAAAAAAATTAAAAACGACTTTGTATACTGGGTTCTTTAAGTTCCAAATTTTCCCGTCTACTCGTTCATCAGCCCAAAACCCTCTCATATCAAAAAGAAATTTTGTTTTAAACTTATTCTTCATTTTTAAGCCTACTAAAGCTGAAAGATAACTTCGACAATGTACAATTGAAAACTGATTTTCTTTATAAAGCTTAAAAGCTAAGGATTTCATTTTCCACACATCATAAACCGTTGAAAGTAACGGTGGCTTCTTTGTGTAAATTTGTGGATGCCAAATGATTCCATTATCGTCACAAATTTTTTGAATTTGATTCCGTAACCTAACAAATCTATCAGGTTTTTCAAACGAAATTAGATGAAAATGATATCCTTTTTGGGTTAACCCAATTATATAAGGTAATACTTGAGACTGACCTAACGTATCAGTCATTCCATCGTAAGAAAGGTAAAGTATGTTGGTTGACATGTCGCAAAGATAAAATAAACTTAGAAATAGATAGTGAAGTTAAATTGAAGAATGTGTAAAGGTAAAAATCAAATGAATTATGCTTCCAATTCAACAACAACATCTCTAACATCACCATTTATTGGTGGTGATATTTTAACAATTCTTATAAGATAATTGGCAGGATGTGCAATTTCAGCTTTCAAACGATTTAAAATGCGCAATCCAACATGTTCGATTAACTTAGAACGAATTGCCATTTCTTCAGTAACAATTTTATTAACCATCACATAATCAACTGTTTTAGTCAAATCATCAGATAATGCTGCTTCTGTAAAATCTGTAAGAATTTTCACATCAACTTGATACTTTCCACCAATTCGTGCTTCCTCTTCTAAGCAACCATGAAATGCATAAAGTTGAATTCCGTTTACTTCTATCTTATGCTTCATTAAATATTGATTCAATTGCGTTTAAACCATTTTCAATTCTTTGAATAACTTCTTCTTTTCCTAAAAAAGCTGCTATATCAAACATACCGGGACCAGCGCCAACTCCTGTTACACTCAAGCGGAAAGGTAATAAAACGGCGCCAATTCCAACTTCTTTTTTTATCAAAAATGATTTAAAAGTTGATTCTATTTCTGTTGCTTCAAAGTGCTCAATAGATTTAATTTCTTCGAGCCAATCTTTTACTAGAGTATAGGTTTCGGCCTTCCATTTCTTTTTAATTGTTTCTTTGTCAAATAGGGTTGGTCGAGCCAAAAGATAAGCACCATCCACAAGCATATCTTGAACAAAGGTTGCCCTTTCTTTCATTAAACGACAAACTACTTCTAACTTTTCTATAGAATGAGAACCATCTGTATGATTGATTAACAATTCTGCCAATTCCTTATCAGAATGCGAACGTAGATATTGCTGTTGAAACCATTTCGTTTTATCTGGATCAAATTTTGCACCTGCCTTTGAAACACGTTCTAAGCTAAATGCTTCCACCAATTCATCAAGAGAAAACAATTCTTGAGTTGTTCCAGGATTCCAACCTAACAATGCTAACATATTAATAAAGGCATCTTTAAAATAACCTTTCTCTCTGTATCCTGAGTATAACTCTCCTTCTGCTGTGGTCCAATCTGTGGGAAAAACGGGGAATCCTAAGCGGTCTCCATCTCTTTTTGAAAGTTTACCATTTCCATCTGGTCGCAACAATAAAGGTAAATGAGCAAATTCAGGAGCGTCCCATCCAAAAGCTTCGTATAACAAAACGTGCAAAGGAGCAGACGGTAGCCATTCTTCACCTCTAATCACATGAGAAATTTTCATTAAATAATCATCAACAATATTCGCTAAATGATAAGTTGGCATTCCATCACTTTTGAATAGAACTTTATCATCTAAGTTATTTGTATTTACTACAACCCAACCACGAATTAAATCATGAAAACGAATATCTCGATTTCGAGGCATTTTCATTCGAATAACATATTGAGCACCTTCAGCCAATAAACGATCTACTTCAGTTTGAGGCAATGTTAAAGAATTTCTAAGCGATGAACGTGTTACGCTATTGTATTGCCAATTTGGCATACCCATTTGCTTAGCTTGCTCGCGCATTGTATCTAGTTCCTCAGCAGTATCAAAAGCGTAATAAGCTTTATCGTCTTTTACCAACTGTTCAGCATAGGGACGATATAAATCTTTTCTCTCAGATTGAATGTATGGGCCAAAATCTCCACCAATTCCAGGTCCTTCTGTTGGCATAATTCCACACCAATTTAATGCATCCATTATATATTCTTGTGCTCCAGGAACGAATCGAGTTTGATCGGTATCTTCAATACGAATTATAAAAGTTCCATTGTTTTTTTTTGCGAATAGATAATTATAAAGAGCTGTTCTAACTCCTCCCATATGCAATGGCCCTGTTGGTGAAGGGGCAAAACGTACGCGAACTGGTTTATTTGACATTAGTGTTTTTTTTTTGCAAAGATAATAGGACTTTAGATACCTACCTATCAAACTATTTTTTTTGAGGAAAAAGTATTGTCCAATATCAAAAACTGCTTTATACAAAAAAAGCCTCACATTTCTGTGAAGCTTTTGTGGGGGTTGACGGGTTCGAACCGCCGACCCTCTGCTTG
>CAZDKE010000071.1:0-13093 GCA_964506255.1 uncultured Lishizhenia sp. | reverse complement strand
CAGACTAAAGCCGAACCTTCACTGCGTTGCGCTTCGGTTTAGTCCTTCTATGTTAGCACCAGTTTTTCTCTCGTCCATCAGTTTGTCTCTGTATATTTTTTAAAGTTGTCCAAGATTGCTTGCCAACCTTGTCTTTGTAAATCAATTGAGTTTTCTGTTTCTGGATCAAATTTTACGGTTATTTCTGTTTGTCCGTTTGCTTCTTTAAATTCAAAGGTTGCAAGTCGTCCGCCAAACTCGTATGTAAAGTTCTCTCCTTTGTTGATTTCTATATAAACAGCATCAAAGTCAAAACCAAAACTTCCGTCTTTGGCTTCCATTCTTGCGATATATCGTCCACCAACATTCATATCGTTTGTTGCAGTCGGACAATGCCAACTTGGGTCGGCAAAGTTCCATTTTGTTATGTGTTCGGGTTGCGTGTAGTAGTCCCAAACTTTTTGTTTGTCAGCCTTGACAGTCGCTCTAATATTAATTTTCTCTTTTGTCATAATTTTATTGTTGCATTTGAGTGAGGTCAGTAAACATTATTTCCCATTGGTGTCCGTCAAGGTCAGCAAAACAGTCGTAATACATCCATCCGTGGTCTGCACTTTCTCGGTAACGTGTCGCACCGTTTTCAAGTGCAAGATTTACAATTTTGTCAACCTGTTCTCTGCTGTCAACTTCAATAGCAGTCAAAACCTGTGTAGTTGTTCCGTCCGCAATTGGTCTGTTGGTAAATGTGTTAAACATTTCGTGAGTGATAAGCATAGAATAAATTTGTCCGTCATTTAGAACTAAACACAATGCTCTGTCGTCAGAAAATTGTTCATTAAACGAAAAACCGAGTTTTGTCCAAAAGTCTCTTGTCTTTTTTAGGTCTTTGATTGGAAGGTTTACGAAGATTGATTTTACTTTCATTTTATATTGTTGTTTGTCGCTTTAAAATTGGTGCTAACGGTTTGCAGCTTGGCGAAGTGGCGGACTTTGAAGCACTTACTTTCAATTTAGCACTATATTTCTTTTGAAAACCAAATGTTCAATTTAGCACCGAACCCGCCATTTTGCCAAACTGCTGTTATGCCTTCGCCCTTCTTTTTTCGGTTTATAGTGTCATCCCTCGATTAAAGTCAGCAGTATATTGAGCAGGAATTGTCGGAGTAATTAATGCTAAATTTTGATTGTCGCCTAATTGAAAATGATGATTTGTAGCAATATACTCAATATATTCATTACAATTAATTCTGTGAATTATTTTATTTACACCTGCTGTAAAAGCATTACTAAAGTATGTTGGAAAACTCGCAATATTTTTATAACAATGAATTCTACCTTCGCTACCCCAAGCTCCTTGGTTTTCGTTATGTTCCCAATGTATTGAAGTTGTTCCATCGTTTTTCGAGAGAAAACCGAGTGCTTCAAAAAATTCACTGTCGGATGCAAATTGTATTTGCTGTTTTGTACCAAAAATTAATTGTGCCATATTTTTATTTTATAAATCGTTATAAATTGTTGCTAATTCAGTTTTGATTTGCCTAAAAGTTAGGTCGGCTTTTAGTTCTTGATTAAGTCCTGTGTTTATACAATATACAAATGACTCTTTTCTATAATAGAGCTCATTTTTCTGCAGCGACTTTTCAATGCTGTCCGATTTAGCAAGTAAGCATACAAGTTGATAATCGGGATTTATAGCATCAGTTTTGTTGTTCGGATGTGCCTTTGTGTAATGTTGTGTAGCTGTTAGTTTGATTAAGTTTTCCAGATAGTGAGCCAATTGCGGAAATTTACTTTTCGGGAAAATGTGATGAACTTGCGTTGCTTCTCCGTTCGCCCATTGGTCTTTAACTTCACTTTCAGAATACATTTTCTTGATTTGGTTCATTGCTTTTTGAACCAAATAAGCGTTGAATGCTGTGTCTGGCAAAATGTTTTGTTCGCTTTCCGCATTTGCTTCTTGTCGTGAAATAGTTTTGTCTTTTGACACATCACGCCAATTTTTACGGTTATACATCAAGTCCGTGTAGTAAAATTCGTTTTCTGACATTCTGCCTTTTACAGAACCTCGTAAGTTGTTTTCACAAGCATACACATTCAATAATTTTGGGAAAATACGCCTTACTTCAACTTCTCCGTTGATTGCCGTATTCCCAATAATGAACTTGATAAAACGCTTTTGCAAATCTTCAAAGTCGGTTTGTGTCAAATTTCCTTGTTCGTATTTGCTTTTGTAATCTTCAAAGAATTTGAGCAAACCACTATCAGACAAGACTTTTACAAAGTATTGATACAAAAAATTGTATGCGTTTCGGTCTTTCAAAGAAATGTATTCCAAAACAGATAAATCAGCAATTTTGTAGAAGTTTTTTGTTCCTCTTTTTTCGATGTCCAAAACTCCTGCATAAGCCAAAAGCCTCAACGGTTGCTGAATGAATTTATCGTATTCGCTTCTTGTAGTTGGATTGGTTGCTGACGGCTTATTGAAAATTGCTTTTACGTTTTTGATAAAGTATTGCGAATCCCAAATGTCTTGAACGATAAATTCTTTTTCGGGTTCACTTTCTCGTAAATTCATCACACAATCCGCAATAATACAAACCACATCAGGTGTGCATTTTTGATCCATAAACCTTGCGTCATTGCTTTTTCTTATGTCGTAATCTTTGCTTTTCAGCAACTTTTCTACTGCTGTCATTTAGTCTATGTTTTTTAAAAGGCCGAAGAAGAAAACGGAATTATTATCAATGTTAAGTGAGCGTGTTCCGTAATTACGGGCAACTCTGTAAAAACGCTCAAATTCTTTTGAACCATAATACTCCAAATCTTTTTCTGTCGGAAGTCGGCTACCGTTTTTTAAAGTCAATAAAGCAACCGAACCGTCTGTAATTGTATTCTTCGGCAAAAAACTCGCTCTCGGATAATATGTAAGGTTTGGTATCATTACGACATCATCACGATTAAGAAATTTGGCGACAGCCAAATTTTCTGTATCGTCAATATAACAATCGTAATTTTGCAACTCCTTAACTTCGTTATTACCCACATTTCGAGATTTTAAAACCCTATATTTTCCGTTGTCTTTTGTGATTTGTTTTGTAATTTGTCTATCTCTGAAACTATTGAAAATATCAAATTTCATTTTCTCTGAAATTTCGTCAAATTCTTCGTTTCGGTAAATTAACCAATAAGGAAATTTGTCTGACAACAAATAATCTTTTTGTTTTTCTTCAACTATTTCCGTGATGTAGCTTTCTATTAAAATTGTTTCAGATTGCTTTTTAGCCGAAGTTTCAAGTAAAAAACTAATCGTTTCTATCTTCACACCTTTAAATCCTTTTTCGCCATAATCACAAATTTTTAAAAGGTTTTGTTCTTTTAATATTTCTCTTGTGATATTAAATTCAGGTGAATTGATAAGGCTTTTCGGAACAATCAAGGAAACGAAGTTTCCTAATGAAATTGCTTTTTCAATGAAGAATGAAAACAAGTTGTTTGTTTCGTTATTTTTTGCATTGAATTTGTAAAGTGAAACTAATTCTTGATTGTTCGTGAGTTTTTTATACGGTGGATTTCCTACAACAATATCGTATTTCGTAGTGAAATTATGAGTAAGAAAATCAGCATTGATGAAATTGAATTTAAACTTTTTGGGCAATTTCAATTTATCTAAAATGTTCTTTAATACAACGAAAGAATTGCTATCAACATCAACAAGGTCAAAAATTACTTCGTCTTTATCTTCGTATTTTTCAACTAATAAAGGAATGAAATTACCAATTCCAACAGACGGCTCTAAAATTCTGATTTTCTTTTTTCCTTTCAGTTCGGGCAAATCTTTCACAACAGAAAAAGCGATGTCTTTCCGTGTGAAAAATGCTGAATTTTCTTGTCGGTTCGAATTTGCGTATTCTGCAATTTGATAAATATTTTCAAGTCCTAACTTGTCAAAATTAGAATTGATAAACGAAAGTAAATTCTCCGTTTTGCTCAATTCCTCTTTTTTGATAATGTTGTTTATTTCGGTTGTTGAAAGGATTTTTTGATTTAAAACAGATTTTATGTGTTTTGCAATATTTGCAAAAACTCCTGTTGGAACAGCTTCTCCAACACAATGTCTGATGTTGAGTTCTTCTTGTTTCAAAAACATTTTCTTTTCAAGAATGCTCAAATTATTCAATTTTTCGGTTGATATATTTGACCATTGAAATGTTTCGGGAATACTCATCATCAACATTATCTCTCTAATGCTGAAAACTCGATTTTCTGATGGGTGAACGGTATTTTGACTTGACAAAATATCATTTCTCGTATGCACACACGGACCTTCTCTATCCCAATACCAACGAGCGTATTTATCTCCGTTTTTACTTTCATTAAAAACGATTTTTCCGTCTTTAATTTGGTGCGGTATTCTTTCTTCTTCTGTATTTTGAAATGCAGATTCTCCCTCTTTCAAATTTTCAATCCAAGGCAACATTTTGGGATTATATTCTCTAAACGAATGGAAAATATCGCTTTGCGATATTTGTCCCATTTCATTAAGTTGTTCCAATCCTGCAAACAATTTGCGTAACGTTTTCGGCTTTTGTTTTTCGGGAAAAATGTCAAACGGACTTACGTTTTGCAAGTCTTTTCTAACTCCGATTACAAGCGTTCTTGTACGGCTCGAATGTGAACCATAATCTTTAAAGTTTACAACTTTAAAAAGTATATTATAATGACCTCCTAAATTTAATTTTATGGCTTCTTCAATCGTTTTTTCTTTTCCGTCAATGTCGGTGCAAGTTGTATTTAAAAATGCTCGAACATTTTCAAAAATGAAGAATTTAGGATTGACTTCTTTTGTGATTTTGATTGATTCCACAACCAAAGAATTTCGTGTTAATTCTTCGTTTTTCTTGTGGTTCGCAACCGACATTCCTTGGCAAGGTGGCGTAGCCACGATTACATCAGGTTCGGAAATTTTATGTTCGGTTTGCCATTTTTTGATTTCAGCAAAAAGTTTATTTTTAATTTCTTTGGTTGAAATATCTCCGTCTAAATAACCTGTTTCATATTTGCATTTGTTGTTGAATGCTTGAATTTTTAAGCGTTTTGTTAAAATTTCATTTGTGGCAATGCATTCAAAATCGTTTTGTTTGAAGCCGTAGCATCCAACTCCTGCACTACTGAATAAACTAATGTATGTCAATGGTTTGTTCATCGTTTTAGAATTTAATTTCGGCTTGTTTAACATTTATACTTTTCAAGTAATTTACTTTTTCTTCTGCAACCATTAATGTTTCAGAAGAACAATTGTAAGCGTACATTTTTTTAGCAAATTGGTCTCCAAAATATTCTACTTTCAATTTTTCAAAATCAAGGTTGAATGCGTTGGCTAATTTGTCTAAACGTTTTTCGTCAAATTCACGTTTGCCGTTTTCAATCTTGCTCAAATTAGCAGAATCAAGTTTTAGCAATGCCGCAAGTTCAGTCAAAGTCAATCCATTGTCTGTTCTTAATTGTCTGATATATTCTCCAAAAGTTGCTTTCATTTGCTTGTAAAATTTAACTTGTCAATAAATGACAAATTTAACTAATTTTTTTAACTCAGCAAGTTTTTTTTCTGTCAATTTTTGTCGAGCGTTGGGTTTGTGCGGTTGGTTTTAGGGTGAGGCATAACTTATTTATAACCGATACAAACTTTCGCCAATACATCAAAATTTGGAGTGCTTTGAGAATGTTTGTTTCGTTTATTTTTTCAGACCAAATATACATTTTATTCTTACAAGAAACGTGAATGGATTCAATCACCAAGCCCCGACGAAAACGGAAAGCTTTTTTTCAAGGACATTAGGATTTTAAGACATTAGGACATTAAGACAAAAAGCTTTTGTTCCTTGTAAAGAAGCTCTTTTGTGGCTTGATGTGGCGTAGTAGCTTCGGGAACAAACTTGGAAATGCAGGCGGAATTGGCGACAAAAGATTCTTGATTATTAATGCTTGATGTTTGATTGGAAATTGGATTATGTGAATCTTTAAGCACTAAATAATTTTTGATTCTTGATGCTTGATGTTTGATTAAAAAGTGGATTTATGAATTTTTAATCAAAAAGTTCAATAAATATTTCCGATTTGGATTTTTGTACTTTTTAGCTTGTTATTGGTTTGGATTTTTGGAAATTAAATAGCTTTATTGGTTTGGATTTTTGGAAGTTTGTGTTCAATATTGGTTTGGATTTTTGTACTTTTGTATTTTAATTGTTAATAATCAGTTATTTAAAAATGCCTTATGTACTTAAATAGAAGCGTTGATATCGAGTTGGAAAGTTGGAAAAATGCGAGTAGCAGAAAACCTTTGATTATTCGTGGAGCAAGACAAGTGGGTAAATCGTCAAGTATTCGTAATTTGGGAGAGACGTTCACTTATTTCGCAGAGGTAAATTTTGATGAAAATAGCGACTTTAAGTTACTTTTTGAAGCCAATAATTCCATTGAACAATTGTGTGATGAGCTTTCTTTAATGCTTCAAACGCCAATAATAGCAGGCGAAACTTTATTGTTTCTTGATGAAATTCAACTTTGTGAAGCTGCGATCAATCGTCTGCGTTATTTCTATGAAAAAATGCCCAATTTACATGTAATTGCTGCGGGCTCCTTACTTGAATTTGCGTTGTCTGAAATTCCTTCATTTGCTGTTGGTCGTGTTCGTTCTTTGTTCATGTATCCACTTTCTTTCGCTGAATTTTTGAATGCATGTGGTGAAGAAAAGTTAGCTAATTACTTGGTTACGAATGGAAATGAAGCACTCTCTTTACCAATTCATCATAAGTTAACTTCGATTTACAAGAATTTTTTGATCGTTGGTGGAATGCCAGAAGCGGTGAAAACGTACGTCGAAACCAAGCGTTTTTTAGAAGTACAAAGAGTTCTGGACGATTTAATTCTTTCCATACAAAGTGATTTTTCAAAGTACAAAACACGCATTTCTTCCTTGAATTTATTGGAGGTTTTTAACGCTTTAGCCATGCAAGTAGGGGAGAAGTTCACGTATGCTTATCCAAATGCAACGTTGAACAATAAGCAAATTAAGGCTGCAATTGAGTTGTTTAAATTAGCAGGTTTGGTTCATTCTGTCACCCATACGAGTGCAACGGGCATTCCACTTGGAGCAACTGTTAATCCGAAATTCACAAAGTATTTAGTTTTTGACACAGGAATTTTCCAACGTTTATTAGGTCTAGATTTGTCGCAATTAATTCTTCAGTCTGATTTTAACGCCGTAAACAAAGGAAACATTGCTGAATTGCACGTTGGTTTAGAATTGATTAAAAGTGACGATTGTTACCAAAAAAATCCAGTGTATTACTGGCAACGTGAATCAAAAAACAGCAAAGCAGAATTGGACTATGTGCTTCAAATTCAAGAAGAAATCGTTCCAATCGAAGTGAAAGCGGGCACCAAAGGAAGCATGCAATCTATGTATCTGTTTATGAAAGAAAAGAACGTCCCAAAAGGTATTCGCATTTCAATGGAGAACTTTTCAAACCTCGAAAAAATTGCCATTTATCCCTTGTATGCAGCGCATTTGATTAGGAGGAAAAATGAGTGATTGACTTTTGAGTTGGTTCAATATTTTAGCAAATTGAATGAATGCCGGGTAGATAAATAGTTGACTGAGGCGATAAAAGATTTTTGATTCTTGAGGTTTGATGTTTGATTGAAAAAAGGAAGTTGTCGAAAAAGTTGTCTGAGGGATAAATGATTATTGATTCTTGAGGTTTGATTTTTGATTGAAAAAAGGAAGTTGTCGAAATAGTTGACTGAGGCGATAAATGATTTTTGATTTTGGATGCTTGATTTTTGATTGAAAAAAGGAGGAGTTATAAGTAGTTTAAATAGTTGTCTGAGGCGATAAATGATTTTTGATTCTTGAGGTTTGATGTTTGATTGAAAAAAGGAAGTTGTCGAAAAAGTTGTCTGAGGCGACAAAAGATTCTTGATTATTAATGCTTGATTTTTGATTGAAAAAAGGAGGAGTTATAAGTAGTTTAAATAGTTGACTGAGGTTCTTTGAATAGTTGACTGAGGTTCTCGAAGGCAACTATTCACCTACGAGGAATCCCGTCCAATTTCTCCAAGCTTTGTTTTTCTTTGTTTAATTTCCATGTGTGTGTCTCCAAACCATTTGAAATCACAATCAATTCGCAGTTGAGTTGGTGTTGGTAGCTAAGTGCTTGTTGAAGGGTGTTTGTGCCTAGTTTGATATTTGGTGCTTTGCATTCTACAAGTAGGTAGGGCTTGAAATCGCTGTTGAAAACAACAATGTCCCAGCGCTTGGTGAGGCCGTTGTATTGTATTGCTTTCTCAACGCCAACCAAAGTTTGCGGGTAGTTTAAGTCATTGATTAGATGAGCGATAATGTGTTGACGCACCCATTCTTCGGGAGTGAGTAAAATTTCCTTGCGGCGGATAAGGCATTTCACAAAAACTTTTCCTGATTTACGGCTTAAATCAAGTTGGGTTGGAGGGAAGTTAAGCGGAACAATAAAATCCATTACATTCCTGGCAAAAGCAAATTGATGTCTTTGAATTTCAGATTGAAAACCCGTCCCAAAACTTCGTTTGTCAGTACTCCTTTGTAAATATATACGCCATTTCTAAAACCTTCCTGCGAACGAACTAAGTCTTCAACGCTGCCTTTTTCGCCCATTTCAAGCACTAAAGGCGTGAAGATATTGGATAAAGCAAAAGACGCTGTTCTCGACACACGCGAAGCAATATTCGGCACGCAATAATGGATAACACCGTGTTTCACAAATGTTGGGTCGTTGTGATTGGTTACACGCGAAGTTTCAAAACACCCGCCTTGATCAATACTCACATCCACTACAACAGAACCAGATTTCATACTTTCAATCATTTCCTCGCTAACCACGCACAGCGATCGCCCAATCGGAGAACGCAAAGCACCAATAACTACATCCGCTCGACGAATGGCTTTGGCCAAGACTTTAGGTTGAAGAATAGAAGTGTAAACGCGTGTTCCAATATCATTTTGTAAGCGACGCAATTTTGAAAGTGAATTGTCAAAGACTTTAACAGATGCGCCCAATCCAAGTGCGGCACGTGTTGCAAATTCTCCAACTGTTCCAGCGCCAATGACAACAACCTCTGTTGGTTGAACTCCTGCAATACCGCCCAGCATCATTCCTTTTCCAGAAGAATAACTGGATAATAACTCACCTGCGACAAGCATTGAAGTTGTACCTGCAATTTCTCCTAATGTTCGCACAATTGAAAAAACACCTTCGTCGTCTTTGATATAATCCCAAGCAATGGCTGTGATTTTTTTGTTCATTAACTTTTGAAGAATCTCTTTCGGCTGAGTTGAAATTTGCAAAGCTGAAATAAAGGTCTGATTTCCAACCATTAAATCCACTTCTTCTTCTGAAGGTGGCGCGACTTTTAAAATGATGTCGCATTCATAAATTTCTTTGGTAGCATAGGAGATTTCTGCACCCGCTTCACTGTAATCGTTATCTGAGAAATTAGCGCCTTCACCCGCTTTGGTTTCAATTCTTACGCGATGTCCGTGATTAACCAACAAAGAAACTGCCTCAGGTACAAGTGCCACACGTCGTTCTTGAAAACTTGTTTCTTTCGGAATCCCAATAAACAACGAGCCTTTCTTTTTACGCACCTCCAGCATTTCTTCTTTTGGTGTTAAACTTCCTTGCTGAATAAGCGTTTTGAGTAATCCTGGATCTGTAATCATGGTTGAAATGCTATTTCTCTTGAATTATTAATTTCGTTATTACGAATATACACCCAAATTACGTTAGTTGGAAGAATAAAATCAATTTTTTCAGCCCATTCGATAAAGAAGTACGCTTTTTCATCTAATAATTCGTCAAATCCTAAATTCAAAATTTCGTTGCGTTGTTCAATTCTGTAACAATCTAAATGATAGATTTTTAAACCATTTATTGCATATTCATTGATAATGGAGTAGGTGGGAGAACCTTCAATTTCTTCGATCCCAAATTGCTTTAAAAGTTGGGTAATAAAGGTCGTTTTTCCTGCGCCCATTTCACCATCAAACGCAAAGATTGTTGGAGTTGGGAAAAGGCTCAGAAATTCACTCGCAACAGCCTCTAATTCTTCGATAGCGTCAACTTTCCAACGGTTGTCCATAATTTATTCTGAAATCGTTTTGTAAGGAGAAATTGTTTTGTCTTTCCAAGATAATAGTTCAAAATTCGTATCGTCGAATCGTCCGAAAGTTTGGTAGTTAATCCATTCTCCGAGATTGAAATAAAGCGCATTTTGAATTTGAAATTTAAGTGGCAAATGACGATGCCCGAAAATGTAATAATCTGCTTTTAGTTGATGGTGATTATCACTTACGAAATGATGCAACCATTCTTTTTCTGGACCAACATACAAAGCATCTTCTTCGCCGTTTGAAATGCGACTGGTTTTAGAAAAATAACTCGCTAAAGCAATTCCGAAATTAGGGTGCAAACGTGCAAATGCCCATTGACAAAACTTATTTCTAAAAATCTTTTTAATGAATTTATATCCTTTATCGCCCGGTCCTAATCCGTCACCGTGTGCGATGAAAAATTTTTTGGAACCAATCTGAATTTGATAATCATCTCTGTGTAATTCAATTCCCACTTCTTTTTCAAGGTAGTCAAACATCCACATATCGTGATTTCCGCAGAAAAAATGCACTTTGATTCCTTTATCTGTCAAGTCGGCTATTTTACCCAAGAATCGAGTGAATCCTTTTGGAATTGCGTGTTTATATTCAAACCAAAAGTCAAAAATATCACCAACTAAAAATACTTCTTTCGCTGTTGGCTCGATGTAATTTAGCCAAGCAACTATTTCTTTTTCACGAACTAAACTGAGAGCATCTGTGGGAGCGCCCAAGTGAAAATCAGAGGCAAAATAGGTATATTTTTTGTTGGATTCTTCCATTCATTAATGACCAAAAATCTTAGAAAGCTCTTTTTCTAACGCTTCACCACGAAGGTTGACTTTGATGATTCGTCCTTCTTTGTCGATTAAAACGGTAAAAGGTACACTTCCAACTTCATATAGTCTTCCAACTTGACTGCTCCAACCTTTTAAATCGCTTACGTGATTTGGCCAAGATAAATTATCTTGTTTGATTGCTGCCAACCATTTCGCACGGTCCGTGTCCAAGGAAACGCTCATAATGGTAAATCCATCATTTTTGTATTTTTCATACGTTTTCACCACGTTTGGATTTTCTTTGCGACAAGGTCCACACCAAGAAGCCCAGAAGTCAATCAATACCACTTTTCCTTTCAAATCGGAAAGTTTCATTTGTTTTTTGCCATCTGTTAGAAATTCAGTAAAGTCAGGTGCAAGCTTACCTTCAGCTAATAATTTCCCGCTTTCTAATTTCTTTTTTAATTGCTTGTAGTTTTCGTAATACGCTTTAACCGTAGGACTTTCTTCAAACGTACTGTTGATTTGTGTCATTAAAGCTTCGTATGTTTTAAAGTCTGCCTCCGCATTGATTTGCGAAAGTGCCATTATCAAAGCCGGTGAATTTGGATTATTGGTAACGAATTCTTGCAAGGCAGCTTGAAAATTAGTGTATTCTCCTTGCATGTATTGATTGATGATTTGTTCTCTTGTTGGATCAGCTTTCAAAGCATTCATTGCAGAGTCACTTTTAATCGACCAATTTTCAATAGTTATAGCAAAATCATTCATTGCTTTCGATTCATCTGAACCTGTGATATTGCAAAATTCTTTTAGTTTATTCCCGTCACCATACACTTTTAAGTCGCAGTTGTCTCTTAAAACCAACTGAATATTTGAATTACCAACTCTTAAAATGTAATAATCCATTGCTGGAAGTTTTCCAACGAAAGCGAAGTTTCCTTTTTTGTCTGGTGTAATTTTGTGGTAATCTTTATAGTAATTTCCAAAGAATTGAGAAACATAAAATGTATCAACCGAGGAATTAAAAATCATTCCCGATAATTTCACATTAATTTCTTTTTGAGCTTGACAACTAATCGTTAACACTAAAAAAGTTGTAATGAATAGAATTTTTTTCATGTATTAATTTTTAAAAACCTCAGACAATTTTCGTTCCAAACCTTCTCCACGGAGTTCTTTTCCTATAATATTTCCTTCTCTGTTTACTAAAACGGTAAAAGGAATTCCTTCAAAACCATAAAGTGTTGGCATACTGGATTTCCAACCTTTTAAGTCACTAACATGATTTTTCCAGATCAATCCATCTTTTTGAATCGCTGCTTTCCACGCATTTGGGTCTTCATCTAACGAAACGGAAAGTACTGTAAATCCTTGTTTTTCATATTTTTTATACAAACGAACCACATTTGGATTTTCTTTACGACAAGGACCACACCAAGAAGCCCAAAAATCGATAAGTACTACTTTACCTTTTAAATCAGAAAGCTTTAACAATTTGCCATCTGGAGTGTTCATAGCAATTTCAGGTGCAGCGATTGTTCCACTATTGATTTTCGCGTACTCGTTGTAAGCGGTTGTGATTTGATCTACTTGTGAACGAAATGTTTCAGCTGCTTGTTGACCTTGGTATTTTTGCTCGTAAGCTTGAGCCACTTCTTCCAACACACTTAAGTTTAGTTCGTTCCATCCATCAAAAGAAGTAGTCGGCAACAAGACCATTGAAAGCACGATGTTGTATGGATTTCCAGGTTGTTGGGTCATTTTTTTGCGAACAAAAGCATCTACTTTTTCTTTAGCTTCATAATATTTAGCGTTCAAATCCTCTTTAGACATTGTTTTTTGAATCGCCATCAAAGAATCTTGCGCATTTTGGAAAGCTTGTAATTGCGCTAAATATTCGTTCATTACTTTCGCCCAATTGGTTCCACTTGCATTCGGCTTCAAATTAAATTCCGCTACTTGACAATTGATTTTCAGATTGTTATTTGGTTCAATAGTAACAGGAATCAGGTTGTTTTTATCTTCACCTAATCTTAAAAAATAGTAACCTAATCCGGGAACGTTTCCTTCTAATTTAAAAGTTCCATCGGCGTTGATCATAGTATTTGCAACTGGAATTGTACCGCGATCACTTGGTGCTTCAACG
>CAZDKE010000070.1:0-14129 GCA_964506255.1 uncultured Lishizhenia sp. | reverse complement strand
TTGTAATCTTAATTATTTTCTAATCCAAAATCGCTTTAATTCCAGGGAGTTCTTTTCCTTCAAAATATTCTAAAAGTGCGCCTCCACCAGTACTAACGTGACTTACAGCATCGGCGAATCCAAATTTTTGAACTGCTGCAGCGCTATCACCACCACCAATCAAACTGTAAGCACCAGCTTTTGTAGCTTCTGCAACAGCTTCAGCAATAGTACGTGTTCCGTTTGCAAAAGCATCCATTTCAAAAACACCCATTGGGCCATTCCAAAGAATTGTATTGCTATTTAATACCACTTCTTTAAAAATGGAAGCCGCTTCTGTCCCAATATCTAAGCCCATCCAACCAGATGGAATTGTGTTACTTGCTGCATTTTCTGTGGCCGCATCTGGTGCGAATTTATCTGCAATAGTTGAATCAACAGGAAGATAGATGTTTACACCTTTCTCTTTTGCTTTTTCTAAAATTTCAAGACACGTGTCAAATCTTTCTTCTTCACACAAAGAGTTTCCGATTTCTCCACCTTGTGCTTTAAAAAATGTGTAGGCCATTCCACCACCAATGATGATATTATCGGCAACATTTAATAAATTTTCTACAATTAAAACTTTGTCTGAAACTTTTGCTCCACCAACGATTGCTGTAAAAGGTCGCTCCGTTTTTTCCATTACTTTTCGAGTGCTTTCAATTTCAGCATCCATTAAAAAGCCAGCCATTTTATCAGTTGGAAAGAAACTTGCAATTTGTGTTGTACTTGCGTGAGCACGGTGAGCTGTTCCGAACGCATCGTTTACGTAACAATCTCCAAGAGCTGCTAATTTACCAGCGAAATCCATATCACCTTTCGTTTCTTCTTTATAGAATCTAACGTTTTCTAATACTAGAATTTCACCAGTTTTTAACGCTTTGCTTTTCTCGACAGCTTCATAACCAATACAATCATTTGCGAATAAAACATTTGTTCCAACCAATTCTGCAATTCGAGCTGTGATATGACGTAGAGAAAATTTATCCTCAGGTCCTTCTTTTGGTCTGCCTAAATGCGACATAATAATTAAACTTCCTCCACCTTTTAAGATATGAAGCATTGTTGGAAGTGCTGCTCGAATTCTTTTATCGTCTGTAATCGCTAATGTTTCTTTATCAAGAGGAACATTAAAGTCAACGCGAATTAATACTTTTTTACCATTAAAGTCGTAGGAATTGAAGTCTATCATTGGTCTAATTTTCAGCAAAACTAACTAAACCTTTCTAAATATCAATTCTACTTTTTGGTCAATTTCACTTGTTAAATGAAATAATTTCAGCAGTTTTGTGTAAAATACTAAAAAATGAATAAAATCGTGTATGCACTATTTTTTGTGCTAGTCTTGTTGAGTTGTAAATCTGATAAAACAGTTGCTGAGGAATTTCCAATGGAAAGTGAATATTATGGTGATGAAAACTATGAAGGTGAAGGCGAAGAATATTATGGTGAAGGAGAGGAATTCTACGGTGAGGAGGGAGATTATTATGGAGAAGAACCGAAAGTAAGAGGTATTTACAATCCATCAAGAACACTTTTAACAGACTTGATTCACACGAAATTGGAAGTGAATTTTGATTGGAAAAAATCAAGAATGAATGGTAAAGCGACAATTACTGCAAAACAACATTTTTATGCTTCTGATAGTTTGATTTTAGATGCTAAAGGGATGGATATCAATAAAGTAGAGTTAAACGGTAAAGCTTTAACATACACTTACACTGATTCATTAAAATTGAGAATTAAATTAGATAAAGTATTTACACGTGACGAGAAATTCACTGTAGTTATTGATTACGTTTCTAAACCTAACGAGCGTACAACAGGTGGAAGTGCAGCAATTACTTCAGATAAAGGTTTGTATTTCATTAATCCTAAAGGTGAAATTAAAGGTAAAATGCCTCAAATTTGGACACAAGGAGAAACGGAGGCAAATTCAGTTTGGTTTCCTACAGTTGATGCTCCAAATGCAAAAACAACACAAGAAATGTTTATCACAGTTGAAGATAAATATTTGACACTTTCAAATGGTAAAATGATTGCATCGGTTAAAAATGCAAATGGAACACGAACAGATCATTGGAAACAAGATTTACCACACGCACCTTATTTATTTATGATGGCTGTTGGTGAATTCAAAGTTGTTAAAGACGTTTATACTCGCCCTGATGGAACAAAAATGGATGTAAACTACTACGTTGAACCAGAGTATGAAGCAAATGCAAAAGCAATTTTTGGTGAAACTCCAGCAATGATTAAGTATTTCTCTCAAAAATTAGGAGTAGAATTTCCTTGGGATAAATACAGTCAAATCGTAGTTAGAGATTACGTTTCAGGTGCTATGGAAAACACAGGAGCTGTAATTTTTGGTGATTATGTTTACAAAACAGACCGTGAATTGATGGATGCAAACGACCAATCAACTATTGCTCACGAGTTGTTCCATCATTGGTTTGGAGATTTAGTTACTTGTGAATCTTGGGCTAATTTACCTTTGAACGAGTCATTTGCAAACTACTCTCAATACTTGTGGGATGAACACAGATATGGAATTGACGAGGCTGATTATCAAGCAGAACAAGAAGCGAACGGATACTTTAATAGTGGGATGCAACAAGGCTACCACGATTTAATTTGGTTTGCACATTACGACAAAGAGGATATGTTTGATGGACACTCTTACAATAAAGGAGGTCGTATTTTACATATGTTGAGAAACTATCTTGGTGATGAAGCATTTTTCAAAGGTTTAAATAACTATTTGACAACTAACAAATACAAAGCTGCTGAAGTTCACAACTTAAGAATGGCTTTTGAAGAGGTTACAGGAGAGGATTTAAACTGGTTTTTTAACCAATGGTTTTTAAGTAAAGGACATCCAATAGTTTTTACAACTCAATCAATTAATACTGAAAATAAAACAGTTACAATTACGACTAAGCAAAAACAAGCTACAGATGATTTCCCAATTTATAAATTACCTGTAACATTTGCTATTTGGGATGGAAACGGTAAAAGATCTGAAAAGGTAATTATTGATAGTATCGATCAATCTTTCACTTTTAATTACAGTGGTGAATTGAAAAACGTTTTGTTTGATGAAAACCAAGTGCTTTTAGGTAAATTTTACGAAGAAAAACCAGCAAGTCAATTTGTTCATCAATATTATAATTCTCCAAGATATTTGGCAAGAATGACTGCTTTAAAAAGAACAATGCGAGTAAAGAGTCCGGAAGTAAGTAAGTTAATGTATGATGCAATGAACGACCCTTTCTGGGCAATTCGTCAGGCAGCAGTTGAAAACTATGCGAAAGTTAATGAGAAATTGGAAGAGAAATATTTGTTGAAAATTAAAGAGATTGCTCAAAATGATGTTAAATCTCAAACACGTTCAAAAGCGGTTAATAGTTTAAATTCATTAAGTAAAGAAGATGCAACTGCTTTCTTAAAAGAAGTTTTAGCTAAAGAAAAATCTTTCCTTGTGATATCTTCAGCATTGCAAGCACTTATGGCAGCAAACCCTGATGAGGCTTTAACTTTCGCCAGAAATATGGAAAAAGAAAACATTAAAAGTACTAATGTTACAATTGCTGAAATCTATAGTCAAAAAGGGCAAGCGCAAGATTATCAATTTTTTGAAAGAGTATTGAAAAGCGGAACTTTGAAAGGATATGAAGAATTGAGAGTAATGTTTGCTTATGTAGTTTATGTGATTCAAATGGACATCGAGTTGAAAGAGAAAACTCACAATATGTTTGTGTATCTTAACGAAAACGGTAATAATTATACGAAAATGTATTTCTCACGTGCCGTTGAATACACAATGTCAACATTCTATGAAAAAGTTAACACTTTAGATATGGAAATTGCAGAGTTAGAAGCAGCGAAAGCTTTTGGACAAGCAGATGACAAGAAAAAAATGAAACAACGCTACGAAGATTTAATTTCTAATTTGACACCACTTGTAACATATGAAGAGGGTGGTTATTAAAATTTAGTTCACAAATTAAAAAAGGCGAATTCAATTTTTGATTTCGCCTTTTTAATTAAAAGTATTAGTAATCTAAAAATCCGAATTCAAAATAGAGAGATTAAGTTGATTAAAGATATAAGCAACCTAAATAATTATAAAAAAGTTAATTTCAATAGCCAACGTTAGATCTCACTCTTTTCAAAACTTCTTTGGCTACTTCTTTAGCTTTTAAAGCGCCGATTTCAAGTGCTTTATCAATTTGAGTAATGTCTGCCATTAATTCATTGAATTTTCTTCTTGGCTCCGCAAATTTTACTAAAATCAATTCGTAAAGTGCTTGTTTTGCGTGACCGTAGCCATAATTTCCACCCAAATAATTTGCTCGCATCGTTTCAATTTCTGATTCAGAAGCCAATAATTTATAAAGCGCAAACGTATGGCAAGTGTCTGGATTTTTTGGTTCTTCTAAAGGAGTACTATCTGAAAGAATTGACATTACTTGTTTGCGTAAAGCTTTTTCTGGTAAGAAAATATCAATGTAATTGCCACGTGATTTACTCATTTTTTCACCGTCAGTTCCAGGAATCAACATCGTATCATCTTGGAGTTTTTCTTGAGGAGCAATGAGCGTTTCACCATATTGTAAATTAAATCTACGTGCAACATCAGCAGCCATTTCTAGGTGTTGCTTTTGATCTTTTCCAACAGGAACTATTTCTGCATCGTACAATAAAATGTCCGCAGCCATTAAGATTGGATAGGTAAATAAACCTCCATTTACATCATCTAAACGATCCGCTTTGTCTTTAAAACTATGTGCGAGCGTCATTCGATTGTATGGATAAAAACATAGTAAGTACCACATTAATTCAGTTACTTCAGTCACATCACTTTGGCGGTAAAAAACTGTTTTTTCTGTATCTAAACCAAAAGCCAACCAAGTTGCGGCTGTGGCATACGTATTCGAGCGAAGTTGTTCTCCGTCCTTTATTTGAGTTAAGGAATGAAGGTCTGCAATGAATAAAAATGATTCATTCTCTGCTTGTTGTGCTAGATTAATTGCAGGAATAATTGCACCTAAAATATTACCTAAATGAGGTGTTCCTGTGCTTTGAATTCCTGTTAAAATACGTGCCATTTGATTTTTTTTTCAAAATTAGCGATTTCAATTGAAAGCAAAGGAGTATTGGTTCTAACGAAATTACTATATTTGACTATGAAGTTGCTTACCGGGGTATTTGGTTTGATTTGGAAATTTTATATTGCCATCATTTTTGCGTTTTTTGCAATCATACTTTATCCATTTTTCTTTGTTGTTCTTTTCCGTCCGCAATGGAAGAAATTTAGTTTTTACCTCTTTATTTTCTGGAGTTGGATGATGCGTATTTTTTGCTTTTACCATGTTAAAACAATTGAAAATCATGAACTTCCAGATGGTCCTTACGTAATTATTGCCAACCACACTTCTTATTTAGATATCTTTTTTATGTACTCAATTTTACCGAAACATCCCTTTGTTTTTCTTGGTAAAAGTGAAATTTTAACGTACCCAATCATCAGTACTTATTTTAAAAATTTGAATATTCCTGTTTATCGCGGAGATAAAAGTAAAGCTGGTCGAAGTTATATGCTTGCTTCAAAGGCTATTGCAGAAGGTTGGTCTTTGGTGATATTTCCTGAAGGAGGAATTCCAGATCATCAATGTCCGAAAATGGTACCTTTTAAAGATGGTGCTTTTAAACTTGCAAAAGCTTTAAATGTGCCAATTGTTCCATTAACATTCACCAATAATTATAAACTTTTTTCAGATCCTTCAGAAATTCTTGGACCTGCAAGTCCAGGTGTTGCACGTTTATATGTCAACAAGCCAATTTCAATAATGGAAATTCAAGAAATGGAAGTAAATGAATTGCGAAATTTAGGTTTCGAAATAGTAAATGCACCGATTTTAAAGGAACATCCACATTTGAAGGATTAATTGTATAATTGAAGTTACTTTTGTACCTCAAATTGTTCGAATGAAATTGAATTTTCCTACGCTTAGTTTATTGGTGATTTTTATGCTAAGTTTTCAAATTGCAAACGCCCAAAATTTGCAAACCATAAAGGGTACAATTTCCGACAAGCAATCCCAACAAACAATTCCCGGTGCAACGATTCAGATTGTAGAATCGAATCCTTTGAAAATTACGCGAACGGATCTTAATGGAAAATATAAATTAACGGATGTCGCTCCTGGTAGATATGCCTTGAAAATCTCTTATCCGGGCTATCGTGAAGCGAATGTTTCAAACATTATTGTTTCATCAGGAAAGGAAACGATTTTGGATATTCAATTGGAAGAATCGGTTGCTGAAATTGGCGAAGTGACGGTTGTGGGTAAAAAGAATGGTTTAAATAATGAATTGACAAGTGTAAGCGGACGTTCTTTTTCAATGGAAGAAGTGAATCGTTATGCTGGTGGACGCTCCGATCCTGCTCGTTTGGCAGCAAATTTTGCAGGTGTAAGTTCTCCTGACGATACGCGTAATGATTTGGTTATCAGAGGAAATTCTCCTGTTGGTGTTTTGTGGCGAATTGAAGGTTTAAATATTTCAAATCCCAATCATTTCTCGACTATTGGGACAACAGGTGGACCTGTTTCAGCGATAAATACGAATTTGTTGCGAAATTCTGATTTTATGACTTCGGCTTTTCCTGCTGAATATGGAAACGCCAACGCAGGTGTTTTTGATTTAGGTTTACGAAATGGGAATAGCGAAAAACGTGAACATACCTTCCAATTTGGTGTCTTGACAGGTATCGAATTAGTGACCGAAGGACCAATTAAAAAAGACAATGGTTCGTCGTATTTGGTAGCTTATCGTTATGGATTTTCGAGCGTTGCTCAGTCGATTGGTTTGCCGATTGGAACGGCTGCAACGCCTTATTATCAAGATATTTCATTTAAAATAAATACTGGAAATACCAAAATTGGAAAATTTACTTTTTTTGGTATCGGTGCGTTGAGTAGCATTGATTTTACACACGATAAAGTGGACAGTACCGATCTTTTTGCTTTTCCAAATCGCGATAGTTATTTCACTAGTCAAATTGGATTATTGGGTATGAAACACGTCATTCGCATCAATGATAAGTCATTCATCAATACAGTAATTGGTGTGAATTACGCAGGTTCCAATTACTTACAAGATAGTTTGAATCCGGTAGAAGAACCCATTCGTACGATAGAAAATTTAACGAAACGAGCCAATTTCACCTTGAATACCTCGTTTAATTCGAAGATTAGCGCAAAACTGTTCTTTAAAACGGGAATTATTGCGGAGCTTTTGTCGATTAAATTGAACTATCGCAATCGAGAAAATTCAGTGGAATGGATTGAATATTGGAACTCAAATCAAAAAACGGGATTGATACAAGCGTACGTTCACTCGAAATATAATTTCACCAATGATTTGACACTGAATTTAGGTCTACACACCCAACTGTTAACGCTGAATAATTCTTATGCCATTGAACCAAGGGTAGGAGTGAAGTACCAATTTTCTAAAACCAGCAACTTAAGTTTTGGCTATGGAATGCACAGTCAGATGCAACCTTTAGATTCTTATTTTTTCCAGTCGTTTGACAGTGAAGGAAACGCGCAACAATTGAATCGTGGAATGGATTTTTCGCGTAGTCAGCAACTTGTTTTGGGTTATGAGATTTTACCTTTTAAAAGTTGGCGTTTTAAAACGGAAGTTTACTACCAATACTTGAGTAATGTCCCGGTTCAAAAAAATCCAACGAGTTATTCGATGTTGAATGCTGGTGCGACTTTCTTCCCAAACGATAAAACCGATTTAGTCAACGAAGGAACGGGCGAAAATTATGGCGTTGAATTGACTATCGAACGTTTTTTCAGCAAAGGTTTTTATGGTTTAATTACAGGTTCTTTGTACGAATCGAAGTATGTTGCCTCCGACGGAATCAAGCGGAATACAGCTTTTAACGGTCGTTATGTTTACAATGTGCTAATCGGAAAAGAGTTTAAGGTCGGCAAAGAAAAGCGAAATGCAATAGCATTAGATTTTAAGTTTACGCACGCAGGAGGAAGGTATTACACGCCCATTAATTTGGAGTTATCACAGTTGGTTCAATTCCAAGTTAATAAAGGTGATGCGTACGCTTACTCTGAGAAATATGCTGATTTCTTGCGCTTAGATGTGAAGTTGGGCTATACGATGAATTCTAAAAAACGTAAAATTTCTCAATCTTGGTCCTTTGATGTGAATAACGTAACGAATAGAAAGAATATTTTCGCTGAACGATTTAATCCAAGCACAAATAGTATTAATGTTGCGTATCAGATAGGATTTTTCCCGAATTTCGTTTATAGGTTGCAGTTTTAGGTAAATCAATTGAAATGTGGGTTTGCGATTATTTTTAGGTTATTAATTGATTACCTTTTAGTACCTAATTTTAACTATTGAATCAATTTATTTGTGTAACTTTTACTATCCATTAAGATAAGTAAGATTTGAATAAGCAATCCATACACTACAGAAAATAACTTGGGATAAGTGTAAAAAGAAGGAAGAAATGAAAAGTAAAGCCTTGTTTTTAGCTGGTTGTCACAAGTGGAATAAAATATTCTTTTAAATCTACATCGGATCAACATCAATCACCACTCGAACTGATTTATTTTCCGTTTTTGCATAGAATTGGTCGATAATGGTTTTGATTTTTTCTTTTACTTTTTTCTCAGGTGCTGTGCGCTCGATTTTTAAACGAATTTCTTTCAAGAATAAGTTCTGAATGCGTTTTATCAATGGCGAATCTGGACCTAAAACACGTTCTTTAAAAATATCTCGTAAAGCATTTGCTAACTCAATCGAAGCCCTTTCAACTTGATTTTCATCTTTGTGTTTAAGTGTAAATCCAATCATTTTGTAGAATGGAGGATAGAAGAAATTTTGGCGTTCGATGATTTCTTGCGTGTAAAATTCCTGGTAATTGTGTTCTTGAACCAATTGAATCACCCAATGTTCTGGATTTGCCGTTTGAATAATCACTTTTCCACGTTTTTCTTTTCGTCCAGCACGACCTGCAACTTGCGACATCAATTGATACGATCGTTCGTAGGCTCTAAAATCTGGTCGATTAAGTAACATATCTGCATCTAAAATTCCAACTAAACTCACGTTGTCGAAGTCTAACCCTTTGGTAACCATTTGCGTTCCAATTAGTACATCAATTTTGCGATTGTCGAAATCATCTAAAATTTCTTCATAGGCATTTTTAGAACGAGTGGTGTCTAAATCCAAACGTTTAATTACTTTATCAGGAAAAATAATCGCTAAATCATCTTCTACTTTTTCAGTTCCAAAACCATTCATTTTCAGTTTGTTACTTCCACACGAACGACAAGTTCCCATCGGTGGAGCAATGTAGCTGCAATAGTGACATTTTAAAATATTACCAAACTTGTGATAAGTCAAAGAAACATCACAATTCGTACATTTTGGTGTCCAAGCACAAATTTCACAGGTCCAAGAAGGTGTGTAGCCTCTGCGATTTTGGAAGAGAATGATTTGTTCTTCTTTTTGGAACGCTTCTCGCATCTCGTCCACTAAAAACGAACTGAAATTAGATTGCATATTTTTCAAGCGACGTTCACTTCTTAAATCTGCACAAAGTACTTCTGGTAATTTCAATCCTTTATAACGTTCTAGCAATTCAACGAGTCCAAATTTTCCATTTTTTGCGTTGTAATATGTTTCTAACGAGGGAGTTGCAGTACCTAATAAAACTTTCGCTTGGTGGAGATTTGCTAAAACAATTGAAGCATCTCTTGCATTATAGCGCGGCGAAGGATCGTATTGTTTGAATGAACTTTCGTGTTCTTCATCGACAATTATTAATCCTAAGTTTTGAAACGGCAAAAATACAGACGAACGTGCACCGATTATGATTCTAAATTGTTTGAAGTCGTTTTGAAGGACTTTATTCCAAATTTCAACGCGCTCATTTTGATTGAATCGAGAATGATAAACACCAACTTGTTCACCAAAATAGGAGGAAAGGCGTTGAATTAATTGGGTCGTTAAGGCAATTTCAGGAAGTAGAAAAAGAATTTGCTTTCCATTATCCAAATATTCTTGAATGAGTTGAACGTAAATCTCTGTTTTGCCTGAACCGGTAACTCCATGCAGCAGAGTGACTTGTTTCGTTTCAAATGTTGATCTAATTTCCTCTAAAGCAACACTTTGAGGTTTAGTTAACGCTTTAAAAGCCATTTCCTCTTTGGAGGCACTAATTAGTCGATCTATTTGAAAACGTTCGGTTTTAAGGATTCCTTTTTTCTCAAGCGTATTTAAAGTTGAGACACTTAATCCAGCATCAGTGAATTTTTTCTTTGGAACAGGTTGCATCAAGCTTCCGCCTTGCATTGCCTCATTGATATGAAAGAGTAAAAGCGCGACTTGTTTCTCGTTTTTCGCTTGTTTTTCTAATTCTGCAATGTAATTTTCGAGTTCATTTTCATTGGTGTAAGCGTCATTTAAAACAATACAAGAAATCGTTTTTGGTGTGTAACGTTGATTTATTTCTTCTTTTGAAACAACAATTCTTCGATCAATCAAGCGCTTAATCAATGGTTGAATGGTTTTGATTCCAACGATTTCAGATAGTTCTTTTAAATCTAATTCTTCTCGAATGGTTAAAGCCTCCACGATTTCTGCATCACGATCATCTAATTGGTCGATATTTTTGTCAAATTCTGGATGAAGAATAATTTTTGTTTCGCTCGCTAACTTAAAATTTGCAGGTAGAGCAGCGTTCATTACATCACCAATTGGAGCCAGATAATAATCTGAAATCCAATTCCAAAATTGAAATTGTTTGGTGTTAATTATTGGCGATTCGTCAAGTAAATACTCCACATATTTTGCTTGGTAATTCGTTGGGATTTCCTGATGAACTCTAGTAATTACTCCCGTCAGCAATTTATTTTTACCAAAAGGAACGATAACACGAATTCCAAATTGAACTGATTCATTAAATTCAAATGGAACACGATAACTGAAAACCTGATGGATAGGCACAGGTAACAATACATCGACGAAAAGGGTTAGACGTTCACTCACAATAAGGTTAAATTATAAAGCAAAAAGCTTTTAAAAGTTGGGCAAACTAACTAATTATTGACAAGCGAAAGCCTCTTCTTGATTGACAACGTTATCTCCAGGATGATTGGAACAGAATAAAAGTGTGCCTGTAACTGGTCCTTGACATAATTCACGTGTGCTTTTTTTGTCAATTGCTCTTATAAATGCTTGTTGTGCAGAAACAAAAAATGGTTTGAAGATTTTAATTGTTTGTCGTGACGAGAAAATCCCAACTACTCTTTTACCATTTGTAACTGTTAAATTCGTATAACTTGGTTTGCTTTGCGCTAAAGTTGAACTAGGTTGATTCACAACCATATAATTGTACAATTCTTCAGCTCCACCAGTCACTGTAATGTAAATTCCATTGAAAGTTCTTTTAGTGATGGATGGGTCGTTGGAAACATTTTCTTTTACTAAATCATAAAATGTTTTACCAACTGCACTAAATGTTTTTGCAGTCCCTGGTAAAGTGCTTACTTCACCCAATTGCCAATTAAATCTTTTTTCAGTAATGTTACTTCCGCGATGTTCATTGATTGCAATATCTAATTGAGTATTCACAACAAATGAATTTCCTGAGTTGGAAACAGCCACACCAGTTGGAACATATTCTCCTGGATTATTTGCAAATTTAAAGGTAAAGTTTTGGGATGATGTTGTGGTTGTAATTCCTTTTACAAGTTCTGTTTCACCAGTTACTTCAAATTCTCCTCCATTAATAATTGCTTTGAATTTGTAAGTTGCATCTGGATTTAAAGAGGTTAACTGTGGATTTGGTGATGTTTGAATTACACCATTTAACCCTGAAGAGGAAACGGTTGTTGGTAAAGTTCTGAAATAATACACTTTTTGTTCCGGACCATAGAAAGCTCCGTTTGTATCTTTATTTTCAATGATAGTATCTTCTAAAACCCAAGTACGTATAAGGTTTCCATCCAAAAATTCAGAAACGGTGGCTTCTACTTGATTAAAATAACTTGAATCAGGAATTTTTGCAATTTCAAGTGCGTTTCCAGGACCAATAAATGCTCTCGTTATTTTAACGTAATGGATAGAATCTGAATGATCCAATAATCCATAAACGACTGCGGTTTCTTTAAAGTCTCCAATAAGATTGACTTTCTCTGAACAACTATAAAAGAAAGAAATGATTGCAACTAGAGAAGTGAGTTTGAAAATAGATTTCATTTTTGAATATTTTATCAAATGTAAAAATTAATGTCTTTGGTTTGTTGGAATTATCTCATTTGAGGCTTAACAAATGTTCCCGCCGGGGCACTATCAATTAATTCGATGTCGAAACAAAGCGATTCTTTTCCTCCTTCAATGCCATAAGCAAGTTCCCAAGGAATATAAATTTTATATCTTCCTCCTTTTTTCATTTTTGGTAAAGCGTAGCTCCATCCTGGGATTACACCTCCATTTAATTGTAAAGGAACAGGTTCAACTTTACCTTCTTGATTCTTCATTTTATACGAATTTTGAATCGTATCACCCAAGGCTGACATCAAAACATAATGTACTTTTACATCGTCCGTTGGGTTTGGATATGCACCTTTTCCTTCTTTTATTGTAAATAGTATGATTCCGTTGTCAAAAACTGTTGCACCAGGAGTTTTTTTTGCTTTATCAAGCATTTTCATTCCAACTTTTTCGTTCAAACTAATCATAAAATCTTGCATAATTTGACGCATTTGTGCTTCTTTCATCACCGTATCGCGTAAGAATAAACCATCGGCATATCCTTTTTTAACCATTTCGAGATTCACTAAAGGTAAGCCACCTAGTTTTTTTATGTCTGAATAAAAAGCGTGACCAGTCATTTTTCCCATACAACGCGAACCTTCTTTTACATACTTCTTGTTGAAATCTTGATAAGTTGGTCCGAAAAGTTTTTGCAAAACAGGTAAACAATCATCTGCTGGAGTTGCGCTTAAGTTTTCATTGAAACCTTTAATTAATTCATCTTTGTCCAAATTAGCGAACGAAGTTTCACCGCTACCTACAATTGTTTTTGCGTTAATTGCCCCAAGAACGTATGAAAGTTCGTCTTTAGAATTTTTGAATTTTAATGGTTTCGCTTTAGGTTCTTCCGTTCCACAAGCATTGATTAAGAATAAAAATAGGGTTCCGAAAAATAGATGCTTCATAATATAATTTTCTCTCCAATTAAGGAATAATTTTAAGGGTAACGATGTTGAAACGCTGTTTGTTTAATTGATAGCTAATAATTCAACATCAAATATCAAAGTACTAAACGGTTGAATTGGTCCTCCTGGGTGTGGATTTGCTCCATAAGCAAGATTTTGCGGAATATACAAACGGTATTTTGAACCAACATTCATCAATTGTAAAGCTTCTGTCCATCCTGGAATCACTTGATGAACTCCAAAACTTGCTGGTGTTCCGCGCTGTACTGAAGAATCAAAAACAGTGCCGTCGATTAAAGTTCCGTGATAATGAACACTCACAACATCTGTTGAAGTTGGTTTTTGACCATCACCTTTAGTTAGGATTTCATATTGTAAACCTGTTGCCGTTTCTTGAATACCTTCTTTCGATTTATTCATTGCTAAAAAAGCTTCACCTTCTGTTTTGTTTGCCATAAAAGCAGCAGCACGTTTCTCTTCTAAGTGATTGTGAATGATTTGATTTGCTTCTTCAGCACTCAAACGAGGCGTTTTACCTTGCATTAAATCGTTAATCGCTTCTGCAATTACAGTTGCGTCTAATTCAGTAAGGTTTTGATTTTTAAGACTTTCTGCAATACTCATTCCGATTGCATAACTTACGTTGTTTTGTTCTGTGCTCATATAAATTTTAAGGTTACGAAATTAGTCAAAAAAAGCTGGACGAAGAGGGAATTTTGAATTGTTAATTTTGAATGCTTAAATCAAGAATCAAGAATCAAGAATCAAGAATCTTTTGTTGTTTTCCATTCAACAGCGAAATTTACTTTTTGTCCCTGCTTTGTTGCATTTATT
>CAZDKE010000069.1:0-14640 GCA_964506255.1 uncultured Lishizhenia sp. | reverse complement strand
GAGTTGAAAGAGTAGCAAAAAAAAAGTCCCAACCGTAATGGTTGGGACTTTTTTTAATTTATAAAATCGATTAATAATAAATCGCTCTTTGAACTTTTGTGATGTGTTTTGCCAAACGAATAACTTGTTTCGTATAACCAAACTCATTATCGTACCATGCGTACAACACAACATTTTTTCCATCGTTTGAAACGATAGAAGCGTGTGAATCAAATACTGAACAACATGTGTTACCAATGATATCACTAGAAACTAATTCAGGATCGTAAGAATAGAAAATTTGGTTTACTAAATCTCCATTCAAAGCAGCATCGCGAACAAGTGCATTTACTTCTTCAACTGTTGTTGTTCCGTTTAATTCCAATGATAAAATTGCCAATGATCCGTTTGGAGTAGGTACACGTACAGCGTTAGCAGTCAATTTATCTTTCAAATCTGGAATAACTTTCGTTACAGCTGAACCAGCACCAGTTGATGTAATTACCATATTCACAGCAGCAGCACGACCTCTTCTTGGTTTTTTGTGCATGTTATCCAACAAGTTTTGGTCATTCGTGTATGCGTGAACAGTTTCGATGTGACCTTTTACAACTCCGTATTTATCGTTTACAACTTTCAAAATAGGAGAGATAGCATTTGTTGTACATGAAGCAGCCGAGAAAATGTTTTCATTTTCAACATCTAATGTTCCTTGGTTAATTCCGTAAACAACGTTTGGAATTTCTTTTCCTGGTGCTGTCAATAAAACTTTAGAAACACCTTTTGCTTTTAAATGTCTTGACAAAGCTTCACGATTTGTGAAAACACCTGTGTTATCGATAACCAATGCATTGTTAATTCCGAAAGCTGTGTAATCAACATCTTCTGGGTTACTTGCATCAATCATTTGAACGATTTGTCCGTTGATAATCAATGATTTGTTTTCTAAATCTTCGATAACAGATCCTTTGAATGCTCCGTGAACTGAATCATTGCGTAACAAAGAAGCACGTTTGATAATATCAGCATCTGAAGAACCACGTGTAACGATAGCACGTAAACGCAATTGTTGACCTTTACCAGCTTGTTTGATCAACTCACGAGCTGCCAAACGACCGATACGACCAAATCCATATAAAACAACGTCTCTTGGCTCAATGTTGTGACCTGTTGTGACACCGAATCCAGCTAATTTTACATTTAAGAATTCAGCTTTAGATGCGAAATTGTCTTTTTCAGCCAACCACTCGCTTGATAATTTACCAATGTCTAATTTTGAAGGAGCTAATTCCATTTTCATGATTTCCTCAGCTAATTCAGAAGAAGTAAATACATCAATTGGTTTGTTAACAACCTTACGAGCATATTCGTGTAGGTTTAAAATCTCAGAGATTGTAATGTCTGTTAAGTGATTGCGGAAAAGCACAAGCTCAATTCCTTTATCGTATAACAATTCACCAACTTTACTAGAAAGTTTAACAGCAGCACGTCCTCTTTCAATGTGCGATTTTAACTCTTTTTCGTATCCTACAGCAGATTCCATTTTTATTGTTGTTTTATATTTAATTATTAAAGAATTTCAAATTGTATAAAGCAAAAAAGGCTCCCCACGTGAGTAGGAAGCCTTTTTCTAATATTAACCCAAATAAGCTTTGAGTAGTTTGTTTCTTGACGTATGTCGTAATCGTCTGATTGCCTTTTCTTTGATTTGACGCACGCGCTCACGAGTTAAATTGAATTTAGCTCCAATTTCCTCAAGCGTTAATCCGTGGTTCATTCCAATTCCAAAGAACAAGCGAATAATTTCACGCTCTTTGTCAGTTAATGTGCTCAATGAACGTTCGATTTCTTTTTGCAATGACTCAGCCATCAACGCGTGATCCGCTTTTGGAGAATCTGCATTTGCCATTACGTCCATTAATGTTCCTCCATCTTCAGAAGCAGATAGGGGAGCATCCATTGATACGTGACGACCAGAAACATTCAAACTTTCTTTGATTTTGTCTTCTGGAACTTCTAATGCTTCCGCCAACTCTTCAGCTGATGGTGGGCGCTCAAATTCTTGTTCTAAACGTGAGAACGCTTTGTTGATTTTGTTCAATGATCCAACTTGATTCAATGGCAAACGAACAATACGCGCTTGTTCTGCCAAAGCTTGAAGAATCGATTGACGAATCCACCAAACGGCGTAAGAGATAAATTTAAAACCTCTTGTTTCATCAAATTTCTGTGCTGCCTTAATCAATCCAAGATTTCCTTCGTTGATTAAATCGGGTAGGGTTAAACCCTGATTTTGGTACTGCTTAGCAACTGAAACGACGAAACGAAGATTTGCTCTTGTTAATTTCTCTAAAGCGCGTTGATCTCCGGCTTTAATCTTTCTTGCTAACTCTACTTCTTCCTCTGCTGTGATTAGTTCTTCACGACCAATATCTTGTAGATATTTATCAAGTGATTGACTTTCGCGATTGGTGATTGATTTGGTAATTTTTAACTGCCTCATTCTAGACTTTATCTCACTGTTAAATTAATAATAATTTCCCTAAAGAAACGGATGGCAAAGTAACGCCAAAAAAAACGATTACTAAAATTTTAGACCTATTTTTTTTCGTTTTTTTGAAGCTTTTGCAATTACCAAAAACTATGCCTTATTTACAATTATAAACCAAATCCAACAAAATCTCTCTTCCCGCTTTCCGACATAACCTCTAAAAGAATTCCGCGATTGATACCATTTAGTTTTGAAGTTAGTTGCTCTACAGTTTCGACAGGTTCGTTATTTACCTTCGTTATAATCGTGCCTTCCTTTAGACCAATCGATTTTAGTTTACCTGTACCGATGGAACTTACTTTAACTCCATAAGAAATGTTCAATTCTTTTTTCTCTTTAGCTGTCAATTCAGTAAATGTTGCTCCTAAAGCAAAATTTTTCTTTATTTCTTCTTTCGTCATTAACGTAGTTTCTCCGTCTTTGTTACGCAGCACGAGCTCTTTTACAACTTCTTCACCATCTTTTTTACGAATTGTTAACGAAACTTTGTCACCCGGACGTCTTTTTCCAATTTCTTCTTGTAAAGATGCTACTGAGTTAACGTCCTTATTTCCAATTTTTAAGATAACATCTCCATCTTTTAATCCTGCTTTGTCAGCGCTTCCGTCTTCAATCACTTTAGCAAGGAAAACTCCTTTGAGATTTGAAAGACTATTTTTTTCTTTGATTTCTTGTGTAATGTCAGCAATTTGAACACCTAAGTAACCGCGTTGAACGATACCGTAATCGATAAGGTCACGCATTACTTTCTCAACTAAATTCACAGGTACAGCGAATGAATAACCACTGTAACTTCCAGTTTGAGAAGCGATTGCAGTATTGATCCCAACTAATTCTCCACGTGTATTTACTAACGCACCACCACTATTACCTGGGTTTACAGCTGCATCAGTTTGAATAAATGATTCAATTGGAACAGCGTCTTTATTTGTTCTATCTCCCAAAAGGTTAATATTTCTTGCCTTTGCTGAAACAATTCCTGCTGTTACAGTTGACGTTAAGTTAAATGGATTTCCAACTGCTAATACCCATTCTCCGATTTTTAAATCGTCGCTATTTCCAAGTGGAATTGGTTGAAAACCTGAACCTTCAATTTTCAATACAGCAATATCTGTAGAGGGGTCAGCGCCAACAATTTTTGCTGAATATTTAGAGTTATCGTTTAGAATTACTTCAATTTCACTTGCGTCCTTCACAACGTGATTGTTCGTTACAATATATCCTTCAGATGAAATGATTACACCTGACCCAGCGCCTGACCCAAATTGTTTAAACTCGCGACCTCCAGCTCCTGGACCGTAGAAAAACTCTTGAAAAGGATCGCGTTGAAAGGTCGTTTGAACCACTTTTGTCGTAACGTGAACAACTGAATTAATTGTGTTTGCTGAAGCCTCTGTAAAATCAACAGAAGTTCCTGCAAGATTATAGCCAACTGGTTGTGCATTATAATAACGATTCCCATCAATTACTCTGTCAGAAAGTTTGTCTGTTGGGCGATTTAAAACAACAAATGTCGCTAATGGGAGCGTTCCTCCTAAAATTCCAATTCCGAAAACTTTTAAAAATCCTAGATAGTTCATAGTATTTAGTATTAAAATTCTGATGCAAGTTTACTATTTTCAGTGAATTGTTAAAATTTGGAGGGCGTTAAAGATTGTTAAGCTAAATCATAAGAAATCTTAATGGATGAAAGTCAGAAAAGTGATTTTAATTCAAAATTTCTAAGAAATTCTTTCTAATTCCAAATCCTTCTACCTTTGTCAAAAAAAAGTAAATGACTGATTCAAGAAAACACGTTGAAGTTTGTTTCACCCCTGGTGAATATCCCTATTATAAAGATGAATTTGAAATTGTTGTTGTAATCGACGTTTTGAGAGCAACTTCAGCTATTTGTGCTGCTTTTGATAATGGTATAAAATCAATCATTCCTGTTCCTACAGTTGAGGAAGCTTGGGAATATAAAAAGAAAGGTTATTTGGCTGGAGCTGAACGCAAAGGTCAAATTGTTGAAGGTTTTGATTTTGGAAATTCACCATTTTCTTATATGAAAGAAGAATTTCGTGGACAAGAAGTGGTGCTTACAACAACCAATGGAACGAAATCTTTAGACGTGGCAAAAGATGCTGAAATTGTGGTTGTTGGATCATTTTTAAATCTTCAAGTTTTAAGCGAATGGTTAGCCCAACAAGATAAAAACGTGTTGTGTTTGTGTTCGGGTTGGCAAGATAAATTCAATTTAGAAGACACCATTTGTGCAGGTGCAATTTCTGATTATTTGATTTCAACTGGGAATTTCACTTCAGATGAAGATTCATCAATCGCCGCAAAATATTTGTATCTGTCAGCAAAAGATAATTATTTTGGATATTTAAAATCTAGTTCACACAGAAGAAGATTAAAAAACTTAAATTTGAATGAGGATATTAAATATTGCTTAACACCCAATCAATCAAGCTCAATACCAATATTAAGAAATGGGAAACTGGTCAAATTATAGAAAAATAGTGCTTTTGGTTCCTTTCGTTTTGATTTACCTTCTCGGAAGTGGAACAAAGAAAACACAAGCAGTTCAATGGGGATTTTTTGGACATAAACGCATCAATCGAATCGCGGTTTTTACCTTGCCTCCTGAAATTTTTGGTTTTTATAAAGAGCATATTGAATTTCTAACTGACCACGCTGTTGATCCTGATAAACGTCGTTATGCCGTTGAAGGTGAAGCACAATGTCATTACATAGACTTAGATCATTACTACAAACCAGGACAAAATCCGTATGAAATTATGCCACGCAAGTGGAAAGATGCAGTTGCAAAATTTACAGAAGATACGCTTCAAGCTTATGGTATTGTACCTTGGCATATACAAGTGATGAAATTCAAATTACAACGTGCTTTTGAATCCAAAAATGTAGATTTAATATTAAAATATTCTGCTGAAATTGGACATTATATCGGTGATGCGCACGTTCCTTTACATACGACAGAAAACTATAACGGTCAAATGACTGGTCAACGTGGAATCCATGGTTTGTGGGAAAGCCGTTTGGTGGAAATCAATGCTGAAGATTACGACTATTTCGTTGGTAAAGTTCGCTATGTAAAGAACGTTTTGGACTTCGCTTGGGATGCTGTTGAAGCTTCACACAATGCCTTGGATTCTGTTTTAAGAATAGAAAAAGAGTTGACAAAGGAATTTCCTTCCGACAAAAAATATTCTTACGAACAACGAGGAAATGTAACAATTTCAACATATTCTAAAGAGTTTTGTGATGCTTACCACAATCGTATGAATGGAATGGTTGAAAGAAGATTACGAACTGCAATTTTAGCAGTTGGTTCTATTTGGTACACAGCTTGGGTGGATGCTGGACAACCTGATTTATCTAAGTTACAAGCAAAACAACCTTCACCTGAGTTGTTATTAGAATTTAAAGATTTAGACGCACATTTTCACAATGACCAACACAAAGGGAGAATTTGTGAGTAATTGCCTTAGTTTAATTTTTAATACCATTTTAAAGTAAGTTAAATATGTTCAAGGGCATTTTTCTAATTGTACTTTTAGGTTTACTTGTTGCTTGTAAAACGAGCAAAAATGCTGATTTAGGCACAACAAAAACTGAGTTGTACTCAATTGAATCTCGAAAAGACGTTTTATTTGATTCAACAAGAAATCGAAAAATACCGGTTATTATTTATCAACCAAAAGCAGATTTGAAATTGATAAAACCTTATTTTGTTGTCATCAGTCATGGATATGGTTTTAACGAAGGAAATCCTTATTTGGGTTATTCATTTATTGCTGAAAATTTAGCAAAAAAAGGATGCTTTGTGGTGAGTGTTCAACATGAACTTCCAAGTGATGATTTACTAGCAATGGAGGGCGATTTACGTGTTACTAGGAAACCAAATTGGGAAAAAGGAGTTCAAAATATACTTTTTGTAACGAACCATTTTAAAACAAAAGTTCCTTTATTATCAGAGAGCGATTTAGTTCTTATTGGTCACTCAAACGGTGGAGATATGTCCGTCTTATTTGCCGAAAAACACCCTGAGATGACACATAAAGTAATCACTTTAGACAATAGAAGAATGCCAATTCCACGTGTTTCAGAACCAAAATTTTATTCGCTTCGTTCTTGTGATCAACCTGCAGATGAAGGTGTTTTGCCAAGTTTAGAGGAACAAGAAAAATTAGGTCATATTATTTTACAAACCCCGATCAAGCACAATAATATGTGCAATGAAGCAACTCCAGAGGAAAGAGAATTGATTCTATCGTTTATAGAAAAGCAGTTGTTCGGAAAGTAAGTGTTTAACTCTTTGGATTACTTTTTTGATTTCTTTTCTTAAGATTTTAAAGAAAAGGAATAAACGATTAGGGATATTAAAAGAATTATTTCTAAGAAGTTTCCAATTATTCCAATAATTGCTTTAGCTAAGTTTCTATTAGTTTCTAAAAATCCAAGAATTAAACCTGCAATATTTACTCCAAAAGCAACCATAAAACTAACACCCAACCAGATTAAATTTTCTTTTGAGATACCTATCTTTTGCCAGAATATCCCAACTAAAAATGAGGGCGCTATAATACTTGAGGCAACAATTAGCATTCTAATTGACCAAAATACTTTATGACTTGGTTGACTGTTTTTGTCATCTAGAATTTCTGTTTGTTCCATTTAAGATGACTTACATGAATTACTCTTCAAAGGTTAAAAATAGAGTTAATTCAATTTCTAAAAAGTGAATATTAGTTAGAAATTGACGAATATAAAAATTCTTCATTCCGCCCAAGCCAAAATTTTAAGTTTTAATTTATTTGATTTAGGGCCATAAATGACAATATTCTCTGCATCATTGGTGGTTTGGTCGGTGAATCCCTCTGTTTCCCAAGAGCCTTTTGTGAATTTGAACTCCATCGGATAATTTACTTTTAATTGAATTGTTCGTTCAAAATCTGAAATTTTATGCATTTTCATTGCTGACGGTTCCCAATTTCCTAGGCTTTATTGATTGCCAACGATATAAACTTCATCTGTTTTGTTGGGAACAGTTAGGGTAATGGTTACTTCGTTTGGAATAGAATCAAGTGCGTAAGGTGTTCGCTCAATAAAATAAGACAAAGCCGTTAATCCATCTTGTAAAGCAGGCATAAATCCTTGCCAATGATTGTATTCTGGAAATAGTTTCGTTTGAACCTCAAATTTTTTAAAATCAGCTGTCGTATCTATAAAAGATTCAACTTTCCAATAAGCATCAGCCCAAGCTGTAGGAAATGTTTCTGGCTCATTGCATTGACTCAAATAAATAAATTTGTCAGTTTTAGCATTGTTAAAGTCATTGTTTATGAAATCGTCGGCAAGTCGTTGATTGTCATAGGCAAAGCTGGGCGAAATACATATATACCCTTTACATAAATCGGGATAATGAATTGCTTTATCAAGTACAAAAGAGGCACTTAATGAATGACCAATTAAATAGTTGACATCGGTTGTACGATAGTTTTTTCCAATAAAAGGCATCACTTCATCTTTAAAAAACAACCAGAAATTTTCTGCACTTGGTTTATCTGTTTGGTATTTTTCAAGAGGTACATTAATCGGTTTTGGTAAAAAATCACTTACACGGTTATATTCTGATTTTTCATAAGAAGGAGATGAAATACCTACCACAATGAACCTTTTACTCGGAAAAATGAAACTTAAATTAGAATGAACAAGGTCAAAGATCTCCCTGTTTTGAGCATCAAAAACATATACAACATCGAAGGAAACCAAATCTCTTTCTGCGTATTCAGCTGGTGTGTAGATATAAATAGGCCTTTTTTGATTTAGAAACTTAGACTTATAACTAATTTCTGAAAGATGTGCATTTTGCTGTGCGAAAGAGAAATATATCAAACTCAAAAACAAAGCAAGAAAAATATATTTCATAGTCAATTTCATTTTGTAAATGCTAAAACTATGAAAAAATCGTTGTTTAGAGGTTTATGATTTTGAATTTTGGTTTTATTAGTACAATAATGGTGTTCCATCCTTTTTCGAACTAATTATTTTAAATTAGTTTAATGTTTTTAAAGCTTAGAGGGTAAAAGTGGATTATTCAATAAAGTTTTATCCTTTACTTATATTTAGCGTTCTGATTTACGTTCAAATTTCTATTTTTACAAACATGTTAACCCAAACAGAAGAAAATTATTTAAAAGCCCTGCTGCATCTAACTTCAGATGGAAATGAGCCAGAAGTAACAGGTACCAATCAATTAGCGAAGTATTTAAACGTGCGTCCTGCTACAGCTAACGACATGCTCAAAAAACTCAAAGAAAAATTATTAGTTGAGCAAGAGAAATACGGTAAAATCACATTGACAGAAGAGGGGAGAAGCCGTGCCTTGTTAATTATTCGAAAACACCGTATTTGGGAAACCTTTCTTCATGACATTCTCCATTTTGAAGACGATGAAGTTCATGAAATTGCTGAACAATTGGAACACATCAAATCCGATAAGTTAATTGATCGCTTGGATGCCTTTTTAAATTTTCCTAAAGTAGATCCGCACGGAGCTGAAATTCCAGGGTCTTAATTCATTTTTAAATCACAAAAATTATGTTTTATAAAATTGTTATTGCTTTCATTGTTAGCAATTTATCTTTCGTTTGTTTTTCACAGCTTGATTTGAAGGAAATCATGAAAGGTCATGAATTTGTTGGCTATCTTCCCGATTATCAGCGTTGGTCTGCAAATGGAAAATCAATTTATTTTGAATGGAACAAAGACAAAGAGCCAGGGAATTCAACTTATTCTTATGATATAGTAACAGGAAAAGTTCAAAAAGTAGAGGTAAAGAATTACCCAACTTTAGTGAATTATGATGCTAAGCAAGGTTCATTTTTAGATCAATTTTATTCCACTGGAAATGCATTAATTGCTTATTCCAAAAAAACAAATACACAACAAGTGATTTTTCAGCATTACGATCAATTGTTTAATGTTCAGCGACTGAATGACCCAACCAAAATTGCTTTCCAAATGGGGCAAAATTTATTTATTTGGTCAGGAAAATCATTGCTGCAAATAACGAACTTTAAAAGTGGAGAAGCGCAAGAGGAAAAAACGGATTCCACTTTTTTAATGAAACAGCAAACTGAATTGTTTCAATACATTCAAGATAAAAACAAGAAAAATGAGTGGTATACAACTAAAGATAAACTCACTAGCTTTCCGTTTCCCAAAGAAAAATTTGTTGGAAATGGTTCCATTAGTGAATTACAAATTGATCCTTCAGGAGAGTATATTTCGTTTACTTCTTATCATTCAAGCAAAGAAAAATCTACAAGTGTCACTCAATTTATTACAGCTGATGGTTACACAAAAGAACAAAAAGCACGTTCGAAAGTTAGTCAAAATGAACCGAATCAAGAGTTGTATTTGTTTAATTTAGAGCGAGATACGTTGATTAAGATTGACTTTTCGCATTTGACAGGAATTAGAACAAAACCTACTTATCTTGCTGATGTTAATAATCCAAACTATGAGAAAGATCGTTCGCTTTTTGTTCATCCTTTAGTTTTTGCTAAAAATAGTTCGCAAGCTTTGTGCGACATTCGTAGTGCTGACAACAAAGACCGTTGGATTGTATTGGTAAATCTTGAAAAAGCAACCATTAAAGAAATCGAACATCAACACGATGAAGCTTGGATTGGCGGTCCTGGAATTGGTTCTTGGAATTCAGAAATTGGCACCTTGGATTGGTTGGAGGATGGAAAAACGTTCTATTTTCAATCCGAGAAAGATGGCTATTCTCACTTGTATTTATATGATTTAGTTGAAAACAAAAAATCGCAATTAACGAAAGGTAATTTTGAAATTCACGCGGTTCAATTGTCAGCTGATAAAAAAACATTCTACCTTACCAGTAATCAATCGCATCCTGGAAACCGAAATTTTTATCACTTTGAAATTGCCACAAAAAAAATGACTCCTATTTTGTCAGGTGATGGATATTTTGATGTTGCTATTTCTCCGGATGAAAAGTGCTTGGCTGTTCGTTTTTCTACAAGCAATCAACCTTGGGAAATTTATTTTACTAAAAATTCTCCAAAAGCAATTGAAGAGCAAAATCAACTCACTAATTCAACAACTGCTCCGTTCAATGCCTATAAATGGAGAAATCCATCTGTTATTACTTTCAATGGTTCGGACGGAATTCCTGTTTATGCCCGAATTTATGAACCTGAAGCATCGAAGAAAAATGGTGCTGCCGTTTTATTTGTTCACGGTGCAGGTTATTTACAAAACGCACATAAGTATTGGAGTCTTTATTTCAGGGAATATATGTTCCATAACTTATTAACAGATTTAGGCTATACTGTTCTAGATGTTGATTATCGTGCGAGTGAAGGCTATGGAAGAGCTTACCGCACAGCTATTTATCGTCATATGGGCGGTCGTGACTTACAAGATTTTGTCGATGCAAAAAAGTTCTTGGTTGAAAATCACAAAATAGACCCAAAACGCGTTGGAATTTATGGAGGTTCTTATGGTGGATTTATCACTTTGATGGGACTTTTCACCACGCCGGATGAATTTGCGTGTGGTGCGGCTTTACGTTCTGTAACGGATTGGGCACATTACAATCACGAATACACAAGTAATATTTTGAATTATCCGGAGACTGATCCAGAAGCTTATCGCAAAAGTTCACCTATCAATTTTGCTGAAAACCTGAAAAATTCCTTGTTGATTTTACACGGAATGGTGGATGATAACGTTCAATTTCAGGATGTTGTGCGACTTAATCAACGATTAATTGAATTGGGTAAAACCAATTGGGAAATGGCTGTTTATCCAATTGAACAACATAGCTTCACCGAAAGTTATTCTTGGTTCGATGAATACCGTCGGATATTGGAATTGTTTGAGAAGGAGTTGAAATAAGGAGGTATGCTTCAAAAAATCAGAAAGCATCAGCAAAATATAAGTCTTAATTATTGAATCCCCATAGTTAACCGAAATTGGCTATCGAATTGCTTCTGTCAACAACAGACTAAAGCCGAAGTTTCGCTTCGCTGCACTACGGTTTAGTCCTTATATGTTATCGGTTCTTTGTTTTCTGTTCATTTGGTTTGTTCTTGAATATTCCATTGTAAATTAAATAGCTTGCAACTCCGGCCAAAATAGTAGCAATTATGTCCCAAAAGTCAATTGGTTTTCCAAGCAAAGGTTGTAAAAGCTCAAAAACAATTACACTAAATGTCCCAAGTTTTATTAAGTAGTTTCCTCTTTTTGTGTCATTAGATAAAATTGCAATTAAGAAAAATATTGTCGGCAAAGTCCCAAATGTATTACCCAAAGTGTCGGCTATATGAAAGTCATTTATTTTATTATTGTAGATATATGGTCGATAAATAGGCCGTCCAACAAACTCGTATATGAATAAAGCAGAAATTCCAATTGCAAAATTGATTGTCTTGTATTTTGTAAATCTCCAATTTCTAAGTTCTTCTATAAAATTGTTTACTGTCATAAAACTATGTCACTTTATTGCAATCATTTTCGTTCTTTCATTACCCTTTTTCAAAATTCACTGTCTATCAGTAACTATGAGAAAATTTAAAGTCGGCACTTTTTACTTAAAGCTGTCACTCTACAATGCCTGCTAACGTTTTCTGGCTTGGCGAAGGTGGCGATTTTCACCACAAATGTGTCTGCGGAGCACTGAATCGCCACTTTTGCCAAACCCGTGTTGAACAAAAGCTTCGCTAGCCTGCATCGTGTTTTCATGACTTAAAAATAGGTAATTATCGTAAACGAAAGTCAACTTTAAAAATTTAGGTATGACTTTTAAGAAAGAAAATTACACGACAACCCTACAGAAAGCAAAAATGCTTGTTCCAGGTTTTAAGGAAGCATTTAGTCGCTTTGATGAACGCTTGGTTTTAGATCAGTGTTCGAAGAGTATGTTTATGAACTATGGTCGTAATTTGGCGCATCTTGCTCTGCATTTTGGACGTGTTCCGCATGAGGTTCAAGTCGAAGAAATCAATGCTTATTTGTATCGTTTGACGGTTCACGACAAGCTTTCGATTAGTTTTTTTAAGCAAACTGTTTTTGGTTTACGCTATTGGTTTCGACTTTTTGACATGGATGATAAAGCGTTACAAATGCCAGTGATTAAGAAAGAAGAAACGCTTCCAACCGTTCTTTCCAAAGAAGAATGTAAGGCACTTTTTGCTGCTCCAAGAAGTTTGAAACACAAGTTTTTATTGGCTTTTGCGTATGCTGGAGGATTAAGAATGAATGAGCTTCGTATGCTCAAAATTATGGACGTGGATTTGGATCGAAAACAGGTTCATATTCGACTAGGAAAAGGAAAAAAAGATCGCTATGTGATTTTGTCTGATTTGTTGACAGATCGTTTTCAAAAGTATCTAAACGAGGTAAAACCTAAAGTGTATTTATTTGAAGGACAGACTCCTGGTGATGTGATGGGTGAACGCAGTATTCAATACGTAATCAACGAAGCGTTGAAAAAAACGAACATCAAAAAGGATGTTTCGATGCATACTTTACGGCATAGTTTTGCGACTCATTTATTGGAAGATGGCGTAGATATTTATTCCATTCAACGACTTTTGGGTCATGCTGATATTCGCACAACGATTGTGTATTTACATGTGGCACAAGTGATTCCAAAAGTGGCTCATAGTCCATTGGATTCTTTGTACGGTTACATGCGCTAGTTGAAACCGAGGTATGAAGTGGCACAAATCATTCGTGATTACGGGGATGATTTTGTCCAAAAACATCAACCTTTAAAGCACCATCAAAGGGTTCTAAATGCGCTAAAAATTTGCAGAACAGCTGAACTAGGCGGACACGTGGAACGTTGTGATAAGTGCAATCATGAACGGATTTCGTATAATTCGTGTAGGAATCGACATTGCCCAAAGTGTCAGAATACGAACCGTGAAAAATGGATTTTGGCACGCAAAGCAGACGTGTTGGATTGTACGTATTTTCATGTTGTTTTTACGATTCCGCAAGAACTGAATGTGTATTGTTTGAAACACCCAAAAGAGCTGTATGAAATTCTTTTTCAAGCAAGTAAAGAAACACTTTTCGCCTTTGGAAACGACCCGAAACATTTGGGTGCGCAAATCGGAGCGATTTCTATTCTTCATACGTGGGGGCAGAATTTGAGTCTGCACCCGCACGTTCACATGATTGTCCCCGGGTGTGGATTTACCAAAGAAAACGAATGGAAAAACAGTCCATCAAACGGTGATTTTTTATTTCCCATCAAAGCAATGACAAAAGTTTATCGCGGGAAATTTATGGATAAATTCCTTCGATTTCTGAATGAAAACAGTTTACCTATCGAACTATCTTTGCGCCGAAAACTCTACGACAAAAACTGGGTGATTTACGCCAAACAACCGTTTAAAAACGCAGAAGGAGTTGTGGAATATTTGGGGCGGTATTCACACAAAATCGCTATTTCCAACCACCGAATAAAGGGAATCGATGACAGCCAAATTTCATTTTCCTACAAAGATTATGCGCATGGTTCAGTGACCAAAATAATGAAATTAGAACCAAAAGAGTTTTTGAGGCGCTTTTGTATGCACATTTTACCTCCCAAATTTGTAAAAATCAGGCATTATGGTTTCTTATCGAGCAGGACGAAAGTGAAACTCAAAATCCACCAAATGAAAGTAGGAAAGTTGCCCGATAAAACCGTAAAACTCACTTATTTCGAAATCACTAAAAGTCAACTGGGATTTGATGTTGAACAATGTCCGTGTTGTAAAACGGGAAAAATGATAATTGTCATGCAGTTCGGTGCGAATAGTCCGCCAAAGCGATCCAATAATGAGTTAAAAAACAGATTATGAATTGATTACGTTTTTCGCAGAAAGCGAACAGGACAAATCATGTCCAAACAAAACAAAAAGACCCTAAAACAGCAATTTCATAAAGAATTAAAGACAATTAACATTGAAAATGAAAACATACCAACGCTACAAACCATAAAAAATGTCACCCAAAATCAGAGTGACATCAATATAATACAAGTCTTAATTATTGAATCCCCATAGTTAACC
>CAZDKE010000068.1:10311-14820 GCA_964506255.1 uncultured Lishizhenia sp. | reverse complement strand
ATTTTTATCCATAATAAATTGACTTTTTCGGTCAACCTATTTCAGGGACATACAATAACATATAATTCTTGCGATATAGCACATCTAAGCATTATCTACATCAAGCAAATCAGCGCATCAGCGATTTCGCGCATCAGCATTTTTTTCAATCCATTTATGGAAAAGATATCCAAACAACATCTTTAAAGAAACAAAACATAAAACCATGAAAAAATTAGTAGCAGTGTGGATGCTTTTGATGGCAGGAAGCACATTTGGACAACAAGTAACTGGCGATATCGTTGGAACAGTAATTTCATTAAAAACAGGTGAAAAGTTATTTGGAGCGCGAGCAGTTGTTGAAGATAATGGTAGAAAATTCCAAGCCGCTTCAGATGCAGATGGTAGATTTAGAATTTCTGAGATTCCAGCAGGAAAGTATTTAATGACAATCACGTATTTGGGAGATACAATGTCTAATATTAAATGCGACGTTCCAATTGAAGCTTTGTGTGATTTGGGAACAATACAATTTGAATCAAAAGTTCTTTCTTTAGTAGAAGTTAAAGTGAAACCCTCAGTAAGGTTAATAAAAGGTTCTTTGCCTGTGAAAGAATTAACTTCTGAAGAAATTACGAAAAGTACGTTAAAATTCAGCGTGGCAGGAATGGCAACATCTATGTCATCTGAAATTAAAATGGACGAAGATGGACAATTGATGTTCAGAGGTGCACGCAAAGGCGATATGATCTACGTTTTAGACGGAATTAAATGTAACGAAGTTTTTAATGTTCCGAGTTGTTCAATTAGCCGAATGATGGTTTATACAGGCGGACTTCCAGCGAAATATGGTGATACCTTGGGCGGTGCAATTGTAGTTGAAACAAAAGGCTACTTTGAGTTATATCGCGCATGGGAAGCTCAAAACAGGTAAGGATCGATTGCAGATTGCAAAATTGCAGATTGAAGATTGAAGATTAGAAAATTTCGCATTAAACAAAATTTTCTAATCTGTAATTTGCAATCAGCCAATCTGCAATTTTTATTTTCTTAAAATCAAATACCGAAATCCAAGAATCAACAATCCACTTAAAACGAAAAGCAGTGTGATGGGTGGCATATAATAAGGCCAATCTTGATAACTCAACCAACCTTTGAAACCAATTGCCGTGACGTGGGCCAAGTTCATTAAAATTCCATAGCGACCAAAGCGATACATAAGATGACCTTCAGGCATATTTAATTTACTAGCAATCAAAGGAATTGTGAACAATAAAATAGAAAGAGCACCCAAGGAAATAAACAACCAACCATCCGCATTTAGGTATGAATGAGAATAGAACTTTGGATAGAATTTCTCACTCAACAAAAGAATCGAACTGTTAATATGAATCAGAGCAATTGTGTACGCAAAGGTGCCAATTGCTCTTCTTTTTAACTTATATTTTTCTAAGAAGTAACTAGGTAAAATACTTAAAGTCAACAATGTACCCGCTGTCCAAGCAAAAGATTTGTTTAGTACGAAGAAAAACTCCATCCATCCGATTAGATTTTTGCCAATATGGTAACGGATGATTGCGTAGCCATAGAAAGTAAGGAATAAAATAAGAATTAACTTTTTCATCAATAGTCGATTTTCCACAAAAACAAGGCATGACCAGGAACTGAAAGTGATGCTTCTTGCCTGTTTTTTGCCGCTAAAATTTTAGGAATATCAGCCAATTCCAACTTTCCTGTACCAATATCTATGAGTGTTCCAACAATTGCACGCACCATATTTCTTAAAAATCGATTGGCACTGATTTCAAAATAATAACCATTTTCATCAGCAATCCACTTTGCACTAAAAACGGTGCAAATAGTTGTTTTCACATCTGTATGTGCTTTAGCAAAAGAACCAAAATCTTTTTCCCCTAACAATAATTTTGCTGCCTCGTTCATTTTCTCAAAATCCAAATCATGTGGAAAATACCAACTCAATTCCTCTCGAAAAGGATTTTTTGATCGATGAATAAAATAGCGATAGGTTCTCTTATTTGCATCAAAACGTGCATGTAAATCCGGAGTAACTACTTTCATTGAATAAGCAGCAATTCCTTTCGGAAACATACGATTCAACTTGTAAACAAACTGAATTTCATCTACTTCACTCGTTAAATCAAGGTGGAAAAAGTACTGTTTAGCATGCACTCCAGCATCTGTTCTTCCACAACCAACAATTGGCACTTCTGTATTTCCGAATTGCTTAAACAGACATTTTTCAATTGTTTCTTGAACACTTGGAGCGTTGGGTTGCTTTTGCCAACCGTGAAAGTCAGCGCCGTTATAAGCGATCTCTATGAAATACCGTGGCATATTGGGGTGCCAAGTTACGAAAGAAAAGCATTTGACAAACCACAAACCTTTTAAAACAATCTAGAATTCACCTAAAAATAATGTTAAATGATTGTTGATTGAATCATTGCGGATTATCCTATTGTCATAACATCCTAAAGTCTTAATGTCTTAAAATCCTAGAGCCTTAAAATCATTCCCTCATTTCTCATTCCCTCATTTCTCACTCAGTCCTAAAATCTTAAAATCCTAAAGTCCTAAAATCTTTCTCTTATTTCTCACTCAGTCCTAAAATCTTAAAATCCTAAAGTCCTAAAATCTTTCTCTTATTTCCACTAACTTCGCAAAAAAAATAAAATGTCAGAAAAATTCCGCACCATTTGGACTACAAGCGACGGATTCGTAGAAGTAATCGACCAACGTCAGCTACCACATAACTTAGTAACTGTTAAATTATTAACTTACAAGGATGCAGAAATTGCTATAAAAAACATGACCGTTCGTGGTGCACCTTTAATTGGAGCTACTGCAGCTTATGGTATTTACTTAGCAACGCGAGAAATGGCTGAAAAACAACTTGAAGCCGACTTTTTAAATCAAGCTTTTGAGGATTTACGCAATTCTCGACCAACTGCTGTCAACTTGTTTTGGGCATTGGATAAAATGAAAAAAGCAATTGAATCAACTCCTGACTTAGTGAAAACTGCTTGGGAAGAAGCCGAGAAAATCGTTGATGAAGATATTGAAACCTGCCGAATGATTGGCGTACACGGACTTCCAATAATTGAAGAAATTTCAAAACGAAAAAATGGAGCAGTTGTAAATATTTTAACGCATTGCAACGCAGGAATGTTAGGCTGTATCGAATGGGGAACCATCACCTCCCCTATTTATCAAGCACAAGAAAAAGGGATTAAAGTTCACGTTTGGGTAGATGAAACACGTCCGCGCAATCAAGGTTCAAATTTGACTGCTTATGAATTAACACGTCACGGAATCGACCATACATTAGTTGTTGATAATACAGGTGGACACTTGATGCAACACGGTTTGGTGGATATGGTTATCGTTGGAACCGATCGTACAACTAGAAATGGTGACGTGGCAAATAAAATTGGAACTTACCTAAAAGCTTTGGCAGCGAAAGACAATGAAATTCCTTTTTATGTGGCGTTACCTAGTACAACTTTAGATATGACCATTCGAGATGGATTGAAAGAAATTCCGATTGAAGAACGCGACCAAAACGAAGTGAAATACATTCAAGGTAAACGTTCTGATGGTCAAATTGATAGCGTTTTGATTTGTCCAGAAACTACGAAAGCAAGCAATTATGGTTTTGATGTTACCCCAGCGCGTCTTGTTACTGCATTGATAACAGAAAGAGGTGTTTGTGAGGCCAACGAAGCTGGAATTGTTTCACTTTTCCCTGAATACAAATAAGATGAAAACACATTTTCTATTCATTTTTCTCGCTTTTGCCAATTGGAGTTTCTCGCAAATAACGGGGGTTTGGCATACTTCCTTCACAGTCGCAGGAACAAATAATCGAATGGATTTATACATCGATGGCATCGGAAGAGATGGAACTTTAAAAATTGGCTTGCCTGATATCGCTGAGTTTGAACCAAAATTGATGGAAAATGCAACAATCACAAAAGAAACCTTAGAATTCTCTTGGGAAACGTTAGCCTTGAAATACAAAGGAAAATATTCCTCAAAAGGAGATTCCATTTATGGTATTATGTCGCAATCTGGCTTAGAATGGGACGTTACTTTCAAACGAGAAGAACAAGTTTTAAATAAAACGATTCGTCCACAAGAACCAAAAGCGCCATTTGATTACACTGTGGAAGAATTGATTATCACCAACGGAAAATTCAATATTGGAGCGACTTTAACGACACCAAAAAATGTAAAAAACTTTCCAATCGTTGTACTTGCTTCTGGTTCAGGTCCACAAAATCGTGATTGTGAAATTATGGGTCACAAACCTTTTTGGGTAATTGCTGATTATTTAACTAAGAATGGAATTGGCGTGCTTCGCTTTGATGATCGTGGAACAGGAAAAAGTACTGCTGATTATTCAAAAGCAAATCTCGAAGATTTTTCGAGCGATGTAGAAGCTTGCTATAAATTTCTTCGCAAAAAGTACAAGAAAAATAAAATTGGTCTTGCAGGACATTCGGAAGGTGG
>CAZDKE010000068.1:5657-10301 GCA_964506255.1 uncultured Lishizhenia sp. | reverse complement strand
CTTTAATTGCAACGACTCAACTCAAAAAAGTAGATTTTTTAATTCAATTGGCAGCAGTTGGAACAAATGGACGAGACGTTTTAGTGGAGCAACAATACTTGATTCCACTAAAAAATGGTCAAGCGGAAGAATTAGCAAAATGGAACAGCGCAACTTACGACACCTTGACAAAGCTACTCATTCAAACTCCAAAAGGAGATTTCGCCAATCAAGTAATTGCTTTTGTGGAACGAAATTTTGAATCAATCCCAAGTGAATTAAAGGAAAAAGCAACGAAACAAGAATTTATCAATGGCTATATTTCCTTTTTGGATAATACGTGGGCACGAGGTTTTATGCAATTTGAATCGAGCAAATATTTACAAAAAATCACTTGTCCGATTTTGGTAATTAATGGTTCTGAAGATATTCAAGTTCCCCCCTTAAAAAACCAAGAGGCATTTAGAAACCAATTCAGCGAAAAGAGCAAGTTAAAATCTAAGGTGGTACTGTTTCCAGGCTTGAATCATTTATTTCAAACATGCAAAAAATGTAGCATTTTAGAATATGGCGATTTAGAAGAAACAGTTTCTCCTAAAGTATTGGCTGAAATGACAAGTTGGATTAAAGGCTTGTAACATTAATACTTCTCCACCCACGAAAAATTCTCTTCAATAATATTTTCTTTTTCTTTTTCTATAAAATCAACAAAAGCCTTAGCAATTGGTGAAAGCTTTTTATTCTCGAGATAAATTAAGTACCAATCTGTACAAATAGGCAAACCTTCCATCGGAATTATTTGTAGTTGATCATTTGATAGTTCATTTCTCAAACCAATCATTGGCATAATCGAATACCCCAATCCAGCGATTATTGCTTGTTTAATCGTTTCATTAGAAACAAACTCCATTTTTTTGATTCCAGTTAATTGAATCTTATCAATGTATTTTTCCATTGCATCGCGAGTAGCTGAACCTTCTTCTCTGAATATTAAAGGAATAGATTCTAAAATGGACTTATCATTAGAAACAGAATCGAATGTTTTTTCCTTGTTTCCAACTAGAAATAGCTTGTTTGGCATCAATTTAATTTTTTGGATATTCATCTTTTCAGGAATAACCGAAACTAACGCGAAATCAACTTCATTTTTTATCAAACTCTCAATAACCTTCGTTTTATTCGTTACGTCCAACATCAACTCAATGTTCTGATACTTTTTCAAAAAAGGCGAGAGAAGGTAAGGAATAACATATTTCCCAGTTGATGCCACTGAAATTTTTAACCTTCCCGTTAAATGACCTTTGTAAGCGTTTACCTTATGATTGATTGCATAAACTTCATTTAAAATAGACTCGGCAGCTTCGCCAATCTCTCTTCCAAAATCAGTAATGAATATTTTCTTACCAATAATTTCTGTTAGAGGAATTTCAAATTGTTCTTGGAAATTTTTCAACTGAATAGAAACAGCAGGTTGAGTTAAATGTAATTCCTCAGAAGCTTTAGTAATACTTTCAGTTTGAACAATTTTCAAAAAGATACGAAGTTGATTCAAAGTGTAATTCATAACGTTAGTTTATGTTTTCGATTTCAAATATAAATAAAAATAATACATAGAGAATATTCACCTTTGCCAAAAAATTAAAAAATGTTCCAAGATAGGAGAATTTTAATTGCAACTAATCACGGGAAAGAAACGGTTATATCACCTCTTTTGGAACAACAACTTGGGCTCAAATGTGAATTAGTAGAAAATCTTCCAACAGATAGTTTAGGAACTTTTTCTGGTGAAATAGAACGCTTTAACGATCCATTAACAACCTTGAGAAATAAATGTTTGTTGGGACTGAACGTTTCTGACTGCGATTTGGCTATTGCAAGCGAAGGTTCTTTTGGAGCACATCCAAGTTTGTTTTTTGTTCAAGCGAACGAGGAGTTAGTAATGTTGCTCGATACTAAAAACGACCTTGAAATCATAGGCAAATTTATTTCTACAGAAACGAATTTTGATGCAAAATCAATTTCTTCTTTTCTTGAACTAAAAGATTTCGCCCAAAAAGCACTTTTTCCAAGTCACGGATTGATTTTGCGACCAAGTAAATCAGATTACTCAGAAATCTACAAAGGCCTAAACGATTGGCAACAACTTGAATCAATTTTCAATAAGCTTAATAAAAATCACTCTTCCATTTATGTTGAAACGGATATGCGAGCACTATTCAACCCGACACGAATGAAAAATATCGAACAAGCAACAATAAAATTGATTGAAAAAATTAATTCAAAATGTCCATCGTGTCAAACACCAGGATTTGATTTAACGGATGCTGTTACTGGACTTCCTTGTGAATGGTGTAATCGACCAACTGTATCAACTTTAAAATATATTTCAACTTGTAAAAAATGTTCCTGCCAAAAAGAAACGCTATTTCCACAAGGGAAAGAGTATGAATCCCCAGAATTTTGTAACCACTGTAATCCATAATAAAAATGAAAAATCTAACCTTAATCAACGGAATTTTTACCCCTTCAGAAATGAAAGAAGTGGTTTTAAATATGATTTCAAATAAAATTAATTTTCATCACTTGAAAAACTTACGAAGCCTTGAAAAAGAAGGTGTTGAAGATGAAAATTCCAAAAAACGTTTAATTGAATTACACCAGTTAAAGGCAGAAGTGAATGCGTTAAACTTAGATGAAAATCAACTCGTTACTTTAAAATCAACTATCGAAATTGAACTAGTTGAAATTGAAAGCAATGAATTGTGAATTATGAATGTTGAATGCTTAATTAAACATTAAAAACTAATAATTAAAAATTTAAATGGATATACATCTATTAATCAGCAATTTAACAAACCCAACACTTCTTTTTTTCATTCTTGGAATTATCGCCACATTGATTAAAAGCGATTTGGTCATTCCAGAATCTTCTTTCAAATTCATTTCGCTTTACTTATTGTTTTCAATTGGTTTCAAGGGTGGACAAGAATTACAACACAGCAATTTAGATTTAGAAATTCTCTTTTGCTTGCTGTTCGGAATTTTTATTTCAGCTTTTATTCCTTTCTACACTTTTTTTCTACTCAAACAAAAATTAAGTATTAGTGATGCAGGTGCCATTGCTGCGGCGTATGGTTCTGTGAGTGCGGTTACTTTCGTGAGTGCAGTTTCTTTTTTACAACTTCAAAATATTCAATTCGGCGGACACATGGTTGCTGTGATGGCATTGATGGAATTTCCTGCGATAATTGTTGGAGTGATTTTAATGAAAAAATTCGAGAAATCAGAGGAGTCAAATTTCAGCTTATCCTCCATTGTGAAGCATTCACTTTCTAATGGTAGCGTACTAATGATTATGGGAAGTTTGGTCATTGGAATTATTGCAGATTCAAAACAGGCAGAGGATATCAAACCATTCACCACTGATATTTTCAAAGGATTTCTTGCAATTTTTTTATTAGAAATGGGAATGACAACTGCAAAAAGGTTAGCTTCATTTCGTAAAAATGGGAAATTTGTATTTCTATTTGCTCTAATAATTCCCTTGATAAATGGATGCGTTGTTGCTTATTTAAGTCAATTCATAACCCAAGAAATTGGAAATCGATTTATATTTTCAATTCTAGCAGCAAGCGCTTCGTATATCGCGGTACCAGCAGCAATGCGACTAGCAGCGCCAAAAGCCGATCCAGGATTGTATATTCCAATGGCGTTAGGTGTGACTTTTCCTTTTAATATTACTTTAGGAATGCCAATATATTATTTCATAATTCAAAGTTAAATAATTTAGGTTTACTCTTTTGTAGAGCCATTTTTACGTTATCTTAAAATGATTGGTTAAGGTCTTTTTTTTATATTTGCCATTCTTTTTGCTTGATCAAAAAGAATCAAAAAATCAAGGCTCTGAATTTCTTTTTGTTCGCAAATAATTATTCTACAAATAGTTACAACTCGTAGCGAACAATTTTAACTCCTTTCTGAAAACTGAAATTTTTTAAAATGTTCTTGCAGAAATTTTAAAAATTAACAGTTTCAGTTCAGTAGCTAAAACCTAGAAATTCAAGGCCAATTTTGTTCGCTAGAATTTACAAATTAGCTCTCACTTGGGTTTACTACTATATTTTTAAATTTTATTACCACAACGATTGCGAATACTCAATTAAATTATCAAAAATCACCTTCGTTTCACTTAACTTTGCGGCGATGAATAATAAAACCATTAACGCTGTTGTTATTCTTGGAGTTCTTTCCTTGATAAGCATTTTATTTGTCCAGCTTGTTTGGGTAAGTAAAACAATGGAAATGCAAGCGAAAAATATTGCCATCCAAGAAAAAGAGGACAGTCTAAACTTGAAAGAATTTTCGGAGCAAGCGCATATCGCTTTGACGAATGTTTTGGAAATCATCACCCAAAAAACAGACGATAATTCAGATTTATATGGCGCGGTAAAACAGTTGAGAACCAATCATTTCACCGTTGATATCAATCAAGAATTACAACCTTTTTATTTAGAAACTTTACTAAAGAAAGCTCTTTACAATCAAAATATCCATCAAGATTTCGTTTACGGAATTTACGATTGTTTTACGGACACACTTATTTTTAGTAACCTCATAAAATTCTCTAAAGATTCACTGTATGCTCCTGTAAATGAAAGTATTCCT
>CAZDKE010000068.1:0-5647 GCA_964506255.1 uncultured Lishizhenia sp. | reverse complement strand
TTGCGCTTAAAAAAAGATGGACATTATTTCACTGTCTTCTTTCCTAAAGTGAAGGCCAAATCAATTGAACCTGCTGTTTTTATTTCACCTTGGATTTACATTTCAATAATTGTAGTTTTGGTTTTGGTTTTCTTTGCTTATAGCTTAACAATCATCATCCGTCAAAAACGACTTTCGGAAGTAAAAAACGACTTCATAAACAACATGACGCATGAGCTCAAAACACCGATTTCAACCATTAGTTTATCCAGTGAATTGCTTTTAAGAATGGATGAAGAAAACAACATTGAAAAAGTTCGACGTTACGCTGGAATTATTTACAAAGAAAACAAACGGCTTGAAAATCAAGTAGAACGAGTGTTAAATGTCGCTAAATTAGACAAAGACAAAGTGGTGTTGAACAAAGAAAACTTTAACATTCACGAATTATTAGATGAAGTGAAAGACAATTTTGAGTTCAACCATTCCGAAGCTGGGGGTGAAATTGAATTACAAAAAAATGCAACTAATTTTTGCATTCAAGCTGATCCAGTTCATATTACAAATGTGGTTTATAATTTATTGGATAATGCGGTGAAATATTGCTCCGAAAAACCTAAAATTCAAATTATAACTCGTAATGAAAAGAGTGGTTTATCACTAGAAATCACTGACAATGGGATAGGTATGAAACGTGAACACAGTAAACTGATTTTTGATAAATTTTATCGTGTTCCTACAGGAAATATTCACAATGTAAAAGGCTTCGGACTTGGATTGTATTACGTTAAATTAATTGTTGAAGCTCATCAAGGTAAAATTGACGTAAAAAGCTCCGTTGGAAAAGGGACGACGTTTGTTTTATGGTTTCCTTTGGGGTGAGAATCAGTGATTGAATGAATTTTTGACTGAGTTGTTTAAAGTCAAAATCACTTTTACGATTTTATTAAATACTGAAAAAACGCCTTTTTCTTGTAAAATTTCTAACAATTCATATTTCGCGAAAGAATAATATTTCATAACTTAAAGTAAAAATTAAGGATATGCAGGAGTTATTAAATAATGATTTACAAGCGAAAATATTTACAATCAGAGGAATACAAGTGATGATTGATCGTGATTTGGCTGATTTATACCAAGTTGAAGTCAAGCGGTTAAATGAACAAGTAAAACGAAATATTGAACGATTTCCAGAAAACTTTAGGTTTCAATTAAACAACAAGGAAAAGATTGAACTGGTCGCAATTTGCGACCGGTTTGAAAGTTGGAAACATTCTGGTAATAATCCATTTGTTTTCACTGAGCAAGGTGTTGCAATGTTATCAGCTGTTTTGAGAAGTGAGGTTGCAGTTCATATGAGTATTCAAATTATTAATGCGTTTGTCGAAATGCGTAAAATAATAAACAGAAATTCTGGATTAATTCAAAGAATTGAAGGAGTAGAGCGAAAATTAATCGAGTCTGACCAAAAGTTTGAAAATCTATTTTCAGCTCTTGAAAAAAATCTTTTACCAACACAAGGCGTTTTCTTCGACGGACAAATCTTTGATGCATACGAGTTGATGTCAAGAATTATTCGTTCTGCCAAAAAAGAAATCATTCTTATTGATAATTACATCGACGAATCTGTGTTGGCACATCTGAGTAAACGGACCTCAAACGTGGAGGCAATTATTTACACAAAATCTATTTCAAGAATTTTGCAGTTAGATTTAGAAAGATATAACAATCAATATCCACCAATCAGCATTCGTGAGCTAAGAGATAGCCACGACCGATTTCTCATCATCGACAAAAAAGAACTTTATCACATTGGTGCTTCTCTCAAAGACTTGGGAAAGAAATGGTTTGCGTTCTCGAAATTAGATGAGAAAATGTTGGAATTTGTTTTATCTAAATTACATGAAGATTAATCAGTCAAAGCAGTTTTCCAATTAACAACTTTAATCAATTCCTGTGACGTAAATTCCATTTCACCATCATAAATTAATACACCACCTGTTTCACCTGACAATGCATTGAATTTCTTTAAACCTTTAACGAAATCAGATGAAAATGTTTGAGCAGACTTAATTTCTGTTGCAATTAATTGAGTGGCAGTCTGGATAATTAAATCAATTTCAAGGCCTTTGTTATCTCTCCAAAAATAGAATTGTTGACCAAGGTTTAAATTTGCATTGTTCTTCACAAAGTCCATGATGATCAGATTTTCAACCAAACTTCCTCTAAAATGTGACACCTCAAGTTCACTTTCTTTTTTGATGGAAAGCAGGGAGCATGCCAAACCTGTATCCACAAAGTAAAGTTTTGGTGTTTTAACCAATCGCTTGTTAAAGTTATTGAAGTAAGTAGGGAGCATTTTAATTACGAAGGTTTTTTCTAAAATAGACAACCACGAATCAACTGTTTTAACATCAATCCCGCATTCATTACTCAAGGCACTCCGATTCACAGTTTGACCAACTCTTCCTGCGCACAATCGAAGAAATTTAAAAAACAGCATTGCATTATCAATATTTTTTAGCTGCCTCACATCTCGCTCGACATAAGTGCGCACATACGATTGATACCACAAATCAGGGTTTCTGTTTTTTTGATGAATTTCAGGGTAAAACCCCCTCAACAGTAGCTCATTCAACGTGTACTGTCTAACTTGACTTTGCAATTCCCGATAACTCAGCGGATATAAATCCAACACACCGATTCGACCTGCTAAGGTTTGGCTTACGTTTTCTTGAAGTAAAAGATTGTTGCTACCTGTTAAGATAAATAAACCATCTTCAGTTGTGTTGTCAAGGATTTCTTGTAGGTAATTCAATAATTCAGGCGCACGTTGTACTTCATCCAAAATAGCACCATTCGGAAAGCGGTTCAAAAAAGCTTTTGGATCACTCAATGCTAAATTTCTTTCATCGGGGTTTTCTAGCGAAACATATTTCTTAGCTGGAAACACCATTTTTGCAAGCGTAGTTTTTCCCGATTGCCTGGGCCCAACAAGCATCACCGACCTAAATTGTTGACTATAATAGTGAAGTAAATCGTGAATATTTCTTACAAGCATTTATATTTTTTGGTACAAATGTAGTAATTGATTGGATGATTTGTACTATTTTTTCTTATATTTCAATTAAAAAACAACCAATTTGGTACAACTTTCACGACAGCTTTCTCATCATCGAGCGAAAAGAATTGTACAATATTGGCGCATCGTTAAATTAATCGTTGAAGCCCATCAAGGTAAAATCGATTTAAAAAGCTCCGTTGGAAAAGGGACAACGTTTGTATTGTGGTTTCCATAGGGGTGAGGATTCCTGATTGAATACATTTTTGACTGAGTTGTTTAAGGTTAGAATCATTTTTACGAATTTGTTAAATACCGAAAAAATGCACTTTTTCGTGAAAAATTTCTATTAATTCATATTTCACTAAAGAATAATATTTCATAACTTAAAGTGAAAATTAATCGAGTCTGACCAAAAGTTTGAAAATCTATTTTCAGCTCTTGAAAAAAATCTTTTACCAACAAAAGGTGTTTTCTTCGACGGACAAATCTTTGATGCTTACGAGTTGATGTCAAGAATTATTCGTTCTGCCAAAAAAGAAATCAATCTCATTAACAATTACATCGACGAATCTGTGCTAGCGCATTTAAGTAAACGCATAACAAACGTGGAAGCCACAATTTACACCAAGTCCATTTCAAGAGTTTTGTAGTTAGATTTATACCATCAAACAATTAAAATTCTTAACACAAAAACCTTTTGGTTATAATGCTGACATATTCCTTCTATACTATCAAATACGACATTATGTGACATAGTCGGTATGATTTTGGTTTTTCAGTTTAGGGAACTTAATAACAACGCCCAAAGCACAACACCCCCCAATGAAGCAATTATAATAGGACCAATTTTTCGTTTTTTACCGAGCGTAGTTTCTTTCGCTTTTGTTTTATCCAAAGTTGAATTTGCGATTTTCAAGAAGGTCGTATCTTCTAAGGTCATTGGTCTAAAATTTATATAATAACCAGGATAACCAGTAACAGACGTAGTTGTTTGTTTACCTTTTCTAATAGATTCAAATCTCGGCTCCACAATTATATCGCAATTGCATTTTTTCAATGCTTCTGAAATTACTTGTTGCTGAAATACATCTTGTGTTGATGCTATTGAGGAGGTAATTGACGCTGTAATTTTCTTTTCGTCAACTTTTAAATCAACAATCGTTGGCTTTTGAGTTACTCCTGATGATTTTATATCAACAGATTTTGAAGTACTTGTCTTAAATACTTGACAAGAGCTTAATAGAATTAAGTTAAAAATAATTACTAATACCTTTTTCATTTTTATGATTTTTAAAATTTATTGATTTAATTTTTCCCATTACTGCAACACAATTTTTCTAACTGTCACCGTATTTCCTTGCGCATCTATTAAATGCACAAAATAAAGACCATCACCCGACCAAGTGCTTAGATCAATCGTGAAGAGTTGCTGATTAATGTTACTTTGAAAAACTTGTTGACCTGCATTGTTTTCAATTTTGATACTATAACCGGCCATTGCAATGTAATTTCCATTATCAATCGTAATGAAGTCACTCGCAGGATTTGGATAAATTAAAATTGTGTTTTCGTTGTTTGGCGCTGGTAAACCAAGCGTCGTATTTATTATTAATGTGTCTGTTACTGTTGTTAAAAGTGTATCGTAAACTGTTACTAGACAAGTATCTAAAATATTTATTACCGCTGCATTCGAAGTATCAATGCAATTTCCTGAGGTTGAAAGTACCCTAATTGGTTGGTTATGCTCAGAAAGTTGAACATTGGAAATATTTAAAGTTGCTGTATTTACGCCTGAATAGTTTCCGAAGTTATTCAATGTTTGAAAACCTTGTCCTAAATCACTTTGCCAAACAAAGCTTGGATTTGGATCTGATGTTGAAGCGGTAAATGTTGCTGTACTGCCAGAGTTTAAAGAGTTGGTTTGAGGTGAAATTGTTGTATTAGCACAATTAATAGCGTTATATAAATCAGTTATTTCTTGTGGTGTTAATACGCGATTCCAAATGCCAATATCGTCAATTTTACCAATCCATGGCAAATTATTTGGGGAATCAATGTCTTCTGCGTTACCTATTCTGGTTAAAACGTTATTAGCAACATTATTAAAGTTCAACATTGTAGTAGTCTGGCTAAAGTGAAGAACACCATTAAGATAAGTATCAATTGAAATTCCAGCATTAAATACCCAAGTTATATGATACCAAGTTGATGCCTGCGGGAACCAATTTTGATCATAAAAAGTCTGCATGACACCAGAATTATTAAAAAGATAATTTGATGTACCACTATTTCCTTGATATGCCCTAAATCCAAATAACCACTTTCTATCGTTACTTGGTTGCGACAACTGACCGATGATGGTAGCATCATTATTAGTGGTCGTAAGATTTTCAATAGTACACCACGCACTTACTGAAAACGACCCAGAAACAATATTTTGACTATTTGCGAGGTTTATGACGTTATTGGTTCCTGAAAAATTGTAAGCTCTATTTGAAATGCCCAATCTATCGGTTGTTTGAGTGGCTCCAATCACAGTTCCATCATAGCCATTTCCACTCAAGTCATTTGCATTTCCTGAAAATGGCCACCAGCCAACTAATC
>CAZDKE010000067.1:0-15177 GCA_964506255.1 uncultured Lishizhenia sp. | reverse complement strand
TTGCGATGGAATACCGTCAGCAATTCAATAGAGATATTTTCATCGATTTATTGTGTTACCGTAAATATGGTCACAATGAAGGAGATGAGCCTAAATTCACGCAACCAAAATTATACGACATCATTGCAAAGCACCCAAATCCAAAGGTAATTTACCAACGTGAATTGGAAGCGCAAGGTGTCATTTCAAAAGAAGAAGCAAAACAAATAGAAGATGCTTATAATCAGTTTTTAGAAGAAGAATTTGATGCTTCCCGTAAAAATGAAAAAGCCTTAGTTTATGATTTCTTGAAATTAACGTGGGAAGGATTTAGACATGGAACGGCTAAAGATTTTGAAAAATCGCCAGAAACTGGCGTTGATAAACAAAAATTATACGAACTAGGAATTAAACTTTCTTCTTTACCTGAAGGAAAAAAATACTTCCGCAAGATTGCAAAAATCTTTGAAGATCGTTTAAATGCTTTCAAAAACGATAGTTTAGATTGGGGTTCAGCAGAAATGTTGGCGTATGCTTCTTTACTCGTTGAAGGTAATTCTGTTCGAATCTCAGGACAAGATGTGGAGCGTGGAACATTCTCTCACCGTCACGCAGTTGTGAAAACAGAAGATACAGAAGAAGAGGTTGAAACATTAAAATTGTTGAGTGATAATCAAGCTCGCTTTGATGTTTACAATTCCCTTTTATCAGAATATGGAGTGCTTGGATTTGAATATGGTTATTCATTAGCTACTCCAAAAGCCCTAACGATTTGGGAGGCACAATTTGGAGATTTCTTCAATGGTGCACAAATTATGATTGACCAATTTATTTCCGCAGGGGAAGACAAATGGGCAACGCAAAGTGGCTTGGTGATGTTGTTACCTCACGGTTACGAAGGTCAAGGAGCTGAACATAGTTCGGGTAGAATGGAGCGTTTCCTACAACAATGTGCTGATTTGAATATGCAAATTGTAAACACATCAACACCAGCGAATCATTTCCATTTATTGCGTCGTCAAATGAAACGCGATTTCAGAAAACCATTAGTTGTTTTCTCTCCAAAAATGCTTTTGCGTTATCCAGATGCAATGTCAAGTTTGGAAGAAATGGCAACTGGTTCATTCCAAGAGGTATTAGACGACCCAACAGCAAAAGTGAAAGAAGTGGATACGTTGGTACTTTGTAGCGGTAAATTCTACTACGAAATGAAAGTAAAAGCGAAAGAATTGGGTGTTACAAATATGGCTTTTGTTCGAATTGAGCAATTGTATCCTTTACCACAAAAACAAATCGATACAATCTTAGCGAAATACAAAGCGAAAAACATCATTTGGGCACAAGAAGAACCAGCAAATATGGGAGCTTGGACATATATGGCAATGAATTTAAGAAAATTAGATTTGATTGGAATTACTCGTCCTGCAAGTGCTGCCTCTGCGGAAGGTTCTAAAAAATTACACGAAAAACGTTTGGCTAAATTGTTCAACGAATTGTTTTCGTATGCAAAAGTAACAGTGAAAAATTAACGAAATAAGATAGAAGATGTCAGTATTAGAAATGAAAGTCCCAAGTCCGGGAGAATCGATATCAGAAGTTGAAATCGCAGCTTGGTTAGTTGCTGATGGTGATTACGTAGAAAAGGACCAAGCAATAGCTGAGGTTGATTCTGATAAAGCAACATTGGAATTGCCTGCAGAAGAAAGTGGTATTATCACCTTGAAAGCTGCTGAAGGCGATGTTGTTAAAGTTGGTCAAGTAGTTTGTTTAATCGACACTTCTGCTGCAAAACCTGCGGGAAGTGCTCCTGCAAAAACAGTTGAAGTAGTAGCTGAAAAAGCTGCTCCTACTCCAGTTGCTGCGCCAGCACCAGCAAAAACTCCAAATCCAGACCCAGTTAAGGAAACTTCTTATGCAAGTGGAACTCCTTCTCCTGCTGCTGCTAAGATTATGGCAGAAAACAATGTTGCAGCTAATCAAGTAAAAGGAACTGGAAAAGATGGTCGTATCACAAAACAAGATGTTATTAGTGCGATGTCTGCTGGATTCTCTACTGCTGATGCGCAAGGTTGGGGTGGATCACGCAATCAAAGTCGTGAAAAAATGTCGATGTTGCGTCGTAAAATTGCAGAGCGTTTAGTTGCTGTAAAAAGTGAAACGGCAATGTTGACGACTTTTAACGAAGTGGATATGAAACCAATTATGGACTTGCGCGCGAAATACAAAGACGCTTTCTCAAAACACCACGAAGTGAATTTAGGATTTATGTCGTTCTTCACAAAAGCAGTTACAGAAGCTTTGAATTTATACCCTGCTGTGAACGCACAAATTGACGGAAACGAAATGGTTTTCCATGATTATGCAGATATTGGTATTGCAGTTTCTTCTCCTAAGGGATTAATGGTTCCCGTTGTTAGAAATGCGGAGCAAATGTCATTGGCAGAAATTGAAAGAGAAATTAAACGTTTGGCAATCAAAGCTCGCGACGGAAAAATTACGCCAGAAGATATGACTGGTGGAACATTTACCATTACGAATGGTGGTGTTTTCGGATCGATGTTGTCAACGCCAATTATCAACCCACCGCAATCAGCAATTTTAGGTATGCACAATGTAGTTGAACGTCCAGTTGCGATTAATGGTAAAGTGGAAATTCGTCCAATTATGTACGTTGCGCTTTCGTATGACCACAGAATCATCGATGGAAAAGAGTCTGTTAGTTTCTTAGTGAAAGTGAAAGAAATGTTAGAAAACCCTGAAAGAATGTTGTTTGGCTCTAAGGATCCAATTCAAGTTTTATTGGGATTGTAATCTTCCCTCCTTGAGGAGGGATTGAGGGAGGTGACCTTAATTTAATTTTATAAATAAAGAACCACTGAGTGAAAACTTGGTGGTTTTTTTTGCTAAAAAATGGATAAAAAACAAATAGTGGTAAATCAAAAGGATATAAAAAACACTAGCTCTAAATAAGAATGAACTAGTGTTTATTTTATATCGAAAGAACTAAACTTATTAACCTAATTTACATTAAAACTACGTAAATGGAAAACTAAATGGTATAAGTCAAAATTAGTTAACTACGAGTATTTCAAACGACAATTGAAAACAACATAGGTACTATTTCATTTTTCCTAATCGGGCTGTGGCTTTAACAGTTGTTTTTTTATAAATAAATCCAATTCCAATGAAAGGCCGGTTAACAATTGCTTCGTATTGTGGATAAAACACAACGTCATAGCCTGGATTGTTTTTCATCATTTCATGTAGTGCATAAAAAGAAGCAGGTTCAGAAATACCATTTCCAATTATTGGAATGTAACCAAGGTTAACTGCTGAAAACGCCCACCCTTCAACTGAACCTTGTTCTTTGTTTAACAAGCGTTGCCAGTCAACACCGAAGATTCTAACCGATGTTGCCTCTGCTGAGACTTGTTCGGAAAGATCGAAGTTTTCACGAACTAATTCAACACGAACGTTAGGCTCGCGCATCGTTTTGTGTAATGATGTACAAGAAGATAATCCTAGTACTGCAAAAAAAGTTAATAATAAAATTGATTTTTTCATAATAGTTTTTTCTTTCGAAGGTATTTAAATATGACAAAGAAAAGCTAGAATTAACAACTTTTGATTTTTGCGTTTGACAAATTTCCATCTCCAAAAAATCTTCAAAAAGTTGATTTTAACCTTGATTTTTTGAAAACTTGAACATCAAATATCAAATTTATTGACTTAATGATAAAACTTGCAATTTTCAAACATAGAATAAAGGCTCGATTTCTTTTAAAATTCAACTAATTGCAGTGAAACTTACTAATGAACAGCAACAAATAATAAACTCAACAGAAACATCAAAATCAATGCTGCTGCTTGTTCTAGAAAAACAACAGAGTATTCAAGTACTCCTTAACACGACCAAAAACACATAAGATCTCGAATTAAAAAATTAGAATTAGAGGAAATTTATGGTTAAATCAAACCCATTTTAATTTTTTCTCAAGATTGGACTAGAAAATTATTGAACTTATTTTAATTGAATATGAAATATGGATAAACTGACATTTTAAAACACATGTAATCATTATATAAACTAAAATCGATTTCAATCAAATTCAAAAAATTGAATTATTGGAAGAAAATTAAAAACATTCCCACCTGATTTCGTCTTACAATTAACTAGTAATTGTTGGAAATCTTTAAAGATTTAAGTTTTATCTTAAGAGGGTTGGACTTGTAAATATATAAGACCAAAAGTAATTCTGTTAAAAGTTAGGTTTTAGAAAACAAAAATTTAATCTCCTTCCACCGCCACTCTGTCAGTAATTTTCCAAAGGCACATTCTTTGACATCGGAGCAATCTGATGAAACAAAAAACATACTTTGAAAATCATTTAAGAAATGCTATACCACCCGCGTTAATCGTGGTGATTGTTATGTGGATGGTCTATTGGGCCGACTTTCTTTTTATCTTCGATTTTCACAAATTAGGGGTGCTTCCAAAAACAATCGAAGGACTTAAAGGAATCATTTTTATGCCATTAATTCATGCGCATTCCGATTTCAAACACATTATTAACAACTCAGTACCAACCTTTTTACTTTTAACTCTTTTGTTTTATTCCTACAAAGAAATTGCTTTAAAAGTGTTCTTCGGAAGTTGGTTATTGACAGGAATCTTAGTTTGGATTTTTGCCACCAATAAAGGTTCATTTCATATTGGAATGAGTGGAGTGATTTATGCACTAGCTGCCTTTCTTTTTACGTCGGGTGTTTTACGGAAATACTTACCTCTTCAAGCTTTGTCATTATTCATCGTTTTTCTATACGGAAGTATGATTTGGGGGATTTTCCCTACTTCGCCGAGAGTTTCTTGGGAAGGACATTTAATGGGAATGATTGTAGGAATCTTACTCGCAATTTATTACCGAGCTGAAGGTCCTCAGCGCCCCAAATACCAATATGAAATTGAAAAAGAATTAGGAATCGAACCACCAGATTTGGAAGGAATGTATTTGGAACAAATTCGCTTGCAAGAAGAAGAAATCCGTCAACAGCAAGAGGCACTTCGTCAACTGGAGGAAGAAAGAATAAACAATGAAATCAAAATCATTTACCATTTCAAAGAAGGTTCAAAAGATTTAGATAAGTAATTTTTAGGACTTTAATTTAAAAACAAAAATACAGTTACCAAATCGTTCAAAATAAACTTAATTTAAGTAGTTGGTTAATGGAATTTCATTTTATATCTCGCCCAAACTCCGACTTAAAACAAGTTTTGGCGAGTTATAATTCCAATTTGTCAAACGCGTTTCTTCCATTAAAAATTTAATTAGTGTCATAATGACATTTATTAGCTAAAAAACTATATTTGTAGTAAGAACCAGCTATTAAAATTCTTTTGGATATGAAACCTCAAAACCAAGAACGCGTCATCATTGAAAACATCAGCCCATGCATTGACGGTGGGATTTTTGCCTTAAAAACAATCGCTCAACAACCCGTTTTCGTCGAAGCAGATATTCTCGCTGACGGTCACGACCATATTTGTGCAGTATTGCAATTCAAGTCAAAATCAGATAAAAAATGGCAAGAAGTACCTTTCGCTCCACTTGGAAACGACCGTTGGGGAACGACAATGATTGCCGACAAAGAAGGAACTTTTGAGTATTTCATCGAATCGTGGGTAGATTGGCCTTTGAATTGGTTGTTCGGTACACGCAAAAAAATCGACGCTGGTCAACACGTTAAAAGTGAATTATTAGAAGGCGCTGAATACATTAAAGACATCATAAAAAAACTAAAAGGAAAAGCTAAAACAGAAGCCGAGTCTTGGATTGCAATATTAGAAAATGAGGCAACTTACGACGAAGCGCTTGAATTAGTAAAAAGCGATAGTTTACAACAACTATTTTTTGATTTTCCGACAAAATTATTAGCTGCTAAATCTCAAGTTTTACCTTGGAAAGTAGAACGCAAAAAAGCGCTTTTCTCTACTTGGTATGAGTTTTTTCCTCGTTCTGCTTCAGAAACAGAAGGCAAACATGGAACATTTAAAGATTGTGAAAAACTATTGCCACGCGTTGCAGCAATGGGATTCGATACGCTTTATTTCCCACCGGTGCATCCAATTGGAGAAGTGAACCGCAAAGGTAAAAACAACGCAACGGATGCCTTGGATGGAGATGTAGGAAGTCCGTGGGGAATTGGCTCACAACATGGCGGACACATGAGTTTGCATCCGGATTTAGGTAACGAAGCTGATTTTAAATCGATGGTGGATACAGCAAAATCGTTGGGAATTGAAATCGCAATGGACTTTGCACTGCAAGCTGCACCAGATCATCCGTGGGTGAAATCAAATCCGCAATGGTTCAAATGGCGACCGGACGGAACAGCACAATACGCTGAGAATCCACCTAAAAAATACCAAGATATTCTACCAATTTATTTTGAAACTTCCGATTGGAAAAACCTTTGGAACGAATTACTTCGCGTTGCTTTGTATTGGGTCGAAGAGTTTGGAATTTCTGTTTTCAGAGTCGATAATCCACACACAAAACCCTTCCATTTTTGGGGTTGGTTAATGGCAAAAGTGCAAGAAAAACATCCAAACGTTCTGTTTTTAGCTGAAGCCTTTACACGTCCGAAAATCATGGAACAATTGGCGAAACAAGGATTTACTCAAAGTTATTCGTATTTCACTTGGCGCACCAACAAACATGAGTTAACAGAATACGTGAACGAATTAACGAAAACAGAACGCAAACACTATTTTCGAGCGAATTTCTGGCCAAATACGCCTGATATCAATCCATTTCATTTACAAAGTGGCAACGAAAGTATTCATTTACAACGTTATGCATTGGCAGCAACTTTGAGTTCGAACACGGGCGTTTATGGTCCAGTTTACGAACATTTAGTGAGTGATGCCATTCCTGGAAAAGAAGAATACCACGATAGTGAAAAATACGAATTCCGTCATTGGGACTGGAAAAAAGAAACCAATTTGACGCGCATTATGAAAGCCATTAACTTGGCTCGAAGAGAAATGCCGTCTTTGCAACAAACCAACAACATCGAATTTTTGGAAATCAATAATCAACATTTATTGGCTTTCCACAAGTGGGATTTTGAAGCGAAAGATAGAAGTTTAATCGTTGTGAATTTAGACCCGCATTATCCTCAAAATGGTTGGGTGAAAATACCGTTGGCACAATGGGGAATTCAGGCTGGTCATACTGTTCGTGTGCACGATGTCATAACCAAAGACTCTTATGTTTGGAACGAAGAATTCTGTTACATCGAGCTTCATCCTGTGTTACCATTCCATATCTTTAAGGTTGAATTTTAATCGTTAACCATGGCTAAAAAAATCACTACTCCTACTCCACCAATTATCGAACGACCAGTTTTTGATTGCGACTGGCGAAATTCGTTGGATTCCCAAGATTTCAAAGATCGTTTTCCGAAAGAAATTTTTCAAGATTACATCGTCACCAAAAGATGGTACGGAGGAAAAGTGTCGACGATTAAAAACTTGGAAATCATTGATTTTATCAAGCTTTCAAGTGAGCAGCACAATTACTTTGGCGTACTGATTGAAATCAATTACGAAGAATCATTTTTCCAAAATTACTTCATCACGTTGGCATTTATGCTGGAGCACGAACTCGATGAAACGTCCAATATCATTGGTGCTGCGTCGTTTAACGAAGGTCCAGGTTATTTGGTAGATGCTTTATTCATTGAAGATTTCAGAAAATTATGGTTCGAGTTGACAGTTGGATCAAAACCGAGTCCGAATGTGAACTTGACCTTGAACTGCGAACAATCCATTAAAAATGAAGCGTATGTTTCTTCTAAATTTATGGGTGGCGAGCAAAGCAATACGAGTATCATTTACAACGAAAAATACGTAATGAAATTCTTCCGACGCATCTTTATCGGAGTGAATCCAGATTACGAAATAAATAAATTTTTAACGGAGCAACAAGGTTTTACAGGTACGCCACCGTATCGTGGAAGTGCTAATATGGCACATTATAAAGATGCTATTACCTTGGCTTTGATGCAAGAATTAGTTCCGAATAAATGTGACGCTTGGACTTATTTCAATGAACTTTTATTACAAGCCTATCAAAATTTAGAACGCAAAAAAGTAGACATCAGTCGTTTGCCTTCCGTTCCTTTGTTCACGCATTTACCGATTCATAAAGTTCCTCACGAATACATCGATTTTGTTGGTTTGGAATTTTTTATGAAAGTAAAATTAATTGCAGAACGCACTGCTGACCTACACATCGCGATGGGAAGCAACAAAACAGATACGCATTTTACCTCAACGACTTTTAACGGAGATTATGGTGTTTGGCTGAAAAATCGCTTGATTTATCAAGTCCAAAATCGCTTGAATGCCATCGAAAATAATGTAGATTCTTTGGACGGCGAAGCCTTGGAATTAGCAAACTATTTCCTTCAAAATAAAAAAGCAATTCGTAAATATTTCCTTGATTTCGATTGGGAAGTATTGAAAGGAGAGCGCATTCGTATTCACGGCGATTACCATTTAGGACAAGTGTTGGTAACCGATAACGATTTCATCATTCTGGATTTTGAAGGTGAACCAGAAAGTACGATTCGCGACCGAAAAATTAAGCAACCGCCTTTGAAAGATGTAGCTGGATTGTTCCGCAGTTTCCATTACGCTTTGTTTGCTTCGATTTTGAATAACCCCGATAAATTGAGCTACAAACAAGAGCATTTATTTGAAGCGGGCGAGAAATTATTCACGTATGTCGTTGCCGTTTGTATGGACGCTTACATGCAACGCATTTACTCTTTTGGCGAGTTGAACATCGGCTACAAAAAAGAACAAGAATTCATTTTAATGTACCACATGACCGAAAAAGCGGTCTATGAATTGGGCTACGAATTGAACTCGCGTCCCGATTGGGCCATTATTCCGTTGAAAGGAATTGCCAGCATTTTAAAATCTCAAATCTAAAGAAACAAATATGAACGCAGTTAAACCTCACAGCCTTTTCACGGGCTTCGACATCGATTTGTTTCGAGCTGGAAAGCACATTCGCTTGTATGAAAAACTAGGTTCCCACCCGATGACCTTGAACGGCGAAGAAGGAACGTATTTTGCCGTTTGGGCACCTTCTGCAAAAACAGTTTATGTTGTTGGTAATTTCAATCATTTTACTGAAAGTCATGAACTATTTGTTCGTTGGGACGGCTCTGGAATTTGGGAAGGATTCATTCCAAATGTTGGTCACGGCGAAATCTATAAATACAAAATTCACAGTCATCATAACGGTGTCGTGACAGAAAAAGCAGATCCTTTTGCGCGTTATTGCGAACATCCACCGATGACAGCTTCTATAATTTGGGATGCAAAATACGATTGGGACGACAGCGATTGGATGCAAAAAAGAGCTCAACACAACGCTTTAGACAAACCCATTTCAGTTTATGAAATTCACGCAGGTTCGTGGCGCAAACGCTGGGACGAAAATCGTTCGTTGACCTATCGTGAAATGGCAGATGAATTAGTGGATTATGTGGCTGAAATGGGATTCACGCACGTGGAATTCATGCCAATTATGGAATATCCGTATGATCCTTCATGGGGATATCAATTGGTTGGATATTTCGCACCAACAAGTCGTTTTGGTTCACCAGAGGATTTCAAATATTTAGTAAACGCTTTTCACAACAAAGGAATTGGCGTATTTTTAGATTGGGTTCCATCGCATTTTCCAAGTGATGCACATGGTTTAGGGAATTTTGATGGCACGCATTTATACGAGCATCCCGACATTCGCAAAGGCTATCATCCCGACTGGAAATCCCTGATTTTCAATTATGAACGTCCAGAAGTGCGCTCATTTTTGATGAGTAATGCCATTTTCTGGCTCGATGCTTTCCATGCAGATGGTTTACGTGTGGACGCTGTAGCTTCGATGTTGTACTTGGATTACAGTCGAAACGAGGGCGAATGGGAACCAAACAAATACGGCGGCAGAGAAAACTTAGCCGTAATTGATTTCTTAAAAGACTTGAACAAACATGTTTATCACGAATTTCCTGACGTTCAAACGATTGCCGAAGAAAGCACGAATTTCCCAATGGTAAGTCGCCCCACTTCAATTGGCGGTTTAGGATTCGGAATGAAATGGATGATGGGCTGGATGCACGATACCTTGGAATATTTTAAAAAAGAACCAGTTTACAGAAAACACCACCACAACGATATTAGTTTTTCCCTTACCTATGCGTTTACCGAGAATTTCATGTTGCCTTTGAGCCACGACGAAGTTGTTTACGGAAAACACAGCATCATGGGGAGAATGCCAGGCGACCATTGGCAACGCAGAGCGAATTTACGTTTACTTTACGGTTGTATGTTTACGCATCCAGGAACGAAATTACTGTTTATGGGTTCTGAATTTGGACAAGAATCAGAATGGAATTTCGAAGGTTCGTTGGATTGGCATTTACTCGATAATCCCGACTACAAAGGCATTCAGTCGTGGGTGAAAGCGTTGAACAGTTTATATAAAGAACGTCCTGCACTTTCCGAACTACAATTCAACGCGAGTGGTTTCCAATGGATCAGCTACAACGACCACGAAAACAGTATTTTAGTTTATTTACGAAAAGGCAAAAATCCAAAAGACGATTTGTTGATTGTATCGAATTTCACACCAGTTGTGCGCGACAATTACCGTTTTGGAGTTCCTGTTGAAGGTCCTTGGAAAGAAGTACTTTGCAGTGATGATACCGCTTTCGGTGGTTCTGGCGTTGTGAATTCAACAGAAATCATCGCAGACGCAGAAGGAATGCACCATTTACCGTTTTCAATTAGTTTAACCTTGCCTCCATTGGCAATTTCAATTTATGCTTTAAAATAATAGAATGATTACAAATACAACTTTAGAATACAAAGGGAATTTGTTCCCTCAATCCATAATTAGCTTTGAAAAAAACGTAGATACCTACACGTTCAGAGCAAAAAACAACGTATTACTCCGCTTAACAATTTTGCGTGACAGCGTGGTGCGGTTTCGTTATGCGACTGAAAATGCCTTTGAAAAAGATTTTTCGTATGCTTTGGCCGACAATTATCCCAAAGGCTACAACGATTTGAATTTCGCTGAAGACGAGGAGTATTACATTCTTACCACCGCGAAAATCAAAATTTACGTTGCCAAAGAAAACATGCGCATCGGGATTTATACCTTGGAAGGAACACCGATTTTGGAAGATGAATTAGGCTTCCACTACGAGGAAAATCACGAATATGGCGGTAACATCGTGAAAATGTCGAAACACAGTCCGAAAGGCGAAAGTTTCTACGGTTTGGGAGATAAACCAAGTCACATGAACCTAAAAGGAATGCGTTTTACGAACTGGAATACAGACGAGTACGCATTTTCAAAAGACAAAGATCCGATTTACAAAACGATTCCTTTTTACATCGGTTTGAACCAAAATACGGCTTATGGAATCTTCTTTGACAATACGTTCCGAACGCATTTTGACTTTGCACACGAACGCCATGGAATTACCTCTTTTTGGGCAGACGGTGGGGAAATGAATTACTATTTTTTCTACGGTCCTTCAAGCAAAGAAGTCATTAAAAATTACACGCAATTGACGGGTGTTCCTGAAATGCCACCGATGTGGGCTTTAGGTTACCATCAGAGTAAATGGAGCTATTATCCGGAAAGCAATTTCAGAGCATTGGCACAAAAATTTCGCGACTTGCAAATTCCATGTGATGCTGTTTATTTGGACATTGATTACATGGAAGGCTTCCGTTGTTTTACTTGGAGCAAAGAATATTTCCCGAATCCAAAACAAATGGTGGACGATTTGAAAGCCGACGGATTCAAAGTGGTGGTAATTATCGACCCGGGAATTAAAATCGACAAAGATTATTGGGTGTACAACGAAGCCATGGAAAAAGGTTATTTCTGCAAACGTTCCGACGGACCATTGATGAAAGGTAAAGTGTGGCCTGGCGATTGTTACTTCCCCGATTTCACTAACCCTGAAGTGCGCACTTGGTGGGCTGGATTATACAAAGAATTGATTGAAGATATTGGCGTGCGTGGCGTTTGGAACGATATGAACGAACCTGCTGTTATGGAAATTCCAGGGAAAACGTTTCCATTAGATGTACGTCACAATTACGATGGAAATACCTGTTCGCACCGCAAAGCACACAATGTTTACGGAATGCAAATGGCACGCGCAACTTATGAAGGCGTTAAACAATTTGCGTATCCAAAACGTCCGTTTATCATTACACGTGCAGCATATAGTGGAACGCAGCGCTATACTTCTTCGTGGACAGGCGACAACGTGGCTTCTTGGGAACATTTATGGATTGCCAACATTCAAGTGCAACGCATGAACATCAGTGGCGCTGGATTTACAGGAACTGACATCGGTGGATTTGCAGAACAACCAACAGCTGAATTATTTACACGATGGGTCCAATTAGGGGTGTTTCATCCATTTTGTCGCGTTCACAGTTCGGGACATCACGGCGAGCAAGAACCTTGGTCGTTTGGAAAAGACGTGACGGATATCGTGCGCAAGTTTATTGAAATTCGCTATACCTTATTGCCGTATTTGTACACGATGTTTTGGGAATATATTCAGCACGGAACGCCAATGATTAAACCGTTGTTCTATTACGACCAAGAAGACATGCAAACGCATTTCAGAACGGACGAATTTATCTTCGGAAACCATATTTTGGTTTGTCCAATTTTGGAACCCAACACACACGGACGCAGAATGTACATCCCTCGAGGAACGTGGATCAATTGGTGGACAGGCGAACGCGTTGTTGGAGGTGAAGAAGTTTGGGTGGACGCAACAATGGAAACCATTCCGATTTTTGTGCGCGAAGGTGCTTGTATTCCTAAATATCCAGTGCAACAATACGTGGGCGAAAAGAAAATTGAAGAATTACAAATCGACGTGTATTTCTCCGAAGAAAAAACGAAATCGCGCATTTATGCTGACGGCGGCGACGGTTACGACTACAAAAAAGGACGTTTCTCCTTACGCACTTTAGAAGTTGTCGGCCGACCAGATTCCTTAATCATCAACCAACATAAAGAAGGCGATTTTGACGCGGAATATCAACAATTCAAATTAGTGATTCATAATCTTCCTTTTGAAGTGAAAAGTATCTACGTGGACGACAAACGCGCGGAATACGTCGCAACAAAAATCGGAAGTGCGTATGAATTAGTGGTGGATAAGAATTTTAGTCAGTTTCATATAACTGGATAATCTGAATTTGTCCGTCAGCTGACGGATGTTGATTTGAAAATTTGAAAATGGGAGTGCGGACTACTAAGGAGTTACGAATTCGACTATTTGTAACTAACAAACGTTCTTCTTTTTCGTTCGCATTCCGTTTGTTATCGATTAGGAAACCTTTTCGTTTTAAATTTCGCCTGTGGCATTTATTTCTTGTCTGTTGAAGGTTTATCAAAAATGGCAAGATAGTTAAGGAGATGAAAGTTACAATTCTGAAATCACATCAAATACTTTGAAGCTTCCTGTAATAGCTAGACCTGTAATTTTTGTAGCAATCTTTTTTTGTTTTAATTTGATTGCTATTTCAAATAAGAGGTTCAATTTTAAAAATCTAAACTTTTTGTGTTTTGCTTTAATCATTATTTCAAAAGTAAATTAATACCGTCAATTTTATATTTGTTTCAACTTTGCCAAATACGCTTTATCGTCAAATTTACTCCTTAGAATTTCGGCTTAGCAACTGATTTCATTATATTTGCCTTCCTTATACATATTTTATGAATGAAACTATGAATACCACAACTTCCCAATCATTAATTGCACTTGAAGATAAATTCGGTGCACACAATTATCACCCACTTCCAGTTGTTTTAAATAGAGGTGAAGGGGTATTTGTTTGGGATGTTGAAGGTAAACAATATTTTGACTTTTTATCGGCTTATTCTGCTGTTAATCAAGGGCATTGCCACCCAAAAATTACAAAAGCTTTAATTGATCAAGCGCAAACTTTAGCGTTAACATCGCGTGCTTTTTACAATGACTCTTTAGGTGAATATGAGAAATATGTCACCAATCTTTTTGGCTTCGACAAAGTATTGCCAATGAATACAGGTGCAGAAGCTGTAGAAACAGCTATAAAATTATGTCGTAAATGGGCGTATGAGAAAAAAGGAATTACTGAAAATCAAGCGGTGATTGTTGTTTGTGAAGGTAATTTCCACGGACGTACAACTACTATTGTTTCTTTTTCAAGTGATCCAGATTCAAATAAAAACTTTGGACCTTACGCACCAGGATTTATAGCTATTCCTTACGACGATGTGAATGCGTTAGAAGCAGCTTTAAAATTGCCAAACGTTGCTGGTTTTTTAGTGGAACCGATTCAAGGTGAAGCTGGAGTTTACACACCGGCAGATGATTTCTTAACAAATGCAAGAAGATTGTGTACTGAAAATGGAGTCCTTTTCATTGCAGACGAAGTTCAAACAGGAATTGCACGCACAGGAAGTTTGTTAGCTGTTTGTGGAAATTGTACGTGTGAAAATAAATGTGAACGTCAAACAGAAACATATAACCGTCCAGATATTTTGATTCTAGGAAAAGCACTTTCAGGAGGTGTTTATCCTGTTTCAGCAGTTCTGGCTGACGACGAAATTATGATGGTTATAAAACCAGGTCAACACGGATCAACTTTTGGAGGAAATCCGATTGCTGCGAAAGTTGCGATTGCTGCATTAGATGCTGTGGAAGAAGAAGGCTTGATTCAAAATGCACGCCGCTTGGGACATATTTTCAGAAAAGAAATGAATCGCATCATTGAAAATTCCGATTTAGTCGTGAAAGTTCGTGGAAAAGGTTTGTTGAATGCAATTGTTGTAAACGACACGGAAGATAGCCCAACTGCTTGGAATTTATGCGTAGCTTTAAAAGAAAACGGTTTACTGGCAAAACCAACACATGGAAATATCATTCGCTTCGCACCACCATTGGTTATCACAGAAGATCAATTGTTGGAATGCGTGGGGATTATTGAAAAAACAATTAAGAATGTAGAATTAAGAATGAAAAATGAAAAATGAATTGGTCTCCTCCCTTGAGGGAGGATTAAGGAGGGTGACTTTTATTTCATGC
>CAZDKE010000066.1:0-15942 GCA_964506255.1 uncultured Lishizhenia sp. | reverse complement strand
ATTTTTGATGATAGAAAAGTATAACAAAACGGTCAACCTATTTTAGGGAAGTACAATTTTAAATTTTGAATTTTGAATTTTGAATTCTTAATAATGTTTTATGGGCAAAGAAATTAACTTATACTTGTATTCGAAGGAATCTTAAGGGTTTTTGATTCTTGATTCTTGATTAGAGCTTTTGTGTCGAAGGAAAATAATAGTAAAATCGTTTTTCGAAGAAATCTAAAAGGATTTTTGATGCTAAATTCTTAATTTTTGATTAGAATAGTGAATCGAAGACAAGAGTTGTAAAATCTCTTTCGAATAAAGATATCGATCTGTTTACAGTGACCAAACATCTTTTCACTCCGCTAAGGCGGATAATTTTACATTCTCAATTTTACATTTTAAATTATCAACTCTCAGTTCTTCGTTGTCCGTTTTCAACTCTCAATTAAATCCCAAGCTCTCTTTCCCAATGGTCATTAAGTAGCACAACCAACTTTCTTGACATATTATTAAAAAAGCGTTTTGTTCTGTAACCGCCTATCCAATTGATTCCACGAATGGCATTGGTCACGAATATTTCATCTGCAGCAAGTAAATTTTGAGGTAAAATCGTGCATTCATACACTTTAATTCCATTAGCAATCGCCAAATTGATGATTTGCATGCGCATCGTTCCAGCCAAACATCCTTCATCTAATCCTGGTGTATATAGAACGCCATTACTTACAATAAAAATATTACAACAAGAAGTTTCAAGGATATTTCCTTTGTCACTGGCTATGAATAAATCGTCTAAATTTTTCTCTTTAGCAGCAATTGCAGCCATCACATACGTCAAACCAGCTTTGGTTTTATAGTTGGACAAGAAGTTTTTTTGAATTTTAATATCCTGGTAAATATCAACTTCTAGACCTTTGGCGTTCAATTCAAAATGACTTACATCGTACGGATAAACTTCTATGTAAAAAGTACATTCATTTGAATCGGGAAGATAAGCACCACCTGTTGCTCGATCTAAAGACATTCGACATCTTCCACCTTCAGTAATGTTAGACATCCGAAGTAACTCAATAATTCGCTCTTCGAAAAATGAAGTTGTGAAAAATGCAGGAGTTCTCATTTTGATAACTTTCGCTCCTTCTAGCATTCTTTTCACGTGATTGACCACATTCAAAGGTCGTCCATTCATTACTCGAATGCTTTCAAAAACACCGTCACCATATAAATGACCTCTATTTCCAGGATGAATTGTCGGCGCATCTGCCGTTAATATTGTACCGTTGTTGTTGACGTAAAGTGTTGCCATAGTCTAAAAAATCGCTTGAAAAAATTCCAAACCCTTATTCGGATTCAACAATAAAACAAAGAAAATTCCAAATAAAGCCCCGCCAATATGAGCATCGTGAGCAATATTTGTTGTTCCTCTTTTCATCGCAAAATATTCAAATGCCAAATAAATTGGTCCAAAGATATAAGCAGGAATTGGAAATGGTATAAAAAACAAATATAAATCCATTGTTGGATTCCAAAAAATAGCTGCAAAAATCACAGCCGAAACAGCTCCTGACGCACCTAAACTTCGATAATAAGGATCGTCTTGGTGGCGAATAAATGGATAAATTTCCGCCGCAATTCCACCCAAAAGATACAACAAAAGAAAATTGACACTTCCTAACTGTACGCCATAAATTTGAATCATTTGTTGCTCAAAGAGATTTCCCAGAAAATACAAGGAAATCATGTTAAAAACCAAGTGATTGAGGTCTGCATGAATAAAAATGGAACTTATCATTCGCTGATATTCCCCATTGTGCTTAATGCGGTTAGGCATAAAGAGCATTTTTTCTTTGAGGTCAGGTTTGTTTTCCACTGAGAATGAAATCAATACTGTTATCCCAATAATAATTAAAACAAGACTCATTCTTTCAATTTAGTTGTATCTTGAGTAAAATTAATAGAACTTAGCATTCAAATAACTAACGATGAAAATTATTCCCTATTTTTTAATCATCTTTTTGCTTTTAGCTTGCTCTGAAAATCAAGTAGAAGTCGAAAAAAACTTCCTAAAATACAAAAATCTAAGCGCAACAGCAAAAATGAAACAAATCGTCACGGCCTCTTATCTATCTTCGTTGGGGATTTCTGAGAGCGTTAGTTCAAACATTATAAAATTCTACACTGAAAGAGGATTTAAACCTGTATTTGCGACAGATTCAACAATATCAAAAAAAGGATTAAAATTACAAGAAGAAATCAATCAATCTCTTTACTACGGAATTCCAAATCAACGAATTAAGCCAATAGAAAAAAACTTGCATCCGCTTGAAAAAGAAGCTTTAATGCTAGCAAATTTTGCAGTAATTGTAAACGATTTAAATATTGGATTTTTTGATTTTAATACAAAGAAAGTAAAGGAAATTTCAGCTATTTCCCATCAAGAAATGCGTTTAAAAATCAAAGAATTAGATACTATTTCAGTAAATAAATTGCTTTTAAAACAAGGTCCAATAGATACCAATTATCGTTTTCTAGCTAAACATTTATACAACTATTGTAAAAAATACACAGTTGACACAACATCTTTTACCATAAAAACAGAAAAGGAAGATTCAATCGATGTTTTAGGTAGAGTGAAAAAAGTGCTTGTTTCTAAAAAATATCTTTCTGAAGAAGCTGATAGTGCTTTGATTATCGAAACTTTAAAAGCCTTTCAATTAGAGAATGGAATTGGTGCCGACGCAAAATTGGGATTCAACACTGTTAAAGCTTTAAATGAAAGTACCTATGATAAAGTTTTGAGAGCTTCACTTGCACTTGATAAATTACGAAGTCAAGCAAAAAAACCTTCCAAACACGTTCGAATCAATTTACCTGAGTTCAGATTGTATTTTTACTCAGATGATACCTTGAGAAGCGAACACCGCATCATTATTGGAAAAGTTACCAATCAAACACCAGAATTGGTTTCAAATATTAATCGCATTACTTGTTTTCCATATTGGAGAGTCCCCTACTCAATTGCTTCTAAAGAAATTTTACCCGACTTAAAGCGCAATAAAAACTACTCGGCAAAACATCATTATAAATTATATGCAAAAGAAAAAGAAGTTGATCCAACCACAATTAATTGGTCAAAATACAGCTCTTTTCCATTTCAAGTGGTACAGCAACCCGGAAAATGGAACAGTTTGGGATTAGTGAAATTTGAATTTAACAATTCACACAGTGTTTACGTGCACGACACACCTTCACGAGGCTTGTTTAATAACTCTTTTAGAAGTTATTCTCACGGTTGTATGCGTTGTCAATACCCACAAGAACTTGCAAAAACGATTTTGAAATACGACAGTATTGGCAGAAAAGAACCAATCACAAACGAAATTTTTGATAGTATAATGAAGTTAGAACGCAACTATCCAATTCCACTAAAAAAATCAGTACCAATCTTTATAGAATATCAAAGCGTGGTTGCTTATCGCGATCGAATGGTTTTTTACATTGATTTGTATAACCGTGAGAAGGAGTTGGTAGCGATTTTGAAAAAGGGGAAGAAGAATTGAAAATGTAAAATTGAAAATGATTTAACTTCTTGAGTCTAATTGAAAATTGAAGAGTAACTTTGTAAAAAAAATAAAATGATTATTTCTCCTTCAGTTCTTTCTTGTGATTTTGGTAATATTCAACGCGATACGGAAATGTTGCATCAATCGGAAGCGGATTGGTTGCACATCGACGTAATGGACGGCGTTTTTGTTCCTAATATTTCTTTTGGTTTTCCGGTTTTAGAAGCAATTCGTAAGCATTCCGACAAAGTAATGGACGTTCATTTGATGATTCAAAATCCTGATAAATACATTCAAGCATTCAAAAATTCAGGTGCAGATATCTTAACCGTTCATTATGAAGCTTGTCCACACTTGCACCGAACAATTGGAGCTATCAAAGAAGCAGGAATGAAAGCTGGTGTTGCTTTGAATCCGCACACACCTGTTCATTTGTTGGAAGAAGTAATTCAAGATTTAGATTTAGTGTTGATTATGTCTGTAAATCCAGGTTTTGGTGGACAAAAATTTATTCAAGCTTCAATTGCGAAAGTTGAGAAATTAGCAAAATTGATAAAAGAAAAAAACGCTCACGTAATTATTGAGATTGACGGAGGAGTGAATTTAGAAACAGGGAAATTATTAGCGGAGGCAGGAGCTCAAGCATTAGTTGCTGGAAGTTTCGTTTTTAATTCTGCCGACCCAAAAGCGACGATTTCAGCTTTGAAAAAATTGTAATCAGTAACAAAACACATTTGTTTGCGTTAGTAAGACTATGAAAATCTTAGGCATCACTTTTTTGGTATTTTTAAATTGTTTCTCTTTCTTTTCTCAAAAAGACTTAAATGAAAAAGAAGCAGAATTAAATGTCAAATTATTAGCACTTCGAAGCGCAAAAACCGATGAGGAAATCGATGATTTGAATGCAAATTTCAGAAAAGCAATGGAAGCTTTTTTGAAAAACGAAGATGCTTTCAATCATAAATTCACACAGCTTAAAACAGTTGCCATTATTGACAGTCCTGATGGGAAAATTAGAATTGTGAATTGGAACTTGGAATATACAGATATGACCTATCGCTATTGCGCTTTTGTGATGCGTAAAGACGAAAACAAGGATAAAATCATCACAACAGAATTAGTAGATAATTTAGATGCTTATGAAGCTAAACCTGAAGGTGTTATCGATTCTAAAAACTGGTATGGTGCGCTTTATTACAAAATGATTCCTTTTGAACGCAATAATAAAATGGAATATATTTTATTAGGTTGGGATGGTGGAACGCCTGGAAGTAATTTCAAATTAATCGACGTACTTTCATTCACTGGTAATAATTTAAAGCTAGGAAGTCCTGTTTTTAAAGTAAAAAAATCAACTTTGAAACGCGTGATTTTTGAATATTCCGATAAATCAAACATGACTGTAAAATTTGAGGAGAAATATGGTCGTATTGTTTTTGATCATTTATCGCCTGAATCACCAAGTTTAGCTGGCGTTTATTCGTATTACGTTCCAGATATGTCTTACGATTCTTATAATTATTCAGAAGGTGTTTGGGTGTTGAATGAAGATGTCATTGCCGTAAATCCAGAAGAAGATAAGGACAAGAAGTACTTTTATGCTTTAAACGACAAAACAGGGAAACCTGAAAAAGTTCCTTTGAAAAAAGATTGGATTGACCCCACCGATATTAACAAAGCTGAAGATATCAAACACGTAGCAAGAACACCAGAAAGTGAAGCTGCATTGGCCGCATCAATGATGGAAGATCCAGTTATTGAGAAAGTAAAACGCAATCGAAGAGACCGAAGAAAACCTGAAAATATGTCGGTTACGACAGGTAAATACAAATCAAAAAGAACTAAAAAAATAGATTAATGCAATTAGGTGTAGTAAATAAATTAAAAATCAATCGATTTACTCCTCCTGGAGCATTTTTGGAAGATGAATTTGGTAACGAAGTTTTATTACCAAATAAATACGTAGAGGAACATTTTGAATTAGAAGATGAAGTGGATGTCTTTGTGTTCAAAGATTCTGAAAATAGAATCGTAGCGACAACTGAAGTTCCTCATTTATATCTAGGTGATTTTCGTTATTTGACTGTAATTCACGTCAATCCGTACGGCGCTTTTGTTGATTGGGGTTTGGACAAAGATTTATTGGTTCCTTTTAGCGAGCAATTGCATCGATTGGAGCAAGAAGAAAAGTATCTTTTTTCACTTCAATATGACAATGCAACGGATCGTTTGTACGGAACAATGCGCGTTAAAAAACTACTAGAACCTTGCGCTGAAGATTTGAACGGTCAAGAAGTCGATATTATGATTTGCGAGGAAAACGCACTTGGAATAAGTGTTATTGTGAATAATCGCTACGATGGATTGATTTTCAGAAACAACATTTCAAAAGTATTACCTCGTGGTTCCTTTGCAAAAGCGTATGTACGTTTAGTGCGAGAAGATGGTAAACTTGACATTCAATTTGAACCCTTAACCTTTGAGAAATTTGACCAAGCAAGTACTTTTCTATTGGAAGAATTACAAGCAAATGATGGCTATTTACCACTCAATGATCATTCAGGTCCAGACGATATTCGTGAGCAATTAGGAATGAGTAAAAAACTCTTCAAGCAAGCTGTTGGGAAATTGTATAAACAACAGAAAATTATGATTGAGGAGAAGGGAATACGAATTAAAAACAGATAATTAACTGACAGTTGAAAACTGAAAGCGGAAAGTTAAGAGTTGTTTCGCCACTTCAACTTTTATTAATCAAGATTTAAAAATTCATATCTTCCTTAGAAAGAGATTTCACAATTCATTTCTTCGAGCAACTATCATAATTCAAAATGTAAAATGTAAAATTGAAAATCCCATTTCATTCTACATTTTACATTCTAAAATATACATTATAAATTATCTTCCGTCTCCGTCCAATAAATTCCCAAGTCCACCAAGGATACTTCCTTCCTCTTTACGCGGTCCTGTTCCGTATTGTAAGATTCTAGAAGCCAAACGAGATATTGGTAAGGTCTGCAACCAAACTTCTCCTGGTCCTCTTAACGTTGCGAAGAAAACGCCTTCACCACCAAAAAGTGTGTTTTTAATTCCTCCTACAAATTGGATATCGTAATCAACTTCTTGCGAATAGGCAACGATACAACCCGTGTCAACTCTCAAAACTTCTCCTGGTTTCAATACTCTTTTCATAATGTGACCACCAGCATGACAAAACGCCATTCCATCACCTTCTAATTTTTGCATGATAAAACCTTCACCACCAAAAAGTCCTGTTCCTAGTTTTCGTTGAAATTCAATTCCAACAGCCACACCTTTTGCGGCACAAAGGAATGAATCTTTTTGACAAATCAATTTCCCACCATATTGTAACAAATCAATAGCAATAATTTTCCCTGGATACGGAGATGCAAACGCAACTCTCGCTTTTCCAATTCCTGTATGCGTAAAAGCGGTCATAAATAAACTTTCACCAGTCAACAATCGTTTTCCAGCACTCCAGATTTTACTCATAAACCCTTGTTGCTGTTGTGAACCATCACCAAAAATTGTCTCCATTTGGATGCCTTCGTCCATATACATAAACGCACCTGATTCCGCAATAGCCGTTTCATTTGGATCTAATTCTATTTCTACCATTTGCATTTCTTCACCATGTATGAAGTAGTCGATTTCGTGATTTGTTCTCATGTTTAGTTTTTTCATCAAATTTATTTGAATTAAAGAAATGAATTGAAATTTTAAAAAAAATTAATGAAAAATTGAGTTCGTGAAATTTATAAACCTTTTAATTAATCAAAAAAATCAAGAAAAAATCGAAGGTTGAAAATCATCCTTAAATGTTAAAAAAAATCTTCACTATTTGGCTTACTTAAATAAAATGCTATTTTTATGAAACAATTAGAAGCGTGGAAGAATTTAAAAACACAAAAAAAGAGCTCGATAAAGAGTTAGAACAATTTATTAAGTTGTTGAATAAAATCTTGCCGCAATATCATTTGCTTTTAAAAAGAACTGATCTAAGCAATCTTGAATTAAAAGAACTTGGTGACATTGAACATTATCTCATTGGTGTAAATGCTAAAATAATGGAAATCAAAGGGAAACTTGAACAAGACTTGTTTGGTCAGTCGCTTCATGTTTATTATTCCTTAAAAGAAGAAGCAAAAAATGGCGATCCAACTTCAAAATTAAAGCTCGAAAAAATGAGAGAAGCATTTGTGGAGGCTTTGGAGTCAGGAGATGTGATGAACTATAATTAGTTCCAATTGCGAATTAAACTGCTCTGTAGATTATTCACAATTAATTATTCAACATTAAGCATTAAGCATTCAAAATTACGCCTTACTAATTCCAAAAGATTTTACCTTTGTTTATGTCAAATTTACAAAAAACAAAATTCGCAGTAATTGGCGGAGGAAGCTGGGCTACAGCAATTGTTAAACTTTTATGCAATAGTCAAAGCAACGTAGGTTGGTGGATGCGAAATGAAGACGCTGTTTCACATATTCAGCAATTTAAACATAATCCCAACTATTTACAATCTGTTGAGTTTGACTTAACGAAATTGAACATTAGCAGTAATTTAGAATCAATTATTTCCAATACTGAAATTGTAATTATTGCAACACCAGCAGCTTTTTTGACTAAAACATTTGAAAATTTACCGTTAGAATTATGGAATAATAAAACGGTATTTTCAGCTGTAAAAGGAATTATTCCAGAAACGAATCTTATCCCAGCGGAGTTTATTCATCAAACGTTTAAGGTACCTTTTAGCAAAATTGGAATCATTTGTGGTCCTTGTCACGCAGAGGAAGTTGCAATGGAACGATTGTCTTATCTCACTATTGGATGTAGCACTGCTGAATTGGCTACAGAAATTGCTTCAGCGTTGGCCTGTCGCTATATAAAGACAACCATTTCTGATGATTTGATTGGCACAGAAATTTCCGCTGTTTTGAAAAATGTATATGCACTTGCCGCAGGAATATGTTACGGCTTAGGTTATGGCGATAATTTTCAAGCAGTTTTGATTTCGAATGCAATTCAAGAAATTGAACGATTTATTGATGTTGTAAGTCCAATTCATCGCGATACGAAAACGAGTGCCTATCTTGGTGATTTATTGGTGACAGCTTATTCCAATTTTTCGCGTAACCGAACTTTTGGTTTTATGATAGGAAAAGGATACTCAGTTAAATCGGCACAATTGGAAATGAATATGATTGCCGAAGGATATTTTGCTACCAAGTGTTTAATGGAAATGAATAAAAAGTATCAAGTTGAAATGCCAATTTTAACAGCTGTTTACCACATTTTGTACGAGCGAATTTCTCCAATTATGGAAATTAGAATTTTGACAGACAAACTTTCTTGATAAACTAAACCGTTGGTGCGAATAGAAATTTATTCGGAGAAATCAAATTCATTTTAACAGCATACATTACAATTCCAGCTGTATTTTTTACACCAAGCTTTGACATTATATTTTTGCGATGCGTGTTAATGGTGTGCTTGCTTAAAAACAATTGCTCAGCGATTTGCTCATTCGTTAAGCCTTCCGCAATTAAAATGATAATCTCATTTTCACGTTCAGAGAGTACAACAGGTTCACAAGTAAAGGAATCGAAATCTAAGTCGTTTACATCAATATTTGCGCGCTGAATTGTCTCTAAAATTTGTCCACAAAAGAATTTATTCCCGTATCCTGTTTCCGAAACGGCGTTAACGATTTCTGATAATTCACAATCTTTCTTGACATAACTTGTAACCCCTGAACGCAATGCATCCACTAAAGTCTGAGCACTTTGTTCTGGAGTAATGGCGATAAATTTTACGTTTTTGTTGATGCTTAAAACTTTGGGCACCACATCAATGTCGAAACCTGTCGATGTATAATCAATTAAAACTAAAGATGTTCCAAAAGATTTGATTAGAGCAATTAAGCCTTCATTATTGTGAGCTTCACCAACGATTGATATATCCCTTTCAGCAGCAAGAATAGTTCTGAGACCAATGCGAATTAAATCGTTTCCATCTGCAATAATGACGTTCATCTTATTTAGAATAGTTTTAAACAAGCAAATATAAAGTTCATTTTTGAATCAGCAAGTGAATAGTTTAAAAACATTCGAAAATACAAGAATTAAGCTATTGAACAGCAAATTTAAAATCTACTACAAAGCATCCAATATCTCAAAAAACTGTTCTTTTCTTGCCAATGCGAGTGGAATTGCTGAACCATCCTTCATGATGATAGTTCCATCGTGACGATCATATCTTTCAATATAATTCAAATTTATTAAATGGGATTGCTGCGCTCTGAAAAAGGTTAAACCTGACAATAAAACATCAAAATCTTTTAACGTTTTGGAAACCAAAATTTTCTTTCCATTTGTAAAAAAAAACAAAGTATAATTTTTGTCGGATTCACAACGGATAATATCCTCAATCTCAACAACGTGTACACTTTCTTGTGTTTTTAGTACAAGTTTTCTTTTCGAATTAAGTTGAATATTATGTTGTAAAACATTCAATTGTGTTTCCTCTGTTTTCTTTGTAATTGTATTCAATGCAGAATCAATTACCTTTTTTAATTCTTCGGAATCAATTGGTTTAAGAATATAATCTAAAGCACTAAACTTAATTGCTTGAATAGCATATTCTTGAAAAGCAGTTATGAAAATAACCTCGAACTTTTTTTGAGGAATTGCTTTCAACACATCAAAACCATTTCCGTCTGGCATTTGAATATCAAGAATGACTAAATCTGGTTGTAAACGATTTATAGCTTCTACTCCTGTTGCGACATTTTCTCCGTCTGTAAAAACCTCAACACTAAACTGATAGGAATCAATCAGCCTTTTTATAAAATCTCTTGTTGGTTTTTCATCATCAATGACTAGTACTTTTTTCATTTCTTAAACTTTATGGTTTGTCAATTTGTAAGGGAAGTAAAATTGTTACTACTGTACCAGTTTGTTTCGTTTTATCCAAATCTTCCATTATGATACTTCCTTGTTTTTTGTATTTAAAATTAAGTATTTCTATTCGTTCTTTGGTAATATTTATCGCCATACTTTTATGGGACTTGATTTTCTTCGTTTTTTGAGCTCCCTTCCGTCCTACTCCATTATCAGTAATTTGAATTTGAATCTTTCCTTCATTTTCACAGATATCAATTTTAATTTGACCTCCTTTGATTGTATGTAATTGTCCATGTTCAATTGCATTTTCAACGAACGGCTGCGTAATCATTGGCGGCACCATTGCTCCAGCATTAATCAAATTTTCATCAATTTGAATCGTATACCCAAATCTGTTTTCAAAACGCATTTTTTGAGCTTGTAAATACTTCTCCAATATTTCAATTTCTAACTCGATCGGAATAAATTCCTTGGGTGAATTTTCTAAAATTAAACGAATCAAACGAGAAAAATTCACCAAAAACTGTGAAGATTTATCTGGGTCGTTCGAGTAAATATAACTTTGAATAACCGACATTGCATTGAAAACAAAATGAGGATTCATTTGTGTCCTAAGCAATGATTGAGATAGCTCCATTTCACGTTGTTTTTGCTTTAGTTTTTCCTGTCTCAATCTCTGAATATAAAATATGAAAGCAACGATAATGATTCCAATAATTATTCCTAAAATAAATAATTGACGACTTTGTTGCAAACTTTGAATTTCTTCTTCTTTTTTCTGACGTTCTATGGATTCTTTTTGAAATTCTATTAAACGTTCTCGTTCTTCTCGAAGATTACCCTCTGTCATTCTCGCAACAGTTGCTGCCGAACTTAAAACAGTGTTTTTTTCCAAAAAATCCAGATACAAAAACTGATATTCTACTGCAAGTTGAAGCTGTTTTTTTTGAAAGTAAAGTTGACTTAAAAGCTTATAAGTAGATTGAATTTTAACCGTTTTAAATCCTCTCTTTTCATTATCTAATAAAGTCGATTTAAGAAAACTTTCTGCCTTATTCAATTCATTTCTAAGTAAATACACTTCGCCAATAAATTGATTTATTAGAGATATTTTTACAAAGTCACCTGAAAATTCAAACAGTTTTATTGCCTCCTCAAAAACAAGTAAACTTTGTTTGTAATTTTTAGATTTAAGTTCTATAATTCCTTTAAGTAAAGTACAATTTCCTAGGTTGTTGTAATCGCGATTCTGTTTAAAATAAACTTCAATTGTTTTAATCAATTTTAATGCTTCCTGAAATTGACCTTTGCTGACATAAATTCCCGACTCAATTAAAACAGAATTCGCTTTTATGCGCTGATCCTTTAATTTGGAGTTTAAGTCATTTGCACGAGTTAGGTAGATAATTGCCTCATCAATATTTTTGATCTCCAAAGAATAAAGTGAAATACCCTGAAAAGCAATTACTTGATAGTGTAAATTATCATCTACCTCAGCCATTTGTAGTACTTGTAATTCTTTGTTAACAGCCGCCTCAAAATTTTCGAAATAGGCAAAAATTTGAGCTTGTTGGTGCAAGGCTTGAAACAAACGCTGCTTGGTGTCCGCGCGTTTTCCAAAACTTGTGCTGTAACTAGCGCAGATGTAAGCTGAATCTTTATTGTTTTCTAATGCATAAATTGTTGCAAGATTTGCATAGGATTCTGAAATGTACCTATTTTTTCGCGTTTTATTTGTCTCAAGTAAATTTTGAAATGCAATTTTCTTCGCTTCTTGAATTTTATTTTTAACAATTAAGAACTTAATTTTCAAATCATTAAAATGCCATTTATCCTGAGCATCTAAATATTGAATTTCGGAATTAACACTATTAAAATAGTTTTTTGATTTGTCGAAATTACCAAACGAAAGTGCATACTTTGCAAGTGAAAGTGTAATTTTATTCTTTAACTTCTTCGATTTGGTTTTCGTAAAATAAGCTTCTAATTGCTTAATTCCAATTTGCCAATTTTGATAGTTATAATTTTCATAAAAATTAGTTAACTCAATTAAAGACAACACTTTCTGCTCTTCTGATATTGCTTCTTTTGATTTTTTAAGCAAAGTTTGCTCTTCTTCTTGAGCCGCAAAACCGATGAAGGAAATAAAGAAAAAAATGAAGATTATGAGTTTGTTCATTGCTTAATTAAAGTCAAATTAAACGGAAAGATAGTTTAATTCAAGCTAAATTCAACTCCTAATTTCGCAAGTTTTTTAAATAAATCATTGCTTGGCTTCACTTTAATTGATCGCGAAGGCATCTCAATTTCGATTCCTTCAATGCTGTCGTAAACAACAAACTTCAAATTTACATTTCCAATATTTTCATTGATTACCTCGTTAATTGCTTCAATTAAAAGGAAGGTTAAATCCGAATTCGAAATTCGAATGTTTACAGCTTTCGCTTTTTTATCGCGTAATTCCTGTAATAATTCAATTGAACCTATCACAAATTCAGGTTCTTGGCGATGTCTAGGGATTTCTACTCTTCCTGTAATTACCACAAAAGTTCCTGGCTCGGCGAAATGTTTGAAGCGCAAGTGATTTTCACTAAATAAAAACAAACGTGAACTGTCTGTGTAATCTTCAAGAGTCAAAGTCGAAAAAGGATCTCCTTTTTTGGTGAAACGATGTTCGCTCGCAGAAACAACTGCTGCAATTGTCAGATTTTGATTAAGATATGATTTCACATCGTTGAGAGCTGCCACTGTTCCTTTGCAAAAAGAATTGATTTCCACTTTAAATTCATCTAATGGATGACCAGAAATAAAAATCCCAACAACCTCTTTTTCGCGATTCAGTTTGTAAATAGCCGACCATTCCTCGCATTTTGGTATTTGCGGCTCAGGCATTGTCGTTCCAGTTGATTCACCAAACATCGAAGCTTGTGCCGACGATTGCGATTCTTGAAAACTTGCTCCGTACTTCACAGCACTTTCTAAAAAAGTTCGATTGTTTGAGTCAACAGCAAAATATTGGGCTCGATGAACATTTTGAAAGGAATCAAAACCTCCAGCATAAGCCAAACTTTCAAAAGCACGTTTGTTGCAAATTCTTAGGTTTATACGTTTTGTAAGGTCAAAAATCGACTTGAAATTTCCATTTTTGCGTTCGTCAACAATTGCTTCAATCGGTGCGCTTCCCAAATCTTTAATTGCTCCTAAACCAAAACGAATCGCTCCTTCTTTATTTACTTGAAATGCATATTCTGAATCAATGATATCTTGACTCAAAACCTCCACACCCATACGCTTGCATTCTTCCATAAAAAAGGAAACCTGCTTGATGTCGTTCATGTTGTTACTCAACACCGAGGCCATATATTCAGCTGGATAATTCGCTTTGAGGTAAGCCGTTTGATAAGCAACCCAAGCATAACACGTAGAATGCGATTTGTTGAAAGCATAAGAGGCAAATGCTTCCCAGTCTTTCCAGATTTTCTCCAGTTTTGTAACGTCGTGACCTTTTGCTTTTCCTCTTTCCAAGAAAATTGGTTTCATTTTATCCAAGGTCGGACGGTCTTTTTTACCCATCGCTTTACGCAAGGTATCGGCATCACCTTTGGTAAAATCACTCAAACGTTGCGACAACAACATTACTTGCTCTTGGTAAACCGTAATTCCATACGTTTCTTTCAAGTTGTCTTCGCAATCGGCTAAATCATAAACGATTTCTTCTTCGCCATGTTTTCGTTTAATAAAGGATGGGATATACTCAATCGGACCAGGACGATACAAAGCATTCATAGCAATTAAATCAGCAAATTTCGTTGGCTTTAAATCCTTCAAGTATTTTTGCATACCAGGAGATTCGTATTGGAATATCCCAACTGTTTCGCCACGTTGAAAAAGCTCATACGTTTTCTCGTCATCAATCGGAAAAGTATCTGGATCTAAGTCAATTCCATGTCTTTGTTTGACATTTTTAACTGCATGTTTAATTAAAGTCAAGGTTTTTAATCCCAAGAAGTCCATTTTCAGTAAGCCGGCAGATTCAGCAACAGAGTTATCATATTGCGTACACACCATATCCGAATCTTTTGCCGTTGCAACGGGTACGAAATTCGTTAAATCATCAGGCGTAATAATCACCCCACAAGCGTGAATACCAGTGTTTCTAACTGAACCTTCGATTGCCATTGCTCTTTGAAGAACTTTTCCCTGTAAATCAAAACCTTGTGCAATTCGACGCAATTCATTCGCATTGTTGACTTCATCTTGATTTCGAAGCTTGTCAACTAATTGTTCTTCGGTAAAAGAAAATAACTTTTTAAGTGAAATATCTGGTAATAATTTCGCCAAACGATCTGCCTCTGGTAATGGTAAATTCATTACACGCGCAGCATCTCTTACTGATGATTTTGCCGCCATCGTTCCATACGTAATGATTTGTGCCACTTGGTTTGCGCCGTATTTATTGATTACATAATCAATCACACGACCTCGACCTTCATCGTCGAAATCGATATCGATATCAGGCATCGAAACACGATCTGGATTTAAGAAACGCTCAAAGAGTAGGTCGTATTTAATGGGGTCAACATTCGTAATTCCAGTGCAAAATGCCACAACAGAACCTGCTGCCGAACCACGACCAGGACCAACGGAAACGCCCATATCTCTCGCTGCTTGACAAAAATCTTGAACAATCAAAAAGTAACCCGGATATCCTGTTTTCTCTACTGTTGCCAACTCAAAATCTATTCGGTCGCGAATTTCATCCGTAATTTCAGGATAGCGTTTTTTTGCTCCTTCGTAGGTTAAATGACGCAAGTAATTATTTTCTCCTCTTTTACCACCATCTTCGGCATCTTTAGGGTCGGTAAACTCAGCAGGAATATCGAAAGCTGGTAAAAGTACGTTTCTTGCCAAGGCGTAATGTTCGCATTTTCCAATAATCTCCGCAACGTTTTCAATCGCTTCAGGTAAGTCGCTGAACAAAGCAATCATCTCATCTTTCGACTTGAAATAATATTCATCATTCTCTAAACCAAAGCGAAAACCACGACCTCGTCCCTTTTCTGTTTCAACCAATTCGTTGTCTTTCACACACAATAAAACATCGTGAGCTTCCGCATCTTCTCGGTTGATGTAAAACGTGTTGTTTGTCGCTACAATTTTTACATCGTGTTTTCTAGCAAGACTTACCAAAGTGGCATTAACACGATCTTCCACTTCAAGATTGTGGCGACTTAGTTCGATATAAAAATCAGTACCAAATTGCGCTTTCCACCATAAAAGTGCTTCCTCTGCTTGTGTTTCACCAACGTTGAGTAACAAACTAGGGATTTCTCCATACAAGTTTCCTGACAATACTATTAAGTCACTTTTGTATTGCTCGATTACCTCTTTGTCGATGCGCGGAACATAATACATTCCTTTCGTGTAGGCAATAGATGCCAACTTGATTAAATTTTGATAGC
>CAZDKE010000065.1:0-16170 GCA_964506255.1 uncultured Lishizhenia sp. | reverse complement strand
TAGTGCGAAGCGACTATATAGCGAACCGTCTCAAGAAATTGGGGCGGTTTTTTTTATGGATTGTCTAGTCGGGGCGAATTAAAAGTTGGGGCAAATTGCAATTCGCCCCAACTTTTAATTCGCCCCGATTATCCACTAAATTTTTACTTTATCCTCAAAATAAATAGCTTTAACTAATAATTCTATCATATATGGTTGAATCAAGTAAATTCGTTTTATAAAGTTTATAACTATGAAAAAAATCATTCTATTAGTAGCACTTGCTTTTGTAGCAAACGTAACAAATGCACAAACTGTTAAAGAAATCACAACCAAATACTATGAAGTTATTGGTGGACAAAATTGGGAAAAAGTAAAAAGCATGCAAATGTTTGCAAACGTAGATAATAGCGGAATGAAGATTCCAGTAGAAGTTGTTATGATGTCAGATGGAAGAATGTACACACGTTTTGAAGTTCAAGGAATGAAATTCACACAAGGTGCATTTGATGGTGAAACAAGCTGGAGTACAAATTTTATGACTCAAAAAGCTGAAAAATCAGAATCAGATGATACTGAAAATACTAAAAGAAGCGCAAAAGAATTCCCAAATGCTTTGTTATCAGCAGAAAAATTAGGCTATAAAACTACTTTAGAAGGTATTGAAAAAATTGATGGAGTTGAATGTTATAAAATCAAAGTAGAGAAAAAAACAATGCTTTCTGAAGGAAAAGAAGTACCAAATATTGAATACTATTACATCGACAAAGAAACGTATGTTCCAATTATGACTGAAACTGAAATTCAATCTGGTGAAATGAAAGGGAAAATCGCTCAAACGAAATACAGTGATTATCAAGAAGTAAATGGTGTGTTCATTGCTTTTTCGCAGACAAGTGGAATTAAAGACGGAATGTCTCAAGCGATTACATTTGATAAAGTTTTAATCAACAGCACTATTGACGAAGCTGGATTCAAGTTTCCAAAATAATTCTCACTAAGATTATTTAATCTAAAATTTACAACAATGAAAAGACAACTTTTTGCTTGTTTAGCTTTGCTATTGCTTCAAAATGCGAATGCTCAAACTACAGGCACAGTTATTAATGCTTCTGAATATTTTGGTGATTTAAAAGCAAGACATATTGGTCCAGCTTTAATGAGTGGGCGAATTTCGGATATTGAAAATCATCCTAAAAATTCCAATATCGTTTACATAGGTGCTGCAGGTGGTGGGGTATGGAAATCAAATGATGGTGGGGTGAAATTCACTTCAATTTTTGATGATTATTGTCAATCTATTGGCGCAGTATCTATTGACCCGAGCGACCCTGATAATACAATTTGGGTTGGAACAGGTGAAGTTTGGACACGAAATAGTGTCTCGATGGGTGACGGAATTTACAAATCAACTGACGGTGGAAAAAGCTGGAATAAAATGGGTTTGGAAAAATCCGACCGCATTGCTTCTATTCAAATTGACCCAAAAAATCCGAATACCGTTTATGTTGGAGTGTTAGGTGCTTTGTGGGGAGATAGTCAACAAAGAGGCGTTTACAAAACTACCGATGGTGGAAAAACGTGGAATAAAATTCTATACGTAAACGAAAAAACAGGTTGTTCTGAACTTGTAATTGACCCAATGAATTCTTCCGTTTTATATGCTTCATTCTGGGAGTTTAGAAGAACTGCTTTTTCTTTCAATTCAGGTGGAATGAACAGTGCACTTTATAAAAGCACAGACGGCGGTAAGACTTGGAATAAAATACATACTGGCTTTCCAGCAGGGCAATTGGGACGAATTGCTGTAACAATTGCTCCTTCAAATCCTGCTATCGTTTATGCTGTAATAGAATCGGAGAAACCTGAAAATAAAGGAATTTATCGTTCAGAAGATGGTGGTGCAACTTGGAAATTTTTAAATGGCGATTTTGGTTTAACAGTTCGTCCTTTTTACTTCTCAAAAATTGTAGTTGACCCGAAAAATCCAGATGTGGTTGTGAAAGCAGGTTTATTTGGTTCAATTAGTCGCGATGGTGGAAAAACATTCAAAAACTTAGGTGCAATGCATCCCGACATTCACGACATTTCCTTTGACCCTAATAATTCAGATAAAGTTTTCGTTGCAACGGACGGTGGTCTATACAGAAGTTTAAATGGTGGGACTACTATGGAAATAATTGAAAATCTTCCTGTTAGCCAGTTCTATCACGTGAGTGCTGACAATCAAGAGCCTTATAACGTTTATGGAGGTTTGCAAGACAACAATTCTTGGTTTGGACCATCTTCAAGTCCAGGAGGAATTGAAGCGAGAGATTGGAATTTAGTTGGTCAAGGTGACGGGTTTCGCGTGTTCCCTCACCCTACACAGCCACATATCGTTTACTCTGAAATGCAAGGTGCTGATGCAATTTGGCGCTACGACACAAAAGAACAACAGTTGAAAGTTATAAAACCTTTTCCTGTTCAAGGTGATCCAAAATTGCGCTTCAACTGGAATGCAGCCTTAACCACAAGTCCTCACAATCCCGATCGATTATTAGTTGGAAGTCAGTTTTTACACCTTTCAAACGACCGCGGAAACACTTGGACAAAAATTTCACCCGATTTAACAACAAATGATAAAACCAAAATGGGAGCTTCAGAATCTGGTGGTCTCTCTGTCGATAATTCAGGCGCTGAAAATCACTGTACAATCTTCACTATTGCAGAATCACCATTAAATGAAAAAGTGATTTGGGTTGGAACTGATGATGGTAATATCCAAGTGACGACTGACGGCGGAAAAACGTGGTCAAATGTTACTGCTAATGTAAAAGGTTTGCCATTAAATACCTGGTGTTATCACGTAGAAGCTAGTGTTTTCGGTGAAGGGATTGCTTATGCTGTTTTTGATGGTCATACTAAAAACGATTACAACGCATACATTTACAAAACTACTGATTACGGTAAAACTTGGAATTCAATTGTAACAAAAGACCTTCCTATTTTTGTGCGTAATATTCAAGAAGATTACAAGAATCCAAATCTGCTTTTCGCAGGAACTGAACTTGGACTTTATGTTACTCTTGACGGTGGTTTATCTTGGTCAAAATTCAAAAATAACGTTCCAAGTGTTGCCATTCATTATTTAGAATTGCACCCTAAAACCAACGATTTGATTATGGGTACTCACGGTCGTGGGATTATTATTTTAGATGATATCACACCGATTAGAAGTTTGAGCAATGAAATTATGACTAAAAACTTACATTTCTTTGAAAGTAAAGCATTCACGATGAGTGAAAAATCATCTTTTGGCGGAACAAGTTCAGAAAACCAATTTGTAGGTGACAATCCAACTAGCAATGCTCAAATTCGTTATTTTCTTTCTAAAAGACACACCTTTGGAAAAATGACAATGGAAATTTTTGATGCAAATGGTTCATTAGTAACAACTTTACAACCTGGAAAACAAAAAGGAATTAACACTGTAGAATGGTCGTTCAATATGCAAGCACCAAAAATTGCCAAAGGAAAAACCTTTGCTGGTGGAGCGATGTTTGCACCAAGAGTGAAAGCTGGGAAATACAAGGTGAAAATTGCCAAAGGTTCTGATGTTTTTGAAAAAGAAATCGAAGTGCAATACGACCCAAAATCACCTTTTACATTGGAAGAACGTACTGCTCAACAAAAAACAACACTTGAGTTATACAATTTCAATCAAGAGTTGGCTTATTTCGTTTACGAATTGGATCAATGGGATGCAAGCGTTAAAAGTTTCTTGAATGAAAACTCTGCACCAAATAAAGCAGCACAAGCTTTGAGTAAAGAATTGGACAATTTACGCGATAAAATGGTCATTACAAAAGGTGACAACTATGTAGGAGCTGGCGAACCAAGATTGAGAGAGAAGTTAGGTGATATTTATAGTACAATCGGCTCTTATTACGGCGCACCTTCTTCAACACAATTGGAAAACATAGCGATGTTGCGTAATACATTCAATGAAGGAAAAGCACAATTTGAAAAAATGAAAATTTCCACTATTAAAGCATTTGAAAAGGAATTAGTCAAAAAATCAAAAACAATTCCTAAAATTTTGAGCCTTGAAGAATTCTTAAAGTCAGAGAATTAGTAGATGCTTGAGTAACGATTATAGTTTAAGAAACTCCTTGGAAACAGGGAGTTTTTTTATTAGGAGAATTAATTTTCATTCAATCTTTACATAATAAATTCTAACATGACCTCATCTAACTTAGAAAAAGCAAACCACTTCTTACCCAAATCTTTCAAGGATGCACCAAAGTTATTCAAGTCTTTTCGGTCATCAATGAGAAAATAAACGTGTCTTTTCTCAAATCTAAAATTGTGATTTATAGATATTTACAGTTGTGTTTTTCAATCAATGTCTTGCTATCCTCTTACGGCATTGCGAGTCGCATCTACCCTATTGTTCATGACTTTGAAAAACAAGGGTGGAACCACAGCCATCAACATCATTCCAGGATAACCAGTAGGCATTGTTGGAGATTCTTCGTGTGACTCCAGTAATTGATAAGGTCTATCCGCTTTATAATGATGATCAGAATGGCGACTTAATTCAAAAAGGACAATTCTCCCTAAAACATGATTTGAATTCCAAGAATGCCAACGTCTTACACGTTCATATGTTCCGTTTTCTTTTTGTTGACGCACCAAACCATAATGTTCAATATAGTTTACTGTTTCCAATAATAAAATACCAATAACAGCTGCAATAATAAAAGCAACTAAAACCTTAGAACCAAAAATGAAAAAAATACATGACAATAAAGCAATATGGAGCAAAGTGTAAATGATCATTCTATTCGAATAATGCCAGAAGGATAACTTTTGAATACTTAATCGTTCCTTTTCAATTTGCCAAGCCTGAAAATAGCTTCCGATTTGTGAACGAAACCAAAAGATGAATAACAACTCATTTTTTCTAGCTGTTGCTGGATCATTGGGTGTTCCGACATTGTGATGATGTCCACGATTGTGATATGGTAAAAAATGATTTTCAAGAGAGCTTAAAAGTAAAACCTCACCAATCAACTGTTCTACTTTATTTAAACGGTGACCTAATTCGTGACCAAGGTTAATGCCTATCACACCACACATAATTCCCATTGAAACAATTTTTCCAGCCAATTCCAAAGTCGCTGTAGTTTCTGAGATGGTGAAGAAAAAATAAAATAAAAACCCCCATTGAATTGGTAACATCAAATAAAGTAGAAAATCGTAATATTTATCATTTGCAGCCAATTCACGTTCTCTTTCATCTAAATTTTTAGCATCGGGTTGAAAAGCCATTTCTAAAAGCGGAACAAGTCCAAAGAATACAAAAACGGGTAAAAACGTTAACAAGCCTGAACTATTGAAACTTACAAAAACCGTTAAAGGTAAGGCCAGAATACTTAGATATTTTAGTTTTTTCATCGCTCGTTTTTTTTAGTTAAAAGTAAGAAATGATTGGATGAAAACAAACAATAAAATTTAAACTACTTCACCTTTTTATCTATTAGCAATAAATAGTATTTTCGTAAAGCGGGAGTTGATTCAGTGAAATTGTCCCAAACAAAATGAAAAGAACTATTTTTGTTCTGTTTAGTGAGTTCAACTTCAGCAGCATAAACTGTTGAGGCTGGAGTGTACATTTGTGCTTCATAATAACCACCTAACATAACCGTATCCCCTGGATTTACAAGTGTTTTTTCTTTAAATCCTATACCGTTTGGAGGTGTTTTTTTAGAAATAATTGTTTGTGGTTTATTAGTAAAGTTAACAATAAAAATTTCGGTGGAGTAAATGACAGCGCATGAAATAACTTCAGGCTTTTTATCAATTTTTGGAGTCACAACAGGCGGTTCGACTTTCTTAAAATCTGGAATTGTGACTGTCCTTCCCCAACCATCATCACTTAGATCAACAATGTTTGTAATGTTACCCTCTTCATCAAAATAATGTGTGATGTCGCCTCGTTGAATTCCACCGTCCGGTTGACTTGTAGCGTGTGCTTTTTTAATTGCACCGCTCGGATAATACTCAACATCAACAGAACCGTGACCGCCAACATTTCTAGTTGACATGGAATAAATTTCTGTACCGTCAATTTTATATGCTTTCAAATATCCAAAATGAATTTTATCTGAAAGCAGCAATCGCCTAGTAGAAATTTTTCCGTTCTTGAAATAGGTGTATTCAAAAGTACTGTCTGACTTGCTTTTCTGAGAAAATACAAATAAAGGAAACAGAAAGAGGAGTAAAAGTAAACGCATAATTTTTATTTTTTGAGTTCGTTTACAATAAACGTGCTAAAATTAATTATTTGAATTACACATTTACTTCCCGAAGTCTAGAAAGAAATTGAGTCTAAAAGAGATTCCTCATTGCATTCGGAATGACTTTTGGGTTGGGGAAGTTGGCGAAAATGCTTCGCATTTTCGCAATCCTCCCATTACGGCAGTCCTTCCGGACGAAGTGAGGAATCTTTAAAAAAGAGGAACTTTCATTCAACAATCAAAAGTTGTCATTGGTAGCTTGACGAGGAATCTTTTTAAATGATTGATAGGTAATGCAATTTGATATTTTATATTGAGTTGATTTAATTTGGTCGGTAAACATTATGGAAATTCAATAAATTTTACTGAAAAATATTTTATTCAAAACAAAAACGACCTCACCAAAGCTGATGAAGTCGTTTTGAAAAAATAATTTAATCAATTTATTTCTTAAAATTCGGAGCAACGATTAAATCTTTCGTTCCGTGTGTCCAAGAATAGAAACCTTCTCCCGATTTCACTCCTTTTTTACCAGCAGTAACCATGTTTACTAAAAGCGGACACGGTGCATATTTTGGATTTCCAAAACCATCGTGAAGTACTTGTAAAATTGCTAAGCACACATCTAAACCAATAAAATCAGCTAATTGTAAAGGTCCCATTGGATGTGCCATTCCCAATTTCATTACTGTATCGATTTCTTCAACACCAGCAACGCCTTCATACAACGAATAAATCGCTTCATTAATCATTGGCATTAAAATTCTATTTGCAATGAACCCAGGGTAATCATTAACTTCAGTAGGAACTTTACTCAATTTTTTAGAAGTTTCCATAATCAAATTTGTGACCTCATCCGAAGTAGAATAACCACGAATAATTTCAACTAATTTCATCACCGGAACAGGATTCATAAAATGCATTCCAATTACTTTATCAGGACGATTCGTTACAGAAGCAATTTTAGTAATCGAAATCGATGATGTGTTAGTTGCTAAAATCACGTGAGGCTCTGTCGCTGCGTCTAAATCTTTGAAAATTTTCAATTTCAATTCAATGTTTTCAGTTGCAGCTTCTACCACTAAATCAACACCTTTCACTCCGTCGGGAATTGCTGTAAAAGTGGTAATATTAGAAAGAGTTGTATCTTTATCTGCTTCGGTTAAAGCTCCTTTTGCAACTTGACGATCTAAGTTTTTACCAATTGTTGCAATCGCTTTATCTAAAGAAGTTTGCGAAACATCAATTAAATTTACTTTATATCCAAATTGAGCAAATACGTGAGCGATTCCATTCCCCATCGTTCCAGCTCCAATAACAGCAACATTTTTCATAGTTTGATTTTTTGTTGAGCAAATATAAGGAGGATTAAGCGATTGAAATCAAATAATTCAAAGCTGTTTTGAATTATTATCTTTGCAACAGATGCTTTTCAAAAAAACGATTCAAAACGCTAAAAAGAGTGATTTTTTAAAATCTGTTTCTGTACTAATGACAGGAACTATTTTAGCGCAATTGATTGGCTATTTATTGGCACCTATAATTACTCGTTATTTCTCTCCAAGTGAAATGGGAGAATTTGGATTATTTCAACGGATTGTAGTTTTAATAACAACAATTGCAACCGCTCGATATGAATTAGCCATTCCATTGCCAAAAAAACACAGCGATTCATTTTTGATTTTTCGTTTGAGTATCCGAATAGCTTTAATCACCATAACAATCAGTTTTGCATTTTTATCCTTTTATTATTTATCGAATAACTTTGATTTAGAACGACTTATCTGGATAATCTGCATCTGTACGACAAGTTTTGCTTTACTTTTTTTCAATCTTGGAACAAATTGGTCCATTCGACATCAGCATTTTAAGAAATTGACCTATTCTAAAATAACAAATTCGTTTGTATTAAACGGTTCACGTGTGATTTTAGGATTCTTTCATTCAGGTAAATGGGGGTTGATTATTTCTTTTGTGATAAGTTCAATTGCTGCTTCATTTTACTTTATACCTGATTATTTATCACAATCCAAAGAAAAGCTTTCTACATTAACTCGAAAAAAAACAGTTGTATTAGCTCGGATTTACAAAGATTTTCCATTAGCAAATTTACCACATGCCCTTTCAGATTCAATGAAAGATTTAATTATTGCAGTTCTTTTAAGTACGATTTTCAGCGAACAACTTTTTGGTTCTTTTGATCATTCGTATCGTATGCTTCGGCTACCCGTAATGCTAATTGGTGTTTCAATGGGTCAAGTTTTTTTCAACCGAATTTCTGCTTATAAAAATCAATATAAACCTTTATTTCCATTGGTTAAAAGAATGCTAATCAATTTGATTTCACTCTCAGTTGTACCATTTGGGATTATTTTCTTTTGGGGAGAAGAATTGTTTGCTATTGTTTTTGGAGAATCTTGGCGGTTTTCAGGAAGATTGTCCGAAATCATGGCTCCTTGGTTGATGTTAAATTTCATAACTTCTCCATTATCTACCTTGCCATTGGTACTCAATCGACAACGTAGTTTTTTCGTACTCGGAATTACACTTTCTGTTTTTCAATTGCTTGGTTTTTGGTATTTACCTAAAATTTATGGTACTAATGAAGCTGGAATAGAAACAGTTTTTCAATTTGTAACTTGGTCGCAAGTAGCATTAAGTTCCTTCATCGCCTTATATTTGCTTTGGATTGCCAAAAAATCTGATGTTTCAAACCCACTGAATGCCATTTTCAAATCTAAATAATTCAAGTTCATTCGCTAATTTCAAAAGTGCTTGGTACGCAGGTGTTTTGTTTATTGCTACGCTATTTTTTGCGAATGAAAACTACTATTTATTACTTCCAATAAGTATTTTCATTCTTGAATTTAAAACGATTTCTAGCTATTTCCAAAAAATTAAAACCTCCAAAAGACTCAAATATTCATTGCTATTAATTAGCGCTTTTGTTTTTCTGGCTTACATAAATAAAATCTTCAATGGAAATCCAATAACGAGTTTGAGGGATTATTATAGTGCGTTCTTATTATTTCCAATTCTATTACTTTGTGCTAAATTAATTTCAACCACTAAAACATACACATTTTTAATCTATTTGATTGTTTTTGAAACAATTATAGCAATTGCTGAATATATTTTTAACGTTAGAACTTTCTTCCCGATTACTGTTCCTCCAATTAATTTCACAAGTGATTTTCTATACGATCATCGTGTTTTTGGTATGAGTATAAATTCTTCCGTGTTGTCGTTTAAATTATTAATAGCGCTTTTACTAATTGAAACTATTCCAACTAGAAAAATTATCTATTATTCCATTCAACTGATTTTAAGTATTGGAATTCTAATAACATTTAATCGCGCTTTAATCTTAAGTGCGCTAATTTTCTGGGCGATTTTGGCTTGCTATAAATTCTATAAATCACGAAAAACTTCACTAAACACTTTGCATTTTGTAAGTCCTATTCTTGTTTTTACATTGTTGTTTTTGATACTAAGCAAACATAGTTTTTTAGTAGAGTTGAATAAAAAAAATCCTGAGAAACAACCTTTGGAAATTGCTACAAAACATAAGATTTATTCTTTCTCAGATATCAAAGAAACTCCTTCAACTATTCACCAACCAAGGATGCTTGAAGGAACAGAGTTGGACACAAACTTATATTTCACCAAAAAATTAATGGGCATTACCAAAGGAATCAACACTTCAGGAAGAACATTAATCTGGGCAAACTTCCTTCGATTTATTGAGCAAAATTTTTGGTTTGGAAACGGCTCTGACAAATTGTTTTTTAAAGAAATTGATCACGAAAACAAACAATTTAAACTTGTTCACGCTCATAATTCTTACCTAGAATTTCTAGCCACACATGGTTTAATTCTCAGTGGATTTTTTGGAATTATTTTGCTTTATTTATGGCGTAGAAAAAACACTGTTTTTATTATTTCTATTCTCTTTTTCTCTATTTTTCAATATGGGATTTTCTGGGGTTTTTCAATTTTAGATTTAGTTTTTGTTTCTTTTTTAATTTCACCAATAAATTTATTGAACTATGAAAATCAATGAATTAATTACCGAAATTGAAACGACGAAGGCAGTTGAATCAATCCTTGTTAAACATAAAAATAAAACATTTCAAATTTACCCTTGGCTTAAAAGTAAGTTGCTTTATAAATTTATCATTGGAGAAGAATCTTTGGCGCAGAAGTCTCGAAATATGCTTTTCCATCAAGTTTTATCACTGTTTTACGGTTGTTGCAATTGGTTTAGAAAGTATGATATTTGGGCATTTACGAATAGCGTTGAGCGAGTTGAGATTGAAGGTAAATACTACGATAAACTTTTTGATAGTTTCCAATCACTTCCAAACACAAAAACATTGATTATTGAATTACAATTATTTAGCAAATTCATACAAAAACAGATTGCTTCTAAATATGCTGTTTCAAAAGCACTTTTTTTACTTTCTGAAGAAATTTATGGTCGCTTGGTTTTACGTAAATTCAAAATTGAAAACCAAGAATTGATTGCTGAAATCGAAACGCTTGTAAAAGTGAAAATTGATTCATCAGGTGTAATAAGGAAATATTTAGCGCAATATTACATGATGCATTTTTGGTTGAAAATTTTACCTAATCCAAAAATCGTTTTGCTTTCTGTTTCTTATAGTCATTTTGGCTACATTCTAGCCTTCAAAGAAAAGGGAATTCGCGTGATAGAAATGCAACATGGTGTTATCAGTAAAGGTCATCATGCTTATTTCTACTTAAAAAAAATGAATCCTAATCAATTTCCTGATGCCGCTTTAGTTTGGGGAGAAAATGAGCGCAATTTCTTAACGTCAGAAACAGAATTTCCTTGCCCACAAATTATTCCAATTGGTCGTTCAGTCATTGATCTTTTTGCGCAAAAAATAAAAAATTCAGCTTCCATAACATCATTTACTATTTCTTTACAAGACGGAGAATTTGGAAATTTAATGCTTGATTTTCTGTTGAAATTCAACAAGGAAAATAATTCTAAGTACAGCTTTTACTTACAAAGAAGGCGAACAAGTGAAACTGACTATTTATCTAAATTTGAGTTTCCAGCCAATTTTCATTTTTTCAAAGGAAACATTTACGATAACATCGTTCAAACGGATGCGCATATTACGGCATATTCAACATCAGGAATTGAAGCGCTTGCCATTGGTAAACCAGCGATTTTTCTCAATTTTCAAAATAAAGCGAGGGAAGTTTTTGGCGTTGAACTTGAAAATCACCCATATGTCTTTTTTGTAAATACCTTTGAAGAATTGGAAAACGCCTTCAAAAACTTAAAAAATTACAAAAGTGAAAGTGTGAAAAATGCCACCTCAGCATTGATATATCCCAATTATTTTGAAAATATTAGTTCATTTATAGCAAGCGAATTACAAAAATGAAGTGGAATAGTTTTTTAAAAAACATCGGAATTTACACGCTTTCAAATGTGTTAAATGCAGCTATCCCATTTATTTTACTGCCTGTTTTAACTCAACAACTTTCAACTACGGATTATGGTATTATAAGTAACTACAATGCTTTAATTAATGTAATGATTCCATTCATTGGGCTTAATTTAATGGCTGCATTACAAGTTGTTTATGTAAAGGATAAAAACGAAATTGGAAGTTACATCAGCAGTGGATTATTCTTGAATTTACTATTAACTTGCTTTTTCACCTTACTACTTTTTTTATTCAAAGATAAACTAGAAACAATCACAGGAATTCCGAGTTCATTTATTGTATTAACAGCGGTTTATGCAACCTATAATAATATTGTAGAGGTTATACTTTCTTTTTGGAGGATGGAAGATAAAGCTATACATTATGGTGTTTTTCGAGTTGGTAGAACAATTTTAGAACTCACTATCGCACTTATTTTAATTTTAGTTTACGACTTTAAATTTGAAGGTTCAATTTTATCCATTTCATATGCGTACGGATTTGGTGCTTTGTTAGCGATAATCATTTTGATAAAAAGAAAAATAGTCACATTTCAAATTAAGAAAGCTCACATCCAACATTTATTTGCTTACGGCGTACCCTTGATTCCGCACGTTTTAGGAAGTGTAATTATAATGTATTCCGATAAATTAATGCTTTCAACCATGATTGGTGTAAGTACAAATGGGATTTATTCTGTAGGATTCATGATTGGACAAGTGATTGGAATGTTGCAAAATTCATTTAATCAAGCTTGGGTTCCTTGGGTTTATAAAACGTTAAAATCAGAGAGTGAACAAGGGAAGGTACAATTGGTTAAATACACATATATTTACTTTATTGGGATTTTACTGCTCGTTTTTCTATTGTGGTTAATTACACCAATAATCTATCAATTCATTGGGAAATCCTTTGCAAGTGGAATGATCTTGGTGCTTTGGATTTCGCTTGGTTTTGCGTTCAATGGAATGTATAAAATGGTCAGCGTTTACTTTTTCTACCTTGAAAAAACTAAACAATTGGCGTATATAACAATTTTAGTTTCACTATTGAACATTCTATTAAATTACTTATGGATTCCAGTTTTTGGTTTTGAAGGCGCTGCTTTTGCTACGATGACATCCATGCTAGTTCAGTTTTTAGTGACTTGGGGCTGGAGTACGAAGTTCCTCAAGTTACCTTGGTTATTGAAAAACAACTAATCCATACAAATTTCTACTTTTGTAACATGTTAAAACAGCGCTTTCAAGCAGTTCAACTTCCTGATTTTTTGTTGCTATTCACAGCCAGTTTATTGGTTTTTATGGAAGTGATTCCAATGATTTTAAGTTTGTTTTTACTAGTGATTTTAATTTCATTGGCGCTACAAAAATCAAAGCTTGAATTTTCAAATTGGAAATTGTCTTTGCTCGCTGCTTTGCCCTTTGCATTGGCAGTTCTTGGTTTGCTCAATACTTATAACTTAAAAGAAGGTTTGGCAGATTTATCAAGGCTTTTACCTTATTTTATCTTCCCTTTTATCTTTTTGAATTTCTCTTTGGGGAAAATAAAAAATTTAAAAAACTGGATACTCTTTGCTGTAATTCTAGGTACACTTTTCAAGCTAGATTTTTACATTCTTCAAGCACTTTTTCGATTTATCTCAACTGGAAATCCAAGGCATTTTTTCTATGTAAACCTCGTTCAAGAAACAAATTCGCTATCCTTTTTTGTGCTTATTTCTCTCGTTTTTGTATTACTTAATTTCAGAGAAAAATCAATGAGTAAGCTAAAAATTATTGGCTTAAGTTTTATTGCCGTTAATTTTATTTTTGGACTTATTCTCATGCAAAGTCGGTTAATAATTTTAGCTTCTTTGCTAATTATTGGGATTTTTCTGCTGCTCAATTTAAAAAATCGCGCTCATTGGTATTTTGCAATTTCGATTGTTTTGACTTTATTTTTATTGTTCTTTCCTGCACTAAATGGACGCTTTAATACTTTGGCGCCAACCCAACAAAAACGTGAATTACCTGATTCAACTTTAAGTAAAAATGAATTATCTGAATCAACTTCAAGTAAAATTGATACTATTTCATGTATGTCATCCTCAAATTTACGTGTGAATGCCCTAAAAAGTAGTTTAGCAATCGTTCAAAAAAATCCAATATTCGGAGTTGGAACTGGAGACTGGAAAGATGAATTGGTAAAAAAATACATTGAGTTAAAATACTTCTGTAATGCAAATGAACAAACAGCACCGCACAATCAATACTTGAGAACAACTTTAAAGCATGGGTTTTTAGGGTTGTTGGTTCTCATTATAGGGGTTTTTCTTTTATTCTACAATGCTTTGCTAACAAAAAACCACGAAAAACTTTCCTACTCATTAGCGCTAATTATTTGTCTCGTAGGTTATGACTTCATGGACAGTGGGGCAAGTGCTCCATTTGTTGCTTTTCTATCTACTTTTTTCTATTTTGACCAATCGGAACGAATCTGATAATTTATTAAGTGTTTTCTTTTGTAAATATTCCAACAAAACATTTTTATAAAAACAATCAAATAAACTCAAAATCTACCCTGCGATTTTTTCGCTTTCCATCTTCCGTTTTATTGCTATCGACTGGTTTTTTTTCTCCTTTATAATCAGTGACAATACGATCTCGTCTTAAACCATTTGCTTCAAAAAACAAAATAATTGCCTCAGATCTTCTTTTCGATAATTTATCATTGTAACTATCTGAACCGTCCGCATCGGTATGACCAGTGATTTTTATTCTCAAATCAGAATGACTTTTAACCATTTTTATCATTTTTAGGAGGTAATTCTTGTATTCTTCCTTCAAGACATCTTTACCATAATCAAAATAAACGGATTCAAATTTAAATTCTTTTAATTCTTCCAAACGCTTAGTTGGCGATGATAATCCATTCTCTAAATCGGTATTGAAGCGCAAAAACCAAGAATGATTCATCAATGATTCATTCTTATCATTAAATTCAAACTTCGATTTGTAAAGAATTATTTTACCTGTTGAAGATGGACATTTTTTACTTTCAAAAACACCTTCGAAATAGCCACTTTCATCATTGTAACTCAATTTTAGATGTCGCAAACAAAGATTTGTAACCTTTTCTGTTTGTTTCAAAACGCGATCTTCTGAAAGCTCAATTGAATTAGTTAAAGTTGTTTTACCAGAAACTTTTAATACCGAAAAGCTATCTGAATTATAAATTTCCTCACGAATTTTCCCGTCAATTAAACCATTAATCACAGAAATCGTCAAGTAAATTGGTTTGCCATCTTTCCAATTTTGATTGTTTTCAACTAATATCCCTTGCCATTCACCACTTAATTTAAGTTGAGCAAACGATGCGAAGTTTATAATTAAAAATAACAGTGTTATCGGTTTCATTAGTTACGTATTCGATTTTTCTCAAAAAATGTTCCAATAAAAAGTAAAGATGAACTATATTCGTTTAATATTGTTTAAATAAAAAAGTTACAAATGAAATTAATAGCAGCAATGAGCATCGGAATTTTAAGTTTAGCAATGGTTTTGAGTTCTTCAACATCGAGTAAAGAATCCATTCACCAATTCAAAGTGGAAGATATCGAAGGAAAAAAATTTGATTTTAGTTCTTTGAAAGGAAAAAAAATAATGGTGGTAAACACTGCTTCTAAATGCGGGTTAACTCCTCAATACGAAAAGTTGGAAGCTATCTATAAAAAGTATAAAAGCAAAAACTTTCTAATTATTGGTTTTCCAGCAAATGATTTTATGTCTCAAGAACCTGGTTCAGATCAAGAAATTGCAACTTTCTGTCAAAAAAATTATGGTGTTACTTTCCCAATGATGTCTAAAATCTCTGTAAAAGGAAACGACATGCACCCAGTGTATAAGTTTTTGACTGAAAAAAGTAAAAACGGATTGGAAGACAGCAAAGTGGAATGGAATTTCCAAAAGTATCTTTTAGATGAAAATGGTCATTTAGTTAGAGTTGTTTCGCCAAGAGTTCAACCAGATGATGCTTCTATAATTGAATGGATTGAGAAGTAATTTTCTGTTGTATTCAAAACTCATAAAATCGTTGAAATATTGTTGATAAGTTAGGCTGTTCAGCGCTTTAAATGCTCCATTAAATCAGCTTTAGTTTTGTATTTTTGTTCGCTTCAAAATGAATTGAATCATAACAAAAATAATATGGCTGAAGAAGAAAGAAGAGACAATTATTCTGCGGATAATATACAAGTATTAGAAGGTCTTGAGGCGGTACGTAAGCGCCCTGCGATGTATATCGGAGACACAGGAATCAAAGGTTTACATCACCTTGTTTATGAGGTTGTGGATAACTCTATTGATGAGGCACTTGCCGGATATTGCACAGAGATAGAGGTTACTATTAATCAAGATAATTCCATTACAGTTAAAGATAATGGACGAGGTATTCCCACC
>CAZDKE010000064.1:0-16651 GCA_964506255.1 uncultured Lishizhenia sp. | reverse complement strand
CAGAAAAAGTAGCTCAAGAAGAATTGGCAAATGCTGTAAACGAACAAGGTATAGAAATGATATTGGTTCGTAGTGCAACAACTGTTCGTAAAGAAGTTATTGATGCTTGTCCAAACTTGAAATTGATAGGAAGAGGAGGAGTTGGAATGGATAATATTGATGTTGCTTACGCCCGTGAAAAAGGCTTGACTGTAATCAATACACCAGCATCTTCTTCGCAATCAGTGGCAGAATTAGTGATGGGTCATTTATTTTCTTTGTCTCGTTTTTTAAATGATTCTTACAAGAATATGGAAAACGGTGATTTCTCAACGTTGAAGAAAAACTACGCGAAAGGTGTTGAATTGAGAGGGAAAACGATTGGAATCATTGGTTTCGGTCGAATTGGTCAAAGTTTAGCTTCTTACGCTTTAGGTGTGGGAATGAACGTGATTGCAATTGATCAAAATGAATATATTGCAGAAATTAAAGTTCCTGTTGGAGGAAACGATGTTGTTGTCTCAATTAAAACGGTAACTGATTTGAAAAGTGTTCTTGGACAGATGGATTATATTTCTATTCACGTTCCAAAACAAGCTGATGGAAGTGCTGTGCTTACTGCTTCAGAATTTGCATTAATGAAAAAAGGTGTTCGAATCGCAAATGCAGCCAGAGGTGGAGTGATTGACGAAACGGATTTAATTTCAGCTTTAGATAACGGAACAGTTGCAGGAATTGCATTGGATGTTTTTGAAAATGAACCAAATCCAAAAAAAGAATTATTATCTCATCCAAAAATCGCTTGTACGCCTCATATCGGTGCAGCAACAAGTGAAGCTCAAGATAGAATTGGAGAAGAATTGGCACAATTAATTATTAGTCAATTTGGCAATAAAGCTTAATCTCTAAAAATCACTTATTTTGAAACCGTAGGAGTAATTTCTACGGTTTTTGTATTTTATGTTAAAGCAAATTTAGAAAAGGTTGATTGCATATAGTTTTGTCTTAATTTAGCATCAAAATTCAAAAGGAAATGAGAAAAGTTTTTTGTTATTTAATTCTTGGATTATTTATTCCAATTAATTTGTTAGCCCAAAATACAGCAGGTATTTATAAAATACGATTCATCATAGATCAAGATTTAGTGAATGAAGTTAGAGTTAGAGTAGGAGGAGAAACAACTCCTGATAGATTCAATATGCTGAGAACTTTCCCTAATAATTTGATAGATTCAATTCACAATGTAGTTACTAAAACTGTTGCTAAACAATTATCGGCAAATGCAGCCATTTTTTACAAGAAAAACAGAAAAGGTCAGGATATTAAAAGTTTTGGTTCTTCAACTAGTTTAGAAGGAATGCCAAGAAATAGATTGAAGAAAGCAATTTTAGCAGAGGAAAAAGATTACTATGTTCGTGTTAGAATAAACTACAGTGCTAGAGGAGGAGTTGGAACTTCTTTTTTCGGTACGACTGTGACAAGTGTACGCCCTGTGGTTACTATGAAAATAGTAGCTTTTAATGTAGAGAAAAAGCGTGTTTATTCAAAAAAAGTAAGAGTTCGCGATTTCTCAAGACTTCGTGCTGTTGAAAATACGATTGGAACTGTTTCTGTGCGCAGATCTGAAGTTATTTCACCTGCTGAAATCTATCAAATGTTGCAACGAACTGTTGAAGAATATGAAAAGTAATTTTTATTAATTTTAAACCCTAAATGGATAAAATACACATTCGTATTGGAAGCGCTATTGACAATCAATTAGTTATTGAAAATAGTGGAATTGATGCTTATCATTTGGAATTATTCTCTGATCCTGACGGGAATGTTTTCATAACTGATTTGAACACTAAAAACGGAACTTATGTCAATGGCCGATTATTAGAAGGGTTCACAATGCTATCGGTTGGAGATAAAGTGGTACTTGGTCAACATCATTTATTTAGATGGGAATCCTATATCCAAAAGAAATCAAATACAGCAAATTCACAGAAACCCAATAAAGAAATAGAAGTTCCAGTTTATGATCCTGTTCAAAACAAAAAGATTAATAAACAATTAATTGTAATTTACGCTTTGATTCTTATTATTTTGTTGTCAATTGGTTTTCTAATAGATTAATTTTCAACTCATTTTAAACTATAAGATAACTAATTCTTTAAAAGAGAAAAAAATGAACTATTTTTTCTGAAAATTATCACAGTTTTAGAATTTATTCGTAATATTGCACCCCGATTCAAAGAGAGTCGGCTTAAAATAACAACATGGACTTAATTAGACAAATTCAGAAAGATCTTCTTGAAGCGAAAGAATTACCAACTTTTGGAGCTGGTGACACAATTATAGTTTCTTACAAAATTGTAGAGGGAACAAAAGAACGTATTCAGCAATTTCAAGGTGTTGTTTTACAACGTAGAGGTGTTGGTAACACAGAAACTTTTACAGTTCGTAAAATGTCAGGTAATATCGGCGTAGAGCGTATCTTCCCTGTAACTTCACCTTTTATTGATAAAATTACTATCGTTAAACATGGTGCTGTTCGTAGAGCTCGTATTTTCTACTTCCGTGAAAGAACTGGTAAATCTGCTCGTATTCGTGAGAAAAAACATTTTGCTAAATAATTTTAGCATTGAAAATATAAAAGGACGCTTCGGTGTCCTTTTTTTTTGTCCTAACTTTTTATCCTTCAAAGAAAAGAAAGAACGAAGGTGATGTAAATCTGAAATATGTTTAATATCAAATTTATTTGGTGATGATGAATTTAAATCACAGTAAATGTAATTAGTCTCATTTTATTTGTCAACTTATGAATTATAGTAAAGCTAATTATCTTCCTTTAAAAATCGATTTATTGGTAACCATATAACTAAGGTTAAGTTCCACGGAATGCTTGAATGCAGTGCCCGCTAAACCAGCAGTTTTATCGTATGAAACGCCAAAAGAAAAGTCGCCAAAATCAATTCCGACATAAGGTGCAAAAGAATTAGGCAAACGGAAATAAGATCCTATGTACAAATTTCTTTCTCTTGAGACACTCATTAAAGTAGAAACATCTTTTAATCGTAACTCATAGAAAATCCCAAAATTCGTTTCAGTATGTGGACCTTGAAAAAATTGCGCAGCTGTAAACTGTAGTCCAGAAACAGAGTTGATTCCTACCGTAAAATTGGTGTGAATGCAAATTTTGCGATATAACTTATCTTCGATTAAAACATTGTATTTCAGATCTGGTTGTGTCAAATGACTCATAGAGAATCCCAATTGAAAGCCATTGTTTTTGGATTTATATTTTCTATTTCTCTTTTTATTGAAACGATAAGAAATCCCTGCTGAAGCATCGACGTAACCAAAGGAAGTAAATTCATTTAATTCACCCGACGGAATGCTATTATCGAAACCAGAACCATTAAATTGGTTGTAATAGTACAACCTCGAAAAGTCCGCAGTCCTACTAATAAAAGCAGTTTGAATACCAGCAGATAACCAATGTCCATCAGCTAAGGTCACATTTCCACTTGCTGTAAAACCACCACCGTTGCTAGTCATTTTCGAATCACCTCCAAAATCATTATTGAAAAACACACCAACCCCTAAATATGCTTTATCGCGACCTCGTTTTTTTCCTAGAGTCAATTCTGCTAAGGCATTTGTTGTATGGAATTTTGTCCCTGAGCCAAGCCATTGACTACGGTGTAAGGCACTAAATTTCTCAAATCCATCAAAGTTTGAGGTTGTAGCAGGGTTTATCAAAGGCATCATTTTATCTATTTGTGAAAAATGATAATCTTGAGCAGTTGCAATTCCTGAAATTAGTAAGCCGATAAAAACAAATACCTTTTTCATTAGCGAATCAAAGTTATGTTACCACTTATTGTTTCTTGCTTATTATCTAGGTAAATAACCTCAACAGCATAAGCATAAATACCAGAATTGCACATTTTTCCTTTAAATGTTCCGTCCCATTTGAATTTTTTGTCTTTCGATTCAAACATTAAATTCCCCCAACGGTCAAAAATCCTAAAATTAATTGATTGAATATCTTTCCCAACATAAATTTGGAAAACTTCATTGTCTCCACTACCTGTTTGATTCGGAGAGAACGCGTTTGGAATATGAATTCCTTCTTGACAATCAAGCGAATCATTGTTTGGATCACAAGGGTCTAAGGGGTTTGTTCCATTATCAACTTCTAATCCATCATTAATTCCATCACCATCTGTATCTGGATTATTTGGGTCGGTTCCTAATGAACTTTCTTCATTATTTGTTAATCCATCGTTATCGCTGTCTAAAGAACAAGCTGTCGCATTTGGATTTGGGTCACAAGGGTCTAAGGGATCTGAACCGGAGGTGTTTTCAGTGCCATCATTAACTCCATCTCCGTCAGTATCAGGGTTGCTTGGGTCTGTTCCTAAAGTTGTTTCTTCTGTGTTAGTTAAACCATCACTATCAGTATCACAAGCCACGTTATTAATTGCTGGACTACAAGGATTTAAAGGGTCGGAAGAGTTCGTGATTTCTGTTCCATCGTTTACTCCATCACCATCAGAATCAGGATTTGTTGGATTGGTACCAGCAGTTATTTCTTCTTCGTTTGTTAATCCATCATTGTCTTGGTCACAAATTGGTGTTGAAGGATTTGGATCGCAAGGGTCAAGCGGATCAGAACCATTCGCAATTTCGCTTCCATCTGTAAGAAAATCACCGTCAGTATCTGCATTTGGATCAATTGGAACGAAAAAGGCAACAATATTTTCAGCTCCAGAAATATTTATGCTGTTACTTGCTTGCGTAATTGGTCCAGTTAGTGGTCCTGTGGTGTATTCCCAATGGTCAAAAATAAATCCAGGATTAGCTTGGGCTACAATATTTGTTTGAATACCTCCATAATAAGTTGTAGACCAAGGATAATTTGGAGGATAGATTGAATTTACCTTTATTTTTCCAGATAAAGCAGGCGAAACATCAAAGGAAGTAGGATAAGGACCTACAACTTGATAGCAATCTTCTAAACCTGATTCCAATGCTGCACATCTATCATTAATAAAATCACGCAATTGTTGCACATTGTTTTGCCATCCAGCATACGTTCCTCCCCATTTTGTACATTGTCCTTGCATTTCAGGAGCGATTTCATTTACCATACTATCCAAAAGAGCGGTCATATAAGTACAAGAAAAATAAGTATTTGCAAGGTCAATATATCTAGCTACATAATATTGTTTTACGGTAGGATTTTCATTGATTAACTTGGAAATAATTTCGGTGTGACCTTGACTTCCTGGATCTGGGAGGTTTTCAGCATTGCACGGATCAGCATTCGGACCAGTATCTGGAATTCCAGTGTAATTGATGTAATGTCCAAAGGTCGCATCCATATCCCACAATGCATAACGCCATTTTTTCTTATCTCCTAAAGGATCTCTTCCTCTCCACCAAGCGGTATTCCAATTCAGCCAGTCTTGATTCACAACATACGAATTGAACATAAAATAATCGCACAAAGACTCCCAATTCAGCTCTCCATCAACATAAGCGAAATTAGTAGCATTTGCCATATTATTGGTCGCTATGTAGTTTTTTAACGAATTCCAATCTGTAATTGCTTGATTACCACCATAGTCTGCCCAAGTATTTCCCCACGTTTTTAGGTATTGAATATTGAATTTATCTTGGTCGTAGTAATAATCGGTGTAATCGTGGTCATCAGCTTTCTCGCGAATTTCATAAACTCCCCAATATTGTCCATTTAAATAAACAACACAAGGTCGGTTCGTGCGTTCATCCAATTTCATTTGTGCTCTATCGGATAAAGTATGAATAAAAGCATCGCGAATATGTGCTCCATTTTCAAATGAATAATTATCACTAGCCGCAGGTTTTAAAATAACACGTTGGAAATTATCTCTAGACTTTTCTGGGAAAATTTGATGGTTTAAATCCTTGTTATAGCCGTATTGATCGCGCATAATAAAGTCAAAACCACGCTGTGGATAGGACCAAGAATCATTGCCGTGTTTATTGAAATCGCCTTGCCCTTCATCAATAAAAGAACCATCGTCTTCGAATAACTCAAAAGCACCAACGGGCTCAAATTGATTTCCATTTGCAACTAAATCATAAACTCCTTCGCTGCAAACAGAAACAATAGGTATGCTGTGGCTTACATTAATAAAATAAGTGTTTGTTTCAATGAATGATGGTAAACTAGAACTAAACGCAACTGCTCGAAGAACTATTGTGGAAGTAATATTTATTGGTGTTGTGTACAAAGTTGAACTTGTGGTTGGGTCGCTTCCGTCTAAAGTGTAGCGAATTGTCGCAGTTGGGTCGATGCAACTAATTGAAACAGTTTGAGCACTTGGATAATATCCTGCTTGCACACTAAAAGTAGGTTTTGGAGTGTAAAAATTGATTGCTCCTGTATTTTGAGCATTAGGAGTTGGTGTAGAAAAAAGTTTAAAATCAGGAGCTCCATTTGTACTACGACCGATTGAATGATTTGCTTTTGTTAAATGCTTTATTTTGAAAGAGTCAACAACGATTCCAGAAGGATTACTTAAAATAATCCAATCGTTTTCAGTTTGTGAAATATTGAAATTAGTGTGTAATTGATTGTTATTTATTGTGTTTCTCTTCGAACAAAAAACCATCTTGAATCCAAATGCTGTTATAGAACTTGGTGGAATTTGCCATTTTGTAAGGTTGTTTGGTTTATCTGAAAGGTACCATCCTGTAATATCTATTGGTGTAGCCGCAGGATTATATAGTTCAATCCAATCCTCGTAATCGCCGTTGCCATCGGAAATGGTAGAAATATTGGAACACGAATATTCATTAATAAAAATTTGACTTTTAACTTGAAAGGACAAGAAACTCGAAAGTATTAGGAAAAAAAAGAATCTCATTTGTTTGTGTATTTCTATATATATTAACGTAATATTAATGAATTTGGTGTTAAAGTTAATTCATTCAATCGTTATGTTGTATTTTTGGGACAAGTTAAAGATTAAAAAACGAATGAAAATGAAGTATTTATTAAGTTTAGTTATTGCCACAACTTTTTTATATTCTTGCTCAAAAGTAGAGGGAAAAGGAGGTTCAGCAACTATAAAAGGTGTTGTTATGGAACAGTTATACAACAGTATTGGTAATCCAATTTCTGGTGGAAAATATGAAGCTGCTGACCAAGATGTTTATTTAATTTATGGCCAAGACGATACTTTTTACGATGACGATATAAAAACAAGCTATGATGGTAGTTTTGTTTTCAATTATTTACAAAAAGGAAAATACACTTTATATGTTTACGAAGATTGCAGTTCTTGTGCGAGTGGTAAAAAAGAAATTTTGGTTCCATTTGAAATAACTGAACGCAATCAAGTGATTGATTTAGATACAATTGTCATCAAAAAACAGTTGTAATGATTCGTTTTTGTGTTTTTTTACTGTTTAGTTTATCCATTAATTTTGTTTCAAGCCAACAGAATTACTTTCAAGTTTGGGCAGAAACCGGAGTTATTGGAAAATTGAATGACAGATTTGAGTACGCTATCGATTGGAATAATCGCTTTGGAAATTATAATTTGCAAACAACTTTTGGGCAAGCTTCCATCAAATACAAATTCAAAAAATGGCTTAAACCTTCCATAGATTACCGCTATATTTCAGATAGACAAGATAATTCAAACTATTCTTCAAATCATCGGTTGAATTTTAACTTACAATTTTCTAAAACGAAAAAAAGACTGGATTTAGGTTTGCGTTTGCGCTATCAATATTCATTTTCGCAATTACTTGTTGGGACTTATGAGCCAGAATTTGATGAATCGTTCAGAATTAAACCGAGCATTTCTTATGATATCAATAATTTTCCGCTAACTCCACAGATTAGCGCAGAGTTTTTCTATGACCCAAGTAATTATGAATTGGGAAATCGCTTTACTAAAATTCGTTGTTCAGCGTCCTTTGCATTGGATTTAAAAGGTCCACATAAAGTTGAATTTGGCTATATTTTCGACCAACGAATCCAGTTGGCAACTCCATTGAATCGCCATATTTTCAATTTGAGTTATACTTATCAAATTAAGAAGAAAAAGAAGGATTAAGTTTCTTCACAAAATCCATTTCCGACAAAACGGTCCTTCGTTAAAAATTAAGTCGATAATTGATAAATTCGGTGTGAAAGGTTTGTGGTAAGAAAACACCTGTTGATAGTTTGGTAAATTCCAGTTTTCTTTGGATGAAAAATCAGTAGTTCTGAAATCTTTATCCACTTCAAATAAGTATTCCGAAGTGGTTTCAAAATCGAATGGTTTATCCAATATTGTTGAAATTAATTCCAAACATTTTAAGTTTGTTTCGAGTAGTAAACCAGTACTTTCAAAGATGATGTTTTGAATGTCTTGTGCATAATCCTCGAAGTAAGGTGCGTAGGAATAGGCACTTTCAATTGCGCGCCAATGGTCTGTTTTCCAAGAGCCTGTTTGAATGATTTTTACATCGTGTGTTGGAATTTTCACTCCACTTTGATGTACCACAGGAACACTCAATCGTAAAACACCATTACCAGTTAGAATCTCACAGCGGTTGCGAATCGTTTGTTTCGGAAAATTTTCGTGTATTTCCAAAAGACTATTTTCACTTTGAAACCATTCTTTACAATATAAAATGGAAGGAAAATAAGCAATTGGAAAAACCGTCATTACTTTATAAGCTTGAATAAACGTTCCCAACGAATACCCATATAAGCGCTTTTCGAAAACCAAACCAAAGAAGCACGACCAACAACGTGATCTTCAGGAACAAAACCCCAAATTCTTGAATCTGCTGAGTTGTAGCGATTATCTCCCATCAACCAATAGTAATTCATTTGGATTTTGTAAGTCGTTGTTTTCTTACCGTCAATGTAAATACCATCTTTTTTCTCTTCTAACTTGTGACCTTCATAAGCAGTGATAATTCTTCGGTAATAAGCAATGTTCTCCTTTTTGAAATCAACCACTTTTCCTTTAAAAGGTACTTGGAATTCTTCGAAATTAGTAACGTTATTATTAACATAGAAATCCTTCGGAAATGTTGAAATATTACTAATTAATTCTCCAGTAGTAGGCTTGTAATTTTTTGATTTACTGTACAATGGAATAACATCAACCTCTAGTTTAATTTTGAAATCATTTTCAATTTTAGTTTTTTCTTTTATCGTTAAATTTAGGAAGTAAAAAGTTTCGTCATTTGCGTCAAAATCGATTCTTGCTCCAGTTGGGTCATTCTCTAAATTGTATCGACTGAACATTTCTTCTTGATTTGGGAAAGTAACTTTTGCCTTCTCAATTTTATATTTTAAACATTGTTCTGGAGAGACTTTAGCTTTTTTACCGTTTACATAAAGTATAGAATTCACAATTTTAAGTCTATCTCCAGGAATACCAACACAACGTTTAATGTAATTTTCGCGCTTATCGACAGGACGATAGATTAAGCCTCCATGTTTCATTCCGTTGGGCTCACCTGGGAATTCACCTCTCGCTAATTTCTCTCTTGCTAATTGTTTCCATTTTTCAATGCTTTCAATAAATATTTTTCCATTTTTTTTAAGAATCTGAGCAAATGCTATATCCTTGGAATGTAAAAATAATTTATCTTCATAGTAGTTGATACCAGGGTTACTTTTTTTAATACTATCAGATATTTGTCTTGCCATGGTATTAGCAACTTCTTCAAATTGTTTTACGAATAAATATTGAGCTTCATTGTTCAAAATTCCGTGATAATCGTGACCCATTAAACCATCAGGCATTCTTGGATCATAAACAGCTGTGTCACCGGAAGGATAATTAAAAACAACTACATCATCATTTTTTATAGTTCCAAATCCAGGTAAACGCGTGTAACTGCCACTTTCCAATGTTGTGTAGGATTTGATATTCACCCAAGGAATAGTATTGTGAACAAGCGGGTAGGAGAGAGGTGTCACCGGAACTTTTGGACCATAAGCCAATTTATTCACAAACAAGAAATCACCTACTAATAATGTTTTTTCCATCGAACCTGTTGGAATTTGAAAAGGTTCAAAAACATACGTACGAATGATACTCGCAGCAACTAATGCAAATAAGATGGAATCTCCCCATTCTTTCACGCGTGATTTCACTCCCGGTTGTTCTCTTGTAACAGCACCAATTGCCAATGCAATCGCGTGTCCAATCACAGGTAAACAAAGAAACAGAACAATGTGATCGCCCCATTTGCGAATTTCAATTTCTCTTGAGTTTGACCAATTCGTTTCAGCACCAAAAACAGCTTGTTCTTGTGTTACTTTGTACATTAATAAATAAGGAAAAAGTATTCCTTGTAAAGTATCTGTAAAAGAATAATAACCAAAACGTCTTAAATAACTAACGTTAGCTGTTGCCAACATAATTAGATGCACACCAGGAAATAACATCAAAAGCGACCAAAAAGGTTTATCACAAGTGATTTTGAACATTACAAAGTAATTATATCCTGGAATTAATGCTTCCCAACTTTTTCTTCCTGCTTTAGGAAAACTCAACCACCAAAGTGAAAGATAAGGATGAACAAGAATTAATAGGTAAAAATAAAAGAAGCTCATAATTTATAGGTTTAATACATCGGACATCTTAAATAGTCCTTTTTTGTCTTTTAAAAATTCTGCAGCAATCACTGAACCTAAGGCAAAACCTTTGCGATTATGAGCGTGATGTGCAAGTGTAATTGTATCTATTTCAGAATTATAACGAACGAAATGTGTCCCTGGAACTTCTGGTTCGCGAAGTGCGGTTATTGGAATTGTTTGTTCGTCAATGGTTTGATTTTCATTTAATTCCCATTGAGAATAGTGCGAATTATTTGCGATGATATCTTGAGCCAAACTAACAGCTGTACCGCTTGGAGCATCAAGTTTTTGGATATGATGAATCTCAGTTATTTCAACCGAGTAATCCGATTGATTTTCCATTAAGGAGGCTAATTTTTTATTCAATGCAAATAAAATATTTACTCCCACACTGAAATTACTTGCGTGTAATAAGCTTCCGTTATTTGCCTTTACTTTTTCGCTAACTAACTGTAAACCTTCTTTTTGCCAAGCGGTAGTTCCGACAACGATTGGAAGATTCATTTCAAGTGCGGTTAAAATATGGGCAATTGCAAGAGAAGGTTGAGTAAACTCGATTGCAACATCAGCTGATTCGATTTTACTTAATGTAGTTGCATTGTTTTTGAAAGGATTTTCACTATTGAAAACAGCGACAATTTCATGCCCTCGTTCTAAAGCTATAGATTCTATTGCCTTTCCCATTTTCCCATAACCGATAAGAGCGATTTTCATGCAAGCAAAAATAAGATTTTCAAGTTAACGGAAGGACATTTTAAGACTTATTCCCGGACTTTTATAATTCATTAACGTCGGTTCAAATTTCATTGTTAGGTTTTCACTGACATCAAAGTGTAAGAAATGTGCTTCAACAGCGGCATCTGCAATTTGAATAAAATAAACAGCAGCAAGTCCAAGAATGGATAAATCGCGCCAGTCTAAATATTGTCGATAAAGAAACAACACTCCTTGGTCATCATAAGGTTCCCATGTGGGGTTTAAATCCAATGAATTTTCCATACGTCTAGTGTATTCCGTTTTTAAGGATTTTTGGGTCAATTGATTGGAAACAAGAAAATAACCTGCGGTTCCCAAGGCGGTGTATATTAAAGGAACTTTCCAATACGCTTTCTTTGGTCGCAAATCAGAATTAATAGAATTGTAAACTTGCCCAGCGCCTGGAAGGATAGCAGAATAAAGCATTGCTTTTTTATACGGATGCTTTAGGCTATCGGGAATAGTGTCTTGAGAATAAGACGAATAAGAAATAAAAAGTAATAAAATTATTAAAATTCGATTCATGAATTTTTCAATAACTCAATCAATCGGTTTAAATCACTTTCAGAATTGAAATGCAATACTAATTTCCCATTTCCTTTCGCTGCTTTTTCGATGCTGACTTTCGTTGAAAAACGATCAGCAATGAAGTTTTTTATTGCTTCCTGCGAAGGATTTAAAGGTTTAGAACTCGGTTTTGGCGAGCTTGCGGTTGTTACTGTTTTTGTTCCGTTTTTAGATAAATTTTCAATATCTCGAACAGACAAATTTTCAGAGATGATTAAATTGAAACGTCTAATTTGTTCAGCTTCATCGGGAATAGTAACTAAAGCACGTGCGTGTCCCATTGAAATTAGGTTGTCACGAACACCAGCTTGAATCTCAACAGGCAGTTTCAATAAGCGTAAGTAATTAGCAATATTGGAACGAGATTTTGCAATTTTCTCGCTCAATTGTTCTTGTGTTAGTTTACATTCTTCAATCAAACGTTGGTAAGATATTGCAACTTCGATTGCATTTAAATCTTCTCGTTGTATATTTTCCACCAATGCCATTTCAAGCATTGTTTGATCGTTTGCAATTCGGATGTAAGCTGGCACTTCAGTTAAACCAGCCAATTGCGAAGCACGAAAACGTCTTTCACCTGAAATTAATTGGTATTTATCTCGGCCTAATTTACGAACAGTTAAAGGCTGAATTATTCCATGAACCTGAATGGAGCGACATAAATCATCCAATGCTTCTTTCTCGAAATTAGTTCTCGGATTGAACGGATTTGCTTCAATTGCTTCAATAGGTAACAAAGAAACAGAGCCAGCGATTGCTGTTCCTGAAGTCGTTATGTCAGTATCTGAATTTTGAAGTAATGCACCTAATCCTCTTCCGAGTGCTGGTTGCTTTTTTGCATTAGAGCTCATGGTCTATCTCAATTTTTTTGTCGTCGTTGCCAATCTTAGTCAAATTATTTTTTTGCAAGATTTCGCGCGCAAAGTTAAGATAATTGGTGGAACCTTTGGAAGCGGCATCATACATTATAACCGTTTTTCCATAACTCGATGCTTCTGTGATAGTTGTATTTCTGTGGATGACTGTATCAAAAACCAATTCTTGAAAATGTGTTTTTACTTCGTCCACTACTTGATTCGCCATTCTTAAACGCGTGTCGTACATTGTCAACAAAATCCCTTCGATTTCCAATTCTGGATTTAAGCGACCTTGGATTATTTTAATTGTATTTAACAATTTCGTCAAACCTTCTAAGGCAAAATATTCACTTTGAACAGGAATCATCACAGAGTTAGCAGCAACAATTGAATTGACAGTTATCAATCCAAGAGAAGGCGAACAGTCGATTAATATGAAATCGTATTCATCCTTAACTTTCTCCAATGCTTTTTTCAACAAGTACTCGCGATTAGGCATGTTAATCATTTCGATTTCAGCGCCAACCAAGTCCATGTGAGAAGGTAGAATGTCTAAATTTGGATTTGATGTGTTGAGAATCAAATCTTTTGGATGCACACCATTCACCAAGCAATCATAGATATTGCGTGAATTTTTCGGGTCGAATCCATTTCCAGACGTTGAATTTGCTTGCGGATCAGCATCGACAATCAAGGTTTTGTATTCCAAAACACCTAAACATCCGCCAAGATTTATCGCAGTTGTTGTTTTTCCTACACCGCCTTTTTGATTGGCAATCGCAATGATTTTTCCCATAACTAAAATTGAGCTATAAAATTAGTGCTTGTTCTTGTCAAATTTCAAAAATCCTTAAGGAACTTATCAACGAGTTTTTGGTAATTGTTTTTTAGAGGACTTTAGGATTTTAAGACATTAGGATATTAAGACAAGTGAGGGAATGTTTCCGCCACGGATTGAGAGTGGTGATATAAAAAATTCATTCAATTTAACTTTTCAATCCATTCAAAACATCTTTTTCATCAAACGCAAATTTTCTGTTCATTCTTTGTTTGTTTTTTGGCGCCTAATCCCGCTTTCCACTGTATCTCCGACATTCTCGCACTCTTAACCATTCTCACTCTGATTATCCGCTCTGATTCTCCGCTCTCAGACTGTCATGTCGGAGGATGCCGTTGCAATCGGGGGCGTGGGATTTTGGGTTTAGTAGCGTTCAGTTTAACAAATGAAAAATCACTTAGTAAAAACAATCATTCTTTCAACTCACCCAAAACATCTTTCGCATCAAATTCTACAATCTTCTTACGCATGCTTTGTTTGTTTTTGAAGTGACGAGATAAGGCAATGATTTTCTGGGTGTTATTGATTTTTATATTTTTTATTCTGTAATCGTTTAAAATTTAAGCTACGTTCACCAAAATTTATTAGAAGACCAACTTCTAAATTGTAAGCTTCTAAATAGTTTATCGCTTGCGCAAAATGCACGTCTTCTAATTTTGTAATAGCTTTTAGCTCAACTGACAAAACATCAGCAACCAAAAAATCAACTCGTCGTGTTCCAATATGCAGATTGTGATAATAAATGGGCATTTCAAACTCACGCGAAAATGGGATTTCAGCTATGTTAAATTCAATTGCTAAAGCACGCTGATAAATTACCTCTTGGAAACCATTTCCTAAAGCGGAATGCACTTTCATAGCGCAACCAATCACTTTTGAAGTTAAATCAGAATATTTGTATTGTTGGTTAATCATAAGTATTAAATTAGTGAAAAATAGGTTTTCAAATTCCTTTAATTCACTTTTTTTTATAAAATTCACTTAAAAATTGTCTAAACTTTGATTCCTAAGATTGTTTTGATGAGCTTGATATTTCTCCCCAATCAGTCAGCACTTTGATTTTTCTGATTTGTTTGATTTAAATGATTTTAAAAGTAAACCTTGATCCTTATTAATCATTGAATCATAAAAATCACGGTTCAGACATTTTGATTTTTTTGCTATTTCTCCCCAATTAGTCAGCACTTTGATTTTTCTGATTTGTTTGATTTTAATGATTTAAAAGTAAAACCAGTTCTCATTAATCATTGAATCATAAAAATCACGGTTCAGACATTTTGATTTTTTTGCTATTGCTCCCCAATCAGTCAGCACTTTGATTTTTCTGATTTGTTTGATTTAAATGATTTTAAAAGTAAACCCTGTTCATATTAATCAATGAATCAAAAAAATCACCGTTCAGACATTTTGATGAGCTTGATTTTCCTAATCTTTTAACACATTCTGATTTCATTAATCATTTAATCATAAAAATCACCGTTTAGACACCCTCCACAATCTTTATCTCCTCCTCCGTCAAACCATACAATTCATACACCATCTGGTCGATTTCTTTATCTGTTTTGTCGATTTCTGCTTTCAGGCCAAGCGCTTTTTGCTTGTTTTCTTCAAATAATTCCATCCACTCAAACTCGTCTTTTTTGGTTAAAGGCGTGCCTTTTGCTGCTTTGATGGCTTTGTTCAACTCCTTGATGAAGTCGGAAAAATCTAATTCATACCAAGAGGAGAGTTTGCCCGAAAGTTTTTCGAGATGGTATTGAGAACAGATGTAAGTGGAAAGTTTTTGTGTTTGGGTTTGGAAGTCTTTTTCATTCTTTAAAATCAAATCAACTTTTAATTCGAAATTGTCCTTCTGTTCCATTGTACAACAAGCGATTGGAATATTTTTAAGTAATCTAGAATTAAAACTTGGATAACTTTTGTTTTGACTTTTTGGTGATTGTTCATTAACATAAAATGACATTAACTTCGAATTGATTATTCCTAGAAAGTACTTCAAAGGAAAATCACTATGTTTCTGAATGACAACAGCTGCAATATTTTTAACAACGCATTTTTCCTCTAAATATGTTGCATAAATTCTTGGATTTACAATTTCTCTTATCACAACTTTTGGATTATCAAAATACATTGGTTTTCTTGGTTCTGCTAACCATTCACCATAAGAAATAAATTCATTTTGACTTTCATATTTATATCGATTAATACCTTGAGAAACAAAATGATATGAAAAATGATTATCTTGTATATTTGAAATAAAAATATTATTTTCTATTTCATAATTTGTTTGTTTAGGAATGCCTTTTCCTACTTGATATACTTTTACACCCATTACTTGGTCATAAACTTCAATCAGAGGCTTTGTATTTTTACTTTTTATTATGCTCTCAATAACAATAAATGTTTTCTCAACTTCTGGTAAAAGATTATTAAATTTCGGGTTATCAAAAAGTAATTGCTTCGTTTCTTGTTTAGAATTACTTGATAAATCAGAATATTCAAATATTTCGGCTGCTTTTCCTTTATTATGAAGAATAATTATTGCTGTTGGCAAGTTAACTTCTTCAAAAATGTCATCACCTAACTTTAAATTTCTTATTTTTTCAAAGTTGTTACAAACGAATATTCTCAGATCTTTAAAATACTCTTTCTCTAAGTAAGAATCAGGCATAATATAACTTAATGCTCCGTTATTCTTAACACAAGCAATTCCTAATTGGACAAAATATTTATAGGAATCTATATTTCCAAAACTTGTTTCTGAATATTTGATTTTTAACCAATCTTTTGAGTCAAGTTTTGCCCCATAAGGCGGATTCCCAATCACCACATCAAAACCGCCACGTGCAAACACTTCTGGAAATTCTTTTTCCCACGAAAAGGCTTTATCTCCCGCCACTTCTGGGTCGTCAATCAAGGAGTTACCGCATTTTATGTTGTTGTTCAAAGAGTTCAGTTTTCTGCCTTTCTGAGCCGTGCGCAACCACAACGAGAGCTTGGCAATTTCCACACTTTCGT
>CAZDKE010000063.1:0-16659 GCA_964506255.1 uncultured Lishizhenia sp. | reverse complement strand
CTCTCAGTTCTCAACTTAAAAGATGCTGATATAGAAGTTTAACTCTAAAAAAAGAAGTACAATGCCAAAAATGAAAACAAAATCTAGTGCTAAGAAGCGATTCACAATCACTGGAAGTGGGAAAATCAAGCGTAAGCACGCTTTCAAAAGCCACATTTTGACAAAAAAGGCTACTAAACGTAAACGTAATTTGACACATGCAGGATTAGTACACGATGCTGATTTATCAAATATCAAATTACAACTTTGTATGAAGTAGTCCGCTTTGCGGTTTAATAAATTGTTAACCAAATAACGAGTACACAAGTCCGCTGAAACAATGCCGCACTCCTTATTAAAAAACTTAAAAATATGCCAAGATCAGTAAATCACGTTGCGTCAAGAGCTAGAAGAAAGAACTTGATGAAACTAGCCAAAGGTTACTTTGGAAGAAGAAAAAATGTTTGGACAGTTGCTAAAAATGCTGTCGAAAAAGGGTTAGTTTACGCTTATTCAGGTCGTAAACAAAAGAAAAGAAATTTCCGTTCTTTATGGATTACACGTATCAATGCGGGTGTTCGTCAATACGGAATGAGTTATTCTAAATTTATGGGAGGTGTTCACAAAAGTGGAATCGAACTTAACCGTAAGGTTTTAGCAGATTTAGCAATGAATCATCCAGAAGCGTTTAAAGCAATCGTAGACGCGGTAAATAAATAAATTTAAAACTATATCAGCAAAAGCCATTGGTCGAAAGATTAATGGCTTTTTTTTATGTTGAAAAGTTATTGAATAAGGCGTTTCTTGTTTTGTTAATGCTGTTAATTTTAAAATAAAAAAAACATGTTGAAAATAGGAGTTGTTGGGGCTGGGCATTTAGGGAAAATACATATACGTTTGCTATTAGAACTTAATGATATTTTCGAATTTGTTGGTTTTTATGATGCAGATTCAATTAATGCTCAAAGTGTTGCAAATCAATTCAATATAAAATCATTCGAAAGTATTTCAGATTTAATAAATGAGATAGATTGTTTAGACATTGTTACACCAACATTAAGTCATTACGCATGTGCTATTGAGGCTTTACGAGCAAGGAAACATATTTTTATAGAAAAGCCACTTTCTGAAACGATGGAAGAGGCAAAGAAAATGGTAATGTTAACAACTGAAGCTGAAGTTGTCGTTCAAGTTGGACATGTAGAGCGTTTCAATCCAGCATTTCAAGCTGCTTTACCTTATTTGAAAAATCCAATGTTTATCGAAACACATCGTTTGGCGCAATTCAATCCAAGAGGTACAGATGTTCCAGTTGTTTTAGATTTAATGATTCATGATTTAGATATTATTTTAAGTGTTGTAAAATCAAGAGTGAAAAGTATTGCTGCTTCTGGTGTTGCTGTTGTTAGTGACTCACATGATATAACCAATGCACGTTTAGAATTTGAAAACGGTTGTGTTGCAAATCTTACTGCTTCTAGGATATCATTGAAAAATATGCGTAAATCTCGATTTTTTCAAAAAGACACATATATTAGTGTCGATTTTTTGACCAAAGAATTAGAGGTGGTAAGTATCAATGATGTTCAAGGTGAGCCAGATCCATTTGATATTATTTTGGAAATTGGAAAAGATAACAAGCGTAAAAAAATCTTAATTGACAAACCTGAATTAGCCGAAATCAATGCAATCAAAGAAGAATTGAAGTCTTTTCGCAATGCTATTGCTTTCAAAAAACATCCAATAGTTTCTGTTGAAGATGGTTATTCCGCAATGGAGGTAGCTTATGGTATTTTAGCTAAATTGGAAAAATCACCGATGCATTTTTAAAAACAATAATTTCTAATCTTTTTCGTTAAAAATTCATGCGTTTAGTTATCTATTTTATAAGTTTATTTTTCCTGTTTAGTGCTTGTGTGAAAAATAATCCAGATCCTGCTTGGTTACAAGTTAATGATTGGACAATTAGTGCCAATCCTAGTTTGTCTTTAGCAGAAGGTGAATTAACAGAGAACATTAGTGAGGCTTGGGTTTATATTAACGATGAGGTAATTGGTGTGTTTCAAGTTCCATTTAAAATACCGATACTTAAAGAAGGAAATGTCACGTTTAAAATATTTCCTGCAATTAAGAATAATGGAATTTCTGCTACAAAAAAAATCTATCCATTTCTAAAAGAGTATGTAATCAATGGAACCTTGGTTAAAAATCAAGTTTTCACAATCAACCCAACTACTCAATATAAGGATAATCTTAGCTTTTGGATTGAAGATTTTGAAGATGCAAGTTTTCAGATAACTGATGATCCAAATACATCTGCGGCCAATATTGATACTGATAACATTGATTTGCAGTGGTTTAATGGTAATGCCTACGGAAAAGTAGTATTAAATGCTGAAGATTCGACTTGGATTGCCTTCACTAGTGAACCATACATGGTTTTACCAAAAGGACAAGAGTGTTATTTAGAAATTGATTATAAGGTGACAAATACTGTGACAACGGGATTAATTTATGTTACTTCAGATGCAACAACCAATAATGTGAATATTCGATTAAACGCTCAAAAACCAGATGTCGCAGTTTGGAAAAAAATATACATTGATTTAAGAGAATTAATCGGAAGTTCACCTTCGGGAAGTATTTTTGCACAATCATTTATAGCTTCATTAGATGAAGGAAATACAGAAGGAATCATATTGATTGACAATATTAAGGTAATACATTTTTAGCGAGAATGGGAGGCAGAAATTGGGCTGTATTATTTATAATTGTCGATTGGATTACGGCACTTTTCTCTTGGTCACTGTTTTTTTACCTTCGTAAAACTATAATTGAAAAACAAGATTTTGAGTTAGAGATAAATTTCTACCTTGGTATTTTTTTCATTCCTTTTGCTTGGTTAGTTCTTTATGCATTACAAGGAACTTATTATGAAACAAGGCGAATGTTCAGAATTCGTATTTTGAATATGACCTTTCTGTCTTCTTTAGCGGGTTCAATTCTTATTTTTTTCACGCTTTTGTTAGATGATGATGTAAGAAGCTATCAAGATTATTATCAAGCTTTTTTATTGCTTTTCGGAATCCATTTCTCAAGTGCGGTAACAGTTCGATTAATTTTGACTTCAATCCTAGTTTCAACAGTTAGAAAAAAAGGTCAAGGTTTTAAAACGTTGATTGTTGGCGGAAATGAAAAAGCATTAGAAATTTATCAAGAATTAATCAATCTTTCAAAAAATGTAAATGAATTTGCTGGTTATGTTAATATAAATGGTGTAGATCATTTACTGAAAGATTTTATTCCAAATTTAGGAAAGGTTACTGATTTAGAGGAACTTATTAAAAAATATGATATAGAGGAAGTCATAATTGCTATTGAAAGTTCAGACCATGACCGTTTGAAGGATATAATAGTACGTATAGATGACGGAAAGACCAAAATTAAAGTACTACCAGATATGTATGTGATTTTAGCAGGTTCGGTAAAAATGACAAATATTTACGGAGCTTTATTAATTGAAATCACCTCAGATCCAATGCCTTATTGGCAACGAGCAATAAAAAGAGTTATGGATATTGTCTTGTCATTTATTGCGGTTATCTTATTGATACCATTTTATATTTTCAGTGCAATTGCAGTAAAAATGTCCTCTCCTGGACCAATTTTGTTTTTACAAGAGCGAGTTGGAGTTAATGGTAAACAGTTTAAAATCATCAAGTTTAGAACGATGTTCGTGAATTCAGAAGCTGCTGGACCTCAACTTTCTTCTTCGAATGATCCGCGAATTACGAAAATTGGTCGATTCATGCGAAAAACTCGACTTGATGAATTTCCACAGTTTATAAATGTTTTAATAGGGGATATGTCATTAGTCGGTCCTCGTCCAGAACGACAATTTTACATCGATCAAATTGTAAAAATTGAGCCACAATATCTTCATTTAAATCGAGTTCGACCTGGTATTACTTCATGGGGTCAAGTAAAATATGGCTACGCAGAAAACGTTGAACAGATGCTTCAGCGAATGAAATTTGACTTGATTTATTTGAAAAATAGAAGCCTAGCCTTGGATATAAAAATTATGTTTTACACAATTATAATAGTAGTTAAAGCTAAAGGAAAGTAAGTTGAAAGATTTTCTTAAGTAAATGAGAAATTTTATAGTCAAAATCAAATCGACTTCAGATTTTTTTACGAATTAAAGTTTTAATGTGTGTTGAAATTAAAAGCGATTTTAAGTTTCTTAAAACATTGCAAAAATTTATATTCCTATTTTACAATTTTACTATTGATATTTAGATTTGTTATTGTTTCACAAATCGAATTGTTTCAACAAGTTCTTTGTTTCTAAATATTCTAACAAAATACATTGAACTTCGAAATGCATTTACATTCACGGAAGTCGTTAAACTCTCAGTTGAGAAATTCGCAGTATAAAGTATTCTTCCACTTAAATCAAAAATCTCAAAACTGCATTCTTTTGCAACTGTTTCATTATCGTGATGTATTTGTAAATCTCCTGATGTTGGATTAGGAAAAAGTGAGAAATGAATGTTTGGTCCGTCAGGAATTCGACTAAAAATAGCTTTGAAATTTGTGTTGGTTATAGACACGTTTCCTTCAAAAATAGGATTTAAAGTGTCAGTAATAAAAGCATTTGGTTCCCAATGAGAGAATTGAAATCCAGGTTTAGCAATTGCTGTCATTTTTATTGGAACTCCATCAAAATAAAATCCGTTCCAAGGGTAAACAGTTGGTTGAATGGTGTTTAACTGAATCTCACCTTTACTTTCTGGAAATACGTTTAATGAAATTGCTACCTTTTTTCCAAGATTGAATTCAGAAACGATTTGATTTTGAACAACCAAATTTCTACATGCAAGTTGACTTCTAAAAGTTAAATGATTGTTTTTGAATTCTTCCATTTGACCTTCTATATTGTTTGGATCCCCCCAACGTTCAAACTGCTTTGGCATTTCAGGATTCATTCCGTTGAAAAAAGCTTGTTCAATAGCTAATAAATTTTCTGTTTGATAACTCGTGTTGATTTGATCTGCAAAACGATTGATAAAGTAGTTCTTATAACGAGGATTTTGAATTGATCTAAGCCAAATATTAATATATGGAATAGATGTTGATTGATTCAACATATAATTCAAGTGATTATCTGTACAACTTGTCCATCCATTTGGTTGCATCGAGAGTTCTAAGTCGATTAAACTAAATCGCCATCTGTAATTAGTTTTGTCAGAACGATAAATTTTAATGTTGTTTTGCGGCCAATCTACATTTCCCATCCAAGATTCCGAAATTATATAATCGGTGTAATGTTTTAAATCAAAGTATTGGTCTGCATTTTCCATGTAGTCATTACTTGTTGGACTGATAGTTAAAAAGTTGTCGTAAGAATTCCAGAAATTATCAACATCTCCTTCCACAGCACGTAACACACTGCCGTAAAAATAGCTTAAGGAAATAATTTCAATCGAGTCTTTTTTAGGTGAATCATTGTAAATATCAAAATACTCGGTGTTAAATTTTTCTCGCAATTCGTAAAGCCCAAAGTAGGAACCATTGATATAAACGCTTACTGGACGATAACCAGAATAATAATTATCTGTTCCTTGACTCATCATATATACTTGTGAAGCATCTTTGTAAGGTAATCTTAACCATTGATTACTTCCATTACGAAGATAAATATCACTAAATCTATCTCGATTTGGTCGGTTTGGAATTAAACGTTCGTTTACGATTCCTCCACCTAATGCACCATGATCAAAAGATAATCGAAATGAACGTTGAGGATTGCCGCGACTTCCCCCAGCTCCTCCATCCATTCTGATAGCTGTTTTACGATTAAAAAGTAAGGTGTGATTTTCATCTTCGTTTAAATAAGAAACAAAAGCCTGTTTGATATCATCTGAATTTGGATTATCAAAAATCCCATTTGCTCCATAAAGATTGGTACTGGTTGTACTTATTAATAAAATAGGTGTTGTGTGTTTGATGTTAAATAGATAAGTTGCAACTGTGTTTTCACTGGGAATAAAATCACTTGGATTTAAAGGAAATATTCGTGCATTTATAACACTATTTTCAGTTATAGGAATAGCTTGGGTGTAAGTAGGAGAATTAAAAGTAGGGTAGGTCCCATCTGTTGTATAAACAATTTTACTTGGAATTACATTTGGGTTTTGAATTTCAAGAAGAAAGTTGTCTGTATTTACACTGGAATATTTTGAGAAAATTGGAGACTTAAGTGAGTCGTTATAAATAGTTGTTCCATTATTACTTTGATTTGGTGTACTAGCCACCCATTTGATTTCGTCAGAACCATCTAGAAAGCGTCCAACGGAAACGTCAGTAGTCGGACTTTTTATTAATAAGTCACTGATTACTTGATTGTTATAATCCACTAAATATACAGTTTCACCATGCGGGCCAATTTTGAAATTGGTATGAAGTTTTGTTCCAGTTTCTGGTAGAAATTCATTTGTTAGTTCCATTAAATCAGTTGCTAAAAATGAAAAATCAATATAGTTATAGAATTCATTACCAGAAGTTACTACATCAAATGAAAGATTATTAAATGGTCCAGCACTTAATCCAGCAGCTGTTAATTCACTAGCACGAAACAAAATTTGATGTCTAGCTCCCCAATAATAATTACCATAAGGTGCAGGATAATCAGTGTTTGCATTTTGAATTTGACCATTTCCAATTGTAAAACCATTTATTTTCACATTAGGACGTTGGTTGTAAAGTTGTCCAATATTGGAGCTACAAGCGGCAGGGCTTCCATCAATAAATGCCGCTATAGTTGAGGGATATGAGGTCGCAGTTTGGTTGAAGATTGAGTTTATAGTATATTGCGTATTATTATAGGAGCAGATGTTCAAAATTACATTAGAAACACCATCCCATACGAAAATGTTATTAAATGAGTGAGTATTCCAACCATCAATTGGGGTGTAATTTTGTTGTGAAAGTGCGAAATTAAAAGCATTACTTTCATATCTATTTTTTCCACTACAATGAATGATTTTAAAAGCTCCTGGTTCTAAGGTAATTGGGGGTAGTAACCATTTTTGTGTTTCGCCAAGATTGTCTGTCAAAAAATGATTGGCAAGATTGTAAGCCGAATTAGAGGAATTATATAACTCAATCCAATCTGGTTTATCGTTGTTTTCGTCAACAAGTTGGGTGTAGTTTTTGTTGCTTCCCTCATTTATAACAACCTGAGATAGAATGTTATTAGCAATTATAAAGAAGAAAAGAATCCAAAAGTTAATTTTCATTTAATACTATTTTAGCATAAATGTAACAATAAAAAAAGCTACCCAAACGGATAGCTTTTCAAGATTTTGTTTTTGAGAATTATTTTATGTAAACTTTTTTGTTTACAGAACCTGATTCAAATTTTGCATTTACTGAATAAATACCTGTATCAACTCCATCGTAAGAGATAACAGTTTCAATATCAGTAATTTTTACTGTTTTAACAATTTGTCCTGACATGCTAACTAAATTAACTTCACCACCAATTAAATCTGGAGTAACATTAATTTTTGCATTATTCAAAGTATTGAAAAAAGTTACTTTATCTTCAACCGCAACATTTTCTAATCCAGAAGGATTTCCTGCTTCTCCAGCATTTACAGTTGCATCAGGTGTTTGATTAAATCCGTAACCATGAATTGTTATTGTTTCAGCGCTTGCAGGAATTGAAAGTTGTACCCAACCATAATGTGTGTTTGCTCCGACTGAGAATTTAGCTCCCAAGTACTTGTAGTTTTGGTCTAAAAATGCACCTTGTGTAATTGGGAAAGTTCCTGCAATACCAGCATCAATTAAAGCATTAATTGCAAGAGGGTTTGTTGAACTTCCAGCGAAGTTTCCAGCTGCTGATATTGCATCACCTGTATTTAAAGCAGTTGGTGTGAAAGAAGACGAAGAAGTTGCTCCTAATAAAGTTACACCAGTGTTTAATACAACTGCTCCGGCAACACCTGTATAAGTAAATTGAATACCACTTTGTGAACCTGAACCAGCTAGAGCTTGAACACCAAAAGTTAATTCTGGGTTAGAGTCGTTATTGAAATCTAATTGATAAGGTGATGATAAAGAATCCAAGACAACATCAGGATTTACATCAACATTTATAGCTTGAGCATTTACTGCTGACGTTGCAATTAAAGCACCCGCAACTGCTGAATACTGAGCTAATTTACTATTGTTTGAAGTAGATTTATTTTTCATATTTTAAATTTTAACCCAAATTTATGTAATTATAAGTTTCTATTATCCTAATCTCTAAAAAAAATTAATAAATACCTAGAAATTCAAGAAGAATACTGCATTGTTCAGATTCATTTTCTGCAATTTCTTCCCAATCGAAGTTTATTACCTTTAATGATGGAATTGTAGAAATCCATGTTTCAATTTTAGTTTCTTCTTTATTAATTAACTCAACAATTGACGACGAAACTGAATTTTCTATCTTAGACTTCAGTTTTTTAACGGAAAGATTGTCAATTAATTGCGTAGTTGGAATTTTCAAGTTAATTAGTTTATAGTTTAACCCAACTGGTAAAAAAGAAAGACGATGACTTGGTATAAAGATTATTTTACCAATATATTCTTGTAAAAATTCACTTGAATAATGAAGATTTGAGATTGATTCATCGAGTTTTTCGGTTTGAGCAAAAGGTAAGTTAAGTGATTTAAAAAGCTTAAAAAATGGTTCGTAATTTCCGTTTTCAATACCAGTACAAATGCTTATTTCTCCTGCAATATTATCTTTTAAATATTTTTTACTTTCAAATGCTTTTTCAGGATTTTTTAATTGATTTTCATAGATTTCAACTAACCATTTATGTGCTTTTGTCATTCCAGGACTTAATCGAATCGCCACTTCAAAAGCCTTGCATGCATCTTTAAGATTTCCAAGTTTGAATAAGGTTTCTCCAAGATGATAATGTACGTTTGTGAAATAGAAATCTAATTCAAGAGAAAGTAGAAATTCTTCTAAAGCTTCATTCAATAAATTTCTTCTAAGAAAAGTCATACCTAAGCCGTAATGAGCCATTGGATTAGATTCATCAATCGCTAACGCAGTGATGTATTGCTTTTCAGCAGCCTCATAATTTTTTCTTTCAAGATGAATTTTTGCAATGTTTGTGGCAAGTTGAAGGTTATTTGGATTTTTCTTTTGTACTTTTTCGAGTAAAGGAAGCGCTTTTCTGGGTTTATTAATAGCTAGCAATAATAGTCCTTCCATATAGTCTAAATACATAGGCTCTTCCATCTCGTGATTGTTGAAATCATCCTTTTGAGTGGCTGAAAGTTCTATTTTTTCACTGTTTAAAGCCTTTAGTTTTTCAATAATTTCAGTACATTTTTGATATTGTTTTTTTGAGAGATAAGCAAAGGCAAGACGTTGTCCATACCTTAACTTTTGAGACTCATTAAATATTTCCTCTAATAGTTGGATAGCGCTATCTATTCTTCCACCGTTTATCATATTTCGAGCAACGTAATATCTGTTTTCTCTCTTTGCGTCTTCAACTTGCCCAAGTTTATCGTCTTCAATTGCATCAATATAGCCAAGTTCAACAAGTTGCTGAAGTGCTTCTTGAGCTGCCCATGGGTCTTCTCTTAAAACTTCACTGTGCATTCCGTCGTTACCGGGAACATTTTCCCATGATTCAATAAAAGTTGGATTGGTAGGTTTTTCAAAACATTGATGTAGTACTTTCCCCTCCATGTCTTTCCCAACAGCAAGACCAAAATAATGTAGAATAGTTGGCGTAATATCAATCACACTAGCTCCAGAAATTTTTTGATTTTTTCGAATGCCTGGACCTTTTAAGACAAAAATCCCATAAGGGCTATGTTCCACTGCTGGACCAGATGGTTCTTGAGGAATATATAGTGGGCGTTGATGATCAGAATAAAAACCATGGTCTGAAATTATCATTACGGTTGTTTCTTCATCGATTAATTCGAGTAAACGAAACAACATCATGTCATGAAATCGATATCCAGCCTCTACAATTTCGTTAAAGTTTTCATAATCATCTTCTGGAATTTCAGGTCTTCGTGGAGGAAAATATTTCATGGCTGTATGACTAAAATGGTCAATGGCATCATGATAAACCGCCATAAAATCCCATTCAGTTTCAGCTAATAGATAAGTTGAAGCAGCATGCACACTTGCAGCATTTGCTAGAATTTTTAAAACCGAAGCTGTTCTCGGATGATTTCGTAGTTCTTTATCGTGTGCAATATTTGGAATAAAAGGAATCGCCATTGACAAGGTAATCTCATGCGGATGTACCCGAAATTCTTTAAAGGTTTCAGATAATTCTGCGGGATGAATTGTACCGTTAGGCATTTCCCATGGTTCACCTAAAGGTTTATTTGCTAGTTGATAAAGATTTGAGACCATTACACCATTAATTGGTTCAGCTGGATTACTAGGCCACCATGCTACAACATTACTTTTATATCCTTCTTGGTTAAATATGTTCCAAATTGCTTTTACTTTTCTTGAAGTTGAAGAAACAGGACGCAAAGAATCTCCATCTGGAGTAGGTTCAACAAATCCACCTATACCATGTTTGTCAGCTCTAAATCCTGTAGCAATACTTGTCCATAACATCGGAGAAAGGGGAGGGTCTAATGTTTTCAATTTGCCATGTACACCCTCTTTCACTAAACTTTCGAGCGCAGGCATTTTTCCTTGTTTAATTAAAGGTTCAATTATTTTCCAGTCTGCTGCATCCCAACCTATTAGAAGAAACTTATTTTTGCTTGCCATTCTTTTCCTCCATTTTTTTATGTTCTTTTTTATTTTTCTCTAATTGAACAACTTCTCGCCATTTTCGAATTCCTAAATGACCAAGAGCAAGAATCCCTAATGAACCTTGAGGAGTAATGATATATTCTTTATTTTCCATAAAATAAAAATACAAAAAAAAAGCTGCCTAAAAGACAGCTTTTAAAAAGTTAAAAGTGAAAAATTAGTTTTTCACGAAGTTTCCTTTTGCAACTTTTCCGGAAACACTTGTGATTGTATATAAATACATACCTGTATTTAAACCAGAAATATTAACTGAAGTTGAATTTTCAGTAGCAACTGTTTTACCATCTAATGCAGTGATAACAACTGAAGCAACTTCTTCATTCATTTTGATGTTTAAAATATCTGTTGCAGGGTTAGGGTAAACAGAAGCAGTAATTACTTCATTTTCCTCAACACCAACATATCCAGTTGTAATATTATCTAACCAAAGAGTAGTACCAGGTGAAGCAACTGCATTGTTAGAGGAAACTGCTACGATATACAATTGATTAACTGTACCTGTAGCTTGAGGATTAGCAGCAAAAGGAAGTGACATTGTACCCCATGCATTTGTTGTAGCTGTAAATTCAGCAAAAGCTTGGTATAACAATAAATCGTCAGCATCGCCAGCAGCTAAAGTATCATAAAGATTAACAATTACAATTCCAGTATCTGAAGCAACTCTCGTGTATTTGTAAGCAAAAGAAATAGACAAATTAGCAGGATTATTAATAGAACCATTAATAGTTTGTTGTGCTAATCCTGTAATTGTATCAGAACCCCATTGAAGTGTTGCATTTAACGATGGGTTGTTTACAGTTTCTAATTTAGCTGATTTAGTACCAGCAAATGGAGCCGCAGTCTCTGCTGTAAACAGTCCAACTCCCCAACCTGAAGTTTGAGTAACACCTGGAATTGGAGAAGAAAAAGCTGCTTCAAAATCACCGTTTACGATAATTTGAGCATTTGAAGCAAAAGAAGCTGCTATAACAGCAACAGAAAGTAAAAGTTTTTTCATTGTATTGATTTTAGAATTTGTAAGCAAATATAGTTGATATTTTCCGTTATCAGTTATTTAGAATTCAAAAAAAAAGCTGGACTAAGCCAGCTTTAAAGATTTATAATGTTATTGTTTAGTGAACAATGATTTTTTTAGTCATTGAACCTTCAGCAAAAGCAACATTTACTAAATAAATTCCGGATGACAAACCATTCATATCAACTGAAAACGTTTTACCATTAAATGCACCAGAAGAAATAATTTGTCCTGTTGTTGAAACAACACTAACAACTCCTTCAGTTAGGTTTCCATTTATGATAACATTTACTGTATTGTTTGCTTGATTTACAAAGTTCACCAAGTTTTCAATTTCTTTTTCTGTTAAATTAGCTTCTGTTTCACCAGTCATAAGACCTTCGTTTGGTGTAGAGTTGTAAGCATAATCTTTTAAAGTAATAATATCAGCTAATGCATCTACGCTTAATTTTGCCCATCCGTAATGTGTATTTCCACCAACAACGAATTTTAAGCCTAAGTATTTGTCAGTTACACCATTCCAGTTTTCTTGGTAAGGATTAGCACCATCTACGTTATAAGCCATAGTGTTTGAGGCAGCGATCCAGTTAAGAGTTGAATCAACCATTGAGTTGATATCTAAAGCCAACGCATAATCATAATTAGATGGTGTTTCACCAGCAACTGCATTTCCTGCACCGTATGGAACAGCTAAAGAAACACGAATTCTAGCGTTTGCTGTAGTAGTGTCTCTTGAAGCAATCAAGAAATCAACAGTTGCATCGTTGTTCAAGTCCAAAGGGTAAATTGAAAAAGCACCTAGACTGTCTGCATTGTGAGAATAATCAGGGTTCACATCTGTGTAAACGATTTGAGCATTAGCACCTGTAGCAGCAACAACTGCTCCCGCAACAGCGGTGTATTTTGCAATTCTTTTTTGTAAATTTTCTTTCATAGTTTATTTATTAGTTGAAACAAATGTAGTAAGAACTTATTTAATGTGAAGAAATTATTAAAAATTTATTACAAACTTACGATGTTTAATATCTATAGATTTCATGAAGTGAATTCTTATTTTAAGGTTGCTGAATTTGCCTTGTTTTTTACTTACTTATTTAGCCTTAAAGTTTGATGATTCTATGTGATTCAACTTTTCCTTCATTAGTTTTAACAAAAAGGTAGTAAGTTCCCGATAACATTTTATCGAGGTCCACTTTAACTTCTTGCGTGTTTTCAAATTTTTCACTCAATACTTCTTTCCCTAGAGCGTTGTATAAATGAAATTTACCACTATTTTTAGTTTTTGAAAAATTAATTTTAACAAAATTCTTAGTTGGATTAGGTGAAACGGATGAAAATACCATTGAATTTTCATTTAAACCTATAACTTCATTTGCAATAACAATATTGTTTCCATTTAAGGGGTTCCACAGCACTACATTTGATGGTAATTCTTTACCTAAATCATCATTACTATTTGCTGTTACATTCTCTTCTCCATCAAATTTGACGCATTGAATAGTTGTTTGATTTGAATTAACTCGAATATAGAAAAAGTTATCAAAAACCTCTTGGTCACGAATGTATGGTTTTTTATTGTTACCAGTAAAATCCAAGGTTCTGTGAGGTGCTCCCCAATTTCCTTCTCCGATATAAACAATACCTTCTGGATCTGGAACGAAATCTGTCTCAGATGAATTTTTCTTACAAGGTAAAGTCCATTTTGTGATGTGTGTATGTGATTCCATACACAATTTTACACCGTATTGCTCAAATAAATTTACCCAACAACTCATTTGATCCGAAACTAATCCATAACCATTACCCATTGCAAATGTTGGAATATGGTATTGAACAAATTTCCATTTTGGAGGATTAGCAGTGTTTGTATGGTTTTGTAAATCAGTGGTTAACCAATTTAATTGAGCTGTATTTGAACACGCGTTTAATTCTGAGTTTAACATGTAAAGTCTTAATAAACCATTATTGATGTTCAAAGCATAATATTCTTCCATTGGAATATCAAATAAATTATAAACGTCTTGATTATCTTCATGATTACCTTGTGTAAAAGTCATTGGGTACATTCTTCCATCAGTCGAAATAGTTAATTGCCAATCATTTAACCATTCTGTCCATTCAGCAGTTGTATTGGAGGTAACTTGATTCATAATAAAATCACCATTGAATGCAACGAAATCTGGACGAATTTTTGCAACTAAACGGTTTCCTTTTCTTTTTTGCTCCAAGCAGTTACCACTTGGACAGCTTTCGACATAGGAACCAAAAACTTTAAATCCATCACGTGTATCTCCACCAGAAATAAAAGCTACTGGGTCATTTGCATTATCTGATAATGTTTTGAATTTAAAGCGTGCACTTACAGCTCCACCAGCATCTCTAATTACAAAATAGTAAAGAGTATTTGGAGTTAAACCAGTTAATCTAGCAAATTTTCGATTAATTCCGTGAGCGGATGCAGTTCTATCTACTGTTTTAGAGCTTGGGTAAGAAGCATATGTTGTTCCAAAATCGCTCGTTCCGTAATGCACAGTTGCATCATCTCCACTCCATCCAACAACAATTGAATTTGATGGATCATCTCTGAATGAAAGCGTGTATTGATTAGTTGCTGCTTTTAGGTTTGAGCCAATAAATAAGGCAAAAACAAAAAATAATTTAGTGATTTTCATGGTATTAATTTTAAAATTTATATTGAAAGCGTATTAAAAAGACATCGTCTCGAACATTTGTTAAATAACCTGAATGTGGATATTTACCAAGTCCAATTTGCGTGCTATCTAAAGGGTCAAGTTTTGTTTTTTCATTTACAGGTCGTTCAAAAGAAATCATTAAACTTAAGTTTTCATTTACTTCATATCTGTATGTGAATAAATGAGTTGTGAAAGCTACATCAGCAACAGAAAGACCTGATGAGCCAACTGAATTTCCATTGTTATCAAAAACATTTAATGCTATTTGTTCACCTTCAACATCAGTATTTGGATCATAAAAATCGACTCGATAAATGAAATAATGTTTGGTGTTTCCAAGCTGTTTATTCAAATACAAATACCAACCTCTGAAATTGCGGACAAATGTATGAGATGGCTTCAATTGCATTGAAACTGTTGCTGGATTGTATGGTTGTGGACTATCAAATTTTGGCCAAGTCACACTACTAAAAGGTCCTGTTGGACTAACGCTACTGAACACATAGGGATTTCCTAATGTTCCTTCGAGAGAAACTTGCTGACCAAAAATGTATTCTCCACGGATTGTTGTTTTTCCCCAATTTCTTTTTTTCGCTTTACTATTCAATGTAAATTCACCATGGAAAGAATAATAATTGCGTTGTACGTTTTTGTTGTAAGTTGCTCTTGCAATTGAAGGGTCATTTAAAATAGTTGCTAAGTCGGAGGCAAGGATATCCTGATTCATGATAGTGAAACTTTGGTCAACACCATTTATGTTTATAACGGTATCAACTGTTCTCCAAATATTACGATAATTAGCAGCACTTCCATCTATATCGTAGCGATGATTTACGATTCCACGATAAATCGAACTTCCTAGTTTTAATTTGAATTTTTCGCATTTAAATGGATTGTCAATTACGATTCTTCCTGTGAAATCTTTAAAATTATCAGCTTCTAAATTTCCACTTGTACCATGGAAAATACCAGCATCTAATTTTAGAAAATGTAGTTTTTTTCCTTTTGGCATTCTAAATTCAAGGTTCATACCTAAATCTCTAATCCCTGGAAAAAGATGTTGAATTACTGAACTTCGCTCAGGAACTTCTCGGTCCTGGGAAGAAATTTCTAACTCTTGACCAAATCTTCGTGTGAAAAGCCCTGATGTTAAAGTGAAGGCTTTTAATTTGGGATCTTTTATTGATAACCAAGAATCTTTCATTCTAAAACCAGTTTCTGTTAAATCGAATGAAAATTGAGAGTTGACTAGTTTCTTTTCGTATTGTAACTGAAAGCGTCCACGACGAATTGAAAATCGATTACTACTAAAACGATCAAATCTTCCACCATTTACTGAATTTAAAGATAAGGAATCTGCTTTGTTGGTATATGCAAATTGAAATTGAAAATAGCCATCAATTTTAAAATCATCATACCATTTATGTTCATTTTTACTAGCAGTTTGTGCAAAAAGTAAAGAGCTTGATAAAATAAAGAGTAAAAGAAAAAAAAAATTAAAACTTAAATACCAATGGTAACAAAGATTTCGCATATATTTTATTGAGGTTCAAAAATACCTCGTTCAAAATCAGTTGGCGTAAAGCCTGTTTTATTAAGTTTTTAATATTATTTAAAGTTAATGTTAAATATTATTGATATTTAAAGACATTTAATTCATAAATGTTACACAATGCAATAAACAAAATAATTGGAACAGTTTTTTGATTATTATCCTTGTTTTACAGTAAATTTCTGAAATCAAAATTAAAAGAATAGCTTGTATAGGTGCTGGATATGTAAGTGGTCCTACTATGGCAGTCATTGCTCAAAAAAAAAAAACAGAGATTCAAGTAACTGTTGTTGATCTGAACGCTAATAGAATAGCTAAATGGAATAATGAAGATTTAACAAAATTACCGATTTATGATCCATGACTAGCAGAAGTTGTTGCAGAGGCACGAGGAAGAAATTTATTTTTTAGCACTGATATAGAAAAAGCTATTTTGGAAGCAGAATTAATCTTTATATCCGTAAACACCCCGACCAAGACATATGGAAAAGGTATACTTCCCCCAATATTTAGGACAACTTTAATTCAAAAATAAGTTTTTTTAGCA
>CAZDKE010000062.1:0-17613 GCA_964506255.1 uncultured Lishizhenia sp. | reverse complement strand
TTCAAAATCCTGTTCTTTCGGGAGTGCCGGTTCGATTCCGGCCCGGGGTACTAAAAACCAGAGTGCAAAACAGAACGAAAGCGAAGTTGGTAACTCTGGTTTTTTCATCTTAGGCCTCTAAATGCCACTTTTCTTATTATTGACCCTTGAAAAAACGAAATTTAAGAAATACTGTTTTTATTATTTTTAGATTTATCCAATCACCTTTCGAGGTTAATATTCTCCTCAATGATTGCTAAAAATTTCTATCAATTATTTCTACCTCCCAATCCAAAGGGATGGATTCAAACTTTTTGTGATACCACCTGCAACAGAATGCACTTCAAAGTGACAGATTGAAATGTTGCCATCTTCGGGTTGAAGCACGCCAATCGCTTGCTTGGTTGAAACTTGTGTTCCTGCCTTTACATACGTTTCTTGTAAGTTACTGTAAACGGTTCGGTAAGAACCGTGTTTGATAATGACTACTTTTCCAGCTCCAGTGATACTAAATACACTTGTTACTTCGCCTTCAAAAACAGCTCTAACAGTTGAACCTTTAGAACAAGTAATATCGATACCATTGTTGTTTGTAGTTACACCTTTCAAAGTTGGATGCGCATTTACACCATAGCGTTCGGTGATGCTTCCATTTCCAACGGGCCAAGCCAAACGACCTCTGTTACTCTCAAAACTTCTTCCAATAGCAGAACCTTCTGGTGATTCTTTGTAAACGTATTCCGTTTTCTTTTCAGTAACGTCATCTACAAATGGATCTGGTTCTCTTTCAACTGTAGTGTTAGCTTTTGGTTTGTCTCCTGGTTTTTTAGCATCGTTTGCTTTGCGTTTCTTTTCCTCAGCAGCTTTACGTTTTCTTTCCTCTTCTTTCCGTTGACGTTCTGTTTCAGCAGCAATTTCACTTTTTATAGCAGCATCAATTTTACGCTTCAATTCTTGTTTTTTACGCTCGTCAGCTTGTAATTGGTCGTATAATTTTTGCTCTTCTTTTTTAAACTTTCCGTAAGAAATTTCTTTGTTTACCTTATCTTTTTCGATTTGTTCGCGCTCCTTTTTCTTTTCTTCCAACGCCAAAACTTTCGTTTCTTTTTCTTGGCTGATGCTTTTAATTTCCTTGTCAATTAGTTGTTGGTGTTGCTTAATAAGAGCTCTCTGTTTAAGCTGAATTCCAGCTGCTTTTTTCAAATAACGATTGCGTTTTAAGGCTTCATTGTAATTATTTGCAGATAGTATAAACATTATTTTTCCATAATTATTTCGACGTTTGTAGGCATAAATAATCATAGATTTATACTGGCGTTTTAAGTCTTCTAGGCGTTTATTCAAGCGATTGATTTCGTGCTTTTTCTCAATCATTTTGATTTCAGCCACACGCACTTGATTGTCAAAAATGCGCACTAATGCTTCACGACTTTTGATTTGGTTATCAATCAAACGCAATTCGTTCAAAGAAGCTTCTGTGTTAGATTTTACTTTGTTTAGCAAACTTTTGGTGTTCGCAATTTTCTTCTCTAACTTTTGTTGCTCACGTTTTAATTGCGTACTCGTTCCTTGTGCAAAAACAAGTGTTGAACTACAAAAAACCAGTAAAAAACTAATTACACTTTTCATATTTTTCTGGAATAATGATTAACAATTCTTGTGGCTCATCCACCTCCACTTTCTCGTATTCAAGCTTGATATACATTACGTTTCGTGGGGTTGTGATTTTAATTACCACTTCATACGGTACATTTATATTTTTAACCAAATTTCGAGAGTTGTAATCTACAACAATCTCTGTCGAATCACTTGGACTTGTGATTGTAGTTTTGCTTAGCTCCTTCGCGTCTTTCGACAAAATGTAATTAATTACAATGTCTTCCTTCGGTTTGCGATCTAAACGTTTTCTTTCGCGCTTTTTGTGAGATGAAATACTGTAGTTAAAAGGGTCGTGAACTACAAAATACTTTTGATCAACGTTATAATCTAAAGGTCTGCCTAAAAATAATTCTTCAATATTTTGGTAGGTAAAATCAATTCCAAATTTGTCTTTGATGTATGAAAGTGTTTCGCGTTCAAAACATTTATCACGTTTGTTCACTACAATAATTGAATCGGTAGTAATCATCGCCGTCACAATTGGAATCTTTGCGTAAGTGATAATAGCGTTCACAGCGCTATCGGTTACAATTTTTAATGACGTTTTAAAAGAAATATTTGTTGTCGTATCTTTAAAATCTACACTTAATTTGGAGTAAAAAGTTTTAGGTTTTACCAAGGCCAAACTGTCCAAAACGGCCACTAGTTCTTTCTCTTTACGTTTTTGCAATTTCTCTGCAACAACAATCTCTTCGGTCATTTTTCGTGCACAAGAAAACAACAAACTAGAAAGAAGAAGTAGTGAAAGGAAACTAAAATTTCGGTTCATAATAAGTTTTAGATTGAATTTTTTTATCCAAAGATTGATTGCTTGAACCTGCTATTTTAGCTTTGTTCCAATAGTCAACGGCTTTGTCTTTGTCTTTCAAAAAGAAGTAACAATCTCCTAATTGATCGAGTATAATTTTATCGTTTGGTAGTGTTTTGTTTGATTCCTCATAGATACTTAAAGCTCCCGAATAGTTTGCCTGACGGAATAACAAATATGCTTTTGTGGTTAAAAACCAGTTATCAGTAGGCTTTTCAGTTAGTACCTCCGTAATCAATGCTTCTGCTTTTTCGATTTCAGTATTTTGCAATAAAAGTCGGTAAGCATAGTTATTCTTAAGGAATAAACTTTTAGGTTGTTTCTCTAATGCTTTCTTGTAATACGATTTGCCTTCTTCAATTTTTCCCATCGCAAAATTTGCTTCTCCTAATTGTCCAAGCACTTCAGCTTCTAAAGTCGGGTCGCTCAAAATCAAATTCAAAGCTTCGTTCAAACGCTCTTCTGCAAGGCTATAATTTCTATTTTGAATTAAAGCAATACCAGAAGTAAAATAAGGTAAAGGTTGAAGTGGATAAAGCGTTAAACATTTTTCACTATCAGTCAATAAAATATCCCAAAGTTTGTTTTGATACTCTAAAAGTAAAATCTGATTCCAAATTTCATAAAGGTTTGGGTCGCTTTCAACTGCATTTTTATACGATTGAATTGCTGTTTCTAATTGATCATTTTTAAAGTAATAATCGCCACGAATGGAATGTGATTTCGCACTTTTCGGATACTTCAAAACCATATAATCTACCAATTCTTTTAAATCTGGATCCTTAGGGAAATTTTGAAGCAAGGAAATTAAAATGGTCATTTTTTGATCTAAATTCGGTCCATCTGATTTGATGGCTATTTTCAGGTTCGCTAAACCTTTAGCCGCTTCTCCCGTTTGCATTTGCATTTCTCCCAGCATCATCAAAGCCAAACCATTAGAAGGATCAACAGTTACCAAAGCATCTAAAAATCGCATTCCTTCTGCATACTTTTTCTGTTGCATATAAACATCAACCAAGTTGGCGATGATATTTGCGTTGTCAGGATATTTTTGATGTGCGTCTAACAAGGTTTGTAAAGCGTTTTTATCATCTTTTGCAATAGCGTACAATCTGAACTTTTGAACAGCGATTTCTGGGCTAGAACCAGCATATTTCTCCATCGTATTCAATACTTCTATTGCTTTAGAAACTTTGTTCGCTCTTGCCCAATTTTCAGCTGCACCCAAGTAAAATTCAAGGTTTTGAACTTGTTTTTTGGATAATTTCTCAAAAGCTAAAGCTGCCGCTTCATATTGCTTTAATTCTTCATACATAAATGCAAGCTCCGACTGATAATGGATATTGTCAGGATCTAATTCAACCGCTTTTTTGGTGTGAACTGAAGCATTCGCAACATCATCTTTCATCAAGTACAATTGTGCTAAACCAAATTGAACGCCATCGTCTTTCGGGTCTTGAACTGCACAAAATTTGAATTTGTCAATTGCAGCGTCTAAATCACCATTAATTTTCAAGCGTACACCTTCGTGAAATTCTTTGATATATTCGGCTGAGTGAACACTTTGCAAACTCTCTTTTGAAGATTTACAAGCAGTTAATGCCAAAAGGCCGACGATAAAAAATATTTTTTTATGCATTTAATGTGCTAAAGTCACCAATACTCAAATCTTGAACAGAGGCTTTGTAAACAACTTTCGAACCAATCATTGAATTTGAAATCACCGCATTTTCTATATGGCTATCTAATTGAATATTTGTGTTTTTTATCACACTTGATGCTACGCGAGTTCCTTTACCGATTGAAACGTGCGGACCGACAACAGAATTTTCAATTACTGCACCTTCACCAATATAGCAAGGTGGAATAATTGTGCTGTTTACAATTTTTGCAGAAGGATGAACCATTTCGATACCTTTTGCTAAATCGTATTCTAAAACACGTTGATTTGTAAAAACAGTTACTTCTTTGTTTCCACAATCCAACCATTCACTAACTTCTCCCGGTTTGAAAACATAGCCCGATTCAGTCATTCTTCTCAATGCGTCAGGTAATTGATATTCACCACTTTTGATGACAACGTTATCAATTAAATATTGTAATTCTCTGTGTAAACGAGCACCATCTTTGAAATAATAAATTCCAATCATCGCTAAGTCGGAAACAAAATCTTTTGGTTTTTCAACGAAGTCGATGATTTCACCTTTATCATTCATTTTGATTACTCCAAAAGCACTTGGGTCTTCAATTTGTTTTACCCACAAAATTCCCTCGTCTTCTTTAGAAATTTTGAAATCAGCTTTGAATAATGTATCTGCAAAGGCAACAACAACAGGTCCATTTAACATTTCTGCGGCACACAATACAGCGTGAGCCGTTCCAAGCGGTTGTTTTTGGTAATGAATCGAACCAACAGCGCCAAGACTAGCAGCCACTTCTAATAATTCTTTTTCTACTTCAGCCCCAAAATCACCAACTACAAAGGCAATTTTTTCAATTTTTTCAGCACAAACAGCAGCGATATCTTCCACTAAACGGTGAACGATTGGCTTCCCTCCTACTGGAACAAGCGGTTTCGGAACAGTTAAGGTATGTGGGCGCAATCTGCTTCCGCGTCCAGCCATAGGTACGATTACATTCATTTTTTATTTAAGTTTAGTTAGTTGTCTTTTTTTATTTTACTCCTGTGCTGCCGAAACCTCCTTCACCTCTTGTTGATTCATTCAGAGCTTCCACCTCCAACAATTGCACTTGTTCCACCTTGCAAAAAACAAGTTGTGCAACTCGTTCACCATCTTCAATTGTAACTGTTTCATTGGATAAATTCACCAAAATTACACCAACTTCTCCGCGGTAATCTGCATCAACAGTTCCTGGAGTATTCAAAACAGTGATTCCTTTTTTTAGGGCCATTCCACTTCTTGGTCGCACTTGACATTCCAAACCGATTTCCATTTCAAGGAATAAACCAGTCTTAATCAAAGCTCTACCAAGAGGTTCGATATTTATTGATTCAGAAATATTTGCGCGAACATCCATTCCAGAAGCACCAATAGTTTCAAATTGAGGAAGTGGGTGTTTTGATTTATTGGTAATTTTTACGTGCATATTTATTCAAATAACAGACAAAATTACTAAAAAGCATAGGGTCAAATCTACCTTAAGTAAGTATTAATCAACAGCAGAATGAATATAACGCTGAAAAAAGGGGTTTTTTACAAGAAAAAGGTGGGGATTGGGGGAATTGGTTGGTTAAATAATCAATCAACAACAACTTCAATAGCAACTTCATTTTTGCGATTGATGATATCCCAAGGTGCATTGTAGCCCATATATAAATAAGCTCCTTTGGTTTGTAATTTATTTTTTTGAAGAATTGCTTCCAATTGTTTACGGTGTTTTTCAATTTTCTCATCGGAAGAAAAACCTCCATAAGAAATAACAGCCAATGTTTTTTCAGCTACCTCAACAATTTGAACATTCTTTGAATTTGGAGTAGGTAATTCTGATTTATCATACGATTTAGGCATTACAAAATACATCGAAGCGCTATCTCCCATATTCATTACAACAGGTGCTGTCATTGCTATCTTCTCGTTCTTTTCATTTCCACCAAAAATATAATTTGCTATCGTTCTAAATCCGTTACTTCCTTGATTGTCAAATGATTTATCAGTCAAGTTTGTTTTTGCAACCACCATTTTCGGATACAATCGGACTTCGACTTCATCATAAGTTTTGATGACTTTGTATTTAGGAGTTTCGATATTTTTAGAAGTAAAAGACACAATTAGCAATCCAATTCCTGCAGAAACAACAATCGCAAGTGAAATCCATAAGAATTTATTCATAAAGTTTTATTTTTCAAACAGATAGAACGTGGTATTGTTCATTCGCTGAAATTTAGTCAACAAAAAAAACCACCAAGCCTTCACTCGGTGGTTCTGTATTTATAAAATTAAATTAAAGTCACCTCTCTCAATCCCTCCTCAAGGAGGGAAGATTACAATCCCAATAAAACTTGAATTGGAGTTTTTGGGTAGAAAACAATTCCTTGAACAGTTTAGCTTTAATTAAAAGTCTCAGATAATTATTTCAATCTGACCGCATAGCAACACCGATGGTAATTCCGATTTTACTGTCAATTTTAGGTTATTTTCGAAGTTTAAAATCAAGGCCTTTTTAAACTACTTTCTGACACTAGATAAATCAAGACCGAATGTTTAATTCAAAGTTTATTTTAGCTAAAATTCTTTATAATATTTTGAGCTATTCATTAAAGTCAATGGTATTACTGTGTATCAATTTTAAATTAGATAAAAAATCTAAGTTTTAATTAAATCTAAAACAAACTTTCTTCCAATAATGAATGTTCGAGCAGCTTTTCATTTAAGCGATTCAACTTCAAAGCTAGCATACGATAAGCCATTAAATCTTCCAATTTTGATAAACGAGCAAGTAATTCTTCGACAAAATACTGAAGTTGTTTTTCAAAATCATCGTGGTGCGCTAAAAAATTTAATATTACTTCTTTCTCAGCAGGCATTGATTTCCTTTCCAAAAAAGGAAAAACATACTGTTCCTCCATTAAGATATGGTCGCGAAGTGTAGCAGTAAATTGTTTGAATTTTAGTAAATAAGATTCTACCAATTTTTTATCAATTGAAGAACATTGTTGCGAAACAAGTAAAAAGTGTAATTCTATTTCTGGAATGATTTTCTCAAGAAAAAAAACGTGCGCTTCTTTTAATTCTGACAGACTAACTTTTTCCTTGGAAACTAATTGGAAAGTTGAACTAAATGATTGTGTACTCGTTTTCATTGCTTTGAGATTTAGACAACGAAATACGGAATTAAAAATGATTAAAGGAATACCACTTTAAAGGTAAAATTCAATGGATTCCTCGCAATTCTTCCAATTTAGTAATCATTGGATTGATGAAGTTTTGTTTCTTCTCAACAGCTTCAAAATAAGTACTGATGATTGGTTCATCATTTTCTAACACCATCACCTTTATGCGATTGAAGAAATCAACATTCAATTCTGCACCTAGACTTTTGACAAAACGAACCGAACTATCAATAGAACAACCAGAAGCTGATTCTATATCTTCATTCACGGCTAGGATAAGATACTGATTGAAAAGTAAAGTTCCGTCGCAAGTAAGTTTCTTGTTGTGTGCTGCCCAATTTGACAAGAAATGGTGCATTTGTTCAGTGACATAATTTGCTTCTGTTGCGTCCAATTTTCGATCGGCAAGATATAACCAAACGCGACTATGAGCAGGTAAATTCGGGAAAAGTTGACTAAAGTTCGGCAGCATTTGCAATTAATTCAGCAACGTCTAATACTTTAATTTCATCTTCTTTGTTGAAGTTTTTAACTCCATCTGTCATCATTGTGTTACAGAAAGGACAACCTGTAGCAATGATTCCAGCTTGTGTCTCCAAAGCATCTTCTGTTCTTTCAACGTTGATTTCTTTGTTTCCTTTTTCAGCTTCTTTGAACATTTGTGCTCCTCCAGCTCCACAGCACAAACCTTTTGTTTTACAACGTTTCATTTCCACTAACTCAGCGTCTAATTTTTCAATTAAACTACGAGGCGCTTCATAAACATCGTTTGCTCTTCCTAAATAACAAGGGTCGTGGAAAGTGATTTTTTTGCCTTTGTAAGTCTGTTTTCCTTCTAATGCTAATTTTCCTGTATTAATTAAATCTTGAATCAATTGGGTGTGGTGAACCACTTCGTAATTACCACCTAATTCAGGGTATTCGTTTTTCAAAGTATTAAAACAATGCGGGCAAGCGGTAACGATTTTTTTTACTTCATAGCCGTTTAGGACTTGAATGTTCATCATCGCTTGCATTTGAAATGTAAACTCATTTCCAGCGCGTTTTGCAGGATCGCCTGTACAGCTTTCCTCGGTTCCTAAAACAGCGAATTTCACGTTGCAGTGGTTTAAAATTTTAACCAATGCTTTCGTAATTTTCTTTGCTCTATCATCAAAACTTCCAGCGCAACCAACCCAAAATAATACATCTGGTGTTTCGCTATTAGCCATCATTTCGGCCATTGTAGGTACATTCAAACTCATAGCTTAATTCTCTTTAGCCCAATTTAATCGGTCACTTGGTGAAAACTGCCAAGGTGCACCATTATTTTCAATATTTGTAAGCATTCCCGTCAACTCAGAAGGCATTTTTGATTCTTCCATCACTAAATAGCGACGTAAATCTATAATGATTGATAACGGATCTATATTCACTGGACATTCATCCACACAAGCATTACAACTTGTACATGCCCAAACTTCTTCTTCCGAAATGTAGGAAAATAAACTTTTACCATCGTCATAATCTTTACCGTGCTGACGAACATTTTCACCAACTTCTACCAAACGATCGCGTGTGTCCATCATTATTTTACGTGGAGAAAGCAATTTCCCTGTTTGGTTTGCAGGACAAGACGAAGTACAACGCCCACATTCGGTACAGGTGTAAGCGTCTAATAAGTTTTTCCAAGTTAAATCTTGCACATCTTTAGCTCCAAAACGTTGCGGTGTTGCATTCGGGTCAGCTGGTGCAGCAAAAGGATCTGCACTTGGATCTAACATCAATTTCACTTCATTTGTAACCGATTCCATATTGGTGAATTTCCCTTTCTTTTCCAAATTTGAAAAGTAAGTATTTGGAAATGCCAATACAATGTGAAAATGTTTGGAATATGGCAAGTAATTTAAAAAAGCAAAAACCATTGCAATGTGTCCCCACCAACCGATTCGCTCCAATAATTCTAATGTACTTGTCGGATATCCATCTGCAAACATTGGCATCAACATGTCAGCAATACAATTTGAGATTAAAAAGCCAAAAGAACCATTTGCATGCTCTACATGTGATCCACCAATTCTATATAAAATTTCGTCTGTGGTGTTCATTGTAAAGATACAAGTCACCAAAACGATTTCCATAATTAGAATTAAGTTGGCATCTTTTGTTGGCCAACCTGCTAATTCTTTCATATTCAATCGCGGCAACTTAAGTAAATTTCTTCTTGCTAAAAAGGCGATTGTTGCAATTAAAGCTAAAAGCGATAGCACTTCTATAAAGCTGATCATAAAGGTGTAAAATCCACCAAGTGCAAAGTAAAAAATACGGTGTTGACCAGTTAAACCATCAACGATAATCTCAATTAATTCAATCTGTGTAATTACAAAAGCAACATAAAGCGCTAAATGCAACAAAGCAGGAATTGGTCGGCTGAACATTTTTTGTTGACCGAATGCCACCAAAAGCATTGTTTTCCATCGTTCACTTGCATTTCCTTTTCTGTCGATGTCTCTTCCGAGTAAAATATTGCTGCGAACTTTCCAAATATTGTATCCAAAAACGCCAAAACCGACGATGGAAATAAGTGCGAAAACGATAATTTGAATCATATTTTTATCTTAATCTGGGATGGTATCCAATAATTTTCTAAACTTCTTCTCTTCTTGAGATGTCAACGGAACACCTTTAGTTTTTGCACCAAATACTGAAAAATGAATGTATCGTTCAGGATGTAATTGCAAATCATTAACAAGATTTTGGAGTTCATTGTTCGTTTCAACTAATTCTGTGTATAGCTTTTCGTCTTTGAGTAATTTACCCATCGTACCTGTACCGCTTTCTACATCAGCTAAAACTAAGTTCAATTTCTTAATCGTTGTTTGTGCATCCAACACTACACTTTTAAAATCAGCAGTTACTAAATCGTCTGAGATTTTCTTTGTGTTGCCAATGATTGCAGTAACTTGATCGTTACTTTTCTTTAAATTTCCTGTGATGTTTTCAACGTTGGTCATGATTTTCGCAAATTGGATTTTTTCTTCTCCAACAAAAGATTCAATTTCTTCAGCAACATTCCCTAACTTTTCAATTGTGATTTTAACTTGACGTAAACTTCCTTCAATTTCTGAAGTTGCCGTTGTGTCCCAAAAAGAGGAAAGCGAAACAACCATTTTGTCAATTGAACTCATCATTGCTTGCAAGCGTTGTGAAATCGGATCTGCATATTGTTTCACTTGCGACATCATATCTATCGACAATTTACCTGGTAAAACTTGTCCTGATTTATAATACCCTTTATTGAAATTTAATGGAATTTGAATAATTATTGCTTTGGTTAGTACATCTAAAGAACCAATTTCAATCACCGTTCCTTTTGGAAGTTTAATGTTCTTATCTTGAATACTAAACTCAATTTTAACCCTTTTATCAGGTGGATTAGAAGGAATATTTTTGATGGACATAACCTTACCAACGACCACGCCGTTTAAGGTAACATTACTTGAAACCATGATGTTTCCGGAGTTTGGAAAGTAAGCAATGTATTTTACATCGCCACCAAAAAAACTATTTCCTTTCAGAAAATTAACTCCAGCTACCAAAATGACAATTGCCAAAACAGCAATAACGCCAACTTTTATTTCTTTTGCGAATTTCAACTGTTTATTTTTCTGCTAATTTAATAGCTTTTTCAATACTAATTCGCTCTCCATTAAAGAAAGCTACAACAAATGCATTTTGAAATCCATTTTCAATCAGTTCATTTTTATAATTTTTCGCCGCTTGAAGGTCATTTTGAAACACTCCAGTACAATATTTATACAAATTATCTTGTTGATATTCAAACATTTCTAAGCCTTTAAAACGTGATGATGTCAAAGAAGTTTTTCTGTCCGAAGTGTGAACTTGTACGCGATAGATTAAACCTGTACTATCTTTTGTTACCGATTGATTTGCAACGGAATTATTCGTAGTTGCTGTATTGTTTGTTGTAGGGGCAGGTGTTACTACAGGATGCGTATCTTTTTGTGTATCTTTCACCACTGTCTTACCTTCCAATTGATTTTTATAATTTTCAAAAGCCTTAAACATAGAATTGGCCATTTGTTCTTGACCATCTCTTACACCTAAAAATTTTTCTTCTGTTGGATTTGTTAAAAATCCTGTTTCGATTAAAACACTTGGCATGGTTGTTTTGTACAAAACCAAAAATCCTGCTTGTTTCACACCTCGGTCATAGCGACCAATTTTTTTAAACTCCCGCTGTAAGTTTTCAGCGAACAAAATCGAATGATTTAAATAAACAGCTCCCTGCAATTGTTTTGCAATAATTGCATCAGGCGACATATCAAAATCCTTGTACTTCGCTCCTTTGTCATCCTCTAAAGCAATAATTGAGTTTTCTCGCTCCATTACTTTTTGTTGTGCCTCTGTTCGGTGAAGTCCAAGCACATAAGTCTCTGTACCAAAAGCAGCAGCACTTCCAGCGTTGGCATGAATGCAAATAAATAAATCGGCTTTATTGCGGTTTGCGATGTTTGCTCGTTCAATTAACTCAACAAATACGTCTTTGTCACGTGTATAAACAACTTTAACATCTGGATACTTTTCTTTGATTAAGGCACCTAATTTCAAAGCAATTTCCAAACAAACTGTCTTTTCGTGTGCAAAGTTTCCGTGACAGCCAGGGTCTTTTCCACCATGACCAGCATCGATGACAACAGTTTTGATTGATTGCTTTTCTGCTTTTCCGTTTTGAGAAAATACACTTAGTGTGAGCATGCTGAAAAACACGAACGCTAATTGAGCAAATATTTTCACTTGTTTTTCGTTTTTCATTCGCACACTGAATTTTGGTAGTTTTGCACCAATTTCCTCCATATTACAAAATTAGTACCATAGCTTGACCAAGTTTATCAATATACAACAACTTTTCTTCGTCACATTGTTAATAATGTGTGTTCAAGGATTTGTTACAGCGCAAGTTGTGCAAAAAGATACGCTTGTGATTAACGATAATTCATTAGAAAGTATCATTCGCTACAGTGCCCGTGATTCAATTTTTAATGACTTGAAAAAAAAGCAAGTTCATCTTTATGGGGACGCAAAAATCCAAATGGATGAGGTAAATATGACTGCTGGATATATTTTGGTGGATATGAATACCAATGAAATTTCAGCAAGTTATGCGTACGACAAAGACAGCAACAAGGTTGAATTTCCAACATTTACGGACGGTAGCGAGACGGTTACAGCACACAAACTACGCTATAACATTAATACGAAGAAGGGATATTTGGAAGAACTTTCTATCAAGCAAGATGAGTTTTATTTTCACATGGGAATTGCAAAACGTCACCCGAACGACGAAATTCATTTACGACAAGGAAGGCTTACAACTTGCGATTTAGAAGAACCCCATTATCATTTCCAATTGTCGAAAGGAGTGGTTGTCCCGAATGAGCGAATTGTTACAGGACCGATGAATTTATGGGTAAAAGGGATTCCAACACCATTTGGTTTGCCATTTGCACTTTTACCAACGAATCAAAAAGAACGGACTTCAGGTTTGTTGTTTCCTGAATTTGTCCCGCTTTCTCAGTATGGCTTTGGGTTTCAGAATTTAGGCTACTATATCCCAATCAATGATAACTTGCAAACTTCACTTTATGCCAATTTATACAGTCGCGGAAGTTGGGGGTTACGAAACGACTTGGATTATTCAAAACGTTATGGTTTTTCAGGGAGATTATCTGTTGGTTTTCAGCAGTTTCGATCTGGATTTCCAGAAAACAGTAATTCAAATAAAGTAAGTGTTAATTGGTCACATCGAAAAGAACCAAAATCAAATCCGTATTGGAATTTCTCTTCGAGTGTGAATTTTATTTCGGATAATACCACCAAAAATAATTTAGACCCAATCAATCAAGAATACTTTAATAATTCCTTTAATTCCGACATAAATATCAATCGCTTGTTTCCTGGAAAACCGTTGACAACTGGTATGAAATTATCAATGCGCCAAAGTTCCACCGCTAAAAGTATTTCGTTGATTAGCCCCGTTTTTAATGCCAATTTAACACGTGTATTTCCTTTTAAAAACCTCTTTAAAGTAGCAAACAAAGAATGGAAAAAAACGATAGCTCGCATTGGTTTGACTTACAATTTAGAAGCTCAAAACCGTTCTAATTTTGGAGATACATTATTATCTCAAGGCGATTTTCAACGAATATCCGATCAATTTTTAAATGGTATATCTCAATCCGCAGCGCTTCAAACAACTTTTGGCTTAATTGGAAACACCATCAAAATCAATCCTTCTATCAATTATGGGAATAAAATTAACTTTCAGCAAATAGAAAAATCGTATGACATTGTCACTAACAAAGCAATAAATGATACAGTTAGAAAGTACGGAATGAATCACGAATTCAATATGAATGTGAGTTTGACAACCATACTTTACACCTACTACAATTTCGTTGGAAAAAACAAACCTAAAATGCGCCATTTAATGACCCCAAGTGTTGGTTTCCGTTATGTTCCATTATTGAATCCTTTGATTTCAGCAAATGTGGGCGCAAATCAATCACTCGTAACTTATTCACCTTTTGAAAGCAGCGTTTATAATAACATTGGCAATTCGAATCAAGCAGCATTCTTGAATTTCGGCATCAACAATACCTTTGAGTTGAAATATAAATCGGATAAAGACACAGTGACTGGTTTCAAAAAAACGCGATTAATTGATCAATTCTCTATCAACGGAAACTACGATTTCATAAAAGACTCGATGAATTTATCGAATATCAATTTAGCCTTGAGAATCAGCCCTGTAGATTGGATAAACTTTGTTTCCAATGCCACCTTTAGTCCTTATGGTTGGAATGAAACAACAGGAAAAACTATTGGTGATTACGCTTTGAACACTTCTCAAGGTTTGGGGAGATTTACTACTACTGGTTTAACAACTGCATTAACGATTGCCCCACCAAAAGACCGTAAAAAAATCCAAGAAACGGGTGAACGATTAAACACTAACTGGAACAGTGATTTTAATTATTTTGCTTTGTATCCAGAACGCGCCATCTATTTTGATATTCCTTGGAAAATGTCGCTTTCACACGTTTACACAATCAATGCAAATCAATCCATCGATACTCTTTCACCAAAGAAATATAATCAAGTGCAAACGTTAGTTATAAATGGCGATATGAGTTTTACGAAGCGTTGGAATATTTCTGGAAACATGAACCTAAACCTGCAAGAATTTGCGTTAACCAACTTGTATTTTTCATTGAACAGAAATATGCACTGTTGGGCTCTTTCGTTCTTCTGGACACCAATCGGAGGAAATAAAAGTTTCTTATTCAGTATTCGGAATACTTCTTCAGTTTTCAAGGATGCGAAGATTGAAATTCGCAAGCCACCAGCGTTTTTGTAAGGACATGAATTAGCTAGAAATTAAAAATAATAACTGAGATTCGATGAAAAAGAAACTTCAACTAAAATTCTTGATTTTGAGCATTTTTTTGAATGCATTTTATTCTTTTTCACAGGAAACAATCCTCGATCAATTTTCTGCAGAAAATGTTTCTGGTAAAGTATTACTCGCGTGGACAATTAAATCTGGGAATACGTGCAATGGAATTCGTATCTATCGTTCGGATGATTCGTTAATTTACAACGAGATTGGTGACATTCAAGGTGTTTGTGGAAACAGTGAATATGCTGTAAATTATACCTATCAAGACGATTCACCTTCGGTTAATAAAGTCAACTATTATCGACTAAACCTAGGTGGACAAGGATTGACTCACTCCGTTTCCGCTCAGGTTATTGATGTTGGGCAAAATGACTATTTTCTCGAACAAAACCCAATTGGTGCTCAAACAAAACTGTATTTTAAAAATTTAACAGGCGAGCCCTACTCTCTAACAATTTATAGCGCCGATGGAATCCTTAAAGAAATAAAGGAAACAAGTTCCGACTATTTTGAGTTAAATCCATTTAATTATTCTTCTGGTCTTTATTATTTCGTCTTATCAAATTCCTCCACAAACAAAATACAAGGAAAGTTTATGGTTGTGGAGTGATGAGTTTTGGGTTTGAAAAAGCTCAATTTGTATTTAACTTCTTATTTTAATAATTACCAAGGCTACAACCTAACTTAAACGAACTATTTAAACTCATAAATATTCTTACTTCAAATATTTGGAAACATTTCGATGCTGCTGAAATAATAAATGAAAACAATAATGGACTTACACAAAAACTTGATGAATTTAAAGGCGGAAAAGGAACCTATATTTTTTGGTGGACAGGCTCCTTGGAGGCTTTAAATGAATTGAATAGAAAAATACTTCTTCAAGGAAAAAAAGCAAAAGAAACTTATGAATGGCATGCAATTGAGATGCAAACCTCTTGGCTAGTACCAATTAAATTTGAAGGTCAAAAAAGATATGAATTATATGTTGAAAAAAGTACGACTTTACGCAACAGAATAAGACAGCATTTTCATTTTTCACTAGAACATGATTCATGATTCAGATCTATAAATAAACCAATAGACAAAAATGATAATTCATATTTCAATTTGACCGGCTTTAAGAAACACTTTATCGGATGAATTAGCCTAAATTACCAAAAGAATTGATCGCAAATCGAAAGGCGCAAAAATTCACATGTTAGATATGTTTCAAATCACAGAAGCTTTCGATAAGTATAAAAGTTCGATGGAAAAGTTAGGTAAAGCATTAAAAGAACATTCTGACAGAACCATGCTCGATGTAATCTCTTTGTTTGAACTTACGATATTTTGTTTTTTGACTGAAAACAATGACATGCACCTAAATAATTTCTCCATGATAAAATCCTCAAGCGGTTGGGTTTTCGCTCCAGCCTATGATTTATTAAATGTTGCAATTGCAATCCGCGAAGATAAAGAGGAACTGGCACTGACACATGGTGGAAAAAAGATAAAGTTGAATCAAACCTATTTTGAAGACTTTTGAAAGGAATTGAGATTGACCAATAAACAGGTTGAAAGTGTATTCAATAGATTACTTAAAAATAAAGTCAAAGCGCTTGATTGGATACAAAAATCTTTCTTGTCTGCTTCTATGAAACAATCCTAATTGGAACTTTTGGAAGAACGTTATGATCGAATTTTAGCGAAAAAAATAGAACAATAAAGAACCCTATTTTATACAAATAGTTTCTTAATTGAAGATTCTTTAATTTATAAGAATTGAGATTTCTTACGCCTCAACCTCAACCGCTTTCTTCGACTTGCGATATAAAAAGCTTTCGTAGATGAATCTTTTTGCGAAGCGTACTTGTTTGTCAGCGTTGATGAGTTTTTTGTAAACGTTAGCATTAACACCGAAATATTCGTAGCTTGAACCGTCAGTGAACGTGATTTCTAACAATAAACCCTTGTGTTTGAAGTCAGCGATACCACATTCCATAATTGTTTTTTGGTATTCTGCAAGGTTTGCTGCCTTCGTTTCAGGTGCAATGCTCACTAAGAAATGATAACCATCTGTTACTTGTCTTCCCATCACTAAAGCTTCTTCTTTTAATGGGTCATCATCTTGAAATTTATCGGGATGCCATTGTTTTACCAATTTGCGGTAAGTCAATTTCAATGCTGCCAAATCGATTTCGTTTTCAATTTGAAATAGTTTTTTGTACTCGTTGATGCGTTTCATTTCTAAATTTTCTTTGATTTCTTTCCAAAGTGGAGTAAATCATAGTGATTATAAAAAACAAAACCCTCAAGACATTGATATTCAGACGATAAATGTCTGAATTTTCAACATCTTGGGTTTTCTGTTCCTCCAGTTCAGACGATTCCGAACTGAAATTCCTTTTCCCCTTCTTAGTTTTTATTTTTTTCGGAATGTCTGAATTCCGACCGAAAGCGTCGGAACCATACTTATTCCTTATATTTTTCAATAAATGCCAACAAACGTTGCCGGTTTAAATTCTTCAATTTTTTCTCTAAAATCATAGCATCAGCCCGATTAGCTTTTACTATAATCAGCTTATTAACCCATGGAATATAAGGTTTTGTTGACGCTACTAAACCGGAGTTATGTAATCTAAGTCGAGATTCGAAATTTGATGTTTGACCAATATAAAACTTATCAAACTTTTCTGAGTAATTGATGTAAACGTAATTCATACTTCAAAAAAAGCAAAAACCCTAAGACATTTGATACATCTTAGGGTTTTCTGTTCCTCCAGCCATAGAGGCATTTCTTAAATGCTTTTAACAGTTGCGGTCTGGACGGGTGAACAGTCCAATATGTAAATGCCTGTAAATCAAACCTTT
>CAZDKE010000061.1:0-17823 GCA_964506255.1 uncultured Lishizhenia sp. | reverse complement strand
TTGAAGTTTATCTTCCCATCAAATCTAAAAGTTGCATTTGTTATTTGAATTTAAGTTATAATTTCTCTATCAATTTTGCATTTAAGTAAGAAGAATCATTTGTTACTTCTAAATCAACCCAAGGAGGGGTTTTAAATGATTCATTTTCAGCTTTTAGTTCAATTTCAGCAATTATTAATCCATCTAATTTTCCTTCAAAAATATCCACTTCCCATAAGTGATTTTCATAGTTAATTTCATAACGTGTTTTACTAAGTACCTTAAGTTGAAGAATTTCTATCATTGAAAGTGCATCTTGTAAAGGGATTTCATATTCAAATTCATCACGACTTAAACTATTTCCCCCAACTTTTATGGTAAGAAATGATTTTTTTCCTTTAATCCTAATACGTGTACTTTTATCTTTTTCATTTAATAGATATGCTTGTTTGATAGAGATTCCATTAAAAGATTTTATATAATCAACGTATTCAAATGGAACAATGAATTTTCTTTCAATTTCTTTCATTTTAAAATACAAGTTTAATTCTAAAAAAAAAGTCAACCATTTAGATTGACTTTTTTACTTTTATTTTTTTTTACCTTATAAGGTTTACATGACCAAGTACAGTTTGTTTTTCGTCGTTATTGATGAGTTTAAATCTAATTTTCCAAGTGTAAGTACCATCTGGACATTTCATGCCATCATTATAAGTTCCATCCCAACCAAATTGATAATCATGATTTTCCCAAATTAATTCCCCCCATCTATTATAAACGTAAAAATCATATGAATATGGGTCAATTCCTGAGTAAAACACTGGTAAAAATGTTTGATTGTATTGATCTCCATCTGGAGTGAATGTGTTAGGAACCCAGTAAATTACGTCTATTAAAGAATCACAATCACCTACAACAGTTACAGTCAATGAATCAATACCTATACAACCCGCATTACTAGAACCAATTACAGTAAATTGAGTTAAACCAAAATTTGGAAGATAAGGTACATTATTTTGAAGTCCATTATTCCATGAATATGAAATAGCTCCAGATCCACTTAATGTTATTGGACGTCCAACACAGACTGTTAAATCTGGTCCAGCTTCTACAATTGGGAAATCCTCTATTGTAAGATTAAATGTGCTTGATGCGGGACATTGATTTCCAGGTGTTGTATAAGTGATTGCATAAGCCCCTGGAGTGGAAGTTCCTAAACTAATTACACCTGTTGTTGGGTTAATATCTAGGCCAGCTCCACTTGTATAAGTTCCACCTGTATTCCCAACTAATGTAGGAATTGGATTTGGCTCATTTAAGCAGTATAAATTATCTGGATATGAAATTGTTGCAGATTGAGGACCCACATAAACTCCAGAAATTGTTATTGGACAGCCATTATCATCAACAATATCAAAAGAATAAGGACCATCAGTTAAATTACCTAACACTATAGTTCCTCCATTTGCAACACTTGTATTCAAAAATGTTGCTGAGGCAGGACTTTGACTTCCTGTAACAACATTGAAATTTGTTCCATTTACTTGAGGTGCACCTCCTGATAATGTTACAGCAACTGTGCCATTGGCACAGTTCGAATTTTGTACTGCGATAATTTCTGGTAAATATTGAATTGCAATAGGTGTTCCTAATTCATAACAATCATCAGCAGGTAAAATAACGTAGCTATACAGTCCTTCAGTTATACTATACATTGTTATTGGCACAAAATAAACGGTGTTATTTGTGAAAGTTCCTGCTGGTTGTCCATTAATAATTGACATATCATTAACATCTGTTAAACTTGGAGTATTTACATAAATTCCAATAAAACAAGGGTCATCAGGGATTTCTAATTGGGTAGCAGCAGATTGTGCAGGTGTTAAAGCCACTGTTGGAGGACAACTGTAAACTAGCCAAGATACTCCTGGATCATAAACAGGTTCTGGTGCTGTTCCTCCGGTCACTAAAGCAGGTACCACAAAATCATTGTTCGTTGTAATATTTAATTGATCTCCAAAACATAACATTGTTTGAGATTGTGTGTCTCCAGTTAAATTGTTGTTAAATGTTCCTATTTCAGCAACACAAGGTGTTACAATGCTACAGTCTGTTGTTGCAGAACCAGAGCTCGAGAAAGAGATATTTGTTGGTTGGTTTGAAAAATTGGTAATCAATAAAACATAAACTTCACCAGTTTGTGCATTTGCGATATTAGCTGTTTCATTCGCAGCACCACTGAAGCTACAATCTACTATTAAATTTGTATTAGATCCAGTTGTTGCAGTCCCAAAATTATCACAATAAGTATTAGCATTGTTTAAACTTGTATATGGACCATACAATATGTAATCAATATCTACATTTGCTGAATTAGTCATATTAATACCCAATGTACCCGGAGTTGCGATTTGCATGTAATACCACTCTGGGTTCGGTGTTGATCCCAAACAACCATAATCATTATTAGGATAAGTTGTACTTGCAGGTATTTGATTCGTTCCAGCAGGAAATGTTGTTGCTCCATTGTTTGAACAAAAAGGATTTTGTAAACATGGAGGATTTAAACATGCTGCTGGCGCTGTGTAAGCTTGACTTCTTGTACAGGCTGGTAAAGCTGAAAAAGTTGCAGTTACATTACAATTCGCTCCGTTTGCTGTTAACCCAGTAAAGTTGTAGTTTAATGGTGAAACAAAAGGCGCATTGAAAGTTTGTGTTCCTCCACAACCTGAAACCGTTAAAGTACCTGTTGCAGGAGCAGCACTAAAAGTTATAGCACCTGAAACGTTGTATAAATCATTTGCACAAGCTGAAGGTACTGCAGTTAAATTGGAAATAACACATCCACAAGCAGCTGGTGCTGTGAAATTTTGAGAACCTGTACATGCAGTTGCAGAGAACGTTGCTGTAACAGAGCAAGCTGCGCCATTCGCAGTCAATCCAGTTAAATTATAATTCATCGGTGAATTAAAGGGAGGGTTTAATGTTTGTGTACCACCACAAGAACTAGTAACAGTTAAAGTACCTGTTGTAGGAGCATTCGTAAAACTAACCGTACCAGTTAAACCAAAAGTATTGGTAGCTGATGCACATTGACCTGGAACAGCTGTAATTGAGGTAATTGAACATGAAGGTGCACAAGCTGCTGGTGCTGTATATTGCTCTGTTGTATTACAATTTGGATTTGCAGAAAAACTTGTTGACACAGTACAAGTGGCACCATTTGCTGTTAAATTGGGCAAGGTGTAGTTAATTGAATTTGAAAATGGAGCATTAAAGGTTTGAGTTCCACCACAACTACTGGAAATTGTTAAAGTTCCAGTAGTTGGGGGATTAGTAATTGATAAAGTACCATTTAATGTATAAACGCTATTCCCACTACAAGCAGTTGGTAATGCTGTAAAACCAGTTACACCACAAATAAAAGAACAATCTGCTGACCCGCTACCACTTGTTTGACCAAAGTCAATAGTACCTGGTTGATTAGAGTAATTGGTTAAAAGTAAAAGGTATGTTTGTCCTGCTTGAGCATTTGGTATTGTTGCAGTTTCTGTTGCAGATGGAGAAAAACTACAATCAACGGGATTATTTCCTGTTCCACCACATGCTGATGTTAGTGAATTAAATGGACCCCACAATGCAAAATCTACGTCAATTCCATTACCATTAGCATCTTGCTGTGAAATAGTAATTTCCATTGGACCAGAATTATCAATAGTCATATAATACCATACTGGGTTTGGACTGGAATCTAAACAATGTACAGATCCTAAATCTCCATTGTTGGTTTGATTATTGAATGTATAATTTGGTACGTCAGTACAAAAAGATGCAGCTGTCGCACAATCCCCACTTTGACTAAACAAATTAAGGGATAAACACAAGAATATTAACGAGAGAATTAAATTTTTCACATCTATGATTTTAGTAATCAAATTTAGACCAGTATTCTTGTTTAATCAAATGTTTGTTTAATCTTGCCCAAGATTTAGCAATTTCAGAATTTGATTTATAATCTAAATCATTATTGTATTTTGGAAAATCAGAAGGTATTTCTCCAGAAATAAAACCATTTTTTAACTTATCAGGATGCCAAAGATATTCTCTGAAAAACTTCGTGCTATCTTGTTTTTGAATATTAGAATTAGTTTCTTTTTTCAGGTCTTTTGAAGAAGTTTTTAGATTTTGAGATATTGAATTAAATGCAAAAAAGCAAAAAAGAGACAAAGCAATTGTTTTCATAGTTTTTTTGTTTTGTTTGATGATTTGACGGCTAATATACAAAAAAGTTGCCTTTTTGATATTTTAACATTTTAAACTATTTAGTTATTTTTCATTTTTTTGAATAATTTAGTAAAAAAATATTTAGTTTGATTCATTCAAAAATTAGCTCCGTCTCCTATTTCTTGCCCGAAAATATTCTGTCAAACCAGAATTTAGTTGAGCTTTTTCCTGAAAAAACAGAAGAACAAATCATTAAATCGTTTGGAATTAATAAAAGACATTATCGCAATCCAAATCAAACGGGTTCTGATCTTGCTTTTTTGGCTGTGAAACGTTTTTTTGAAGAAAATTTAAATTTTGATAAAAGCAAAATTGACTTTTTAATTTTCTGTACTGAAGGTCTTGATTATAAGGCACCAACTTCATCTAGTGTTTTACATTATCGACTTGGGCTAAATCAAAATTGTGGTTGTATTGATATGCCAATGGGTTGTGCGGGATATATTTATGGTCTAAGTTTAGCAAACGCAATGATTGTTTCTGGTAATGCCACTAACGTTTTGTTATTGGTTTCTGATATTCCTAGTTCCGTTATTCATTCCCAAGATTTTGATTTGCGTTGTATTTTTGGTGATGCGGGTGCAGTAACCTTAATTCAATCTAGTGAACAAAAAGGAATAGGAAGTTTTGTTTTTGGCAACGATGGTGAAGGCGCAAAGAATCTAATTGTTGAAAGAGGTTCAACTAGATCACCTATTGATAAAGAATGGATAGAGTTATATAAAAATGAACCTGGTTACTTGGCTCATGGTAAAATGGAAATGAATGGTTTAGAAATTGCTCGTTTTTCATTACAAAGGGTACCTAATCTGTTAAAAGAGACCTTGAATCGAAATAATTTAACTTTTGAAGAAGTTGATTTATTTGTTTTTCACCAAGCAAGTAAATTTATTCTTTCTGCACTTCAGAGAAAATGTAAGATTCCTAAAGAAAAGTTTTATGAATATTATGAAGACATTGGTAACACAGTATCTTGCAGTATTCCTATTGCTTTGAAGCATGCAGAATTAGATGGTAAGTTAAGAAGAGGAGACAAAGTAATGCTCCTAGGCTTTGGTGTTGGATACACTTGGGGAGGAACAATTATTGAATGGATTTAATCTGTGTTTAAATTTTAATATCTTTGATTCATGAATATGCAGGAATTTATTTCAATTATCGAAGAGGAATTTGACGAAGTTGAAAAAGGAACATTGACTCCAACGAGTTCTTTTAGACAAATGGAAGGGTGGAGTAGTATGCACGCTTTAATTTTAATCGCTTTGGTTGATAATCATTTTGATGTTTTATTAACGGGTGAGGAATTACGAGGGTTGAACACCATTCAAGATTTATACGATTTACTAGCATCTAAAAAAGCATAGTGGCTTTCTTAAAAACTGAAAATACACGCATCTCTGCTATCTACACTTGTGTTCCTCAAAATTTTGAAAGAACAGAAGACTATGAATGGATTTCAATGCAGGAACGTCAACTTTTTACAAAAACAACAGGAATAATTGAACGAAGGGTTGCCTCAGAATCAACAACTTGTTCTGATTTATGTTTCGAAGCAGCAAACCAATTACTCCATGATTTAAAGTGCAAAGATGAAATAGATTTAGTTTTATTTGTTTCTCAATCACCTGACTATTTTTTACCAGCAACATCCATAATTCTACAAAATCGACTAGGAATCCCAACGAATGCCTTAGCTTTTGATGTCAATTTAGGCTGTTCAGGCTATGTTTACGGACTTTCGATAGCTTCTCATTTTGTACAAAGCGGAAATATTAAAAAAGTGCTTTTAATGGCTGGTGATAAATCAACTATTTCAACCAATTATGAGGATAAAAGTACTTTTCCTCTTTTTGGAGATGCTGGTACTGCTTCCTTACTTGAATTTGATGAAACAGCAGAAACTTGGTTTTTTTCAATGGCATCAGATGGCAAAGGAAAAGATGCAATCATAATTGAACACGGACATTCACGCCATCCTTATGGTACAATTGAAGACGAAACGCTTGAAATTGAACCAGGAATAATACGTTCTAAAAAGCATTTAAAATTAAACGGAATGGAAGTATTTAATTTTGCGTTAAAAGAAGTTGCTCCATCAATTAAAGAACTGTTAACTTACTCTCAGAAAGATATTGAAGAAGTTGATTATTTCGTTTTTCATCAAGCAAATAAACTGATTAACGATAGCGTTCGTAAAAAACTAAAAATTGAAGAAGCAAAAGTTCCATTATCAATCGATTACTTTGGTAATACAAGTTCAGCTTCAATACCACTTACAATTTGTAAAGAATTATCAAATCAAGTTTTAGTTGAAAATAATAAATTCTTACTCTCTGGTTTTGGAGTTGGTTTTTCTTGGGCTTCTGTTTTACTCAATCTTTCAGATGTTAAAACTAAAATGATTGAGTATGCTTGATTTGAAAGGAAAGACCATTCTTGTAACAGGAGCTTCTTCAGGAATTGGTGCTTGTTTGGCAAAATATTGTGATGAATTAGGCGCAAACGTTATTCTTTCTGCCAGATCAAATGAAAAACTTATGTCCGTTGTTGCAGAAATGAGTTCACGTTCAAAAATTATCCTTGCAGATTTAAGGAATGAAATTGAACTACAGCAATTGATTTCTGAACTTCCTCAAATTGATGGTTTCGTTCATTGTGCTGGTAAAATCCAACCTTTTCCGATTAAGTTTATCAAACAAAAACACATTGATGATCTTTTTTCAATCAATTTAAACAGTGCTATTCTTTTGTGTTCTGGCTTGTTAAAATCAAAAAAGTTAAATCAAGGAGCATCTGTTGTTTTCATTTCTTCCATTTCTGCTGAGTTTCCATATATGGGAGGGTCACTTTATTCGGCAAGTAAATCAGCTTTGGAATCTTTTGCGAGATCTTTTGCTTTAGAAAATGCACCTATGAAAATAAGAGCAAATATCGTTTCACCGGCTTTAGTGAAAACAGAAATGTTTGAACAAACCAAAAGTGCATACGATGAGGCAGATTTTGAAAAATTTATCTCCCATTATCCATTGGGTGTAGGTGAACCTCAAGATGTTGCTAATACTATTGCGTTTTTATTGAGTGATTTATCAAAGTGGATTACAGGAACAACCATTCGAATGGATGGAGGTCTTTTGTTAAACAGCAAAAGGGATTAATGATGTTCTGGAGCTAATCTTAAAACGATTCCTTCAATTTCTTCTGATAAGTGAATTTGACAACCCAAACGGCTATTTGATTTCACATAAAAAGCTTGATCTAACATATCTAATTCTGCGTCACTTTGTTCTGGTAAAGCGGTATCAGATTCCAAGTAACATTGGCACGTTGCACACATGGCCATTCCACCACATTCACCAAGAACAGGTAGTTCATAGGCTTTGCACAACTCCATAATGTTCATATTCATATCCGTAGGACCTACAAGTTCGTGTGAAACTCCTTCTCTGTCTATAATTGTTACTTTAACTTCGTTCATTATTATTGATTAAATATTCTTAATAAATTGCTCCCGTTATAATTAGTCTGATATTGTCTCAGGTTAAATGCACTCCCACTCATTGGCATTCCATCGTACAATGAAAAGGTTGCATTATTACACGTATCTTTAAGAACTAAAAAGTTATCCTCGGTAGGAAACAAAGGTTGTGTACAAACACCATCTTCATCTGCAGGAGAATGTCTGTCAAATGCCACAAACTCATCAATCGATCTTCTGTAAACAATAATTCCTCTTGAACCTCCATTCACATAAGCCCAACCTCCTGTTCCGTTTAAAGCATCATAAGATGGGAGGTTTAAGTCAATGGTTAAGTCAAATGGAATGTTCGGAATTGGTGTTTGATTATATTTAATGCAACCACTTAGAAGGATTAGAGTAAAAGAAAGAAAGATTACCTTTAAATTCATAGTGTAAAATTACAAAGTGAAAACACATTACAGACGATTTTTTATTGTTTTTATTTTATTTCTTGTGTTTTTGAGTTGTAAAGCAAATCGAAAAGCATATTCTAATTCTGCAAAAAGAACAATGCAAAAGGAATTACGACAAGAAGAAAAACGTAAACGAAAAGCTATTGAAAAACGTTATAAAGTCCACATTAAACATCAATCTCCCCAAATGCGAAAAATGATGAAAAAGAAGTTAAGGGCATTACGAAAAGAAATGAGACGAAAAAGAAGATAGATAAAGATCGAAAAATAAATAGGGTCTGCTTAAAAAGTCAGAAATGAACAAGATTCTAGACGCAGTCAATGAAGATGTATATTAATAATTCAATTTGACAGCAACGAAGTAGATGGTTTATTTCTGGCTAAAAAAATAAAATTATCGTTGATTTATTGAAATTTCTAAAAATTGCGCAAAAACCTTGCATTTTGAAGAAGTATTTTAACCTGAAAACTTTATGAAATTAAGGTTTTGTGTTTTTCAGCAGACCCTAAATAGGAAGATTCTGGTTACCTTTACTTTTTAAATTTTAGGATGAAAAAAATAATAATTTTTACTTTTCTGTTTGTTCTCATTGCTTGCGAAGGAAATAGTGACTCAAAATCAAAAAGATTTGAAAAAAAAAATGAAAAACCATCTTCAACAGAAGGAGCTCTTCAAATTGATACTACTAAAGTTGATTCAAAGAAAAGCGTATTAATTGATAGTTTGGTTGATATCCGTTCAATAAATCCAGAAATTCAGGTTGATTTAAAATATGCTACATCTGATAATTTTATGAAAATGAAATTGTATGATCGCCTTAGCAACGCCTATTTACAAAAAGATGTAGCGGAACGTTTATCTAATTGTCAAAAGTTTCTTTCTCAAATAAAATCAGGATATCGATTGTTAGTTTATGATGCTGTTAGACCAGTAAGTGTTCAGCAAAAAATGTGGGATGCATTGGATTCTATTCCTCCAAATGAACGAGGGAAATTCGTTTCCAATCCACAAAATCGAAGCCTACATAATTTAGGTGCTGCAGTTGATTTAACAATCATAAATGAAAGAGGTGTTCCTCTTGATATGGGTGCTGGCTATGACGATATTCGAAAAATTGCCTACCCTTCTTTAGAACAGGAATTTTTAGCAAAAGGAGAAATTTCAGAGAAACAAATTGCTAATCGTGAACTTTTAAGAAAAGTGATGAAATCGCAAGGATTCAGACCTTTGGAAACTGAATGGTGGCATTTTAACGCATGTTCACGACCAGAAGGAATAGCTAAGTATAAGGTGTTGATGGTAGAACCGAAATTTTAAGTTGATTAAATCGATTATATAAAATTATCGAACTTGTTCCATACGTAAAGGATTTAGAAGAGCCTTTTTTTGTAATTCTAAGACTAATTTTTTCCAATTTATTAAAACTCCATCCTAATTTAAATTGCAATTCCCTACTTTTGCACATGAGAAAAAAAATCCTTCTTTTAGGCTCAGGAGAACTTGGAAAAGAGTTCGTGATTGCATGTCAACGTTTGGGTCAATACGTAATAGCAGTAGATAGTTATGAAAATGCGCCAGCAATGCAAGTTGCTCATGCATTTGAAGTCATCAATATGTTAGATGGCGATGAATTGGATCGAATCGTTGCAAAGCATCAACCGGATTTGATTGTTCCTGAAATAGAAGCCATTCGCACCGAACGTTTTTACGATTATGAAGCGCAAGGAATTCAAGTTGTTCCAAGTGCCAAAGCAGCAAATTTCACAATGAATCGCAAAGCAATCCGCGATTTAGCTGCAATTGAAGTAGGAGTGAGGACAGCAACTTATCGCTATGCAACAACTTTTGAAGAGCTAAAGGCAGGTGTTGAAGTTACTGGAATTCCGTGTGTTGTGAAACCCTTGATGTCAAGTTCTGGAAAAGGACAATCAGTAATAAAAACAGATGCAGATATTCAAAAAGCGTGGGACTACGCAATGGAAGGTTCTCGTGGCGATTTGAAAGAAGTGATTGTGGAGGGTTTTATCGATTTTGACTACGAAATTACTTTATTGACAGTGACCCAAAAAGAGGGTTCGACTTTGTTTTGTCCGCCAATTGGACATAGACAAGAACGCGGTGATTACCAAGAAAGCTGGCAACCAATGGAAATGAATCCAGAGCATTTAGTGGAAGCACAAGAAATGGCAGCCAAAGTTACTGCAGCATTAGGTGGAGCCGGAATCTGGGGCGTAGAGTTTTTTATTACGAAAGAAGGAGCGTATTTTTCTGAATTATCACCAAGACCACACGATACAGGAATGGTAACTTTAGCAGGAACACAAAATTTTTCAGAATTTGAATTACATGCAAGAGCCGTGTTAGGCTTATCAATTCCAGGAATCACGTTGTTAAGAAATGGTGCAAGTGCAGTTGTTTTAGCAACTTCTGAATCTAACAAGCAACCTGAATTTGAAGGATTGAACGAAGTAGCAAAAGTTCCAAACACAGACTTTAAACTATTCGGAAAACCTACAACTCGTCCTTTTCGAAGAATGGCAGTGGCTTTGGCTTATGGCACAGAAAATGTAAAAGAGCTTGTTGAAATCGCAAAAGATATTGCTGCTAAAATTTCAGTTAAGTAATAAAAGTATTTTCCCACAGAAGAATAAGAAGTTACAGATTCAATATAGATTTTAAAAAAAGAGTCTTTAATTTTTTTCTGCGTTTTTTGTGCTTTCTGCGGGAAGAAATTCAATGTATTTAGATATTTTTAGAGCCGAATATAAATTGTATTCAAAAAATAACATATAATGAAACATATCCTCTTTTTAGTAATCAGCTTCTTGACTTTTCAGTTAAGCGCACAAACAATCGCTTACCAATTGCGCATGCCAAAACCACAAAACCACTATTTCGAAGTGGAAATGACACTTTCTGATTTCAAAGAAAAAGAGTTAAATCTAAAATTACCTGTTTGGGCACCAGGTTCGTACTTAGTACGTGAGTTTTCAAAAAATCTTAATCTGGTTAAGGCTTTCGACGAAAATGGAAAAGAAATCCAAGTGGTGAAAAAAACGAAAAACACTTGGACCTTAAAATCTAATGGAGAGAAAAAGATAAAAGTGAAGTATGAAGTTTATTCTTTTGAATTATCTGTTCGTACTTCGTTTTTGGATTTAACGCACGGATTTGTAAGTGGCTCAGGTGTTTTTATGTATGTAGATGGTTACAAAGACAAAAGTGGACTCTTAGAAATCGTGAAGCACCCAACTTTTAGCACTATCACAACCGCACTTCCAAAGGCTAAAATGTCAATCGCAAAAGATGGTTCAGAAAGTTTTGAGTTTTCAAATTATGACCAATTAGTTGACTGCCCAATTGAGATAGGAAACCAAGTAGTTTTTGATTTTACCGCTGCTGGAGTTAAACACACAGTGGCAATGTACGGTGAAGGAAATTATGATATTCCAACCTTGAAAAAAGATATGGCAAAAGTAGTTCAAGCTGCAACGGACGTTTTTGGGGTGAATCCAAACAAGGAGTATGTTTTTATCATTCACAATGTTGTTGATGGTCAAGGCGGTTTGGAGCATACCAATTCCACAACTTTAAGCGTTAATCGTTGGACATATCAAGGTGCCGAATACACTGGTTTTCTTTCACTTGTAGCACATGAATATTTCCATTTATGGAATGTGAAACGCGTTCGTCCGATTGAATTAGGTCCTTTCGATTACGACCAAGAAAATTACACAAGCCTACTTTGGGTGATGGAAGGATTCACTTCTTACTACGAAAAATTGATTCTTGTGAGGGCAGGATTTATGAGCAAAGAAGATTTCTTAAACAAATTACAAGGTTCAATTAATTACGTTGAAGGTTCGGTTGGAACACGTGTTCAGCCTGTTGCACATGCTAGTTTTGACGCATGGATTAAAGCTTATCGTCCAACAGAAAACAGCGCTAATACTTCAATGACTTATTACTCACGTGGTTCTGTTATTGCTTCAATTATTGACATTTTAATCATTGATAACTCCAAAGGAAAACAATGTTTGGATCATTTCTTTCAGCATTTGTATAAAAAATACTTTATCGAAATGAATCGTGGTTTTTCTGAAACAGAATTTAAAGCAGAGTTGGAGAAATTTGTTGGCAAAAACCTAGATGAATTCTACAAAAAGTACATTGACGGAACAGAAATTTTGCCTTATTCGGAAGTGTTTGATAAAGTTGGAATTTCAATAATTGACAATACGAGTTTTAAGCCATCTTTTGGCGCAACAGTGCGGGATGAAGGAGGAAAAGTGATGGTAAAAAATGTGCGTGCAGGTTCAAGTGCTGAGGAAGCAGGAATCAGTGTTGGAGATGAAATCGTGGGTTGTAATTCCTACCGAGTAGATCAGGCGATGCTTGAAGGAATGATGAGTGGATTAGGTACTGCCGAAACAGCTGACTTGTTAATTGCTCGCGAAGAAAAACTATTGGCTGTAAAAGTGCGAATGACCAATTTTAGAAAACCAAATTTTCAACTTGTAAAACAATCCTACGAAAAACCTACTGCCAATTTTATGTATTGGTTGCGTTGATTATTTAGAGTTTCTCAAAAAAAAATCGATAAAGAAAATATGTTATTTAAAAATTGAATTATGAGAAAAATTATTGCTGTATTTGTTTTTTTATCATCAATCTGTTATTCTCAAGGCACCTATCAATTAGCCGTTCTAAAATACAATGGGGGAGGAGATTATTACGCCAATCCAACAGCTCTACCGAATTTAATTTCGTTTTGTAATCAAAATTTAGGGACAAATATCTCTAAAGAAGTTCCTTATGTGGAAGTTGGTAGCAAGGACATTTTTCTCTATCCGATGTTGCACATGACAGGTCACGGAAACGTTGTCTTTTCGAAAGCAGAATGTGAGAATTTGCGCAATTATCTACTTGCAGGAGGTTTTTTACACATAGACGACAACTATGGAATGGATGAATTTATTCGAGTGGAATTAAAGAAAGTTTTCCCGAATAATAAACTCGTTGAAATTCCAAGCGATCACCCCATTTTTAACCAAAAGTTCAAGTTTAATGGCTTACCAAAAATTCACGAGCACGACAATAAACGCCCACAAGCATTTGGAATCATTGAAAAAGGAAGATTATTGTGTTTATACACCTACGAAACCGATTTAAGTGATGGCTGGGAAGACCCACAAGTTCACAACGACACACCTGAAAAAAGAAAGCAAGCGCTTCAAATGGGAGCGAATATTTTAATGTATGCTTTTATGAAGTAGACTAAAAACAAATTTAAAATTTAACTAAATAAGCTTTAAAATTTTGGTATAAAGTAGTACATTAATTTTCTAATCCATTAACTTCCAAACTCTCACTTTATTTCGTTAGTTTTCGAAACTCCAATTTCAACTTTATGGACTGATTCTATCGAAATGTTCACTTTTTCTCAATCTCTCTCAAATTCTCCATTTTCTTCAATGCTAAGAAACCTTTGATGTCTTCAAAATGCTCTTTCACGCGTTTGTTTCCAAATTCAAAAACTTTCGTCACCAAACCGTCTAAGAAATCACGGTCGTGGGAAACAAGAATCAAAGTTCCGTCAAATTCTTTCAATGCTTCTTTGATGATGTCTTTTGTGCGCATGTCTAAGTGATTCGTTGGTTCGTCGAGAATTAAGAGATTTACAGGTTCCAACAACAATTTAATCATTGCCAAACGTGTTTTTTCTCCTCCTGAAAGCACTTTCACTTTTTTCGTTCCAGCTTCGCCACCAAACATAAATGCACCTAAAATATCTCTGATTTTTGTACGAATATCACCTTCCGCAATGTTGTCAACAGTGTCATAAACACTCATGTCTTCGTCCAATAAAGATGCTTGATTTTGAGCAAAATAACCAATCTGTACATTGTGCCCCACTTCGCATAAACCTTCAAAATCAATTTCTTTCATGATGGCTTTAATCATCGTAGATTTTCCTTCGCCATTTTTTCCAACGAAAGCTACTTTTTCTCCTCGTTGGATGGTCATGGAAGCATTTTCAAACACAACATGGTCACCATATTTTTTACTCAAATCGGTTACAGTCACAGGATAATTTCCGGAACGTGGCGTAGGAGGGAAGCGCAATCTCAAAGCTGAAGAATCCACTTCGTCAACTTCGATAATGTCTAATTTTTCCAACATACGAACGCGCGATTGCACTTGATTTGTTTTTGAATAAGTTCCTTTGAAACGTTCAATAAATTCAGTCGTTTCAGCTATAAATCGTTGTTGTTCTTCGTATTGTTTTTGCTGTTGTGCTCGGCGTTCTTTTCGAAGTTCAAGGTAATGTGAATATTTAGCTTTGTAGTCGTAAATTCTTCCTATTGTCACTTCAATAGTACGATTGGTAATATTGTCAACGAAAGCCCTGTCGTGAGAAATGACTACAACCGCTTTGGCATTGTTCACTAAGAAATCTTCCAACCATTGAATCGATTCAATGTCCAAGTGATTCGTAGGCTCATCCAATAAAATCAAATCGGGTTTTTGAAGTAGAATTTTCGCCAATTCGATGCGCATTCTCCAGCCACCACTGAATTCGGATGTTGAGCGTGTGAAATCTTTTCGTTCAAAACCTAAGCCTTTTAAAGCTTTCTCCACTTCGCCGTCGTAATTGATTTCTTCGATGGAATAAAACTTTTCGCTGATTTCAGAAACGCGTTCAATCAATTTCATGTAATCGTCAGAATCGTAATCCGTTCGAACTGTCAACTCGTGATTAATCGCTTCGATTTCGTCGCGCATCGCAAAAATAGATTGAAAAGCTTTGGACGTTTCTTCGAATACTGTACAATTATCTTCCATCAACAAGTGCTGAGGTAAGTAAGCAATGACAGCGTCTTTCGGAGCAGAAATACTTCCACGCGTAGGTTTGTTAATGCCTGCAAGAATTTTGAGCATAGTTGATTTTCCAGCACCATTTTTTCCCATCAATGCAATTTTGTCCGATTCATTTATCACAAACGAAACATCACTAAAAAGAACGGAACCACTAAACTCAACTGCTAAAGCATCTACAGAAATCATATTTTTTTAATTTGAAGTCGCAAAGATATGTTGAATACTTTCGAAATTATTTAAATTTCTAAAGTAAATACTTCAAAAACAATAATGATAATCCAAAGTAAGCAATAATGCTTAAGTAAAGTTGACCATAGGAAGTATAGCCTTTTGTTCTGAAATAAAGGTAATTCAAGGTTCCTAAAAGCAACCCTAAAATTGCTGAAATCAACAATGGATTCATTCCATCAAACCGAATTGTTTGAAATGATGTGTGAAATGCTTAGCGTGAACTTTCAACCATTCTTTACGAGTTAGATTTCCATAGAAAGGATGAATGGCTAATTTCTCAGGTTCTAATTCTTGTTCCTCTTCGTAATCAACCCAAGTGATAGTAAACTCATCGATTGCATCATCTAAATCAGCATTTCTCAAGGCCGTATCAGGTAACGCAAACGGAACTTGCATATTTTGAGCCATCGGTTTATCGGTATATAAAAACTGTTTCAGTTGTTCAGCTCTTTCTTCGGGAACAACCAAATTAAAGTTTCCAATACCTCTCGACATATTAATACCGTCTGTTAAATGTTCAACCATTCTTTGAGCTGACATATTTCCCCAAAGTGGTTTTGTTGTTGCGTCTAAATTTTTAAATACTTCAAGGAAAGTACTTAAATCTGTTTCGATAAATGACATATTATTTTCTACCTATTAAAATGTGGAGGCTTTTTGGTACCACTTGAACATTTAATTCACTTCTAACATCAACAGGCTCACCATCGTAATGTGCGATTCGTTGAGAAAGATTGATTTTTGCTTTTTCAAATGAAATTACTTCAGCAAATTGTGATTTATGCGATCTCTTAGTGAAAAACTGATAAATAATTGCGGGTGTTCTCCAAAATGAAAAAGGTTTAAGAATGAATAACTCAATCTTTCCGTCCGTTGCATCTGATTTAGGAGAAACTACGAATCCATTTCCGAATTCTGAAGTGTTAGCAATTGTACACAAAACAACGGGCATTTTTTTAATCTGACCATTGGTGTCAATTGAAATATTAATTGGATTGTACTTGAAAAATTCTTTTAAAACGTGTTTTATATACGTTCTAAAACCACGTTTTTTATCTTGGTCGAATTTTTTTGCAATCACAGCATCCAAACCATAACCACCAACTCCTAGAAAAGGGGTGTCGTTTACTAAAACAGTATCCATTTGGATTTCGTCCATATCGTTGATACATTCAATTGCTTTAGAAACAGTAAGTGGAATATTCATATGTCTTGCTAATCCATTTCCTGAACCAATAGGAATGATAGCTAGTTTTGTAGTCGAACCAATTAATCCTGTTCCAACTTCGTGAACAGAACCGTCACCACCTACAGCACAAACAACGTCAATTTTGTTTTCAACGGCTTCTTTTGCCAAATCAACAGCGTGACCTTTGTGTTGGGTGTACTTGATTTCAAAATCAAATAAATCGTGATTGAGATACTCGCGAATCATACCTGGAATATCGTCTTTGCGACGTACACCAGAAATAGGATTAATTATAAACCAAATTCGCTTTTTCATTGTTTTTTGTAATTGCAGACAAGCCTTCAAAAAGCTTACCACAAAATTTTAATTTTCAAATATCGTTTTTTTTGGTTTATTAACCAAGTTTTAACCTTGAATTCATCTATTTGAACCTTTATTTTAACATTTGATTAGAAATTTAAGTCTGCTTAAAACTTATTTTTGAAGAAACATTTAAAGTATGGCAAAAGATCCACTAGAAGCGAATAGAGCACAACTTTTGAAGTTGTTGTTAGATAAATCAGCATTGAAACAAGACATCGCCGATGATTGCGAAAAAGTTTTTGAATCTTTCAAAGAAAAGATAAAAGTGGAGTTGGATACTTTGCAAAAATCAATCACTGACCCACGTATTCGATTAAGTTTTGTAGATAAAGGTAAATTTGAGATTCACGTTTTCATTGGTAGCGATGTACTAGTTTTCAATCTGCATCAAAATGTTTTTCGCTTACCGGATAATAATCCGTTGTGGGGAACGAATTATTTCAGCAAAAATGAAAACAATGGCTATTTTGGAATTATCAATGTCTATAATTTCTTAGCAGAATCCTTTCTTCAAAATCGTATGGATGATCGAGGATATCTAATTGGTCGCATTTTTATCAATCACGAACGTCATTTTATGATCGAAGGAAAAGGTGCAATTGGAGCTCATTTTCGAGATCCACAGCATTTATTGCTCAACGACCAGTTAATTGGAGTGATTGTCCAAATGGTTTTTGCGTATGCTTTGCAGTTCGATTTATATATTCCTCCTTTTGAATATTACAGCGAAATATCTGTCGCTCAGATTCAATATATCGGCGAGACGCTAAAATTGCAAACCGCGAAACGCTTAGGATTTAAAATGAGTACCGATGACAATGAAATTTTTTAAAAAAAGATTAAGAATTTATTGCTCTTAAAAAAAATCATTCTATATTTGCACTCCCAAATTTAAAGGGAGATTGATATTTTGGCCCATTCGTCTAGTGGTTAGGACGCCAGGTTTTCATCCTGGAAACAGGAG
>CAZDKE010000060.1:0-18102 GCA_964506255.1 uncultured Lishizhenia sp. | reverse complement strand
TCAGACTTACAAAAGTCTAAAAATAAATTATTTCCAGTACTTGGATCTATGTAACTAAAATCGTATCCATTTTTGTTTAGTTTTTTTAGATCAATAATATTTAAGATATTCCCCCAAGCATAAACACCTTCAATTTTACCATTTTTTTTTATTAAAAATTTTAGTATTTGCTCATTATCATCTTCTAAATAGCCGATAAAAATAATATTTTTTACTTTTTGGGAAAGTTCATATTTAAAATAATCTTTAATAATAGATAACGAATGTGAAGATCTAACATAAATGTATAAATCTAATTGTAATCGATGTATATAACTTTCTTTACAGCAAGAAAAGTTAGGGTCTTTGTATTTTCGCATAAACTTTCTATAAGCGAAATAATTGCCGTTGACAATTGATTCTAGAGCTTTTAAATCGTATTTAGTACATGTTTTACATTGAATTTGAGAACAGCTTACTGTTAAAATAGACAGAAAGGCGAAAACAAGTAGGATTTTCATTTATTGATTTTTTATTTGTTTGCATCATTAATATAATCTATTTTTTTTGAGGGCTTTTTTTAATGCTTCAAAAGCCTTTAAACCATGATCATGGAAAATTGTACTTTTTTCAGCATCTTCAACTTTTGATGTATTGTTTTTTACCCATTTTTTTATTTCATCGTCAGCCCAATTTGTAAAACAAGGATGAACGAAATATCGATTTTTGGCAGTTTCTATAATTGTTTAAATCTTCGTTATTTGCACGTGATGAATCATAATGCTCTTTTAAAACTACAAAGTCTTTAAAAAATCTCTTATTAGTGAATCTTTCGCCAAATCTAAAGCAGATTTTCCTTCGGAATTTTTTAATTTTATATCAATACCTAAAGAGTGCAAGTAGGTTAAACATTCAATGACATTTTCTCGCTCTTTAGAATTTCTCGGTTCAGACTTACAAAAGTCTAAAAATAAATTATTTCCAGTACTTGGATCTATGTAACCAAAATCGTATCCGTTTTTGTTTAGTTTTTTAAGTTCATCAAAAGATAATATATCAGCCCAAGCACAATCACCTAAAATTTTACAATTCTGTTTTATTAAAAATTTTAGTATTTCCTCATTATCATCTTCTAAATTACTAGTTAAAAAATTATCTTTTACTTTTTGGGAAAGTTCATATTTAAAATAATCTTTAATTATAGGTAAAGAGGGTGAAGATTTAACATAATCTCGTAAATCTAATTGTAATCGTCGTATATAACCTTCTTTACAGCAAGAAAAGTTAGGGTCTTTGTATTTGCGCATAAACTTTCTATAAGCGAAATAATTGCCGTTGACAATTGATTCTAGAGCTTTTAAATCGTATTTAGTACATGTTTTACATTGAATTTGAGAACAGCTTACTGTTAAAATAGACAGAAAGGTGAAAATTAGAAGGATTTTCATTTATTGATTTTTATTTGTTTAAATCTTTAAAAAAATCTGTTTTTTTCAGGGCTTTTTTTAAAGATTCAAAAGCCTCAAAACCATGGTCATAGAAATTTTTTCCTTTTTGAGCATCATCAACTTTTGATGAATTGTTTTTTACCCATTTTTTTATTTCATTATCAGGCCAATTTGTAAAACAAGGATGAACGAAATATCGATCTTTAGCAGTCTCAATAATTGTTTCAATCTTTGGTTTTCCTGTTTTCCAACAATTAGCCATGTCTTCGCCAATTTTACCAACCGTTAAAAAGGCCAAATAACCAGCCAAACCATTTAATGGGTGTTCGTGACTGTCTTTGGCTAATTGAGTATGAGATGGGTCTGTTCCTATTTTTGTTGTTTGTGTTTGGCGTGCCTTTATTAAATTGTCAAACGTATTTACAAACAAATTCAATGGAAGTGTAAATAGCAATTCTATTGTTTGAGATATTAGATCCTTTGATTGTTTATATAAGGTAATTACACTTCCTATTACTGGTATCTCTTCAAGCTTTCTTATTTGATCCATTATTTCTAAGAATTCTAAATAAGTTGTTAACAATTCTTTATACCCTACTTTAAATTCCTTATCATTATACTTTAAAGAAATAACCTTAGCTTTCTGATCTTCTGGCATACCTTCCTCTTTCTGTATACAATCCTCAAGAGTTATGATTATGATTTCATCCATAAACGTTCTATATCCTGATTTTAGTTTTTTATATTCCTGATAACCAAGCGAAAAAAATTCAACTGCTATTTTTGGAGCTAAACTAGCTATAATATCTAGTTGACCAAAATTTCCTGTAACGATGGGTATTTTTTTTGCTTTGTCTTCTGGATCAATGATTGCTTTAACTTCTGGCGATAGATCCACCCATGGATTCACTTTTGTATTCCCAAGCTTAATTAGAGAAACCTCTACAAAATTAGAATGTGCAAAAAAATCTTCTAACACATGCATAGCAGCACCAAAATGACGAAATCCTTTATTGGTTTTACCATGTTTCTTCGCTAATTTTAGTTGTTCAGAAAAGTAAGTAAAAGAAGATGGACGTAACTCATCTATATCCTCTTTTATATACCTTTTCATCATAGTATTTGGATTAACTTCAAATGATTTTGGCAATGCTTCTGGATATAATTTTCTAACTCCATTAGGGCTATTAGACTTTTCGTATGTGAATCGAATGGGATCTATTAATTCAGGATGACTCAAAATACTTTCATCAAGTATACCCTTCGGATTATCAATGTGTTCTTCAGGTCTGTAAATCCCAACAATGTTGATAGTTGGGTCTCCAAACTCAGAGGTAAATTCCTCTTTATGTTTCTTAATATTTTCGGATGGTTTCTCCTTGGTGTTATACACAAACTCTTTAGCAGCCAATAAGTGAATCACTTTGATCCAACTTTTTTGAGACGGCCAGAATGAAAATAATATTTTGTATTCTAGAACTGTATTATTTTTGACAAATGGTTCTTCATTGTCAAATTTTAAACGATCCTTATAATCAAAACCGACAGTTTTTCCGGTTATTACAGAAGAATAATCTCTAAGCCAATTACCGTAATAAATTTTACTAATTTCAGATTCACTAAAAAACTTTTTTAAAGCGTATTTTTCAATGTCTCCATGTGTCCATGTGCCAGGGTTTTTCTTTCTGCTAAATCCAGGTTCAAAGTTTGGTATACTATTAAACCATGCTTTGCCAATCATTTTGTCGAATTCTTTGAGAGATAAAGTTGTCAACTCCACTCCAAATGTCTTTAAAGCAAAATTAATAATCTCCAGACTTGACGTTTTAGTACTTATTGATGCTTTGAGTTCTTCAATTGTAAAATTATAAGTTGTTGCTTCTAGATCTATTGTTGATTTTTTAACTTCATTACTTTTTAAAACTGAACCAATTTGATTACGAACATACTCTCCAAATTTAAAATTTACTTGAACCGTATTTTCATTTAATAATTGAACAAATAAAGCAAGTTCATTTTTATCAAAACTAACCTTTTGTTTTATCCTTGCCGCGTCTGAATCCTTATGAAAAGTGAAAACACTAACATTTGATACTTCTAATAAACTGACTCCGTTTTTTATTTCGATACCAGATATCAATTCTAAAGCATCATAAAACCTTACATTTTCAAATATAAACTTTTTGGAAAAGGGTAAAAAAGTATCCGCAAAATCTCTTGAATAATAGGTACTCCATTCTTTATTAAATACAGAATGACTGCGAGATGCATCAATTACCCTTTCTAAATATGTGTTGGAAAAGCTCATTTAATAAGTTCAAATTTAAAACATTTACAAATCATAAAATATAAAAAAGGCGATGACATTAGAGCTTGCCTTCCTTTTATGGACTCATGACATTTCCTCCTGACAAAATATTCGTATCTGTATTCAAAGTTCCTGGTTCGTCCTCTTAAATTTAAAAACATGGCAAACTACATTCTTCGTACTTTACAGATTTCCTTTGAAAAATTCATGCATTTTACGGTTTAAACCCTCATCCATATCTTTTTATTTGTTTTAAGGCACTTTATTTTCAAACCTTACCATTCTTCAATACTTACATCAAAATTATATGTGGAAAACTTTGATTTCATTTTTTCCATTATTTTTTTTGCTTGCTCAAACTCTATCTCTTTTACGAACTCTTTCATCTCATCTGGATCTTCATTTCCATAATAATGCTCACTTAGTTGAACGATAACTTCTATTCCATCTGATTCATCAAACTCATAATTGAAAGATTCCCCTAAAGCGTCTGAATAGTCATTTTTTTCAATTAATTCCTTAAGGGTCTCTGATAAAGAATTCATCTCATTTTCAGAGATACTTTTGCCATTTTGCTTCTTAGCAACCAATAAAGTTCCAAAATCACTCATATTTCAATTAATATAAATTTCTAACAGGTTTTAAAACAAATTCAGGACTATTATTAAAATAGTTAATTCCATTCCCAAAAATAGTAGCAAGTCTTCGTTCAGATTGTTTTGTTTCAATAAAAAAAAGCCAATTTTTTGGAGTTAGTGCTGTCCAATGATAACCTTCTCCACCATATTTAACTATTTGAAATGCGCCGTAATCTCCTGCCTTGCTAGTTTCTAACTCCCATTCTCCACCAAAATGCCAAAGGTGTGCTTCACCTAAATAAGCTGTGCAAATAATATCAATTTCTTCTTTGGTTAGCCCAATTTTATCTGTTTCTCTATGGTACTTTGTATAGAATTGTTCTACCATCTCTATTTCTTCTAATGAGAATTTGAGTTCATCAAGTTTTAAAATATTCTTTAAGATTCTCATATATTCCGGTATAGAATCAATAAAGTGATTAAAGTCTCTTTTTATTTCACTTAGTTTTTTTGGTTGAACCATTTCAATTTCTTTTGAGGAGGATTTGATCCCAATAAGTTCTAAAATATTCATTAACTTTTTCATCTATTCTAACTTAAAATCTATAGAGTATTTACTCTCTTTTTACTTCGTTTATTTTTCAGTAATTCTATTTATCTGAATAAGTTTATCTTCAAATTCATCGAAAATCGTATAGCTATTCATTGCGTTCCCATAATTTTGAAACATAATGGTTTTATATTTTGGGTCGAATGACATACTAACTTGTTTTGGTTTCTCACCTTTGTAACCTGAACCATCTACAGTTAAATCACCCTCAAAAAGGTCAAATTCAATTGGAAAAAAAATGAAAACACTTCCATATTTATTGATTGATACTTCAGCAAAACCATTAATATTTCGCGTTTGTGTTTTTAAATGATAATTCAGTTTTTCATTTATTAATTTAAGGTCAAGTTCCAATTTAGATTTTGAATAACTTTCTATATATTCATATTTCCCTTCAATCAAATCAAGAATTTCTTTATTTGTATAATTCATTTTGTCTGGCTCGGAATCATTGTTTGCTGAATCAAAGTCATTGTTTTCACTATCTATTTTCGGATGAATCTTACTAACAACTTGTTCCTTTTTCGTTTTTGTTGAAGACGAGCAACTCGTGAAAAGTCCCAAAGATAGGGTGACTAAAATTATATAGTGTAGGTTAACTTTCATAAGTTATAATTTGATTAAAGGTACTTAGAACATTTTTTATCTTTCAATTTCTACAAAGTCTTTAAATATTCTTTAACAAGTGAATCTCGCGCCAAATCTAAAGCAGATTTTCCTTCGAAATTTTTCAATTTTTTATCAACGCCTAAAGAACCTAAGTAGTTTAAACATTCAATAACATTTTCTCGCTTTTTAGAATTTCTAGGTTGACTATAACAATAATCCAAAAACAAATTATTTCCAGTATTAGGATCTATGTAATCAAAGTCATACCCGTTCCTTTTAAGTTTTTTAAGCCCTTCTACTGAAAATTGAGTAGCAAATACACTCTCGATTTTTGCACCTTCCTTTATTAAAAACCTAATAATATCATCACCTTCTCTATCGACGTATCCATCTAAAAAATAGTTTTTTTCATCTTGAGAGCGCTCATATTTAAAGTAATCTTTTATTATTGCTAAAGAATTGGATGGTTGAACATAACTAGACAAAGCTAATTCTGTTTGATCTATTATTATTCCGCTTCTATCTTCACAACAAGAAAAGTCAGGGTCATCATATTTATCCATAAACTTCCGATAGGCATCATAATCACCATTTGAAATTAATTCTAATGATTTTATTTGATCTTCAGTACAACTCTCACACATGATTTGAGTGCAACTTACTGTTAAAGTTGAAACAAGAGTAAGGATTAGTAAATTCTTCATATTGTTGTTTTTTTATTTCTTGAGGTTATATTGTTTTTTCAGAACCATGGCAAGCCGTGATTATAACGAATAGGGGTATGAGAAGTAATTTATTCATAGTTTAACGATTCAAATGTATAATTTCTAATCTCTTAGCTCTTATAAATTCTGAACATTCTTTAAAAATTTGATTGGAATTTGGAACCTGTGAAGCCGTATGAGAACCCATTCCTTTTCCAGAAACTTCAAATGCATTAATCAAGGAATCAATTGCTGTTATCGTTTCAGATTTTATGAAATCATATTCTTGAAAATATACAGCTAAAGAAACGTCATTCAAAACGAGTGTTGAATCTGCTTGCGCGTATTTTTTGGTAAGGCAATCGCACAAAGCAAAATCAAGCAGTATGCTGTTTTTTTCTTTTCTACTTTGAGCATTGATTTCCATTGCAAAAAAAGAAAAAATGATAAAGAATGTGGTAGATAGATTTTTCATTTTTATTCGGGTTCACCTTGTTCAGTTAATGGCAAGATTAAATAGCCATTTAGAAATTTTAAAAAATATTCTTTTCCACCAGGTTGTATTGGATCATTATCATCAGCGTTATAGTTGGCATAATTCGAAATCAATTGTTGATACGAACGACGAAACTCGTTGCTTTTAAGTTGAATAGCCTTTTTGCTCATCAGTTTAAACATTTTTTTAAAAGCATCTTCTTTTATTAGTCGTGTCAAAGGAATTCCTTGGTTGTATAATGAAAATAAAAGCGTGTGAAAACAATCTAAGTGGAGGTTTTTCATTTCATTATCAATTGAATATTCCTTGTACAACGCTTGAAAGACCTGCAATGATTTTTCATCGTTCTTCAACTTTGTCTGCACCTTAGTGAATAGGCTGTCATTTGTAGTTTTTACCTGACCAAAACTTATTGTTACCAACAAAAGCAAAAAGACGGTTAATCCTTTAATTTTCATGATTTTCTATTTTTCTCTTTAATTATAAAAAAAACTTTTCTAACCATCCAAATGAAAGTCGCGAGAATAAAATTTGTTGTTAAAAATGATGCAAACAAAGCAATATAACTGTTTAAAAAACTTTGCCAAAAATTCATAGAAAAATGTATGATTTCAGCCATTTTGTAAAAGGATTTACCGAATAATGAAAAATCTGTCCCATCCTCATAACCTATTGAAAGAAAAGAAACAAATGACCCTAGACCAAATAGAGCAACTAAACATGCAAAAAATATTATTTTAAAATCCCTGTGAAGCATATACTTTTATATTTTTTTGATTTGAGATTCAGACCTGTCTTGTTTAAACAAATTCAAAAACTCATAAAATAGTTTTCCTAACGAATCATCCAATTTTGACTTTTAAATAATTTTTGTTCTTTTTTCATTTTATAGTTTATAAAGTTGTTATCTGTTAGTTCAAAAGATAAAAAGTTAGGGAACTCGTCAAAATAAATTGCTCGAATGCGAGTGTTAGGTAAATTAATTATACTATCAATTAGGAGATCTACCTTAGTTATGTCTTCAATATTTTTAATGTTCAATATATCAAAACTCAAACCCTCAAATCCTAAATTATAAAGAGAGTCCGTTTTTTTGGAGTAGTGTGCATTGGGGTTTTCAATCTTGTCATAACTACAAATAAGTTCTGCATAATCTTTGCGAATAACTGTCCAACAACTATCATTTATTTTTCTGGAACAACAATATCTTCCAACACATCTAACCTCAATATCATTTTCATCCAAACTTTTAACTGAAATTGTTATTTCTGCCATAGCTGATTGATATTCTTCGCAACCACAATTATTAAATCCGCAAGAATTGCTCAGAATAACAACAAGTATTAACATTGAAATTAAGATATATTTAGTCTCAATAAACTGTAAAACTTTCTTCATAGATGATTGTTTTGTCTTGATTTTGTATAATAAATTCATGAGTTGTTTTCTTTGCTACTTTAACTACTACAACCTTTTCATTTTTTAGTTTTAGTTCACTTATGATTCGGTAATCAACTGGAAATTCTTTGAGTTGGTTTTGTTTCTGAGCAAAGCAGTTAAGATTGAAAAATAATAGTAAAATGGTTATTGCAAATAAAGTTTTTATTTTACAGATTTTTTTAAAATTAACATCTAAAAACTGTATCTAATTCCTATCAAAAATAATTTAGTTGTTTTTAACTCATCAGGAGTATAACGATCTATTACTAAAGTTTTATAATTTTTTTGATTTAATAAATTAAACAACCATTTATAGTCTCTTTTGCGTAATTTTTGCTTTTTGTTTCCAGCTATTATATCATATTTTTTTAATTCACCATATAAATTTAATTCCATTCTTATGTATCCATTAGGACTATATCTTATTGAATCTTTTTTTAAAAGTGAATCAATACATTGATACACGAAATTTTTAAATTCAATATCCGTTGATATTGTATCTTTCTGAGAATATGAACAGTTAGTTATAATTGAAAATAAAATCAAGGAAATAATCTTTTTCATAATTTTTAGTTTTAATTTTTTTTCAATAATCGATCCTCAATATTCTTAGCTTGATCCTCTAATCCAATTTGTTTTAATTCTGTTGCAAATCTTTGCCAATACTTCATTTTCGTATTTGAAACCAAACAATTAAGTGATGAAAAACATCCTCCCGAAATTAACCAGTTTTCATAACTAAAAGGAAATTTGCTCTTGACTAATTCATCGTCACATAGGGTTATTGATGCTACTTTTTCGCAGTCGGGAAGTATGCAGACTTCGTATTTAAATTTTACTAAAGAGAAATATTTTTTATCTTGATTGAATTTAAAAGAATAAGATTCTTTTTTAAATTCATTGTGTCCATACTCACTACTCACGAAGCAAACAAAAAGTGTATCATTAGTAAGTTGAATGGTTTCAAAAGGTTCTTCAATCTTGCCTGACATTCTAATGGAAGGAAGTAAATCGTCAAATACGAATTTTTCATATTTATTCTTTTGATTACCGAAAACAAGCACACATTTACTAGGGTTTCTTTTTTCTTTAGCTGAATCGAGTATATAAAAATAATCCATTATACTATCAGAATTAAAGTCTCCTTTTATTTCAATAACTAGCGAGTAATCAGGAAATTCTTTGAGTAGGTTTTGTTTCTGTGCAAAGCAGTTAAATGCAAAAAGTAAAATGATGGCTGCAACTATTGTTTTCATGGCTTTACAATTTTGGTTTGTTTTTTAAAATAAAAACGACCTTTCAAAAAATCACCAATACAAACTTTAATTATTTTTTTATTACTTTTCATCTAATTGTTCTTTCTGTACTAAATTAATACTTCCATCCTGTTGAATTTCAAAGATGTAATTGATATCTAAAAATCCTTTGCTAAATACATGCAAGGTATCTTCATTCAAATCGGATTTTATAAATGGAGAAAAATAGCATTTGTCTTTGGACAGATATACATCTTCTGGATCAACCGTATTGTATGCAAAGAAACAAACCGATGATTTTAAATTAAAATCCTTATTAAATGTCATTAAGTAACAGCGTACAGAGTTCACATCATAATAGCTTACAAGCAGTGAAGTAAAGTTTTTCTTAGTTATTTTACCAATGATGCTTACTGTTGGTTTGTTTTTCTTGTAAACTTCACTTGGAAGAACGTTATATTCTGCCATTCCACTCAAAGAAAAATCTTCTTTTACTTTCACTTTATTTTCAAAGTACAAACCCTTATTGGGATAAAACACCTTTTTTATAAAAACAGAATCGTTTACACTTTGTAAATTTTCTTTTAAAAGTAAATAGGAAGAATCAGGAAATTTGGATAGTTCTAGAGCATCATTTATTATTTGTTTGACCGAAACTTTTGATTCCTGCGAGTAACTGTTAAAAGTGAAAAATAATAGTAAAATTGTTGTTGTCAGAATTGTTTTCATCTACTTAATTTATATTTGATAGAATGGTTTGAAGGTTTATTTCAGATAAAATTCCATTTTTCTTGTCATTTTTTTTGAAAGTAAATATGCTTTAATGAATCATTGCTATAAACTACTTTTGTAAAGCGCTTTTTATCCATAATATTTTCATTACTGTAAATGTGTTTGGCATCAAGTCCTATAGTTATAGACCATTCACTTTTATTATGAAGTTGAGGTATTTCCATTGTGTGAAATGATTCAATATCAGCTGAATCTACAAGTTGTCCTCCAGAGTAAATTTTGTTATTTATTTTAACATAATTACCTCCTAGTAGTTCAAAATCTTTTGATAATCCTATCCATAAAAATTGTGGATTGTCATTGTTTAAGTATGTGTAAAAGTTCTTTGAATCAGCATAATAGCAATTCATTCTGCCCTCAAAATAATATGGATTTCTAATTTTCCTTTTTTCATTATCAGTCAAACCAATCATTCTAAATGTTGATTTATCTAATATTCTTTCTAATTCTACTGTATCTGATAGTTCTATATTCAATACTTTTTCAAAATGAATAATATTATTTTTGACCACAAAATAATCTTTTTCCTTTTTACTTTCGGAATACAAACACGGTACTTCAAAAAAATATTTCTTGCCTCTTAAAACTATATGTCCTATTTGATCTTGTAATGGATTATATTCCTCTTTAACTAAATTTTCAGTTGATTGAGAACAACCAAATAAAATTAATACCGCCGTAAAAACACTAAACTTCATGTGTTCAATTCTTAATTATTATCAATAACAGGTTCATCATCAGTCTCATATAAAAAATAATACTGTTCTAATCTTTGTTTTCAATTTTCTTAGCTTGATCCTCTAATTCAATTTGTTTCAATTCAGCAGCAAATCTTTGCCCTTGTTTTTTCATCTTATTAGTCCTTCAGTTTTTAAGTCTTTTGGAAATTCGATTGCTATTGATTTATAAAAAGTTTTTTGACTGAATTTTGATATCCCTTTTACATAATACATGGAGCAGTCTTTGAAAAATAATGAATTAAAATTAACTCCTAACGTTCTAAAATCTAACATACCACTTTTTCCGTGGAAGAAGGGATATTGACATTTGATATGATTAATTTGTTTCATATAAAAAATGATTTCTATTCCATTTAATTCAAAAAATTCGTTTTTCAAACCTTTACGATATTCACTTTTAGAAAAAATTAGCATGTTCATTATTCTGAGTAATCTAACTGTATTTGAGGAATCTAAATGTGAATTTAAAATCATTAACGGCATTAAACCATTTAATAATTTTGAAAATTGATTCTTTGACAACTCGACAACTTTATTATCATTCACTGGTAAATGACCTGTATAACGGCCTTTATATCCTCCTTGGCAAGTATTAGATTTTGAGGTATTGTTTGATGAACACGAAAATAACAGCGTAAGATTGACAATTAAAATGAAACAAGAAATAATTAAACTAACTGAGACTTTCTGTTTCTTTAAGAATATGTTAAATCTGGAAGGTAATAGTAAAAGATTGGTAACTAACAAAGTTCGTTTCATTATACTTTTATTTAAACTGTCATTTCAATTTTTAATTCCAACTGATAATTCCTGTAAATTAATTGTTTCAATAGTATCTTTTTTATCAAACAATATAAACATAAGTGAGTCATTACAGCTTACTGAAAAATCAGATGTGTTCCTTCTATCAAAATCAGATGTTCCACACAATAATGAATATTCCTTAACTACTTTATTTCCCTTCTTTATCTTATAATAAACCCCATGGGCAGAATCAAGTAATTGACATTTTTGAAAGAAATAAATACTATTCCCATCTAAACATTTTATTTCAATTTTTCCTAAAAAACGAACCCCACAAGAATTATGAATTGCTTTTACAAGGAGGAAATACAGCAAGGCAATTACAAGTAAAATTGCAAAAAATCTAACTATTATTTTAGTTAATCTAGCCATAAAAATAAATGTTACTTATCCATATTATTTACCAAAGCAAGATTAATTCCAAGTCTAAATTGGCCAATTTCGTTGAACGAATTTTCTGAAAATTGCATGCCATAACCAATGAAAAAGGTCATTATTCCGTGGTTTGTAAAATTCAGATCAACTGCAACTCTGAAATCGTTAATCCCAGTTCTAAAATAGTTACTTAGGTTTAAGCTGACACCAAAGATTCCAACATAATTGTAAGTCATCTTTAATCGTGGACCAATGATGGGCGCATCAAGCAAAAAAACATCTGTGTAAATTCCCATTGAATAATTGGATTCTTTTTTATTTCCAATATTATTTCCAACAATTCCACCTAAACCAATTCCATAATTGCCCTGAAAAAATGTCTCAATTCCCACTCCTTTCTGGTAGTTTATGTTGTTTGATTCCTTGGTAACAATTTGACAATTGATGTGGTTGTTTATCAATAGTAAAAGTGCAATTAGGGTTATGTTTTTAGTTATCATAAATGGAATTTTGGTATTAAACTTTTTGTTGACGGTTTTGTTGCACCAATAAACTGCAGCTGGACAAGGTTGTTAGTAGCCGTATGAATTAATAAGGTCATTAATATTTCCTTGTTGCAAGATTCTGTATCCTATTTTGAATGTTCTGCATCAGAAAAATGTAATTAAGCATTTGTTATGGACTTTAAATTTTACCTAAACTATACAAAAATCGAAATGACAAACCAATATATGAGGAATTTCGGAAATGATAAAAGTTGTAACTTTTGCCACTATCAAAAATTGATCTTGTAATTTTTTCTTCATTTTGTGAATAACGATAAGAGAGCGAAACGTTCAAACTTAGACGGTCTGTTTTATTTTTTAGTAGCGGAAAGTTTTTACCTAATGCGAAGTATGCCTTGACTGGCGATGCCTTCTGCAGTGGTGCTATTGTTCCAATTAGTAAGACAGTATCTTGTATTCCGTATGAATTAATTCCAAAAGTTTCTGATTTAAACACAATGTTTCCTGAATTTGTGATTGATAATCCCAAACCTGCTTCCATAAAAAAACCTTGAACTTTAGTAATGTTGAAATTATAACTGATTGTCAATTTTGGTTCAAAAAAACTATTCTGTAAGTTATCTTTGTTATATGAATTTTTATTTGATTCTGTATCTCTGTAGTAAACTGATCGAGAATTATTTACAAAATAATTATATCCTAAATGAATTCGAAAAGATTTTAATGAATAAAAAACAGAAATACCACCACTAAATGAAGGATTGTATTTTTTCAAAAAAAATCCATTGGGAATGATGCCAGCACCCTTATAGTTTGAGAAAACTAGATTAGGAGTAGTTTCAATAGATATACCCATTTGAGAATATCCACTTTTACTTAATAATAGTAATATGAAGATTATTTTTTTCGTAATAATAGATTTGAAGTTAAATTAATGAATAAAGACTGAATCAAAAATGCAGAGCAAATCTCAAAAATCAACTCGGCATTAAACATTTATATAGAAAATTAAAATTAATTCTCCTTTACAAATTTCCCGCGATAAACTTTTCCGGAAGAATGTAAGATTTTATAAAAGTAAACGCCACTTGGAAATTGACTCGTTGCAATTGAAAAATTAGACGAATTAACCGTTGAACTTAAATAATTTTTTCCTTGCATATCTGTGATTTCAAAAGGAGATTGTAACAATTCATCACTCAATAATTCAAACGAAATTTGCTCATTGGCAGGATTTGGAAACACCTTCAAAGGTTGAATTTTATTTTCTTCTAAACCGACTAATGTCCAACGGTAGCACGCTTGAAAATCAGGATTTAAGTAAACAAGCGAATCATTTTGGTGAAAACAGCTTGTGTAATGTCCTCCATCGTAATAATATTCTCTTATATTTTTTAATCCGAAATTACTTCCTATTCCTTCAATCCATTCTTGAGTTTCCCAATTCGAGAACTGAGGATCTGCATTTATAAATTTCAATCTTTTTCGATAATTAGATCCGATTAGAATAGAATCTTTTTCAATTACAATAAGAGATAAGCCATTGAATTGTGAAAAGGTGTAACTTATTGTATCTCCTATTGCTAAAGTGAAATCGTAAACTAACACTTCCGAAGTTTCATCTGGAAAAACAAAATAGTATTTTGAATCTTCTTCCCTTACCGCACAATAAAACGGATAATCAGCTTGAAATTCAAATAATGTATCAGTGGATTGACAGATTTTTACGTATTGCGTATTGTTGATAGTAGTATCTCCAATTACTCCAATTGGATTATCTACACTTAAGTTTCCCCAAACTTGATAAAACATATTCCAATACGCATTCGTATCTGGAAAAGGGTAATAGTTTTGTGCTTTTGATTGAAAAACAACTAGTAAAGAAAAAACGAATAGGTACTTTTTCATAGTTATAGATTTGAAGTTAAATTAATGAATAGTGATTGAATAAAGTATGCCGAGTAAATAGCAACATCAACTCGGCATTTTAACAATTATTTAAGAAATTAATTTTTCTTAAGCGTTATTGTTTCAGTATATGTTCCTGTACCAAAATTACCATTCACACCTTCGTAAAAACTTTCAGTGTATGAGATTTTCAAGTTATTTTTCTTCCATTCAACAATGTCATAAGCACGCGAGACATTCTGCTCAACAATCGTCAATTTGTTTTCTGTGTTTGAATAAGTAAAAGCAGCTGATAGTAATTCGGCATTATGTTTATAAATTCCTTTGCCATCCTCATAAAATGTGTAAGTCCCAACACTGTCCTGCGTATATTCGTAGTTGTCTGGTGCAAAGGTGCTAGTTTTTTTAGCAGTTTGACTTTCTATATTCCATTCACCCCCTTTTTTCCAAAGATTTTTTTCAATTCTTGTTTCTTTACTACAAGAGGATAAGGTAATTAGACCTACAAATACAATACTGAAGGCTAAAAAGTTAATTGTTTTCATACTATTTTTTTTAAAATTTTATTTACTACTCATCTGGCTTTTCGGATTGCGCCGCGTTTTTTTGATTGGTTGTTGGTCTCAATCTTTTACATCCACCGAATGTTAAGTCCAAAAGCCATATTTTGTCAAGTTATTTTTTCCTTTCGAAATAAAAGTCCATTCCACAACTGTAAGATTCAGATATTATCAATTCATCTCCTGAAATAGTAAATGGTCTTGTTCCTTGATTACTAATTGTTATTGCTGGCACATTGATCATATTGAAATCTTGAAGAGAGTCAATGTATTGTCCATAGAATATTTTATTGTCACGCTTCCAAGATTCAGTGCTTTGCTTTACACCGTTTTTATATATTTTCAACTTTCCATCTGACATTATTTTCCACCTTGTTTTTCTTAAATCATCAGAAGTGTCAAATCCACTCATAGAATAGGTTTTAACTAATATCCATTCCCCAACCAACTCTTCATTAGGATCATTCAATTTTACCTTTTTGCAACTAACTGCTAATTGCACTATTACAATTAATAACATTGTTTGGAAAATTCTCATTTTTGTCCTATTTATCAAATTAAGCATCGTTGCTAACCACTATGAGAGTAATACACTCAGAAAGAAAGCAAAAATCAATTCTCTAATTTACCTGAAAATATAAAACAATTGAATGCAGTCAGTTTTTTAACAATTTGAATTAGGGCTTTTATCTTCTGAAAACATTACTTGCGTTGGGTTTTAGCTTATTTTTTGTTACCAATGAAAAATGTAAAAATTAGAACATGTTCTAAAAATGAAACGATTGAAATCGTTAAAAATCTTGGCATTCTACTAGGTGCGGGATTAATCCCGCACCTAGTAGAATATCGATTGTAAAAAAACCATTTTAATGGTTTAATACCGACGAACGTTTTATTCGCCGTAGCGGAGGTATTATATCATAATCAATTTCGAGGACGACATTTATGATGTAATTTGGTATGAACAAAGAATGCCGAGCAAATAGTAAAATCAACTCGGCATTTAAACACTTGTTTAGAGAATTAAAATTATTTTTTCTTTAAGGTTATAACTTCAGTATAGGTTCCTGTACCAACATTACCATCTACACCGTCATAGAAATTTTCAGTATAGGAGAATTTTATATTGTCTTTCTTCCATTCTACAATGTCATAAACTTGTGAATCAGTACCGATTGTAAACGACAATTTATTTTCTGTGTTTGAATAAGTAAAAGAAAGCGGTTCTAATTCGCCAATATTTTTATAAATTCCTGTACCGTTTTCATTAAATGTATAAGTTCCAATATTGACCTGCGTTTCGTCGAAGTTGTCAGGTGCAAAGGTGCTTGTTTGTTTAGCAGAAAAACTTTCTACGTTCCATTCTCCGCCATTTTTCCATAGATTTTTTTCAATTCTTGTTTCTTTACTACAAGAGGATAAGGTAATTAGCCCAATAAATACAATACTTAAAGCTAAAAAGTTAAATTTTTTCATACTATTTTTTTTTAAAATTTTATTTCCTACTCATCTGGCTTTTCGGATTACGCCCCATTTTTTTTATTTTTCACAAAACCTAACTAAATAGTGTTTTTGAAAAGTTTATTTGTAATTAAAGTCTATTTCTTTTTCCTTATTTGCAATAGTTTGTTGCTCTCGCAGTGGCGAAGCAACACTTTCTCAAGAATATATTCGAGTACCAAACTGCTTATTTCGTGTTTTGGGTATTTAATTTATATCGTATTCCTAAATTAGCTGAAGCCCTGTAGTTAAAAATAGTTTTTCCTGAGAAATAATCATTTGTAGTTATCGAAGTGAATCCATGGTGAAAATTCCCCTCAACATAAACACCAATTTTTTGGAAAAATGTATAACCAAAACCAATCTCTATTATTCCTCCAAATTCAATGGGTGCGACTTTGTCTGTTACAACATATTCATTTCGTCCGACTTCTTCAAAGTTTTCATTAAAAACGGGAGATGTTGTATTTGCATTTAAGAGTAAGGATGTTACAATCCCAATATTGCCGTAAACGAATACTTTATTCCCATATTCATAACCTACTTTTAAAGGAATTGAAAGATAGTCGTATCGGAATTTTACATAAAAAGGATCTAATTCATTTGCAAAAACAAATGGATCTTTGAATCCTGTTTGTGAAAACAGAATATTTCCGCCAATTTTTAGATTGTTTTTGAATTTAAATCCATAATCCAATCCAAACGAAAATCTTTGAAGATATTCTGTGTTATTGAAGAAATTTCCAGTTTGATCGCACCAATTTGCTCCAACTTTAATACCGAAAAGATTACTTTGGCCTACTACAGTCAAGTTTATTAATACGATAACTATTGCAAATAATGTTTTCAAAGTCATTTGTGTTTTAAAGTCTATTTTTATTACCTCGTTTTGTCAATTCTTAATAATAACGGTCGTCCCCGCATTTTTTCGATCTTCTGAAAACTTCGTTCCATTGATGCGACAAAATTGTTTCACAGCTGCTTCATCCAGTTTACCTTCTTTGACAAGACCTTCTGAAATAATGAGTTCTGCCAAGTGTTTTTTAAATCCAACGATACGAATTTCACATTTGTCCATCGCCTCATTAAAAAAAGTAATGTCGAAATAACTGACTTTTCCTTGTGGATTTGCATTGTTAATTTGCCTTGGATCCGAATAGAATTGTGCGAAAAAATAAGCTAGTTTTTCATTTTTCAAATTGTACAAAGTTAAGGCATCTGGATAGCTCGTTGAAACCAATGTAAATACAGGAGTTTCACCGACGCTCACCAAATCTTTCTTGACTGTAACTTTCTGAGCAAAAAACAATTGACTCGAACAAACAAGAAGTAAAAATGTAAATAATCCTTTTTTCATGAGTATATTTTTATTGGTCTAAACTAAAAATTAATTCAATGTAGTTTTAGTTTGGAAAAATTAGAATTATTGAATTACGAGCTATTTCCCTTTAAAACAAAGGATTTTTGATTTTTAGAAAAACTAAAAAAT
>CAZDKE010000059.1:0-18376 GCA_964506255.1 uncultured Lishizhenia sp. | reverse complement strand
TTTGGTCCCGTAGCTCAGCTGGATAGAGCAACTGCCTTCTAAGCAGTAGGTCTTTGGTTCGAATCCAAACGGGATCACATAAGCACTGATTGTCAGTATTTTACATTTGACAACTACGGAAGTGACTGTAAAAAAAGGAGGTTCAATACCTCCTTTTTTTATTCAAATCCTTTTGATTTTTATTAATTATTAATCCTTAGTTTTTTTTGGTGAAGTTCTTTATTACCTCTAAAGTAAAAACCGTTGAAATACACAATTCTTTACTCTAAAGATTTTCAAAATTTTCTATTACGCTTTAAAATCTTAACTTTGCACTCCAATATGCTTAAAGAACGACAACTTCACGACAAAATTTTCACTCCTTTCATTTCTGAAGAGGAAATACAAGTGAGCATAACCAAGCTTACTCAAGCGCTCGCAAAGGATTACGAAGGAAAGGATTTGCTTTTCATCGCAATTTTAAATGGCGCGTTTATGTTTGCTTCTGATTTAATGAAGAAATTTCAAAATGATGTTGCGATTTCATTTGTGAAAGTGAGTTCGTATTACGGGACGCAAACTACTGGAAGAGTTGATGAATTGATTGGTTTAAACACCTCACTTCACGGAAAACACATCGTAATTTTGGAGGATATTGTTGACACAGGAATTACGATTGACAAAGTAATAACCCTATTGAATTCCAATTATCCCGAATCTGTTGAAGTTTGTACCTTGTTGTATAAACCAGAAGCTTATAAAGGAAAACACAAACCGAAATATATTGGATTTGAAATCCCAAATAAATTCGTTGTTGGTTATGGATTAGACTACAACGAATTGGGGAGAAATCTTAAAGAATTGTACCAATTAAAAGAAGAATAAAAATGTTAAACATCGTGCTATTTGGCCCTCCAGGTGCAGGGAAAGGAACACAATCCGAACGATTAATTGAAAAATATGATTTAGTACATCTTTCAACAGGAGATATGTTCAGAGCACATATTGAAAATGATACGGAACTAGGTCAACGTGTGAAACAAATAATGGCGGATGGATTTTTAGTTCCTGACTCTGTAACGATTGATATGTTGGAAGAAGAAGTTCAAAAACATCCAAACGCAAAAGGATATATTTTTGACGGTTTTCCAAGAACAGTTGTGCAAGCCGAAGCTTTAGATGCTTATTTAAGTAGTAAAGGACAAGCAATCAACACTGTTTTGCAACTAGACGTGCCAGAAGAGGTGATTAAAGAAAGAATTGAGCTTAGAAGTAAAGTGAGTGGTCGCGCGGATGATGCCGCTGAAAAGTTATTGAAACGTATCAATGAATATTTCACTAAAACGATTCATGTATTGCCTTACTATGTTGCTCAAAATAAAGTAACTACAATCAATGGAGTGGGCGAAATCGACGCTATTTCAGAAAAATTATACGCGGCAATCGAACCGCATTTAAATTAAATAATGGCCTCAGATAATTTTGTTGACTACGTAAAAATTCATTGTACATCAGGTAATGGCGGTGGAGGTTCTACGCATTTTCGTCGTGAAAAATATATCCCAAAAGGTGGTCCTGATGGTGGTGATGGCGGAAGAGGAGGACACGTAATTTTGCGTGGTAATAAACAACTATGGACTTTATTACATTTAAAATTCAAGAAACATATCAAGGCTGGACATGGTGCTCATGGTGCTGGTAACTTAAAAACCGGTTCTCAAGGTGAAGATGTTTACATCGATGTTCCCTTAGGGACTTTAGCAAAGGACGGCGAAACAGGAGAGGTTTTATTTGAAATCACGCAAGAAGGTGAGGAATTCATCATCCAACGTGGTGGAATGGGTGGAATGGGAAATAATTTCTTTAAATCACCAACAAATCAAACTCCTCGCTATGCCCAACCTGGTGAAGAAGGATTAGAAGGTTGGAAAATCCTTGAAATGAAAATCCTTGCTGACGTTGGTTTAGTTGGATTTCCGAATGCTGGAAAAAGTACTTTACTTTCGGTTATTACTGCCGCAAAACCTGAAATAGGCGATTATCCTTTTACTACTTTGCGTCCAAATTTAGGAATTGTTTCTTACCGCGATCACCGTTCATTTGTAATGGCTGATATTCCAGGAATTATTGAAGGAGCACACGCTGGTAAAGGTTTAGGTTTGCGTTTTCTACGCCATATTGAACGAAATTCTTTGCTATTATTCATGGTTCCAGCAGACAGTGACGATATCAAAAAAGAATACAAGATTCTTTTGAATGAACTGAAACAATACAATCCTGAATTATTACACAAAGAACGTTTATTAGCTATCACCAAATCAGACATGCTTGACGAGGAACTAATTAAGGCAATGAAAAAAGAATTGCCGAAAATCCCGTACGTGTTTATCTCATCCGTTGCACAACAAGGACTCGTGGAATTAAAGGATTTAATCTGGAAACATCTTAATGCTGATGAACAAGCTTGAGTCGATTGACCGAGCGATTGTTCTTTTTGTAAACGGTTTACACACGCCGTTGTTGGATGAAATTATGTGGTTTTTGTCAGGTCGTTTTAGTCTAATTCCTTTGTATCTATTGCTTTTGATTTTGCTAAAAAGTCAAAACTCTTGGAAAAACACTTTTATAATTTTGTGTGGTTTGACACTTTCAATTCTATTAGCAGATCAAATTTCAGTTCACCTTTTTAAAAATGGTTTTGAACGCTATCGACCTTCTCACAATGAAGAACTAAAACAGTTACTTCATTTTTATGAGGTAAAGCCTGGTGAATTTTACACAGGTGGAAAATATGGTTTTGTGTCTTCTCATGCTGCTAACTTTTTTGCAATGATTGCGTTTATCTATCCTTTTTACAAAGAAAAAAAGAAATGGATTTTGACAGGTTTATTTCTTATTGGAATTTTAGTTGCAATAAGTCGCATCTACTTGGGAGTTCATTACTTTTCAGATGTACTTATCGGCGCTGCATTAGGGATTTTAGTAGGTTTTTCAATTCGAGCTTTGATTATTGTATATTTCAAAAGAAATGCAATTTCTGAATAAAATCCATTAATAAAAACAAACTTAACTACATCTTACAACAAACCTACCTCCTACTTGTCCATTAATTACTGAGATATAACCAAATGAAAATTCTTATAAATTACCTTTCCAAATACAAAATGCTGGTCTTTTTAGCACTTGTTTTAGCCAGTACCAACCAAGTTTTCTCCTTGTTAGACCCTTATATTTTTGGTAGAATCCTCGATAGTTTTGCTTCACACCCAAAAGATTATACGGAATCCCAATATATTAAAGGTGTATTATTATTAATCGGAGCTGCGATTGGTGTTGCGATGGTCAGTAGAATCGCAAAAGCATTTCAAGATTATTGCATTAATTTGATTATTCAAAAATTAGGTGCTGACATTTATACTGATGGTTTAAAACACACATTACAAGTTGCTTATAATGAGTTTGAAGATCAACGAAGCGGTGAGACATTGAATATCCTTCAAAAAGTTCGAACAGATTCAGAACGATTCATCATAAGTTTCATCAATGTGTTGTTTGTCTCATTAGTCGGAATTGCTTTTGTAATGGTATATGCATTTACGGTTCAGCCAGGTTTAATTTTACTGTATTTACTTTCTGCGCTTGGTTTGAGCTTCTTTATTAGCTTCCTTTCCAAACGAATCAAAAAAGTGCAAATGACCATCATGAGTGAAACCAAGCAATTAGCAGGAAGTACCACTGAAAGTTTGCGCAATATTGAATTGATTAAAAGCTTAGGATTAACACAGCAAGAAACAGCACGATTGAATGATAGAACTCGTAAGATTTTAGTGCTGGAATTAAAAAAAGTACGCCAAATACGAAGTATCAGTTTCATACAAGGAACAACCGTAAACCTCTTACGTCAGTCGATAATGTTTGTTTTGTTGTATTTACTTTTCAAAGAAAATCTGACGCTAGGACAAATCATGACCTTGCAATTTTATTCTTTCTTTATTTTCGGACCTTTGCAAGAGGTTGGAAATGTGATAATAGCCTATCGCGAAGCTGAGGTATCTTTGAATAATTTCGAAAAAATAATCAATACACCAATTGAAGTAAAACCAGAAAATCCAGTTCCTTTAAATGCAATTCAGAAATTAGCTTTTAACAATGTTACTTTTCGTCATAAATCGGCAAATTATGATGCCTTAAGAAATATTTCTTTTGAAGTTCAAGAAGGCGAAACCATTGCATTCGTTGGGCCAAGTGGTTCTGGAAAAAGTACTTTAGTGAAATTATTGGTTGGTTTGTATTCCACTCCAAAAGGAACGATTTTGTATAATGAAATAGATTCTAATTCCATCGATAAAAATGAATTACAACAACAATTGGGATTTGTGACACAAGACACGCAACTTTTCGCAGGAACAATTCGTGAGAATTTACTTTTCACCAAGCCTGATGCAACAGAAGAACAATTGAATTTTGCTTTAAGTCAAGCCGCTTGTGACAGTTTAATAGCAAGAAGCGAATTTGGAATCGACACAGTTATTGGCGAAGGCGGAATGAAACTTTCTGGTGGAGAAAAACAACGATTATCGATTGCTCGAGCATTGTTGAGAACACCAAAATTATTAGTTTTTGACGAAGCAACCTCAGCATTAGATTCCATTACAGAAGAGGCTATTTCAAATACCATTCGTTCGATTGGAAATCAAAAAGAACACATAACCGTTTTGATTGCGCATCGTCTTTCTACGATTTTGCACGCTGACAAAATTTTCGTTTTAGAAAAAGGTGTCATTATTGAAACAGGAAAACACAGTGAATTATTAGCCGAAAAAGGATTGTATTATGCAATGTGGCGTCAACAAATTGGAGAACGACGAGATTGATAATTCTTGGAAACGATTTAAATTTCCTATCAGATTCCTACAACTTCTTAACCAAATCAATCAAACGATTGGAGTATCCTGCTTCGTTGTCATACCATCCTGAGATTTTAACCAATTTGCCCATAACAATTGTCAATTGAGAATCAAACAAACAACTTAAAGGACTTCCTAAAATATCAACAGAAACAATTGGATCTTCCGTGTAACCCAAAATTCCTTTTAAATTAGTTTCTGAAGCTTTTTTCATTGCTGCATTCACTTGTTCTACTGTAACTTCTTGTTCTGTAAACATTGTCAACTCCGTCATTGAACCATCAGCAACAGGAACACGTACACTACCTCCTGTCATTTTTCCTTTGTATTCAGGGAAAATTTTAATCACCGCTTTTGCAGCCCCCGTTGAAGTTGGGACAATTGAATTTGCAGCAGCGCGTGCTCTTCTTAAGTCTTTGTGAGGTGCATCATGTAAACGTTGATCGGACGTATAGCTATGGACTGTAGAAATGTAAGCGTAATCAATTTGGAATAAAGAACGCATCACAGCAATCATTGGTGCAACGTTATTGGTGGTACAAGAAGCGTTAGAAATAATAGAATCGTTTAATTTGAGTACTTCATCATTCACACCAAGAACTAATGCAGGAATATCGGCATCTGATGCGGGTGCAGAAATCACTACTTTTTTTGCACCAGCTGTAATATGTTTGTTCGCAGCTTCTCTTGTTAGAAACAACCCTGAAGATTCTATTACGATGTCAATTCCATTTTTTCCCCAAGCAATTAACTCTGGATTCTTTTCGTGAGTAAAAATAACTTTTTTTCCGTTTTCAAAAGTTACCTCATCTCCTTCAATTGTAAAACCAAGTGGAAATGTACGATGAACACTATCATATTTCAATAAATGCATTAGTGTTTTGGTATCAGCGGGGTCATTTACCATGGCAATATTTACGGCACTATCCAATAAAGCTAAGCGTGTAAAATAACGACCTATTCTTCCAAAACCATTTACTCCTACATTTTTCATAATCTCTAATTTAAAACACAAATGTAACGAACAATAAGAATTAGAATAAGTTTACAATTGTAACGAATCATAATTTATTCTAATAAAAAGCAAAAAAAAAGACACTCAAACAAAGTGCCTTTCCATTTAATTCAGTTTAAGCTTACAAATATTCTTCAATCGATTGAACTTGATTATTTTCATCAGTAAATACAACAAGTGGAATAAACGTCTCTAATTCTTCATCATTTAAAGAACAGAAAGTTAAAATATGCACAGTGTCTCCCTCTTTTGCATGTAAAGCCGCTCCACCATTCATGCAAACCATACCGGTTCCTCTTTCACCTGGAAGTACATAAGTCATAATTCGAGAGCCATTAGATGCATTGTTGACATAAACTTGCTCATACTTTTTTAGGTTGGCTGCTTCCATTAAAGCAACGTCTAGAGTTATTGAACCTTTGTACTCAACATTCGCTTCAGTTACTCTTACTGTATGAATTTTTGACTTTAAGATTGTATATTCCATTATATTGATTTGGGTGCGAAAATAGTAATTTAATAGTAAATATAAATTATTAAGATTTAACACAAAAATAGTCTGTTACAAAAGGATGATCTAACCAACCTTTATCGAATTGAGCGGCTACAGTTCCACAACCTGCATTTATTTCAAGAAGTATTGGTTCTTTATCAGTCAATGCAATATCAAAAGCAATTAAAGGAAGTTCTAAATATTCATTACAAGTTTTCTCAACTACATTTAAAACATCATTCCAAAGAGGCATTTGATAATCAAAAATTACCTTGCCAGATATTGGATTTTTATCTAAAACCTCACCTGTCCTATCCAAACCTTTGGTTGAAATCTTTCCTGACCTTAAATCAATAGATGCGCTGTATGATCCACCATTTACCATGTGGTCAGTTATTTTTCCACCATTCATTTGAATTGAAGCCGCAACTGGAAATTTTTCTTCTTTCGATTTATTATAAATAACGTACCTAATTGTTCCACAATAATCAGACCCCTGTAATTCAATTATATCTTTATGATTGTAAACAAATGCTTGATAAATGTGATTGTCTAAAATTGTATCTTTTGGTGTTAACAAATGAATACCTACTCCTCCATTTGAAAATCTTGGTTTGACCAACACACGTGAAGTTTCTGACAACCTTAAAAGTGACTCAAAAGTTCTATTCTCAATAATAACGCGTGCATTTTCACCAGTCACTAAAAATAGTTCAGGAATTGCTATTCCAGCTTTAAGCATTCGCTCATACATTTTATGCTTATCGTAAGTGATTTCTTTTCGTTCTAACTTAATCTTATCATAAATACCATGCGTAATACTTCGTGGAATTATTTTCATTAATTCTTCATGAGATATATCAGAAAAAAGATTTACTACCTTAGTGTAGAAGGAGGTATGAAATAAAATAGTTTTAGGACCAACTTTGATTCCATTTCGCTTAAGTAATTGATAATAAAATTTATTGTATTCAATTAACTCTTTAATCGTTTTTAAAAACCCTATTTTGTTAATACGTTTGTTAACACTTCGAAAATAACCTGGTATTTTTTTTACTTTTCCAAACATATTGATTTTTTAGAAACTAATTGATTTCGTTTAAGTAATGACGTTTGTTAAATAATAATTTTGCAACAAAAATAACTACATTTGCGTTTCAAAAAACACTAAACTACTACAGATACAATGTTTGCATCGCAATTCGAATCTAACAAGAATAACACAAAGGCAAACTATAACGAAATTGAAACAATTAAAATCACTTTAAAAGAGATTTTAAATTCTAGTTTAGGAGAAAATTCAACTTTCGAAACAGCTAAAATCTTTCTGGAAAAATCAATTAAAAACGTTAAATCCTCAATTGTTCTTGATGATGATTATTTACAAAATCATCAATATTTAAACTTGCACTTAGAAAAAGTCAATCATAAACTAAAAAAGTCTCCTGAATCTTTTTATATCGGAATAGTTGAAACACTAGATGATTGGAAGAAGAAAAAAACAATTTTAAAAAAACCAATCATAGGAAAAATCGTTCGCTTACTATATTTCATCTTTTACAGAATTTTGCCAAAACTTAGATGGTATCAGTTTATTACTTTTAATAAATCGAAACGTTTGTTATCCAAAGCTGAAGTATTAGGTCGTTTCGTTTATAATGGATTTGAAATATGCGACTTCTTCCAAGTAAAATCAAATTTCCATGTTTTCATATTACAAAGAAAAAGAGAACCTTTGAAACAATCTACAAGTGAAGGCGTACTACTCAAGATTAATCGAATTGGCAAAAACGGAAAACTTATTAAAGTGTACAAATTGAGAACCATGCATCCTTATTCTGAATATCTTCATGAATACATGATTAAAACGTATGGTTTTAATGAAAAAGGAAAAATTAAAAATGATTTTAGAGCAGCCAAATGGGCGAAAGTGTTCCGTAAATATTGGTTGGATGAATTGCCTCAATTACTTAATGTCCTAAAATTTCAAATGAAGCTAGTAGGTATTAGACCTGTTAGTGAAAGTTACTTTAATTCACTACCTAAGGAAATTCAAGAGAAAAGAATTAATCATAAACCAGGTTGTATTCCCCCATACGTCGCACATGATTTTGGAACATCTAAAGAAAGTGTTTTAGAAGCAGAATTAATTTATATGGATAAAAAACTAAAAAATCCTTATACAACTGACATAAAGTATTTTTTTGTTTCTATCTTTAAAATAGTTTTCAAAGGAAAACGTTCTTCTTAAACAACAAAATTAATGAATCGTAACTTTATAAAAATCCTATTTTCAATACTATTAACTGTTAGTTTATATTCTTGTAAAACAGCCGAAAAAACACTTTACTTTCAAGGAGAATTATCACAACAGAATGCTCAATTGCATGAAAAATTCATTCCTATTATTAAAGTTAATGATTTATTAGAAATTAAACTTACCGCATCAAATGAAGAGGCCGTTAAAATGTTAACTCCAGAAATTCCAAATGCTCGTTCAACAGTAACTTATTCTTCAGGGGGGGTTGCTAAAGGTGGTTTTTTGGTGAATAGTCAAGGGGAAATTGAATTGCCATTTATTGGAAAATTTGTGGTTGCCAACAAAGGTAGAGAAGAGGTTGAAAATGAAATTGAGAAAAAACTTAGCGAATATATCCAAAATCCGATTGTTCAAATTCAAATCATCAACTTTAAGGTAACTATTCTAGGAGATGTTAAAATACCAGGAACCTACAATGTTCCTAACGAAAAAATGACAATAATGGAATTGGTTGGTATTGCTGGTGACTTAAATATTTCAGGAAGAAGAAAAGAAGTCAAATTAATTAGAGAAGAAAATGGCGTTTTGAAAGAATATACTATTGATTTGACACAAAAAAATATTTTCAATCAAAACACCTATTTCTTGCAGCAAAATGACATTGTGTATGTTAAACCTAATCGAGCTAAATTAAGTAATGCAAACGTTAGTCAAATATTCTTACCTGTAATTTCAACATTTTCAATCCTGCTTAGTGCAATTAGTATATTAACAAAATAATGGAAGATAACCAAATTAGTTTTTTTGACAACGAACCAAGTCAAAAGATAAATTACAAGGAAATTGCGCTTAAGTACGTCTATAGATGGAAGTTATTTGCAGTATTAATTGCTGGAGCTTTTGTTTTTTCTACAATTTATTTAAGATACAAGGTTCCTCAATTTGAGGCTTCAACAACCATTTTAATAAAAAACAATCAAAAGGGTGGTTCAGGAATGTCAGAAACGTCAGCCTTTGAAGATTTATCCATTTTTGCTGATGGAAATTCTATTGAAAATGAAAAAGCAATTTTAAGTTCCCGAAATCTAATGCGAAACGTAATCAATCGTTTGAGATTGAGAGAAGAATATTATGCTGTTGGAAAAGTTACAGGATTTAAAAGAAGAGAGATCTATAATTTAAGTCCGTTAAATGTAAACATTTCAAAAAGCGATTCTGCCACAACTGCTGAATTTTCGTTTAGCACAGCAATCACAATTTTAAATCATCAATATGTTTCTCTTCAGCAAGTTAATGGTGGAAAAAAAAGGACTTATGCGTTAAACAAATGGTTGAATGTAAAAAAAGGGGTGAAGATTAAAATTTCAAAAAATGAGTACTTTAATGACGATGTTATTGGAAGAAACTATGAATATAAATACATTCCACTTGAATCAGCAGTAAACAAATATTTAGGAAAAATTACAATTTCTCAACTAGGCGCTGGATCTACCATTTTAACAATTAAAATGAAAGATAATTCTAAAGAAAAGGCGCAAGATATTTTGGATGAATTAGTCAATCAATATAATGAAGATGCGATTAGTGATAAAAACATTATATCAAAAAACACCTCAGATTTTATTAGTGATCGCGTTCGTGTCATTTCAAAAGAACTAGGAGACATTGAAGACTCTGCAAAGATTTTCAAAAACAACAACGATTTAACAGATGTTGAGTTCGAAACTGAATCTGGAGTTTATTCAGCAAAAGATATCCGTTCGAAATACATTGAAGCAAATACGCAATTACAGTTAAGTTATATGATGCTTGATCATCTTCAGACTAACAATCGACCGGATGACTTAATTCCAATAAACCTTGGACTTTCGGATAACCGAATAGAAAATATTATTCAAGAACATAATAAATTGGTGATGGAACGCATTGAGGAATTAAAAACCACAACGCTTAAAAATCCAAAGATTATCAATCTTTCCAATCGAATTAGTGAGTTTAAAATCAACATTGAAACAAGTATTAAAAACTTAATTCAATCTAAAAAAAGAATTCTCTTAGAAATAGAAAAAGAAGAGGCAAGGATAGATAGAAATCTTGCTAGAATGCCTGGTTTTGAAAAAGATTTAAGAGGAATTATTCGTCAGCAAGAAATAAAAGAAGCACTTTACATTTACTTACTCCAGAAGCGTGAAGAAGCACAAATTGCATTGGCTGTTGGAATCGGAAATGCAAAAATCGTTGACTCAGCATACAGCAATGGAAGTATAGTATCACCTAAAAAAACATTTATTTATGCAGGCTCTTTAGTTTTTGCGTTGATTTTTGGGGTAATTATAATATACCTAGGCGAAACCCTTTACGACAAGGTAAATTCAAAACAAGATATTGAAAAATTAAAATTACCATTCATTGGAAATATTCCTTTAGGTCAAGCTGGACAACAAATTGTAATTTCAAGAGGAAGTAAAACTGCTATTTCTGAAGCATTTAGAACCTTGAGAACAAATGTTGACTTTATTTTACAAAACAAAAAGGGTCCAAAATTCATTTTTGTTACCTCATCTGTAGCGAAGGAAGGAAAATCGTTTACAGCAGTTAATTTGTCATTATCAATTGCCCTCTCAAATAAAAAAGTATTACTGGTTGGACTTGACCTTCGTGCACCAAAATTGGAACAGTATATTGGTAAAGATCGATCAAAAGGAATAACAAACTTTATTATTGATGAAGAATTAACACTCGACGATTTGATTTACACAACTGAATTGAATAAAAATGTAGATATTCTTCCTTCAGGAGATATTCCGCCGAATCCCTCTGAGTTAATCATGAGTAACCGTATTGACCAAATTTTTAAAGAAATCGGTGAAAAATATGATTACATAATCGTCGATACAGCGCCGGCAGGTATTGTAACAGATACTTTTCTTTTAACAAAATATGCTGATATTTTCTTATACATTGTTCGTGCACATGAACTTCCGAAAAAAATGCTAAATATTCCAATAGAGATTAATAAAGAAAAACGTCTACCTAACATGAATATTCTATTGAATGGTACGCAGGCTAGCAAAGGCTACGGTTATGGCTACGGATACGGATATGGTTACGGATACGGTTATGGTTATACCCAAGGATATTATGAAGACGACACAAATAAACCTAAAACCTTAGTTCAACGTCTGAATCCTTTAAATTGGTTTAAATCTTAGTTGGATTAAATCTCTATGCCCACAGGACAATGGTCTGAACCCAAAACTTCATTTAGAATAAAGGCATCTTTAACGTTTGGAAGAAATGGCTCAGAAACTAGAAAATAATCAATACGCCAGCCTATATTTTTTTGTCGCGCACCAGCACGATAACTCCACCAAGTATATTTAATTATCTCAGGATATTTATTTCTAAATGTGTCAACTAATCCATTTGAAGTAAAGTTATTCATCCCGTCAATCTCCTCTTGCATGTAACCAGCAGACTTATTGTAATTGTCTTTTGGACGCGCTAAATCGATTGCTTTATGTGCAACATTAAAATCTCCGCAAACAACAACTGGTTTTGATTGCTCTAAATTTTTCAAATAATTTAAAAAATCTGAATCCCACTTTTGACGATAATCTAAACGTGCCAACTCACTTCCAGAATTAGGTACATAAACACAAATCAAGAAAAAATCTTCAAACTCTAAATTGGTAATTCTTCCTTCTTGGTCATGCTCTTCCATTCCCATATCATAAGTAACATTTAATGGGAGTTTTTTAGTTAAAATCGCTGTGCCAGAATAACCTTTTCGTTCAGCACCATTAGCATAAACAGCATATTCTTTTAATCCGACAACAGCTTCTTTAACTTGTTCTGGAGTTGCTTTTGTTTCTTGTAAACAAATAACATCAACATTCAAATCAAGCATATCTTGTACAAACGTACGACCAGTTATGGCACGAATTCCGTTTACGTTAAAGGAAATAATCTTCATAAATTAATCGTTGCTTTTACATTGTTCTTCAGGTCTAGCGCCGCATAAACCACAAGCAGCACCTTCTTTTTGTAACATCGGATTATTACTTGCACAAGTACCAGCAAATTTTCCGTCTTTTTTAACCAATATTTTTATAGCAATTCCAGCAAAAGCAAGTCCAAGCAATAAAATCGTTAACAATACAACAGCCATTTTCTATTTTTTAATTGGTAAATTTAGTTCTATTTAATCCTTTTTAATAACTCGTCCAGAATTATATTCGTTTTTTAACAAAATTGAAGGATTGCCATAATACCACAAATCTCCTTCTCCATTTAATTCCACTTTCAGCTTACAATTGTCAGCATTTATTTTTGAAAGTATAGGCGAAATCGAAATCACTGAAATCGAGTCTTGTACTTGTAATTCGCGTGTATCAAAATACCCACTTCCATCAATGTCAACTCTGAAAAACTTTGTAAAACCTTTTAACGTAAAATCCCCCCATCCATGTGGAACCAGAAAATTTAAACTATTTGCATTCAATAGAAAATTTATTGACCCAGCACCATCTTCAATTTCAACGTTCAAATTATCCAGATTTAGAATTCCTTTGTTTACTAACGAATCAGTTCCCTTAAAATAAATTTCTTTTAGATTTCGTATGTGAATTTCAACGGCTACTTTTCTTTTTTGGTAACCTAAAAAATTACATCTATTCAAATTTTTAATCTTTAAAATCGAATTCTCTGAACTCACATCTATTAAATTTATAAGGTTTTTTCCTGCCTTAATTTCAACAAAATCCAACGAATCTTGAATCAAGCTATATTTAATATGTTCATACAATTCAAGTTTTTCAAAAGCAGTAACAGGAATTATTTTAGTTGTTTGTGCGCCTGCTGATTTCCAACAAGTGCGTTCATTTGCTTTTTTGCAACTAGAAAAAACAACAACAAGCAATCCTAAAACAAGTAACTGTCTCATTTCTTCTTGTAATTTAAAGTGTAACCAAGCCCCAACTCCATATAATCTGCTTTAGCAAAATGTGATTTTAACGTAAAATTGAATAAAATTCCATTCGGAAATTGATACCGACTGCCAATTCTAAAATAAACTGGCCCATCGGGTTTGTAAACATCTCGAACGTAAGCACCTGCTCCGAAAAGAAAACTAAAGCGTTCAAATGGAACAATATAACCCGCAAACAAAGCGGCTTGAATAATACTTAATTGTGTTTTTGGAACAAGTGGCTCAACTCCAAGAATCGCTTGTTTTGAAAATAAATCAACAGCTAATTCTAATCCTGCCTTATGAGTAAAAATTCTTCGTGTAAAAAGACTCAAGGAATAAACTGGATATCTTCTAGTTCCAATAGGATTCATTTCTTTCATTGAAAAGATTCCTAAAGCGCCGAATAGCCATTTTTTCAGAGGAAGACTACTTTTTATGGTGGAATTCAAAGCTTGTTCTTTGCTTAATACTCGACCGTATCCAAGAGATAAATAAGGAAGATTGATTCCAAAATTTGGGACTTTGAAAGCGGCGTTGCTAAAATGCGTTAAATCTAAACCTAAAGTCACAAAATTCTTTCCAAAGTTGTAATTAGCTTTTGTTCCGATAACAATCATTGCGTTAATTTTGGAGGCTATCGCATTGTTTTTTGGATTGTAAATTGGATCAAAAGTCTTTGTCGTATAACCTAAGCCAAAACCCATTTTCCAATTCCACTCAAAGTTGTTCTTTTTAATCATCGGCAATTCTGCAAATCCAGACAAACCAATATATCTTCCCAATAAATCGTTATTTCCAACAGAACCAACAAACAAGGTTGCACCAACTTTTGGTTCTCGATATGCTTGATGCCAATTTTTAGAACCACGCGTTTGAACGAAATAGGTAAACTCCATTGCCTTCGCTGATTCTTGTGGTAAATGCCCAAGCGTTCCTCGATGAGCAGCTAAAAAACCAAGCTTTTGACGAAACTCAAAACCATACTCGCTCTTCATTTGCGAATGAACAAATGAGACGAAAAACACCAAGTTTGCTATAAAAAAAAGTCTTTTCACGAATTAACAAAGTTAAACAAAGGAAAATGAGTAATAAACTTAATTTTGCAAAAAAAAATATGGACGCAAGACTTGTTGCTTTTGAACGCTTATTGAACGTGATGGATGAACTCCGTGAAAAATGTCCGTGGGACCAAAAGCAAACGATGGAAACCTTGCGAAACCTTACTATTGAAGAAACTTACGAGCTTGCAGATGCTATTACAGAAAACGATTTAAATGCAGTAAAAGGTGAATTAGGCGATTTATTTTTACACCTTGTTTTTTATTCGAAAATTGGAAAAGAAAAAGGTGCTTTTGATGTTGCCGACGTTCTAAATACCATTTGCGAAAAATTGATTTATCGTCATCCGCACATTTACGGAGATGTGGAAGTGAAAGATGAAGAAGAAGTGAAAGCAAATTGGGAAAAATTAAAATTGAAAGAAGGAAAAAAATCAGTTTTGGAAGGAGTGCCCTCTTCCCTACCCGCTTTAGTTAAAGCAACTCGTATCCAAGAAAAAGCCAAAGGAATTGGTTTTGAATGGGATAATCGAGAAGATGTTTGGAAAAAAGTAGAAGAAGAATTGGCGGAATTTAAAGTGGAAGTGGATAATAAATCGGAACACATCGAAGAAGAATTTGGCGATTTATTGTTCTCATTAGTCAATTATGCTCGCTTTATTGATATTTCTCCAGAAAGTGCTTTAGCTTTCACCAATCAGAAATTTATAAAACGTTTTCAATTGATGGAAGAACTGATTACTTCCGATTCGAAAGACATAAATTCAATGAGTTTAGAAGAAATGGACACTTACTGGGACCGAGCAAAATTGATACTTAAAAACAAATTATGAGTGATTTTGAAATTCAAATAATAGAAACTGCTGTTCTCGCAGTGATTGTTGTTGGTGTTAAACTTGTTTCGAGAAGTTCCGTAAATCGTTTATTGAACAAAATGGATTTCGATTTGAAACGCAAACAAATTTCTCATCGAATCATCAATCTTTTCCTGACGATTTTTGTGGTTACAGTTCTCGCAGGAATTTGGAACATCCACCGAGATCAATTAATTGTTTTTATGACTTCTGTCGTAACAGTACTTGGTATCGCGTTTTTTGCCCAATGGTCGATTCTTTCAAACATTACATCTAGTCTCATTTTGTTTTTCAATCATCCTATGAAAATCGGTCAGCGTATTCGGGTTGTGGACAAAGAATATGACATTTCAGGTGAATTAATCGACATTTCTTTTTTCTTTCTTTATATCAAAAGCGACGATGGCGAATTGATTACAATTCCAAATACGATTGTTCTTCAGAAAACGATTGTTACCAAAATTTAAGGTTTATAGGTTAAAAATGTGTGCAATGGCATTAATTCCACAACACCCAATTCATTCGTAAAAACATCTGATTGATTGACGGTTACGATTATTGCTTTTTTCATATCGAAAAATTTCATCGCTTCATACGCACCTTTTAATTCGCGTTCTTGCGTTTCGAAATTGAAATCAAAACAAACTTGATAGAGAGATTTCACTTGTTCTTTTTCAAAAACAACAAAATCACATTCAAATTTTTCCTTGAAATAATAGATAGAAGAATAAGAACGTCTCAAATGCAAGAACACTAAGTTCTCTAATCTACGACCATTTTCTTCTGTAAAAACGATTGAAAGATTTGTAAATAAGCCCAAATCGATGGTATAAACCTTCTTCGGGTTGCGTACTTGTGCTTTCAAAGAATAACTAAACATTGGGACACTTGCAACTAAATAGGCATTTTCCAAATGAGAGATATATTCCAACAAAGTGCTCACTGATTTAAACTGAAATAGCGTTGAAAGTTTATTCGCTGAATACGTTTTCCCGATATTCGAAAGTAGATAGATTGCCAATTTCCGTAAGGTTTGCACGTCGCGAACACCGTATCTTACAGCTATGTCACGATACAAGATATCATCCCAAAGTTGATGTAAAACCAATGGGTTATTTGTTTTTAAATATTCAGGAAAACCACCAATTTGCATATATTTCAAAGCATTATCAGTGTTGCTTTCCAATTTTGAAAAAGTTAAAAATTCAGTATAAGAAAAAGGAAATAATTCGGAAGATAAATGGCGACCAGTCAATTTTGTTCCTAGTTCTTTGCTTAATAAATTTGCATTTGAACCAGTAACAACCACTTGAAAACCTTCATCTAATTTCTGACGAACATACCATTCCCAATTCGAGAGCATTTGTATTTCATCGAAAAATAAATGCGTGAATTTATCACGTTCTATAATTGCATCCAAGCGACGAAAATCATCTAACTCAAATCCTGCAAGACGTGGATCTTCAAAATTTATAAAGAGCGAAACGTCCTTGTTTTGTGCGATTAATTGATACATCAATGTACTTTTCCCACATCGACGTATTCCTGTTATGATATTCACAAAATTTTCTATAAGTGTATAATTATGAACATCTTCGCGTTCTGTTCCCAAAACGCGACGTTGCAAGCCTCTCTTTTGAAATGCGATTACCTCCTCTATTTGAAACTGACTAACCATAACTTTATTTGATACAAAACTACAATATTATTCATTACAATCAAACATTTTTATTTATTACTAAACAATATTTTTATTTGATAGTAAACTATAACTTTATTTGATAGTAAACTATAACTTTATTATTAAGAAAATAGATTACAGTACAAAAATTAAATTATTTGATTAAAATTAAGCTATGCCAATTGCTTCAAACCTTTAGCTGTAAAAAGAGAATTCATCTGTGAGATTGCCACTTGATTGAGTTGTAAAATACGTTCTTCGGATGTGAAATTCTGTTGAATAAGTAATGCGTTTATACTTTCCATATTACTCAAAACAACTAATTGTTCCAAAGTGGCTTGATCGCGGATATTTCCATTCACTGCTGGATTTTGATTTTTCCATTCTTGGGCAGTCATTCCGAAAAGCGCTACGTTTAATAAATCAGCCTCATTGGCATAAATCATCTTGGCTTGTTCTTTTGTTAAAGAAATAGGAATTAAATTCTCTTTTATTGCATCCGTATGAATCTGGTAATTGATTTTTGAAATAACCCGTTACACCGACCATTGAAGATTGTGTTGGTTATTCTCTTCAATTTTTAATCGTTTAATTTCGGTAATAAGATAAAGTTTGAATTCTGTTGACACCCAAGAAGCAAATTCTAAAGCTATTTCAGAATGAGCGAAAGTTCCACCATTTTTTCCTATTGAACTTATGATTCCAATTGCTCCAGTACTTTCAATCCATCTTGTAGGAGACAGTGTGAAAGCATTACTTCCTGATTCATTTAATAAGGAGTCGAATTCGACCCCTTTAAAAAATGGATTATTCAATTTTTTCCATAAACCCAAAAATTCTATGGTAGATTTTGAACGCATTCAATTTTTAACAACATCTTTCGGCTCAATTGGGTTTTTCTTTCGAGCTATATCTGATAGAGAAATGTAACTTTCTCCTTTATCTTTCTTAAAACTAACTTTTAATCCATTTACAATTATTTCCTTTTTCATACTTTAATTTTTAAATTAAATATACGAAATTATAATCATAATAAAGATTATATATTAATCAGTAATACGAAAATGAATGAAAGCTTAGCGAGTAACTAATTTCAGTAATTAAAATCTTACTAAACTTGAAAGGAATACGTACTTTACTTCTTACCTCTTAATCGG
>CAZDKE010000058.1:0-18817 GCA_964506255.1 uncultured Lishizhenia sp. | reverse complement strand
CTACTGAACTGAAACTGTTAATTTTTAAAATTTCTGTAAGAACATTTTTAAAAAAAATTCAGTTTCAGAAAGGAGTTAAAATTGTTCGCAACGAGTTGTAAATAATTAAAGAACAATTATTTGCGAACAAAAAGAAATTCAGTGCCTTGACTTTTTGTTTCTTTTTGGTCAAGCAAAAAGAAAGACAATAATTAGAAATTAGTTTAGAGTACATATTATTGTAAATATATTTTAACTATTAGTTTTGTATTAATTAAAGCCCTCTAGAAAAAATTGCTTGTTTTGAAAAAATGATTGCTTTTCATCCTATTTATATCCATCCTTTACCTGAAAATCATCGTTTTCCGATGGAGAAATATGACTTACTCCCTCGACAGTTAATACATGAAGGAGTAGTTGAAAAGTCAACTTTTTTTGAACCATCATCAATTGCTTTAGAACATCTTTTAGCAACTCATGCTGAAAATTACTGGTTGCGCTTAAAGAATTTAGAAATAACGCCTCGCGAACAACGAATTTCTGGTTTTGTACATTCTGACCAGTTAATTGAGCGTGAACTTACAATTATGGAAGGCACACGAAATGCTGCTGAGATTGCCTTAGAAACAGGTCTTGGATTCAATATTGCGGGAGGAACGCATCATGCTTTTTACGACAGGGGAGAAGGCTTTTGTTTATTGAATGACCAAGTGATTGCTGCAAAATGGCTGTTACAAAACACATCGATAAAACGTGTTTTAATTATAGATTTGGATGTTCACCAAGGTAATGGAACAGCCTCTTTATTAAAGGATGAGCCAGCAATTTTTACTTTTAGCATGCACGGTGCTGGAAATTACCCACTTAAAAAAGAAGATTCTGATTTAGATATCGAACTTCCCGATGCATGTAAAGACAAAGATTTTCTCTTTTTGTTGGAAGCAAGTTTAGACAAAATTTTAAGTCAGTTTCAACCCGATTTTATTTTTTACCAATCAGGTGTGGACGTTCTTGAAAGTGATAAACTCGGACGACTTTCTTTAAGTCAAAAGGCATGTTATCAAAGAGATTTAATTGTTTATCAAACAGTTCAGCAACTTAAAGTTCCGGTTGTGACAACTATGGGCGGAGGTTATAGTCCGCAAATCAAAGATATTGTAAATGCACATTGTAACACGTTCAAAGCTGCTTTTGAGGTTTTGGCATAAAAAAAGGAGTCCTCATGAACTCCTTAATTTTCAATTTGAGAAATCGATTTTAATTCTTAACCACTTTCTTCGTTTGGATTTGACCATTCTCTAAAAACAAACTAACCAAGTAATAACCAGCGTTCCAGTTGCTAGCATCTATTTTTTGTTCATCAGCTAGTTCAGATGTTTCATAAATTGTTCTTCCTTGCAAATCACTAATTCGAATGCTTCCAGTTTTTTCTTCTGTTTTGATTGTAAAGGTTGAATTCGTAGGATTTGGGAAAATTGTGAATGACGCTTCTTGCAGTTCATTTATTCCAACAAAACAAGTGTTTGCAGCATTGAAAGTAGGAGTTACATAGTCAAAGTTTACTCCTCCATCTGGACATCTTGAATAGGAAATGTTTTGAGTTTGAGCACCAATTGTAAGTTGATCAAAAACATTCAATCCATCACTAAATATAACATTGTCACCCAATGAACTTAATTTGAAATTTGTATGTAAACCTGTTTGTTCTGTGTCGTTATCACACCAAACGATAATTCTTCCATTTGCAGGAATAGTTGTACCTGCTGGGAAAGGCCATTTACCTAAGTCGGTTGAAAGATCGGATAAATACAGACCTGATAAATCTACTCCAGTTGATTTTGTGTTATACAATTCTATCCAGTCATCACTTTCCCCATTTGCATCATACCCAAATTGACTGTTGGAAGCTAAAACCTCGTTAATAAGTACGTCACCATTTACTGCAAAAGGCATAGAAATTGTCAAATTGTAGAATTCATGTTCAGCACGTTGAGGACTAAATTTTCCTGCGTTAGTATTTTCTGCATAGATGTAATAATGAAAATTGACACCATTTAAAGTAATTGCTGCGCCATAGACATGATCTCCAGCTGCGCCATCACCATGCGCACCATCATCAAACATTTGAACGCGATTAAATTTTAACTCTTTACTGAATCGATAGCCTAAATAGACTGTTGTTTCATTCGTACATGTTGCAGTAATAAAAATAGATGAACCGTAAGTTGGTGTTGAATTACTCGCTGCATAAGCTGTAATTGAAGGAGCTGATAAAATGTAGTTTGAATTTGAATTGAAGAAGGTAACACGAGCATCCATTAAAGTTTTAATTCCAGGAATTGATTGTCCTCCACCTGGACCTCCACCACTTGTTACAGCTGTTGTTAAACTGTTTTGATATTGCGTGTAAGTATAGAATTTGAAAGGGTCTGCTTGAACATACGAATCAATTGTCGCTCTAATCGTGTTTGCTTTTGTTATGTAATCCTGTGACTCAAAAACTTCTTGAACAATCGTACGTAAATGCGCCAAATACATTCTTTTGTAAATTGGGTTGCTCATTAATTTTACAATTAAAGGGTGATTTGTTGAAGTGCTGTTAGACAATGGGTCAAGAGTTGTAGCAGTATAACTTCCAGAACCAGTTCCACCTGGGAAACCAGCAAAACTCATATTCAAATCCCAAACAGTTGGTACGAAACGATCATTCAAATCCCAAGTTAAATAATAGTTCTGACGAAAAGCACCACTGTAAGAATCTAGATTTACCAAAACATTATTGAATGCTAACATCCATAAAGCTCTATCCACATCAAGTTTTGATTCGATATTGGTAAAATCATTATTCAATACATTAATTAAATCAACCAATTTATTCCATCCAAAATCAGTTTGTAATTCATAGCCATTAGCGTAAGCACTACTATCCATACTGATGTATTTTAAATCAGGGTTTACTATAGATCCTGGTCCAGCACCGCCAATAGGGTTACATTTGAAATAAGTTTCTTTGCTGTTATAATAACGCTCACCATTGAATTTGTCATTAATACTTTCAGCATTTGAATAAACGCCTCTTAGAGTACCATTGATGTAAACATTCGCAAAATTTGCTTTTGGACAATCCATATATTGCTCTAAAATGGCATAGGATAAAACTTCGCGAATCATCGATGGGTCTTGATAACCATTTTGAAGTTTTATGTTGGTGTATCCTTGATAATCTTGACTACCTTTTACGTAATCTAAATTCAGATGCAATGGGTTTTTATTGTTATTCGCATTGTAGGAACTATTTCCTTTATATTTCACACCAACAGAATCAAAAGTTATCCCATTAATTCTTACAGAATCTGCTATTATGTATGCTTCAGTTGCAGTTGCAGCATCTAATTGTGCATCCCAATTGGTGAAGGCGAAGAAAATTTCAATGGTTTGTACAGTTGATCTATCATAGAAGTCTTGTGCGAAAAAACTACCAATAATAAAATTGAATAAGAATAATAGGTTGATTTTCATTTGTTTATAAGTTTAAATTGATTTAGAAATTTCAGTTAACATTTAAAATTTCAGTTAATTATTTTTGAGTTAGTTGACAAAATTTGGGTTTACTTGTTGTTATATTAATTTAAAGTTAAGAAAATATTTTCTAATGATTAATTTGAGACATCTAGTAAAGCGAATTCCTTTCTAAGTTTCTACTATTTTTCTTTTTCCTATTTTTGTGAAGAGTCAGAGTATTCAGGACTTAAAAAAATACGAAATTGAGTTTTTTACATTTCAGATCGCGCACTCCACGTTGGGTAATTGTTGTTTTTGATTTGCTTTTAGCGGCAAGTGCTCTTGCGTTTGCTTATTTAATTCGTTTCGATTTGAAAGCAGATAATTCGTTGATCCAAAAAGAATGGCTCATTTTATCAAAATCAATTCTATTTTATTTTGGGGTCAAATTTCTTGTTTTTTACTTTTTAAAAATTCACAAAGGTTTAGTTCGCTACACTTCAACTGAAGATTTAAAACGTTTATTTCTAGCGAGTTTAATCTGCTCACTTATTTTTCTTGTCGCTGGATTAGTTCGCTATTTTTACCTCGACCATTATTTTCTTTTTCCAATGTCAATTTTGGTAATGGAATTTTTAGTGAGTTTTGCTTTTGCTGTCGGTAGTCGATTTATTGTAAAATTGTTTTATCTCGAAACAATCAAAAATAAAAACGAAGAGGAAGGTGTGCTTATTTATGGAGCAGGTGTTTCTGGAATGGTAACCAAACGAACTATCGAAAATGACACGCGAAATAATCAATTAGTCATAGGTTTTTTAGATGATAATCCGAAATTAAAAGGAACACGAATTGAAGGAGTACATGTTTTTCACACGAGCGAACTTGAGAAAATCGCCAACTCAAATCCTGTAAAAACCTTAATTATTGCGATTCAACAGCCTAACTTAGAAAGTCAAAAAAACATCATAGATCGCTGTTTAGAATTGAAAATTAGTGTTCAAAAAGTACCTAGTTTAAAGAGCTGGGTGAATGGCGAATTTTCTGTAAAACAGTTTGCAAAAATCAATATTGAAGATTTACTTGGGCGTGTTCCGATTCAATTGAACAACCAATCGATTCAAAAGGAATTAAAAGACAAAGTAGTGTTGGTGACAGGTGCTGCGGGTTCGATTGGAAGTGGTTTAGTGAGAGAAATTGCAAGCTTTAAACCATCAATTCTAATTCTCATAGATCAAGCAGAATCTGCTTTATATGATTTACAAATTGAGTTGTTAAAAGATTTTCCCACGATTCACTTCGAATTTATTATTGGAGATATTTGCAATGAAAAACGAATGCAAAGAATTATTGCACAATTTCTTCCTCAAGTTATTTTTCATGCAGCAGCTTATAAACATGTTCCTTTAATGGAGGAAAATCCAGTGGAAGCAATCGCAAATAATGTAGTTGGAACAATGGTAATCGCAACTTTAGCGGATGAATTTAAGGTAGATAAATTTGTAATGGTTTCAACGGATAAAGCTGTTAATCCTACTAACGTAATGGGTGCATCAAAGAGAATTGCTGAATTGTTTGTCCAATCGTTTAATGCTAGGTCAACGACAAAATTTATTACTACGCGTTTTGGAAATGTCCTTGGCTCCAATGGTTCAGTAATTCCGCTTTTCCAAAGACAAATCGAATCGGGTGGACCTGTAACTGTAACGGATGAACGAATTACCCGTTTTTTTATGACAATTCCTGAAGCTTGTCAATTGGTGTTGGAAGCAGGAACAATGGGGAATGGCGGCGAAATTTATGTTTTTGACATGGGTGAATCAGTTAAAATTATTGATTTAGCGAAGAAAATGATTTCACTTAGTGGCTTGGAATTAGGAAAAGATATAGAGATAAAAGTGACTGGTTTACGTCCGGGGGAGAAATTGTACGAAGAACTTTTGGCAAATGAAGAAAACACACTGCCGACACATCACTCAAAAATATTAATAGCTAAAACGAGAGATTGTGACGAAAAACAAGAACAAATGCTCGAAGAATTGATAGCTTTGATGCCGCTTCAAAATAATGATTCTTTGGTACGAAAAATGAAGCAACTCGTAGTTGAATATAAAAGTAATAATTCCATTTTCGAAAAATTAGACGAATGATAAAACCCGCAAAAATCCAAGTAAGATTCTCAGACATTGACGTTATGGGACACGTAAATAACGCTGTCTATTTGAGCTATTTTGAAATGACGCGTGTTCATTATTTCAGAGAATTGTTAGGCTTGGAATGGGACTGGAAATCACATGGGATTTTACTAGTTCGCAACGAAATTGATTACATCAAACCTATTTTAATTCAACACGTTCCTGAAATTCACATGTATTTTGAAGAAGCTGGTTCTAAAAGTATTAGACTAAGTTATGAAGTAAAAGTAAATGGAGAAATTTATACAAAAGGCGTTTCTGTGATGGTGAGTTTTGATTCGAGAGTTGGAAAAACGACAGTAATACCTGAAGAAATGAAAGCTGCTCTTGAAACATTAAGAAAACCCGAATAAATCAAGAAAATGAAAAATGTATTTTTTGTGTTTTTTGTTGGAATTTTCTGCAATACACTTTTTGCGCAAGCACCAACCACAAGTCCAACAAACGTCCCGTGTTACAAAAAGAAAAAGATTTGCAACTACAAATTGGTAGCAAATTGCAATGACCTAGTGGCTTATGACGATCGAACAAATACGTATTTATCCAAGTCCGATTATCACTCACTTTATACAGGGAAATGTTCAGCATGCTACCGAAATGGAGTATTGCAAGAACAAATAAATGTGGTTAATGGTAAACGCGATAGTGAAAGTGATTCAGCCTATTACGAGTCTGGATGTTTACAATCAAGACAAACGTTTGTACTTGGGAAATTAAATGGGACAAGTGTTTTTTACTACGATAGTACGGGTAGAAAAGAAATTGAAGTAACACACAGTCTTGATAAATTGGACGGAAACTACATTTTGTTTGAGAATAATGCGAAAAGTGATACACTAAAACTTATTTCCTACAAGAATAATGTTTACGATGGTCCGCAAAAAGAATATTTCGATAATTCTGTGTTAGCGAAGGTAGTTAACTATAAAAATGGAATTCTACATGGAAAACATCAAACCTATAATGCAGAAGGGAAATTAGAAATTGATATGAATTACCAAGAAGGCAAAAAGCATGGAACTTGGAAATTCTATTATCCAAATGGAATGGAAGCTCATATTGAAAATTGGAATATGAATGTGAAAAATGGTGAGTTTAAAACCTTGAATGAAAAAGGCGAAATTATATCGCAAGAGTTTTTCAAAAAAGGAATTCCAGAAGGAACACATATTTTTAATTTCCAGAATGGTAAACCAAAACATATTACTGTGTATGAAAAAGGAGAAATCGTTGAAGAAACTGAATTCGAAGAATTAACTGGAGCAAAACATGTTATCAAAGAACGAGTAGATAAAAAAGCAGAGAAGGAAAAAGAAAAAGCTGCGAAAAATGCCGTTGCTTCCGATGATGATCCTGATTTGATAAAAAGTGAACCGACAAAACCGAGTAAGAAAAAGAAGAAGAAAAACTAAAAGTTGCCTTCGAGAGCCTTAGTCAACTTTTCTTTAATTCAATCGAACTCAACTGTTGACAGAGGCTCTCGAAGGCAACAGTTGGCCTCCTAAATCCTTTAAAAATGATAGACCTAAGAAGCGATACCGTAACCAAGCCCTCAAAAGAAATGTTAGACGCAATGTTCTCAGCGCCAGTTGGGGATGATGTATTTGGTGAAGACCCGACAATCAACGAATTACAGGAATATTCTGCTCAAATTTTTGGAAAAGAAGCCGCTTTGTTTTGTGCATCAGGAACACAAACGAATCAAATTGCGATTAATGTGCACGTTCAACCCGGAGCAGAAGTGATTTGTCATAAAGAAAGTCACGTTTTCAAGTATGAAGGTGGAGGAATTGCGCGAAATTCGGGTGCTTCTATTCGTACACTTGACGGAAATCGCGGTCGATTAAAAGCAGCAGCAATCGAAGAATGGATAAATCCTGCTCACGATGTTCATTTTCCATTGACGCAATTGGTTTCCATCGAAGACACTTCAAACAGGGGAGGAGGAGCAATTTACGATTTTAACGACATCAAGGAAATCAAAGAAATGTGTAGTCGCCACAATTTGCCTTTGCATTTAGATGGTGCGCGCTTGATGAATGCTTTGGTTGAAAATGGTATTGATTACAAGGAATACGCTTCCCAATTTGATTCTATATCGATTTGTTTATCAAAAGGTTTAGGTGCCCCAGTTGGTTCAATTTTGCTCGGAAATTCTGACTTTATAACGAAAGCTCGTCGTGTAAGAAAAGTTTTTGGAGGTGGAATGCGCCAAGCCGGAATCATTGCTGCGGGAGGTTTATACGCTTTGAAATACAATGTCAATAAACTGAAAGAAGACCATTTGAAAGCCTTGCAACTTGAAATTGCTTTATTAGAATGTGATTGGGTGGATTCAGTGATGCCTGTTGAAACTAATATTGTTGTTGCCATCTTGAAAGACGCTTCGAAGCGCGACTTGATTATTTCAAGATTGGCAGAAAAAGACATTAAAATTATGGCATTTGGTCCCGGAATGATTCGAATGGTGACGCATTTAGATGTTTCTTTTTCTCAGATTGATGAGGTGTGTGAAGGTATGAAAAGTATTGGAAAGGTTTAAATTTCATTCTTTGAAATGAAGTGAGAAAGCTAAAATTATATAAAAAAAAAACGTAAGGGAAAACCATTGAAATTTAAATTTTGAATGTCGATTGACTTTGCTACAATTTAATAAATCGTTGTAATTGATTACTTTCGATTCCATATTGCTTGAAAAGTTCGCAACTGATGAAGATTGTTTCTGGGCTTCGTGTTAAACTATTTTTCTTTAAATTAAATTTAAAGTTGGTACTTTTCTTGATTCAAAAATATGGATTTGGAAAGCAATTTAAAGATAAAAAAGCTGAAATTGAACGGTTTAAAGAGCAATTCACAATTGATAAAAGCTTTTATAAATACCTCAGACATAACAATCGCGTTTATCTTAATTGTAATATTCCCGGAATACCTTTCACTGATTTTTTTGAACGAATTTCAAATTTAGCTTCCGAAAATCAAGATAATCAACTTTCGCGTTTGGCAATTGTTCAGATTGGATTCACCAAAAAATGCCCTTTGAATTGCGAGCATTGCTATGAAGGTAAAATTCTCAATCAGCCAGAAACTTTAACGTTAGAGGAGCACATACAAATTGTAGCTAAACTTCAAAAAATAGGTGTACCAATGATTCAATTTGGTGGAGGTGAACCCTTGAATCGTTTTAATGATTTAATCGAAGTTCTACAATCAGCGAATACAAGTAGTGATTTTTGGATTTATTCTTCAGGATATGGTCTGACAATGGAAAAGGCTAAACAACTGAAAAAAGCAGGTCTAACTGGTGTTTCTATAAGTTTGGATCATTATTTAGAATCGGAACACAATGCATTTCGACGAAATGATAAATCTTTTAAGTTGGCGTTAGAAGCAATAAAAAATGCACAGGAAGCTGGACTTTTGACAGCAATGACAATTTGTGTAACTCAATCTTTTTGTACACTTGAAAATTTAGCTGCTTATCATCAATTGGCGTTTGAGTTAAAAGTGCCTTTCGTTCAATTGATGGAACCTCGTGCAACTGGTAATTATGAAGGGAAAGACGTTAAATTAAACACTGAACAATTTCAAATTTTGGAGGATTTCTATAAGAATAGAAACAGCGATAAAAAATTCAAGAGTTTTCCGATAATACAATATACAGGCTATCAACAACGAAATAAATCGTGTGGAGGTGCAGGAAATCGGTACATTTATATTGATACCGATGGCCACACAATGGCTTGTCCATTTTGTCAAAATCGAAAATCTCATTTTCTATACGGAAACTTACTAACTGATATAAATTCCTTGAAAGAGGAAGGCTGTGAATTATTAAACTAAAACTATGAATAAGATGAGAATTATTTCTTGGTTACTTCTATCAATTATACTTTTTAACTCCTGTACGTATTATCGATTAAGACAAGGAAGCCCAAAAGAATATTATGTCGGATTAGAAGAGTCTGATATGAAGAAAAACAGAATTTTTGTTCATATCGGCGACGCCTATTTTGAATTGAGAAATTGGAAAAAAGTGGATGATAAAATCACAGGAATTATTAGTTCAGTACCACCTGAAATTGATTTGTATTACCAAAGTGCCTTAGCTAAAAAGAATTTTCGAATTTCTAAAGGAGATCGTTTTAAGCTTTTACAATTGCATTTGTTTCTGCCAGAATTAGCTATATCTGGCACTGAAATTTCGTTTGATGTAAATCAAATTCAAAAAGCTCAAATCATCGAAAATAATATTGGATTGACTACCTTTTCTTGGGTTGTAACATCCGCAGCAATTACAACGGCTACCATCGGTCTTTTTGTTGCTGTAGCGTGTTCTTGTCCGCATATTTATCTAAACGATGGACAGCAATGGTATTTTTCAAATTCGATGTTCACCGGTGCGATGAATCCAACTTTAGAGCGATTTGATTACAAAAAAATAAATGACGTGAATCCATTAAGTTCGGAGTTGAATCTAGAAATTAGAAACGAGGAGAAGGAAATTCAGTACACCAATTTATTAAAATTAGTTGCTGTTTACCACGAAAAAGGCGAAGAAATTATAACAACTTCTACGGGCGATTTTATAAAGATTGTGAACAGTCGTCAACCAAAGAGCTTGAGTAATGATAACGGAATTATGACCAATGATTTTCTAATGGACGAATCTAATTCCTATTCATTTAATTCGACGGATAATACTGGATTTTCAAACTTAAAAGCGTCATTCGAAAGCAATAATTTGAAAAACCCACATTTGGTTCTTGGACTTAAAAATCCTAAATGGGGAGGATTTGTGTATCATGAATTTACAAAATTATTTGGCGATTATTTCCAAACTTGGGTTCATTCGAATTCGAAGAAAACGAAAAATCAACTTGAGAAAAATATGGAGAAGGCTGGAATCACTTTAAATGTTGAGGTTCTAGATAAAGGTAAGTGGAAAACCATTGATCAAATCAATTTAGTAGGCGAAGCGAAATTTGAAAAAATAGCGGTCAAAATACCTGAAAACTACTTGAAAAATAAAGAATTAACGGTTCGATTGAAAAGTGGATTTCAGTTTTGGGAAGTCAATTATCTTGCACTTGCAGAAAAAGATTCCAAAATAATAGAAGTTGAAGAATATGATGCCCAAATTATGAGTGATGCAACAAAATCGGAAGCTTTAGCTATTGATGATAAAAATTATCTTATTCACAAAGAAGGTGATGCGCCCATTAAAGTCAATTTTTCTGGTTTGAAAACAAATTCAGAGCGCACACTTTATTTGAAAAGTAAAGGATATTATAAAACGGTCCAAAACTTTGAAGGTAAACCTCAGTGGAATCAGTTGCTTTCAATCAATAAGAAAGGTGGATTATCTCATTTTTCAAAAGCAAAATTTGAAGATTGGAATGAAATGGCAAGTATCGTTTCAGAACTAGGGTTAACTAAAAAACTTTTACAAACTAATAAATAAATCAGATGAATTCATTGATAAAAAATTGGAGTTTAGCTTTATTGCTTTTCGTTTGTTTGATTTTTAATTTCAGCTTCGCTCAAGACACCTTGGAGTTTAAAGATGGTCAAGTTAAATATGGAAGAGTTATAGGTGTGGATACCAAATTGCACATTTTAGAATTTAAATCACCCCAAGGTCAGAGCTTTATTTCTCTGGAAAAAATATCAAAATACACTTCGAATGCGTTAGATGAAAAATGGGCAGGAAGTACACAATTTACCTTTTCGGTAGCAGAAAGTAATCACGTTATAAAAATCGGAAGTAATAGGAAATACTTGGATTTCACTCCTAGTAGATTTAGTGTTGGGGTTAATTTCACCTCTCTTTTTAATCCCATTTACGTCAACGATTTTGATAATTTTGGTAGAACTTACTCCACAAATCGCTACATAGAAACCTTTTTTCAAATGGAAATGAATGAAAGTGTTGCCTTGCGATTTCCAGTACGAATTGGAATTAATCCATTGAAAAAAACAGTTTTAAATCCTCCAAATTCATTTTATGGAATGTTTTCAAGAGAATTAATTGGTGATATTGGATTTGAACCTATTTTTTATTTTAACAAGAATAACGTAAAACTAAAGTGGTTTGCCGCTCCGTCACTTTCAATCGTAGCTGGTAGAGCAGTTAGTAGAATTATGAATAATGATTTATATACTACAACCTATGAACCCTTAGATGTTGAATTTTGCTATCGAATTGGTGCGTTAACAGGTTTTCAATTTTGGTTAGGCTCTAGATTTCAAATTGAAAGCACTTACGGTCTTTTTGTAACGAATAACTATTGGGAACCAAATGATTTCGACATACCTGGACAAATTTCTAAACGTCCTTTTTTCGGTCGAAATTTAAGACTTGCTGTAATTTATCGTTTTTGATTTAAGTTTAAAATGCCTTAATCTTATTATAAATTAAAAAGATTGACCGCTTTTTAATGCTTTCACAAAATCCCACCCATCTCAATTTGGTTTTTTCATTTCAGAAAAATCCATCAATTCCCTTCTTTTTTTAACACCTTTTACTGTAACCTTTTCTGTGTTTTTGGTCTATAAATTGCTTGGACAACAACAAACTAATTTATATGCTCAAAAAGCTACTTTTTCTTTCACTTTTTCTTCACTTTTTTCCTCTTTTTTCACAGAATGACCCGTGCATAACAAGCGATAAAAAACTCATTAAAATGCTTGCAAACGCAATGGGAGAGGAGACTTTTGAAGCAAAAACAGCAAAGTTTGCTGAAGCAATGCAAAAATTTCCAGACAATGCAGAAACGTATTACCTCTACGCAAAACTGTGTAGCAATGAAGCTACGTTTCTAATGCGTGAAGAGAAAACGTATTCAAAAGGAGAAGTCTTACAGAAAAAAGCGATTCCATTTTATCAAAATGCAGTAAAAAAGTGTCCAAATTTTCACGCTGATTGCTACTATATCGTTGGTGCAACACTTTTACAAAATGGAGATTTAAAAAATGCGATTCCTTATTTTCAGAAATTTGTTGATTTTCCACAAGATGATTTTTCAAAACTACCAGAGGATTATCCACAAAAGAAAAAGGAAATCGAATCAATTTTAGAAGATGTAGCTTTTGAAAAAAACATGAAGGAAAATCCAGTGCCTTTTGTTCCCAAGAAAGTTCAAATGGTGAGTTCTAAATTAGACGAGTACTTTCCGATGATTTCTCCGGATAATGATTTGTTGTTCTTTACACGTAAAATAGATCGTAAAAACTTAGGAGATATTTCTTCCAATATTCGTGAGGAGTTTACGATTTCTTCAAGAGCAGACGCAAAAGGACCTTTTACCCCAGGCGACCCACTTCCAAAACCTTTCAATGATGGAACTTTTTTCAATTATGGAACAGCAACCCTTTCTGTGGACAATAAGGAAATGATTATTTGTGCGTGCAAAGTGGAGAAAGTGTATAACCAAGATTATCTAAATTGCGATTTATACACAACCACTTATAAACGAACGGGTAAAGGAGGAAACGATTTTGAATGGACAACCCTTGTAAATATGGGACCGTCGATAAATACAAAAGATGGCTGGGAAGCACAACCTTCTTTGTCTGCTGATGGTAAATTATTGTTTTTTACTTCACTGCGAAAAGGCTCTCGAAACGATGATATATTCATTTCAGAAAAACAAAGTGATGGCACTTGGAGTAAAGCAAAACCTTTCGATTTAATTAATACAGATGGAAAAGATAAAAGTCCATTTTTTCACCAAGATGGGGAAACGTTGTACTTTGTTTCAAATTCGACTAAAAAACGAAAAGGTTTGGGAGGTCTAGATATTTTCTACATTCGAAAAGAAGGAGAGAAATGGACAGAGCCGAAAAATATTGGTTATCCTATTAACTCCACAGATGATGAATTGGGATTATTCGTTTCAACAAATGGAAAAGAAGCTTATTATTCAAGTATGAAAGAAGGCGATTGGGATATTTATTCCTTTGATTTGTACGAAGAAGCTCGCCCACAGGAAGTCGTAATCCTAAAAGGTGAATTGGTGGACGAACAAGGAAAGCCGATTGAAGGTGCTGAGGTTGAAATCACCTACAATGATACTGGCGAGAAAACACAGTTTAAAGTAAATGGTGACGACGGGAGATATGCTGCTGTTGTGAAAGTTTCTCAAAAACAAGATATTACTGTTAGTATCAACAAGGAAGGTTATGCTTACAACGCAAAAGTCATTGAGAAGGAAACGCTTTCAAAAACAGAAGGTCTTGCTATAAAAACAGGGAAATTAAAAATTGACACCGTTGAAGTTGGCAAAGCATTTAGTATTGACGATATTGTTTTTGATAGTGATTCATACTTGTTGACAACAAAAAGCAAGTATATTTTGAATGGACTTTCCGCTTATCTACTAAAAAATAGTCACTTGAAGTTTGCCATAAATGGTCACACAGACGACCTTGGCGACGATGAAAAAAACCGTCAGCTTTCTCAAAATCGTTCGGATGCGGTTAAAAACTATTTAATTGAAAAAGGAATAGAGGAAGAAAGATTGAAAGCGAAAGGTTTTGGAGAATCTAAGCCAAAGTTTCCAAATACAACGGATGCAAATCGTGCAAAAAATCGTAGAACTGAGTTTGAAGTTATAGAGTAATTATAACACAGAGCTTTCAACCAATCAGCTTTCTTTGAATCAAATGTATTTTAGCCTTAATTCAAAAGAAGTACCTAAAATAGCTTTGAATTACTTCAATTCTTAATAAAGAGAAATTTGATTTGAAGTAAAATAAAAGGTGATTTACTGATTCAATTTTTCTAAAATGCGTTGAATGTCGTATTGTAAATTTCTAAAATTCAGATTGATTTGTTGTGCATCCATTTGAACTTCAGGAATTTCTTTCGAAATGTAAGCGCTGAATTTCCATACTTCTAGAATATCTGATGTAGAAACACTGAAAGGTTGGTAAAGGGCATTTGATGAAATAAGTACAAGCGATTTGTTTTCTTTGAAATTGTTGTGAACGTATTTGAAAACAATTCCTTCACTTTTTGTTACAACGATGCAAGGAGTTCCCGTTTTTACACTTGTCCAATCTTGGATAAATTCACCAATTACAATAGAACCTGAGGGTAGGGGAGGCATTGAATCTCCATTTATGGCAAAAGCTCTATGCTTACGTTCTTTAGATAAAAATGGTAAATTAATTCTAGGTAAATCTTGAATAAATTCTTGATCTGAGTAACCACTTACATATCCTGCTCTTGCTTTTTCAGGAATCAATTCGATAAGTTCTTCATTATTGCTATCAACTACAGATGTCAACACACGGAGATTTGATCCTTTCGCTGCTTCCTTCCATTTATTTTCAAATTTAAGCCAATCTTGCTCGTTAAATGATTGAAAATCAAGTTTTACTAGATCATCAATTAATAATTCATGAAATTGACTAAAAGCAATTAAATTTTCAATGTTAGGAAGTGCAACATCATTTTCATATCCGCTGTAAGTTGAACGATGCATACTTAATGCAGAAGCAACATCTTCTTGAGATAATTTTTTACGTTTACGCAGTGCTTTTAAGTTACTTCCGACTTTCATGAGAATTTATTTACAACAAAAGTAGGAAGAAAATTTAAAATATAAACTTAATATTGATTGAAATATAATCAATATATAATCCCGTTTTTTGAGTTGAAATGAGAATTTTTTAATTTTATTTACAGTTTATTCTTTGGCCCTAATGCTTCTTAAATAAAAATCACGACCAACCACTGAAAAAGAATAACCAATAAAATCCAAATACGAGTTGGTTCTGTAATTCCTTTTAAAATTTGAATGATTTTGATCTTAAGGATTTCTTCAAAACTGGCGTTTTCCTTATTTAAATCAACATCAGCTAAATATACTTGATCGAGGCAAAAAACGATTATTTTCTTTATGAATCTATTTTCTTTGCTTGTTTTTATTTCCTCAATCAATTTCAATTTTGTCATTGAAAAGTCGGCACCTTTTTGCATCAACTTAGGAAATTTCGCTTTCATTGACGCCAGAGATTTATCCAGAATTGGTTCCAATACTTTTTCTGAATTGTCGCTAATGAGTTGATAAATTATTTTGTAGGTTACATAGTCATTAGCCAAATAAATCAATAACCAAATTGAGTTAAAAACTAAAAACAAAAAGAAGGCTGATACCAAGTTTGAACTCATGATTTCCCATAAATCCCCAAACCAATTAGTGGAACTTATCTCACTTTCTGTAATACCTTTAATGAAATAATATAAACCAATTATAAAACTTAAAACCGTACTAAAAATTGAAAGTAACATAATTTTTACCCACGAGAATAGTCCAATTCGGGCTAGCTTTCCGACTTGTTTTAATTGATTGTTCATTTGATATTATTTAATTTTAATTTGACATAAAAAAAGCGATTCGCAGGTTACGAATCGCTTTAAATAATTTTATTGAATTTTAAAGTTTGAAAGAAAGTCCAAAAGAAATCAATGGACCTCCAATACCGATTTCACCAATAATTCCCAAGTTATAACTAAAATAATAACGATAACCATAACAAACACGCATTGAAAAAGGAATCAAAATAGCATCTGAACCTTTCAATTCTCGATCCAAAACACCATTTTTGTAATCCTTAATCCAGCGATTGTTTGTACCGAATCCAAGGCCGATATAAGAATCTGCGTTTGGCTGTGAAATTGGAAAATGGAAATTCATTCTCGCTTGTAAACGCAATCTTGTTTGAGTTCTTTGTCCTTCATAAGAAAGATATTCCCAACCACCATTTTGAAAAACAGTATCAGTTGAAACAAAGTCTTTTCTACTTCTGTCAAAAATAACATCAACTCCAAAGCTGATATCATCTGTTAACATATAAGAATAACGAAACCCAGAAGGTGGCAAACCAACGTAATTTGTTATATTCTCAGGCTCTTGACTTAAAGCAAGCATCGGAACATATTTCGTTACATTTGGAAAGCCGATATAAGGTTCAATTACATGGTTCCCAACAAATAAAGATTGAGAAAAAGAATTAAAACTTATAACAAGACCTAACAAGATTTTTAAAATTCGCATTTTAGTTTTCCATTAATTTAATCAAATTCAATGCTGAACCTGCTTTAAACCATTCGATTTGTGAATCGTTGTAAGTATGATTCAATGAAATGTTTTCAGTAGTTCCATTTGCATGAACGATTTCCAAGGTCAACGGTTTACCTGGAGCAAAAGATTCCAAATCTATGAAGTTGAATGTATCATCTTCTTGGATTTTGTCATAATCAGCCTCGTTAGCAAATGTCAAACCTAACATTCCTTGTTTTTTCAAGTTTGTTTCGTGGATACGCGCAAATGACTTCACGATAACTGCACGAACACCTAAATGTCTAGGTTCCATTGCTGCATGCTCACGTGATGAACCTTCACCGTAGTTATGGTCACCAACAACGATTGATAAAACACCAGCTGCTTTGTATGCACGTTGAACAGCAGGAACTTCACCATAAGCGCCAGTCAATTGGTTTTTAACTTCATTCGCTTTGCCATTGAATGCATTTTCAGCACCAATTAACATGTTGTTTGAAATATTATCTAAGTGACCACGGTAACGCAACCAAGGACCAGCCATTGAAATGTGATCCGTTGTACATTTACCTTTTGCTTTGATTAACAACTTAGCACCAGTAATATTTTTTCCGTCCCAAGAAGGGAAGTTTTCTAATAACTGTAAACGAGAAGAATCTGGCGAAACTGCAATAACTACGCCGCTTCCATCCTCTGCAGGAGCTTGGTATCCGTTGTCTTCTACAGCAAAACCTTTAGTTGGTAATTCATCACCTTTTGGAGGTAATAATTTCACTTGTTCTCCTTTGTTGTTTGTCAATGTATCAGTTAATGGATTGAAACCTAAATCACCAGCAATTGCCAATGCTGCAACCATTTCAGGAGATGTTACAAAAGCATGCGTATTTGGATTTCCATCCGCTCTTTTGGAGAAGTTTCTATTGAAAGAGTGAACGATTGTGTTTTTCTCTTGTTTTTCAGCACCTTCACGATCCCACTGACCGATACAAGGACCACATGCATTTGTAAATACTTTCGTACCCATTTTCTCAAATGTTGAGATAATTCCGTCGCGGTCGATTGTGTAACGAACTTGCTCAGATCCTGGATTGATACCAAATTCAGCTTTTGGAGTGATTCCATGAGCAACAGCTTGTTCTACGATAGATGCAGCACGAGCCATATCTTCATAAGAAGAGTTTGTACATGAACCGATTAATCCCCATTCTACTTTCATTGGCCAACCGTTAGCTTCCGCTTCAGCTTTCATTTTAGAAACTGGAGTACCTCTGTCTGGTGTAAAAGGTCCATTGATATGTGGTTCTAATTCGCTTAAGTTGATTTCAATTAATTGATCAAAGTAAGCAGTAGGATTTGCATACACTTCAGCATCACCTGTTAAATGTTCGGCGATTTTATCAGCAGCATCAACAACTTCTTGACGACCTGTAGCTGCTAAATATCTTCTCATTGAATCATCGTATCCGAATGTTGAAGTAGTTGCTCCAATTTCAGCTCCCATGTTACAAATTGTTCCTTTTCCAGTTGCAGAAAGTGAAATAGCTCCGTCACCGAAATATTCAACGATTGCACCAGTTCCACCTTTAACAGTAAGAATATCAGCAACTTTCAAGATAACGTCTTTTGCAGAAGTCCATCCGTTTAATTTACCTGTCAATTTCACACCGATTAACTTTGGAAATTTCAATTCCCAAGCCATTCCAGCCATCACGTCAACAGCATCAGCACCACCAACACCAATTGCAATCATTCCCAAACCACCAGCGTTCACTGTGTGAGAGTCAGTTCCAATCATCATTCCACCTGGAAATGCATAATTTTCTAAAACTACTTGGTGAATGATTCCAGCTCCTGGTTTCCAAAATCCGATTCCGTATTTATTAGAAATCGAAGAAAGGAAGTTAAATACTTCGTTATTTTGATTTAATGATTCTTGTAAATCTTTTGTTGCGCCCACTTTCGCTTGAATCAAGTGATCCGCGTGTACTGTTGAAGGAACAGCAACTTTTTTCTTACCCGCTTGCATGAATTGCAAAAGTGCCATTTGAGCTGTTGCATCTTGCATCGCTACACGGT
>CAZDKE010000057.1:19306-19601 GCA_964506255.1 uncultured Lishizhenia sp. | reverse complement strand
ACTTCATGCATTCTATGGAAGCAGGAGGTTGGGACCTTTCCAAAATCGATTTAGAAGAAATGAAAGAGTCTAAAGCTACTTTCGTTTTCGGACAAATGAATGAGCCTCCAGGAGCTCGTGCTCGTGTAGCATTATCTGGATTGACAATTGCAGAATTCTTCCGCGATGGTGACGGAGAAGGACAAGGAAAAGATATCCTTTTCTTTGTTGATAATATCTTCCGTTTCACGCAAGCAGGTTCTGAGGTATCAGCGTTATTAGGTCGTATGCCTTCAGCGGTAGGTTACCAACCAAC
>CAZDKE010000057.1:14515-19296 GCA_964506255.1 uncultured Lishizhenia sp. | reverse complement strand
AGAACGTATTACTTCAACAAAAAATGGTTCAATTACATCTGTACAAGCGGTTTACGTACCTGCGGATGACTTAACGGATCCAGCGCCAGCAAATACATTTGCTCACTTAGATGCAACAACGGTACTTTCTCGTAAAATTGCTGAGTTAGGAATTTATCCTGCGGTTGACCCATTGGATTCAACTTCAAGAATCTTGACACAAGAAATCGTGGGTGAAGAACATTATTTGTGCGCACAACGTGTTAAAAACACTCTACAACGTTACAAAGAGTTGCAAGATATCATTGCAATCTTAGGTATGGATGAGTTGAGTGAAGAAGATAAATTAGTTGTACACAGAGCTCGTCGTGTTCAACGTTTCTTATCTCAACCTTTCCACGTTGCGGAGCAATTTACAGGTATCCCAGGTGTATTAGTTGATATTCAAGATACTATCAAAGCATTCAACGATATTTTAGATGGTAAATTTGACAAATATCCTGAGGCAGCATTCAACCTTAAAGGAGGAATTGAAGACGTAATCGCTGCAGGAGATAAAATGTTAGCTGAAGCTTAAAAAAAGAAAAATGAAATTAGAAATAATCACGCCAGAAGCAAGTATTTTCACTGGAGAAGTAATCGCTGTTACTCTTCCTGGTTTGGATGGTATGTTTCAAGTATTAAATAATCACGCGCCAATTATCTCTAGCTTAAAGCATGGAGAAGTTAAAGTAGAAGTAGAAGGAAAATTCGACACTACGAAATTGAACGAAAATGTGAAAGTTGATAAAGGAAACACCTTGAGAATTAATATCAATGGTGGTGTTGCTGAATTGATGAATAACAAAATGATTGTTCTAGCTGAGTGATTCAAAAAGTCTTATGATTAAAGGGATTTGGTTGTCCATATCCCTTTTTTTGTGTTAAGACATGTTAAGTTCGATAAATTTTTAATTGTTTACACAAGATAGTTTAATTACTTTCGTTCAATTCGTTAGCCAATGGAAGATTTAAAAAGCCTTGTTGATTTAAGTAACATACCAAAACATGTTGCCGTTATTATGGACGGGAACGGAAGATGGGCTAAACAGCAAGGAGAAGCACGTTTGTATGGTCACTTAAATGGCGTTGATTCGGTGCGAGCTACTATTAGAGCTGCAAGAGAAATTGGTGTCGAATACCTAACACTTTATGCTTTTTCAACAGAAAATTGGAATCGCCCAAAAGAAGAAGTAGATGGCTTGATGGATATACTTGTTCATTCAATAACCAATGAAATGAATGAAATGAATGAAAACGGTGTGAAATTTAAAACAATTGGCGATATTGATGGGCTACCAGATAACTGCTCGAATAGTCTAAAAGAAGCAATTGAAACAACAAAAAACAATAAAGAAATTACGTTGATTTTAGCATTGAATTATAGTGCTAAATGGGAAATCAGAAAAGCAATTCAAACGATTTCTGAACAACGTGCCTCGGGATTAATTTCAGAAGATGAAATCACTGACGAATTAATTTCAGAGCATTTAACAACAAAAGGAATTCCAGACCCAGAATTAATGATTCGCACTAGTGGTGAACATCGCATAAGTAATTTTCTACTTTGGCAATTAGCCTATTCAGAATTTTACTTCACAGAAACACATTGGCCAGACTTTAGAAGAGATGATTTCTTTCAAGCAATTTTAGCTTACCAACAAAGAGAACGTCGATTCGGAATGGTTTCAGAACAAATTAACACCAAAGAATGAGCCGTTTATTAGTACTATTTTTATTTTTTTCCTTCACTTTGGTTGCGCAAGAAGGACCTATCACTCTTGGTGAAATTGACTTTAGTTATAAAGTACCAAAAGAGTATGAAATCGGACCTATCAAAGTACTAGGTGCAGAAAACTACGACCACCAAGCAATTAAATTAATCGCAGGTCTTAGACAAGGACAAAAAATAACTTTACCCGGAGAACAAATTAATAAAGCGATTAAAAATCTTTGGAACGAAGGACTTTTCTCTAATATTTCTATTTACGCAGAAAAAGAAATCGCTGGTGTTGTTTATCTTGTGATTGAATTAGCACCCCGACCAAAGCTTTCTAAATTTAGATTCAAAGGAGTAAACAAACGTGAAGCTGATAAACTAAGAGAAGAAATTACACTATACGCTGGAAAAACGATTACGGAGAATTTGGTATTTCAAACGGAAAGTAAAATCAGAAGCTATTTCAGAGAAAAGAGTTTTTACAATACAAAAGTTACCATCAATCGCATCAAAGACACCTTAATAAACGATTCTGAAATATTCTTAATCGACATTAAAAAAGGTGCACGTATTGGTATTAAAGAAATTGAAATCGTTGGAAACACTGAAGTTCCACTATGGAAATTGAAGTTAGCAATGAAAGACACGAAGCAAAAATCAATTCTTCGTATTTTCAAACGTTCTAAATTCACAGAATCTACATATGAAAAGGATAAAATAGCATTGCTAGCTAAATTCAATGCTGTTGGTTTGAGAGATGCTCACATTTCAAAAGATACCGTTTACCAATTGGATGAAAAAAATCTAAAGATTAAAATCGAAATTACGGAAGGTGCAAAATATTACTTTGGCAACTTGGAATGGACAGGAAATTCAAAATACCGATCCTCTTTCTTAGATTCTGTACTTGGTATCAAAAAAGGAGATTTATACAACAAATCACTTTTTGATGGACGATTATACGGAACAGGCGACGGAAGAGATATTTCTTCGCTCTATATGGACAAAGGTTATTTATTCTTCCAGTTAATACCAGTTGAAACGAATGTAACAGATAATCACATTAATCACCAAATTAGAATTATTGAAGGAAAGGAAGCGCGCATCGGAACTGTTACTATTAAAGGAAACACAAAAACAAACGACTTCGTTATTCTACGAGAAATAAGAACAAAACCAGGAGATTTGTTTAACAAAGCGGACATAATGCGTACGCAACGTGAATTATCGCAATTGGGCTTCTTCAACGAGCAAGCTTTTCAAGTGAATCCGTTGCCAAATCCAGCAAAAGGAACGGTTGACATCGAATATGTAGTTGAGGAAAAATCTTCAGATCAAGTTGAATTATCTGGTGGTTACGGTGGAGCAACAGCTGGTCAATCTGGAAGAATCATCGGAACAGTTGGTTTGACTTTTAATAATTTTTCAACTAGAAATTTCTTTAAAAAGGATGCTTGGTCACCACTTCCTGGAGGAGACGGACAACGACTTTCTATCCGTGCACAGTCAAACGGAAGATTCTACCAAGGATATAACTTTTCGTTTACAGAACCATGGTTAGGAGGTAAAAAACCAAATTCACTTTCATTTTGGATTAACAATACAGCACTTTCCTCCAATGGATTTTTGAGAACAAATCCTGCATATACAGGACTTTCAATAACGGGTACAGGAATTGGTTTAGGAAGAAGAAAGAAATTTCCTGATGATTATTTTACTGCTTATTATGAACTGAGTTATCAGTATTATGATGTAGTGAAAGATGCACGTTTTCCGCTTTTTACTGAAGGGTATGCAAACGATATCGCTTTAAAATACGTGTTACAAAGAAGTTCTGTGAGTGCTCCTATTTATCCTCAAAGTGGTTCAAACTTTACATTTACAGCAAAGGCAACTTTACCCTATTCAAAATTTGGAGAAGAGCAAGATTACGCAACAATGAGCAACAAAGACCGTTACCACTATTTGGAGTACTATAAATTCAAATTTACTGGTGAATGGTTCTTGCCTTTGTCAGCTGATAAAAAATTAATATTAATGCCACGTTTTGGTTTTGGCTATATAGGAGCATACACAGCAGCTAGAGGAATAACTCCTTTCGATAGATTCAATATGGGAGGTAGTGGATTGTCAGGAGTAAATCAATTAGGAGGACAAGAAATAATTGCTTTGAGAGGCTATGAAGACCAAACTCTTTCAAGTAATGGTGGTGACCCAATCATTGCAAAATACACTTTAGAGCTGCGTTACCCAATTTCATTAAATCCATCAGCGACATTTTATGCTTTAACTTTCTTAGAGGCAGGAAATACCTATCCAACTTTTGACAAATTCAATCCTTTCAACGTCAAAAGATCTGCTGGAGTTGGTATCCGTGTTTTCTTGCCAATGTTTGGTATGCTTGGATTAGATTATGGTTTAGGTTTTGATAAATTAGATTCTTGGTCTAAAGGATTTGGTTCAGCTTCTGATCAATCTATTAGCACTAAAGGTTTTTATCCAAAGTTGAATTTCACTATTGGTATGAATCTTGGAGAATTGTAATGCTGCATTTTACAATAAATATGTATCTTCGCCGTTCCTTAAAAACAAATTTTTTATCATGTTAAAGTTTTTATTGGTTCTAACTCTAATTTTTGGCATGCGAATTGCCAATGCTCAAACGTACGCATTTATCGACTCTGATTATATTTTGAAAAGTGTTCCAGAATATGTCGAAGCAAAAGAGAAATTAGATAAAATGGCAGAACGTTGGACTAAAGAAATTGAAGAGCGTTATACGGTTATAAAAACGAAAAAAAGCAACTTCGAACGCGAAGAAGTTTTATTGCCAGCTGAAGAGAAGGCAAAAAGAAAAGCAGAAATAGAAAAATTGGAAAAAGAAGCGATTGATTTACAAACGCAACACTTTAGTTCGAATGGGGATTACTTTCAAAAACGCCAAGAATTAATTAAACCAATTCAAGATAGAATTATGACTGCAATGAAAAAAGTAGCGAAAAGAGACGGCTATGAATTTGTGTTCGATAAAGCCAATCAAAGT
>CAZDKE010000057.1:4233-14505 GCA_964506255.1 uncultured Lishizhenia sp. | reverse complement strand
TGATTTATGCAGCGAAAGAAGCTGACATCAGTAATGATGTGTTAGAAGCAATGGGAATAGATAAATAAATATAAATTAACAAAGTAAACAATGAAAAACCTTTTATTATTAGTGACAATTTTTGTGAGTTTGAGTGTTTTTGGTCAAACTAAAATCGGACATGTTGATTCTCAAAAATTACTAGACACAATGCAATCACGTAAAATCGCTATGAAAAAACTAGATGATTTTAGAGCAGAAGGAATTAAAGAATTACAAGAAATGCAGAAAGCTTTTGAAGCAGCTTACGTTAAGTTTGAACAAACAAGTAAAGATATGTCTCCAGTTTTATTGAAAATGGAACAAGATAAATTAATGAAAAAACAACAAGACATCGAAGCACGTCAAGGTGAATTAGAGCAAGGTTTGCAAGTATATAACGAAGAGTTAAACAAACCAATTTTGGACAGAATTCAAAAAGCTATTGAAATCGTTGCTGATCGTAAAAAATTAAGCTACGTAATAGATGAATCAGCTACACTTTATTTCAAAGGCGGAATAGACTGTACAGCAGAAGCAATTATCGAGGTATTAAAATTGGATGCAGAAGCAATCAAATAAGAAAATTAGTGAGGAATTTAAAAGGCAATCAGAAATGGTTGCCTTTTTTTGTAGCTTTGAAATCTAATTATGAGCAATCCAATTGGTGTTTTTGATTCTGGCTATGGCGGCTTGACGGTATTAAACGAAATCCGTAAGCAGTTACCGCAATACGACTATGTCTATTTGGGTGATAATGCGCGAGCTCCTTATGGAAATCGTTCCTTTGATGTCGTCTATGAATTCACGTTAGAAGCCGTAAAATTTTTATTCGACCAAGGTTGTCCTTTGGTAATCTTAGCCTGTAATACAGCATCAGCAAAAGCCCTTCGAACAATTCAGCAAAACGATTTACCACAGATTGATAGCTTTAAAAGAGTTTTAGGTGTCATTCGCCCAAGCACAGAAGAAATCGAATCGCTAACAAGTTCTAATCACGTTGGTATTTTAGGAACAAATGGAACCGTACAATCAGGTTCGTATATCATCGAATTACAAAAATTTGCTCCAGAAATTCAAATTGTGCAACATGCCTGCCCTATGTGGGTTCCTTTGATTGAAAACAATAGTCATGATAGCATTCCTGGAAAAATGTTCGTCAAAGAGGATGTGGAACGATTATTGGCTATGGACACTGCTATTGACACTATAATTCTAGCTTGTACCCACTACCCTATTTTACAGGAATATATTCAAGAATTAGTAGGTCCAACAATTAAAGTCATTGCTCAAGGTCCAATCGTTGCAAAAAAATTAGAAACCTATTTATTTGTGCATCCAGAAATGGAAAAAGCACTATCAAAGAATGGTACTTGTCGGTATTTGACTACTGAGAACACAGCAATTTTCAACCAAAAAGCAACACAATTTTTAAATCAAGAAATAGAATCAGAACACATTTTGTTTAAATGATTTCTGCTATAAATGCTTAGAATTCAAATTCTCAATAATCTTAGCTTGAATTTTTTGAAATAACTCTGGATTTTGAGCATAGAAATCGAAACTTTTTGAAAACTGAATTTTGTTGGTTTGGTGTTTTTTAAAAACAATTTCCACAGATGAATCTAAAGCTGCTTTGTAAACGCTTGGACTTCCATATTTTGATTGGTAATAATTTTCGAGGAGCATCACTTCTTGCAACACTTCTGTCATTTTTTCTTCGTCAAGAATACCTTTAGGATTATTTGAAGAACATGAAAAAAGACTCAAGGTCAATAAAAGAGCAACTAAAACTTTCATAGTTGAGATTAAACCTTAAAAAGTAATCTTTCTCCAATTCCTGCTTCTTGAATTTTTCTGTTTGCCCACACTAAATTTCCATTCACAAATGTTGAATCGATACTGTGCGAAAAAACTTCTCCTTCAAATGGCGACCATCCACATTTATACAAACATTGCTCTTTGGTAACAAAAGTTGATTTGTTTGGGTCAACAATCACGATATCCGCTTTATAGCCTTCACGGATGAAACCTCTATCTTCAATTCTAAACAAAATTGCAGGATTATGAGCCGTTTTTTGAACCAATTGTTCCAAGCTAATCGTTCCTTGTTTAGATTTCTCCAATAAAGCTATCAAAGCGTGTTGAACCAAAGGACCACCTGATGGAGCTTTTGTGTAAACTTGAGCTTTCTCCTCTAAAGTATGAGGTGCATGATCAGTTGCAATCACATCAATGCGGTTATCTATTAAGGCTTCCCATAATCCTTTTCTGTCTTCAGCAGATTTAACAGCCGGATTCCATTTTATGAAATTACCTTTTGTAGCGTAATCTTCATCGGAAAACCACAAATGATGAACGCATACTTCGGCAGTTATTTTCTTCTGCTCTAATGGAAGCGTATTTTCAAATAAATCTAGTTCTTTTGCCGTTGAAATATGGAAAACATGTAACCTTGCACCCGTTCTTTTTGCAAGATCAATTACTTTTACTGTTGATTTATAGCATGCTTCCACACTTCTAATTTCTGGATGAAAACGAACAGGTATGTCCTCTCCGTATTCAGCTTTAAAACGTTCTAAATTCGTTTTTACTGTTGTTTCATCCTCGCTATGAACGGCAATTAATAGATTTGTATTAGAGAAAATCTTTTCCAAAGAAGCTGAACTATCCACCAACATATCGCCTGTTGAGGAACCTAAAAACAACTTTAATCCGGCAACATTTCTTGGATTGGTTTTTAAAATCTCTTCTAAATTATCATTTGTTCCACCCATCATAAATGAATAATTCGCGATAGATGTTTTTGATGCTATTACGTATTTATCTTCAAGAAAAGCTTGAGTTACTGCATTTGGAACTGTATTCGGTTGTTCAATGAAAGAAGTAATTCCTCCCGCAACAGCTGCGCGCGATTCAGTTGCGATTGTTGCTTTATGCGTTAATCCTGGCTCGCGAAAATGCACTTGGTCGTCAATAAATCCAGGTAAAATATATTTTCCTTCAACGTTTATTTCTGTATAATTTTCAGAAATAGAAAGGGATGAACCTATTTTTTCAATTTTGCCATCTTTTAAAAAAATATCACCCTGAAATCGCTTGCCTTCGTTGATGATAAGACCATTGCGCAACAAATAATTCATATGTATTTAATTTTATTTTTAATGGTTATATGCAATCGCCAATTAACTTCATCCTTGATAGTGACGAATCTGGTAATGGCTTATTTCATAATTTCATTTTTTTCATTTTCCAAACACCCCAAAAGGCTTCTTTAAAAATACCTGAGCTCATTTTTGATTCTCCGTACAATCTATCGATAAACGTAATTGGGATTTCTTTTACTTTAAATCCATGCTTCAAAGCTGCATATTTCATACAAATTTGAAAGGCATATCCTTTAAATGTTACATTATCCAATTGAATGGTTTCTAGTACATTCTTTTTGTAACATTTGAAACCTGCTGTGGTATCTTTTATTGAAATCCAAAGAATCAAACGTACATAAACACTAGCGAAATAAGACATCAATATACGTTTCATTGGCCAGTTTTTCACTTTTCCACCTGGAACATAACGCGAACCAATCACTAAATCAGCCCCGTTTAATGAAGCTTCTCGCAAACGAATTAAATCTTTCGGGTCGTGAGAAAAATCACAATCCATCTCCACTATCATTGGATAATTTTTAGCGATTGCCCATTTGAAACCGTGAATGTAAGCTGTGCCTAAACCAAGTTTACCAGGACGTTCTTCTAGATAAATCCGATTTGGATAAATAGCTTGAATTTCTTTGATTTTTTTTGCTGTTCCATCAGGTGAATTGTCATCGATAAAAAGAATGTCAAAGGTCTGAGGCAAAGCAAAAATTGCGTCCACCATTTTCTCAACGCTTTCTATCTCGTTGTAGGTTGGAATAATAACAATGGTATCTGAGGTCATAGATGCAAAACGAAATTAAGGAAATAACTCCATTTTAACAGATAAAATTGTCTTTTTACAGAAAATTATGAAATTGTATGATAGAAAACTAGTGAAAAATGTAGCTATTATTTAGACTGAACAATAATAGACTTATGAAATCAAAACAAGTTAAAACTAGAAAATCTTATAATCACAACTCATCCAACATCTTAATAACCTCCACACGTTTACGTGTTAAAACTGGAACCAAAACGCCATTATTAATAATCAAATGCCCACCTTTCGATTTCACAAACTCACGAATGTAGCGTACTTTCACTAAATGTGAATGATGCACTCGGAAAAATTTCTGTTCTGACAGCAAATCTTCAAACACTTTTAAAATTTTCATTACCACCATTTCTTTTTTGTCATGAAAAAAGGAAAGTCAAAATGTATAATTGCTTAAATTGAGATTTTTTTTTTTCGAGTTATAAATTACAGTTGAATTATTTTTTAGTGATACGAAAGCGTAAACTAAATTTTGTTACACTTAATAATTATACTAATAATGTGTTTTTTGCGTTAGTCTCCTATGTTTAAAGGAAAAATTTCTCCTGCTTTCCATGCCAATTTTCAGCTTTTTACCATTTTATTGTTGGTGGTTGGTGTTGTTTGCAGTAAATTCTTAATGTCTTTAGGTTTACTTTTTGGTGGGATTGGCTTTTTGTTGGAACGCGATTTCAAAAATTATTGGCAACAGTTAAAATCAAATAGATTGTTTTGGTTCTTGGTTGCTTTTTATCTTTTGCACTTTGTTGGGTTGATTTGGAGCAAAAACCTCGACTATGGATTGAATGATATTCGCGTTAAATTTTCATTGTTTGCTATTGCTTTAATAATTTGCACTCGTCCACTGTTTTCAAAAAATCATTTGACGATTTTCAAATTAATTTTTGTGTTAGCGCTTTTTACAACTTCGCTCGTAAACTTTACTTGCTACCAGTTTTTTCAAGATAAAATCAATTACATTGACATTCGCGATTTATCGTTATTTGGTTCCCATATTCGCTTTGGAATATTAATCGCTCTTGGAGTTTTGGCTAATTATTTCTTGTGGAACTTGAAAGCAAACTTCCGTTGGTTTTGGGTTATTTCATCGATTTGGTTTATGTTTTATACCTATTTCAGTCAAGTTTTATCGGGCGTAATTTCGATTGCTGTGGTTGTGTTTGTGCTTTTGATTTGGGAATTATATCAGCGCCGAAAATGGAGTATTATTATTGGAACACTTTTACTTTTTGCGGCTATTAAAATCGGCTTAATCGTTTATTTAAGTAAGCCGATAAATCAAAAAAGTGCCTTCCAAGAAGACTATGTGAGTTTAAAACAAGAATGGAACAAACGTGCAAAAATTCCATATGATAGTTTAGACTTAAGAAAACAAGGACTTAAATATACTTTAGAGCGTTATTTAATCTCTAAAAATTTACCCGTTCGTGGGGATGGTGTAGCAAAACTATCCGTAAGTGACATTCAAAATATAGAAAAAGGTTACGCTGATATCAACGAAACAAAATCAGGGTTAATGGCACGACTTTTTGGTTTGCGTTTTCAAATTCATCATTCACAAAACCCAAGTGGACATTCGCTTTTAGAACGATTGGAGTATTGGAAAACGGCTATTTTAATCATCAACGAAAACCTGTTTTTTGGCGTTGGAACAGGAGATGTTAATGATTCATTTTTAAGTAAATACGAGCAAACAAATTCTCCTTTGACGGAAGAAAGACGTTTGCGCGCACACAACACCTATCTCACTGAAACAGTAAGCTTTGGTCTGTTTGGTTTGTTATTTTTTATAACTTGGATGTCCTACTTTTTGTATCAACAAGTAAAATTTCAGCAAATCTTTGGAGTTGTTTTTATTCTTGTTGCAATAGTGACTTTTCTAATTGAAGATACGCTCGAAACCCAAATGGGAGTAACGTTTTTTGCGTTGTTTTATGCTGTTTTTTCTAGAAAATGTGGCACAGAATTAAATGAAAAACGCCGTAAGTTGCGCTAAATTTCTAAGTCCTGCGCAACTTACGGCGTTTTTCAATTCCTTTAAAAGCTACAGTGTTAATCAATAATTTTAAAGACTTAATCCAACGAACCAATCATTTTGGAAGGATCTACAAATAAATCGTATTCTTCAGAAGTTACGTGACCTAATCCAACTGCTGCTTCTTTCAAAGTTGTACCATTTTTGTGAGCGTATTTAGCAATTTCTGCAGCTTTGTAATAACCAATTTTAGTATTCAAAGCTGTCACCAACATTAATGAATTATCCAAATGTTTTTTTACAACAGGTAAATTCGCTTGGATTCCTGCAGCACAATTATCTGTAAACGAAACACATGCATCGCCAATTAATCGAGCAGATTGTAGTACGTTGTAGGCGATAACAGGTTTGAAAACGTTCAATTCAAAATGTCCGTTTGAACCAGCGACAGAAACTGCCATATCGTTACCCATTACTTGCGCACAAACCATAGTTAAAGCTTCTGGTTGGGTTGGATTTACTTTTCCTGGCATAATTGATGAGCCTGGCTCGTTGTCTGGAATAATGATTTCACCAATTCCGCAACGTGGTCCTGAAGACAACATACGAATATCGTTTGCAATTTTCATTAAAGCAACTGCTGAACGTTTCAATGCTCCAGATAATTCAACCATTGCATCGTGTGCCGCTAATGCTTCAAATTTGTTTTTAGCAGTTACAAATGGTAAACCTGTGAAATCAGCGATTTTCTTAGCCACCAATACATCGTAACCTTTTGGAGTGTTCAATCCTGTACCTACTGCAGTTCCACCTAAAGCCAACTCGGTTACAGCTTCTAAGGCATTTTTTATGCAACGAATAGAATTGTCGATTTGTGCAACATAACCGCTAAATTCTTGTCCTAAAGTTAACGGTGTGGCATCCATAAAGTGCGTACGACCTGTTTTTACAACGTCCTTAAACTCTTCTACTTTTGCTTGTAATGCATCGCGCAAATGTAACATTCCAGGAATCGTCGTTTGAACTGTCATTTTGTATGTAGCAATATGCATTGCAGTTGGGTAAGTATCATTAGAGGATTGCGATTTGTTTACGTCGTCATTCGGATTCAAGATTTTTTGTTCGTCCATTAAACTTCCACCTGTAATTACGTGACCGCGGTTTGCGATAACTTCATTACAATTCATATTTGATTGCGTTCCTGAACCTGTTTGCCATATAACCAATGGGAATTCTGAGTCGTGTTGACCTGTTAAAATCTCATCACATACTTTAGAAATTAAATCGCGTTTTTCAGATGATAAAACACCAAGGTCGTGATTTGCATGTGCTGCCGCTTTTTTCAAATAGGCAAATGCATGAATGATTTCAACAGGCATCGAACCTTCTGGACCGATTTTAAAGTTGTTTCTTGAACGCTCTGTTTGTGCTCCCCAATAACGATTTGCAGGTACTTTAACCTCGCCCATCGTGTCTTTTTCAATTCTAAATTCCATTTTTTGTGATTTGTTTATTTTTATTTTTAATTTTACATATTATTCGTTCACAAAAATAATAGAAGATGAGCACTTTTGGTATTGTATTGTTTCTTTTAATTGGTGGAATGGCATTTTGGTTGCTAGTTTTCCTAATGGCTTTTATTTTACCTTATTGGATTACATTAGGTTTATTCGAGCAATTACGTCCTAAACGTATTTTCGAAGAAGAAGACAAAGCTTAATAGATATTAAGTTTTATGATATTTAAGACTGTTGATTAATTTCAACGGTCTTTTTTTGTGACTAGTTATTTGTTAATGGAAATCTATTTATTTTCCTATTTTGAAATAGGAAAATAATAGTAAAACAAAAAAGCCTGACAGTAAACTATCAGGCTTCAATTTAATTGAATAAGTATTAGATATTTCCTTTATCTCTAACGGCGTAAGCAATGGTTAAAGCTTCGATATCTTGTAATTGTTTACGGATATCAAATATTAGTCCTGTTGGTGCATTTCTATCAGCCTTGAAACAAGTGATAACAGCCTCCAAAGGCGCTGTCATTCTAGATGGTTTTTGAGCAAACTTATCTAATTTCCATCTACCAACTGCACTTGTAGAATACAATCCGTCTGGAGTAGCTTGAACAACGTTATCTAATGATAATGCGTAACCCATTTTAAAGGCTTTCGCTCTATTTGGATTTCTTGGAGTACCTAAGTATAAAAAATCTATTTCAGAACGTTGCTTGTAAGGAGTTAATTCAGTTGTTCTAGATCCTTCAGGTGATTCAACTTGAACAGTTGGATCTGTTTCTTTAGAAGTTGTTGCAACCATGAAAAAGAATAACAACATGAATACAATATCTGGAAGTGATGCAGTATTTAATGCTGGTCCAGCTCCTCTGCCTTCTTTTTTAAACTTTGACATAATTCTTAATTTTTAGGAGTAACCTCAATAATACGACCAGGATAAAGAATTTCTAACAAGTCAATTTTAGCTTTATCTTGAGGGTCATTATCTTGTGCAAATCTTCTTTTAAGTAAACCGTAGCTTTCATTGAATAAACGCATACATTCGTTGTCTCTTAACTCAAAAAGCGCTTCTTCTATTTCATTGTGAATTTGAGTAAAAATAGAATATGCGGTTGCTTCTTGTACTTCAATACGAATGTGCGCTTGGACACTCAATTCTCTAATTTGAGATTTACCATACAATTTAATTGCATTTTTCTTTTTATTCCACTCGTCGTACGATGCTAAAAAGAACTCAGTCATTTTTTCATTTCCAACAGCTTCAGCTTCTTCGATTTGTCTATCTAGATTTGCCATATTTTGGTCACACAAAGTAAGTGTTGTTGTTGAATACATTGGAAAGTTATTCGTTACATCATTCACTTTTTCATTTGTTTGATAAAACTTCAAAACAAAGTCAGAAATTTTAGAGGGATCAGAAAAAACCTGACCTCTCACCATTAATTGGTTTTGATTATTTGCTCTAATCGCCAAGATATCTCTTTCTTGAACTTTTGTTTGATCTAATGGAACATCAATTTTTTTTGGAATATTTCTGATGTAAGCTTGATCTTTATCCATTGTTGTTGTTACCAAAAAGAATAACAATAACAAGAACGCGATGTCGGCCATCGATCCAGCATTAATTTCAGGTATTTCTCTTTTAGCCATGGTAATTATTTTCTGTATCTACCCATCAAAGGGCCAGCAATTACTACAAGTACACCAACTATTAAAATTACACCAACTGTGTATAAGCCTGCTGTTGTTGTAAGAATTACACCATCAGAAACTTTATTTCTCAATGCAAGTGTTTCATTTGAATCTGTTGTTCCACCAAAATAGAAAATAACATAAACTATAATTGAAATAACAATTCCAATGATAGCCATAATTGTTTTCTTTGGGTTGACAACTAATTGTAGAAGGAAAAAGCCAAGAACAAAAACTACTGCTGCAATTAAAATAAAAAATGTAAAGTAAATAGCTGCATTCATTTTTGAACTTTCTCTGAAAGTTTCTATTGCATCTTTCCCATCAGTTACTGCTGGTCCAGAAAAAAGCATCAAACTTAATCCAACACCTACTACTACTAGAAGGATGCGGAAAACGTTTAACATTAAATTTAATTTATTAGCATTCATCTGCTATAAGTTTTAAAAGTTGAATTACTTCGTAATTTTATTTTTGATCAACATATCTATTAAGCTAATAGACGCATCTTCCATTTCATTAACTAAACCATCAATTTTAGATGTGATGTAGTTATAGAAAATCTGAAGAAAAATTGCTGAAATCAAACCAAATACTGTTGTTAACAAGGCAACTTTAATACCATCCGCAACTGTTGTTGGTGAAACTTGACCGTCTTTTACGATTTTATCGAACGCTTGGATCATACCAATTACAGTTCCTAAGAATCCTAACATCGGAGAAAGAGCGATGAATAATTGTAACCAAGATAAACCTTTTTCTAGGTTACCCATTTGTACACCACCGTAAGCAACAACTGATTTCTCAACCATATCTAAACCTTCTTCTGAACGGTCTAAACCTTGGAAAAAGATAGATCCGATTGGTCCACGAGTGTTTCTACATAATTCTTTAGCAGCATCAACACCTTTAGATTTTAAAGTTGACTCAACTTCGTTTAAGAATTTAGTAGTATTAATTGTTGCAATGTTTAAGTAAACAACACGCTCAATTGAAAGTGCCATACCAATAATCAAACAGATAAGTACAGGAGTCATCCACAATACGTCTCCCTCAATATACTTTTGTTTTAAAGTTTGAACGAACGTTAATGTTGGCT
>CAZDKE010000057.1:0-4223 GCA_964506255.1 uncultured Lishizhenia sp. | reverse complement strand
GCTTCTTTAGCTGCTTCTGATTTTCCTTCTTGCGCTGCTTCAACCACTTCAGTATTGTTTGCGGCAGTATCTTCTTGTGCATAAGAAGTTGTGTTAAATCCAAAGCTTAAACTTAATGCAATGGCTAGGGAACTAATTATTTTTTTCATAGGGGGAAAAAATTAAAAAAAACGTTTCTATTTTAAATTATTTAAGCCCCAAAAATAGTATTTTTTTGAATTGTAGCAATCTTTAAAAAAAAAATGTCAAAATTAAATTTATGTTAACAAATCGAAGATAGCAATTTCAATAGCTCATCCAAACTTGAATTGGTTAAAACAAAATCTACTTTAAGGCCTTTACTTTTTGCTTTCTCAAAGGTTGATTTACCCCAAACAATTACCTTTGAATCCCCTATTATCTTGTTGATTGCTAGGAATGCATCCAAATTACTTGGACTTGTAAAAATGTAAATTTGACTCTTACTAATTTTAATTTCCTTCAAATTAGTCTTGTAAACAACTTGTTTTATAATTTGATTTTCGGGTAAAATCGCTGAAAAAGTTCCCAAAGAAAGATTCGATTGCGGAAAAAAAACAATTCTATTTTTTACCCAATTTTTAAATTCTGATGCGATTTTTAGGGGATTTCCAGCTTCTTTACCTACAAATTCACACTCTACTCCCAGCTTTTTAAGTTTAGAATTGGTCGTTTCTCCGATGCAAGCATATATAATAGTTGATTTTTTTGCTGCTTTCTTAAAATAAAATTGAGCAGAACGTATGCTTGAAAAGAAAACGATATCAAAATTTGATTCTATTTTAAAAGGAAACGCTTCAAATTCGATTAAAGATTGTGCTATTAAATCTAACTTATTTTGATTGCAATAATGAACTAAGGGTTCACAATCATCACTGTTTTTGGATATGAAAATCCTTTTTTTCATTTAATTTGAAAGTGAATCAACTATAGACTGAGCTAATTGATCTTGATTTCCGTATTCAAAAGTAAAATAGTTGGCAGCTTCACTTGAAGTTTTGGCGTGCGCAACATGAACTGTTTTACCGTCGCAATAAACCCCTAATGGTAATTGGCAACCGCCTTCCATCAAGCGCAACACATTTCTTTCTAATTCTATTTTTTGTGCTGTATAAGTGTGATTCAAATTGGAAAGAATTTCTGCTAAGCGAGAATCTTCTGTTCTAATTTGTAAGCCAAGAACTCCTTGTGCTGGTGCTGGAACGAAAACTGTTGGGTCAAGAACTTCAACATGTAAATCAGATAAATCGAGATTCAAACGGTTCACTCCTGCTTTTGCTAATAAAATAGCATCGTATCCTTCTGTTTTCAGTTTTTTGATTCGTGTTGGTACGTTTCCTCTTAAGTCTTTAATTTGCAAATCAGGACGAAGTGCCAGTAATTGTGATTTTCTTCTAGCTGAAGATGTTCCAATTATTGCATTTTTTTTCAACCCCCATAATTCAGTAGAATCAACAGCACCTGGATTTGCTAGTAACAATTCAGATGGATCTTCTCGATCTGAAACTGCTGCAATAATTAAACCAGCTGGCGGAGTCGTTTCTAAATCTTTATGTGAATGAACAGCTAAGTCAACTTCTTTAGATAACAACGCAGCTTCGATTTCTTTGGTAAAAAAACCTTTTCCTTCCAATTTATCAAAACTTAAGTCTTGTATTTTGTCTCCTTGCGTGTGGATGATGTTAATTTCAACTGTGTGCCCTAGTTTTTCTAATTCTTCGCGTACAAAATTTGCTTGCCATAAAGCCAAATCGCTACCTCTTGTACCAATTTTAATGATTGAAAATTCAGACATTTTTTAAAATTATTTCTTTTGCTAATTTCATTGGCCCACTTATGTATTTCTTCTCCATATAGCCAATTATTTTTTCCAATACTTCTTTTGAATGTTCGTCCAAACTATCTAAATCATTTTTGAATACTTCAGAAAAAGCAGTGTTTTTGATTTCTTTAATTGATTGTGGAACTGTTTTCATTGCTAGTTCGACATTTCTTTCTTTCAGAAGATTTTCGAATTCAATCATTGAGGTTGCCAATATTTTTTCTACGTGTTGAATTTCTTTAGAGCGTTCTTTCAAATTTTGATTTGAAATTTTTTGCAAGAAATCAACTGATATATAGGTAATATCATTGTTCTCCAAAATCTCTGGATCTAAATCCTGAGGAATTGCTAAATCTATTATGATTTTGTTGCTTTTCTCTCCTCGTAAAATTGCGTTGTATAATTCAGGAGTGATAATGTGAAAATCAGCACCTGTACACGTAATTATTACATCAAATCCTTTATCGTAGTATTTCAATTCATTTAATGAGAAAGCTTCACCTTTAATTTCTGAAGCAAATTGTTTCGCTTTTTCTAAAGATCGATTGAAAACTGCAAAGTTTGTAAAACCGTGTTTTTTCAAAAAACGACTCATTGTTGTATTTGTCATTCCTGCGCCCACAACTAGAATACGCGCATCCAAAGGAATGTTTAATTTTTTCAATTGATGATAAGCTAAAGATACTACTGATACTGGTTTTGTTGCAATGCTCGTTTCGGTGTACACTTTTTTCGCAGTTTGAATTACTTGCTTCATTAAAATGCGAATCAAATCCCCAGTCAATTTTAAATCGCGGCAATGTTCGTAAGCCAAACGTACTTGCGTGATAATTTCACGCTCTCCTACAATCATTGAATCTATAGAAGATGCAACAGCTAAAGCGTGTTCAACAGCATTTGTTCCACTGTATGATTCCACTTTTTCAGCAAGATCACTAATAATGTCGTCTGATAGATTGGGAAAGGTAGTTTGCAACAAAGACTTTACAAAGAGGTCATCAATTTCTTGATTTTTCACAAATGTCAATTCAACTCTGTTACAAGTGGAAAGAAAAAACAATTCTGAAATTTCGTGTGAATCCTTTACTGTGTGTAATCTTTCGCGTTGCAAATCTTTTTCAATATGCATCAAACCAATCTTGTTAACTTCTAAGTTACGGTGAGTAAAAGCCAAGATATGTAAATGTTGCAGCACGAATCTTTCTATTTGAGTTTACAAATATCGCAGTGCATTCATTTCAAATTGTCATAATAATGTCATAAATGCTAATTTAGATTATATTTAAATAAGGAAAAAGCTCGTTTTTGATTGTATTTTTGAGCGAAACAAAGTGAGGATTATGAAAAAACTGGCCTACGAACAAATTATTTTTGACCTTGGTGGAGTACTTATAGATATTGATTATCAAGCAACTGAAAAGGCATTTATTGATTTGGGATTTGAGGATTTTGGAGAAAAGTATTCGCAAGTGAATCAAAGTGATTTATTCGATAAATTAGAAATTGGTGAAATTTCAGCTCAACATTTTATTAATAAAATTCTTCCTTTATGTCCTTTCGGTACGAGTCCCAACAAAGTTATTGCCGCTTGGAATGCAATGTTAGGTGAATTTCCGAAAGAAAAAATTGAACTTTTGCATCGTGTAAAAAGTAGCTTACCAATATATATGTTAAGTAACACCAACGAAATTCATATTCCAAAAGTCTATGAGGCTTGGGACAGAGTTTCAGATGTACCATTGAGTGCGCTTTTTGATAAAATCTATTTATCCTTTGAAATCGGTAAACGCAAACCAGATGTAAGTACTTTTAATTGGGTTTGTGAGACTTTAACAATAAATCCTACAACGACTTTATTTATAGATGATAGTCCGCAACACATTGAAGGAGCCAAACAAGCAGGACTTCCTACTTTCTATTATCAATCGAAAGAAGAATTTTATGATTTCTTCAATAAATTATTAGCTGATTAAGCACTTTTATTTCCAAACAATTAGATTGAAATAGAATTTTAAAAATTAAGATTTAAGCCAATTTAAGGTTAAAACACTTGTTTTCTCCAAATAAAATGCAGTATTGCTAAAGTCAAGAAAAGTATAATTCCCTGTAAATTAGAGGGGTTGACTTAATTCAGTTGATAAATAATTAAGATTTATTTTGTTATTTGAATGTTTGTTTTTTTCTTTGCAGGCTGAAACCAATAAATTAAAGAAGATGTCAGAAATCAAAGCTAAAGTAATCGCGATAATCGTTGATAAATTAAATGTTGAGGAAAGTGAAGTTACAAACGAAGCAAGCTTCACGAATGACTTAGGTGCCGATTCATTGGATACCGTAGAGTTAATTATGGAATTTGAGAAACAATTCAATATTTCTATACCAG
>CAZDKE010000056.1:8350-19638 GCA_964506255.1 uncultured Lishizhenia sp. | reverse complement strand
TTTTTATCCATAATAAATTGACTTTTTCGGTCAACCTATTTCAGGGACATACAAAATTATAAATTGCGGATTTTAATTGTTGACTGAGGCTCTCGAAGACAACAATTATCTGAGGCTCTCCAAATCGACAAATAAAAATAACTCTCAGTTTTCATCTTTCATCTTTCAACTTATTTCGGGTGATAAATCCTAACCGCATCTCTAAAAATTTCCGCCTTATCCAAAGTCATTCGCTTCGTTTTTTCATTGATAAACAATTCCATTTGATCGGTGTAATGTGGACTATTTTTCATTGACGACGCACCAAAAGCATTTATCGTTCTGATTTCAACGCCAGTTTTTGAAAACTTTGCAAAATGAATATAACCATCACCGCCATTCAATCGGTAAATTCCTTTTTTCTTATCGTAAAGACTTGATTCCGCAGCTCTTGGAACTTCACTCATTCCACCAGATGGAAAACTTAAATCACCACGAATATGTCGTTGAACAGCTCCTAATTCAGGATAAATAGTGTGATGTGTTTTTATTAAAAACTGTTTTGCTTTTTTCAAAGCCCAAACTGCATCCTCCTCACTTAACAATTCATTTCGCATTGTTAAAAATCCAACAGAGCCTTGTAGTTTTTTTGATAGCATTTTGTGCACTACCAAGACTATCGAAGCATTTGTATCTGCAACATCTGCCTCAAAATCCCATCCTTTTACAGCTTGAATAGCATCTTTCAAACGAGGATATTTATTTTCATCTAATGTAAATAGTGCTTTAAAATGATTGAAATAAGAGGCATCTTTCAAGAAACTTTTATTGAATTTCACTTCGTGGATGTCTTTATCGCTGAATTTTCCTTTGTGATTTTCAAAATAACGGTCAAAAAGCTCTGCACGATTCATTGTAAATAATTGTAATCCAACAAAATAATCATTCCACTCGCACGTTTCTCCTGTACATTCAAGCGGTGAATTATTCGCATTATAAACGTAACCACATTCGGGATTAAACACTGTCGGCTTACGATTATACTCAATTAACTTTTCCCATTTCATTTTGGAAGAAGTCCCATCAATTGGTTGTTTCCAATTTAATTTTGGATCTCTGTCTGGAATTTGTCCACCTGATTGCAACAAAATGTTATTATCCTTGTCGGCATAAACAACATTAAAAAGAGGTAATGCTTCCATTTTAAGAGCGCTTTCAAATTCATTCCAATTGGTGGATTTATTCATTTTATACCATTGTTCAGTAGCTCTAATATCCATATAAACTGGGAAACGAAAAGCATATTTTCCGTGCTTAGTTGAAAAAACTGGACCAAACTCTGTGTCGTACAATTTTTTGGTAACACCAATTTTCAAGAAACCAATTTTCAACTTGAATTTCTCTTTTCTGATTTTAAATTTCTTCCAAGCTCCATCTATGAAATACGATTTGCCCTTTGTTTTCAATTTATAAACATCGCCAAATGAGTGAAAATTAACAGTATGGGTCCAGCCTAAATGCTCATTATTTCCAACAAAAATGGTCATTCCACCTGGAAATAAACCTCCCGTCATATTCCAACCTTCTTCACTTTGAATGTGTGCTTCGTACCATGCAAAACCACCTTCAATTGGCTGATGAGAGTTTCCTACTAATAATGTTTTACCATCTTCCATCAATTCTTTGGCAACAGCAATTCCATTTGAACCTCTTTCGTTAGGCGCATTGTACATTTCTATTCGGTTTTCTTTCGTTGCCTTTAAAGCCATTCCCATTCCAGCCATCAAACTCAATTTCATCATGTAACCATTCAAAATATCGATGTCTGAAATTGGAAACAAATCTTTATGAATTACTTGTTCAGGATGTATTTTAGCGTACGCATTCAACCCTTGAACGTAGCCAGAAAGTACACGTTTGAAAGTGTCAGACAATGCACCTTCCTTGTATAATTTAGGAACAGTAATATCTAAACTTGTGAATTTCAATACATAATCAAATAATAAACCTTCTGTTCCAAGAACTGAACCCGCTAAACCTTTTGAAGGCAATAAGTTTTCTTGAATACTTAAAAAGTCATCTTCTGCATGCGCCCAAGCCAAACCATAAGCCGCTTCTGCATCTGTTTTACCAAAAATATGAGGAACGCCATACGTATCGCGAACTATTTGAATATTTTCAGATTGAATGTTTTGACTTTCAACTGAAAAGCACAATAAAAGGAATAAAAAACTGATGATTGGTTTCATGTAGTAGTTTGATTTTAGGACTCTTAAAGCTACAATAGAAAACTCAAATAGCAGTAAGTAAATTAGAAATTTAACAATAAGGAAACTTATAAATTTGAGAATCGAATAATCAGGAATTAAGTTGTTTTTAAATTTATCCAAAAAAGGTTGAGGTTTAATAAAAACATTGATCAATTAGTGAATAATTTGAAGTTAAGACTTTAAAAAATGAATCCAACAAAAAAGCCTTCTCGAATTTCGAAAAGGCTTTTTAAGTATTTTTTTGTCACTGATTATTTCATGTGACGACCATAACGGTTTTTGAACTTGTCAATACGTCCTGCAGTATCCACGAACTGTGCAATACCTGTAAAGAACGGATGAGATTTGTGAGAGATATCCAATTTCACTAGAGGATATTCGTTTCCGTCTTCCCAAGTGATTGTTTCTTTTGTTGTTGTACATGAAGGGCAAAGAAATGCATATTCATTAGACATGTCTTTGAAAACAACTAGTCTATAATCAGATGGGTGTATATCGTTTTTCATTTTAAATGTATTTTATGTGCTAAAAATGGATTGCAAATTTAGACAAATCTTTTTAAAACACAAGCGTTTTTATTTTTTCTAATCTATTTTTTGAACAATTTGAACATTTCCAAGGTGATAACTCCAACGAAACCACTGATTATTTGTGTTTTCAATGCTTATTTTTGAATTTACGAATACTGTTATGAAGTTACCCAAAGCCTTTACCTTAAAAGAAATCAGTGAGTTGTTAGCTTGTGAATTTGTTGGAAATCCCTCGCATTTAGTAACAGGCATCAACGAAATTCACATGGTTCAAACGGGTGATATTGTTTTCGTAGACCATCCAAAATATTATGATAAAGCGCTAAATTCAGCGGCAACAACCATCATTATTGATAAAATTGTGGATTGTCCTCCAGGAAAAGGCTTACTAATTTCTGAAAAACCGTTCGATAGTTATAATTGGTTAACACAACATTTTGCGCCTTTGAGTGCACCCAATAACCAAGATCTTCAATTCATTGACGAGTCTGCGATTATTTATCCTAATGTATTTATAGGTAAAAATGTAAGAATTGGAAAGAATGCAAGAATTTATGCAGGCGTTTCTATTTTAGATAACACTGAAATTGGAGAAAATGTGTTAATTGGTGCCAATACTGTCATTGGTCATTTTGCGTTTTATTACAAAAAGAAACCCGAAGGATACGAGCGAATGCATACATGTGGAGGAGTTAAGATTGAAGACAATGTTGAAATTGGCGCGCTTTGTACGATTGACGCAGGTGTATCTGGAATCACGAAAATAGGAAAAGGCACTAAACTAGATAATCAAGTGCACATTGGTCACGATACTGTTGTTGGCGAAAATTGCTTAATGGCCGCTGGCGTCGGTTTGGCTGGTTGTGTTCGAGTAGGAAACAATGTGATTCTTTGGGGGCAGGTTGGCTGTGCTAGCGACGTTACAATTGGCGATGGTGCAATCATTTTGGCGCAGTCAGGTGTTTCAAAAGATTTAGAAGGCGGTAAAACCTATTTCGGAAGTCCTTGCGGAGAAGTGAGAGATAAATTTAAAGAAATGGCAGCTTTGAGAATGTTACCCGATTTAATAAAAGGACAAAAGTGATTATTCAACATCGAAATATTTTAAATCCCGACATCAAGGATACGAAGTTACAGTCTTTGTTGGAGATAACGAATGCCATCAATTCTAATTTATCGATCGAACAACTCATTAAAATTTTCTCCTTCATTCTCAAAGAGCAGCTTGGTTTTTCCAAGTTCGTTCTGTTTTTAAACCAAGAAGATTGGCAAGTTTTAGCGAAATCGGGCTTCAAAGGAAAAATAGATTTACAACTCGTTGACCAACAATTGGTTCGATTTAAGGAAATTACCTTGGTGGAATCCTCGAATTCAATGGTTTTGAAAGAGTTTCAAGCGGTAATTCCAGTTTATCACCAAGAGAAACCCTTAGCTTATTTATTAATTTCGACGCTTGGAAATTCCGATTATTTAGAAGCAAGTCACTTTAATTTTGCGCAAACTTTGTGTAATATCATTGCCGTAGCTGTTGAAAATCGACGTTTGTTCAAGCAAAGTATGATCAAGGAACGCATCTCGAAGGAATTGGAAGTTGCTTCAGAAATGCAAAAATTGTTGTTCCCTTCCGATTTACCTTCCAACCGAAAAATGGATTTATCTGCGAAGTATATTCCGCGTCACGCTGTGGGTGGAGATTACTATGATTTTATTCCTTTGGGCGACGAAGAGTACATTATTTGCATTGCGGATGTTTCTGGAAAAGGCATTAGCGCAGCTTTGTTAATGGCAAATTTTCAAGCAACAATTCGCACGCTTTTTAAATACCAACGATTCGAAATGCCTTTCTTACTGGAAGAATTGAATAAAATCGTGATGCGTAGTGCGAAAGGCGAGAAATTCATTACTTTTTTTATTGCTCATTACAACGCTCACACGCGCAAAATGAACTACGTCAACGCAGGCCACAATCATCCGTTTTTATTGAATGGGAGAAAAGTAACGATGCTCAAAGATGGCTGCATTGGCTTGGGAATGCTTGATGAATTGCCTTATGTCAATGTTGGAAAAATGGTCTTGAATCCAAACACGACTTTTGTGCTATTTACAGACGGTGTCGTAGAACTTGAAAATGCAGAAGGCGAACAATTCGGTATAGAACGCTTGGTGAAAAATGCACAAGCCTACTCACCGTTGAAAATGGAAGACATGAACAATATCATCTTTTCTAAACTCGATGAATGGCGCGGAAACCTAACTTTTGTGGACGATACAGCGATATTTAGTTGTAAGTTTTTTTAGGGAGATAGCTTTCACTTTTCTTGATAAAATACACCATGCTTTCCTCCAGTTTATCCGTCAATTAATGCGGTAAATTCATCAAAAAAATCTTTTTTAGAGTTGTTTTTTTTTTTTTTTGATAAAAGAGTTTTATTGACTTAGAAAGTAGCTTAATTTCAATTAATAAAGTCTATTCTGTTTTTTTAATAAAGAGTAACCAATTCTACAAAAGTGATATTACGAAGAGTTGACAATTCTATAGATTTAAAGAATTTTTCAATAAACTTTATTTAAACAATATGAGATTTAACTTTCTAAAAATCAATGTCAATACAAAACCAATTGTGACACCTGTTGTGTTTGCCAAGGCGTCTAACCAAGATGGAGCTCTTCCAGGAACAAAACCTTGACAATACTCCATTAACAAGCCATAAAGCACGAGTAATGGTAAAATTAGTAAATGTTTTCTGAAATTATCTAAAAGCATTCCTGCATTTAAACTAAAAACGGTATAAGCAATGAAATGATTGATTTTATCGTGTTCTCCTAATTCAATTCCTGATTTTGGAGGCATTAAACTTAAAACTGTAATTCCAATAATTACACAAACTAACGAGGATTTCAATAAGTTTTTACTCCAGATTTTCATTAAGCAAAAATAAGAATTTGTTTTGAAGAGAAAATAAGTGTTGCGAATGGAAGTATATAATGCTTATTATTTGCGAACAACAGAATTGCGAATTGCGAACGGAAAACCATAATGCTTAGGAATTGCGAATGAATAATTTGAAAATTAAATGATTTGAAAATTTGAAAATGGAAGTTCAGAATGCTTAGGAATTGCGAACAAAAGAATTGCGAATGGAAGAATTGCAAACAGAAAACCATAGTGCTTAGGAATTGCGTAAGTCTAATTGCGAACGGAAAACCAGAATGCTTAGGAGTTGCGAACCAATCAGACTTCGGACTTCGAAAGCCTCAGTCCTCGTCGTTTGTAATTGTTAATTTTACGAATATAATATCTCGAGCAGAGCGCTTACAAAAAACTCGTTCGTAATTCGCAATTATGAATCCGCAATTTATGAAATTCGCAATTAAATTTTTGTAATCTTCCTCTTCTCTTTCAAACTCTTATTCTCCACTTGCAAAAAATACTCCCCAGCTGCAAGTGCGCTAATATCCAAAGGCAAACTCTCCGTGTTTTTAGGAACAGAAATTTTTCTCACCAATCGCCCACGTGCATCAATAATCAGCAATTGACTGTCGTTAGTAAGTGCGCTGAATTGAAGTGTTAAATTGCCACTCGTAGGTGAAGGATAGACCAACCACGAAAAACTTGTTGGCGGTGGCGTAATTGTATCTTGCGGAATGGTAACAAAAACAGTTACACTATCTACCAAATCGACAATGCAGGGAACAGTTTCTGAAGTATCGATTAAACCAAAATAATAGGTGGTGGTAACTTCTGGCGAGGCAATGGGGTTGAGAATCGTAGTATCACTCAAACCTGCACTTGGCCACCAACGATACACCAAATCATTCCAACAGCCCTCACAGTTGGCTTGCAAGGCGACATTCTCTCCCAACGTATCAATCTCACCACCCAACCCTGTTGAAATTTCCGGAAGTTCATAGACACCGAAATCGTCGAAGTAGTAGTAGGCGGCACCGCAACCGTTTTCGTCATCACAAATTAGATTATCCCATGTCAATAAATCAAAACAACCAACAGTCATAAATTTTTCATCCCCTTTTGCATAGTATATTCCTTTAATTAATGCCCAGTTTAAAGTGTCTGTTGGTATAAAACTACAATCAATTCCATTATATAACTCCAACCTATTTTAATCAATTTGTTTCAATTGAGTTGAAAATGGTTTTGCGGGAGACTGTTGTTGATTGAAAATCAGAAGCATTGAATGTCATCCTCCTCAGTCCTCCTTCAAAGGAGGAGGCTCAAATCTCACTTCGCAAGAAATTATTTGTTGAGTTAAAATCTATTTCTTTTCCAATAATTTAAGGCTCATCCAAGTTATGTTTCTCTCCGTCAGCAGACGGAAGATTAAAAGGGATGACCAATTTCAAATTAGAAATTCTTTATCCTACCCTTCCATCGTTTGTAACGCTACTAAATCTGCGTACAATCCTTTTTTCTCAATTAATTCTTGATGCGTTCCTGATTCGAGGATATCACCGTGTTGTAAAACGAGAATATTATCCGCATTTCTGATTGTTGACAAACGGTGCGCAATCACAACAGATGTTCTTCCTTTCATTAGTTTATCCAAAGCATCTTGCACTAAACGTTCTGATTCAGAGTCTAATGCTGAGGTTGCTTCGTCTAAAATTAGAATTTGAGGGTTTTTCAATATCGCTCGTGCAATGGCAATACGTTGTTTTTGTCCACCAGATAATTGAATACCACGGTCACCAACTTCCGTTTGCAATTGTTCAGGAAAAGAAGCTATAAACTCCCAAGCATTTGCTTTTTTCGCAGCTTCGATTACTTCTTCTTCATTTGCTTCTGGTTTTCCAAATCGTATATTTTCTAAAATGGAGCCAGAAAATAAAATAACTTCTTGCGGTACAATTGCCATGTGTTGACGCAAGTAATTCAAATCATATTCAGTAATTAATTGATTATCAATTCTAATTTCACCTGAATTGGCATGGTAAAAATTCAAAATCAAGTTGGAAATGGTCGATTTTCCTGAACCACTTGGACCAACTAAAGCCAAGGTTTTATTTCTTTCAACTCCAAAACTAACATTCTTCAGAATTGTCATGTCTTTTCGTTGCGGATAAGCAAAACTTACGTTTTTAAATTCAATTTCACCTTGAATTGTAGATGTACTTGTTCCTGTATTTTCAGCTTTTTCAGTCTTTTCGTTAATGATATTCATTAAATTTTCTGTTGCACCAATCGACTTTTGAATACTTGCATATAAATCAGGTAAAGAACCAACAGATGCACCCATCATAATTGTAAACAATACAAATTGGTAGAAACCTTCGCTCGATAATTCTGGATTGTTCCCTTGTGTCATCAACATTCCTTGCCAAATAATAAAAACAATTGCGCCAAATAAACAAAAGATGATAAAAGAGACGAAAAGACCGCGCCAAACACCACTTTTTACATTTAAATCGCGTGTTTTTTGCGTTGAATTTTTAAACCTTGAAAGAGCAAAATACTCATTTGTAAAAGCCTTCACGTTTGTAATTCCAGTTAAGGCTTCCTCTACAATTGAATTTGATTCTGCTGTAAAATCTTGCGCTTCTTTACTCAATCGACGAATGTAACGACCAAAAAACACAGCGATAATTGCCATCACAGGAACGGTTGCCAACATAATTAAGGACAATTTCCAAGAAATAAAAAGCAAGAAGAAAATGCCCCCCACAACAATAATTATTTGTCTGAAAAATTCAGCAATTGTGGTGCGCAAAGTTTCTTGAATTTGGGTAACATCCGAAGATAAGCGACTCGTTAATTCACCAACTTTATTGCGATTAAAGAAATCCATTGGCATAAAAACCAATTTATCGAAGGCATCATTTCTTAAATCTCGCAGTGCATTTTCTGTCACATTATTAAAAATCACAACGCGAACGAAGGAGAAAAGTGCTTGAAAACCAAATAAAATAAAAAGTGTAAACGCTACATTATTGATGTTGTTGGTGCTAATTAATTCCACTGAATCTTGCATGTTTGAAACATTTGCTGTTCCTAGTAATTTCCCCAATAAGTAAGGAAACACAAGCCCTGCAGAAGTAGAAAGCACAAGGAAAATCCAACCGATGAAATAAATAAATCCGTAAGGTTTTAAATAGCAAAAAATTCCCGCTGCTTTCGAATAGCTTTCTTTCGTTAGTTTTACTTTATCTTCTTTCTTATTTTTAGGCTTTAGCATTTTGCAATTTATTTTAGTGCAAAAATAGTGGGTTTATCTTCGATAATGATTTTTTAAATAATTTTGTTGAAAGAATTTGATATATAGAAAAATGTATTATCTTTGCACTCCTAGTTTTTGATAACATTTACAAGAAATAATCATGAAAAGAACGTTTCAACCATCGGTAAGAAAGAGAAGAAACAAGCACGGCTTCCGCAGTAGAATGGCTACTAAGAATGGTCGTCGCGTTTTAGCTGCGCGTCGTAGCAAAGGAAGAAAGAAATTGACTGTTTCTGACGAACCGATGCACAAGCGTTAAGATTCTCTGAAAAAATTAAGCTCCTGAATGGGGCTTTTTTTTTTGCGCTTGATTTTTGAAGAACTAATTAATATTATTCTCAGTCATTTCTTTTAGCCTTTTTACAGCATAATTAGTTTTGTTATTTTCCCCTGAACTTTCAAGAAGTTTTAACTCTACTCCTTTCTTTAAGTCTCTACTAGCTGTTGCTGTTGATAAATCTTTAAAAATATTCATATAATCTTTACGTGTAAAAACCTGAATACCGAGACTTATAAAATAATCTAGGCGATCTGTCGTTTTTAAAACTCGATTGTTATAATTTAATAATTCTAGCAACGCCTTTTCAATCACACCAAGCATATATTCTATAAAGGCAGTTGATTTTCCAGTTTTATCACTTAATGCTAATGATTGATAATATGTATCTTGCGATTTACTTATTAATGTTTCAAAAGGTAAGTATTCAAAAATTGGATATTCTTTCATTAAAATCAATGTTTGCCACAATCTTCCCATTCGACCATTTCCATCAATGAAAGGATGTATAAATTCCATTTCATAGTGAAACACACAACTTTTTATCAGCGCCAATTCCTCTGTTTCATTCAAATAATTAAATAAGTCATTCATTAGAAATGGTACGTTTTCGTATGGAGGCGCAATATGTTCAATTTCACTTCCTTTTACAATTCCAACACCTTTTTTTCTGTATAATCCTGCATCTTCAATTAGTCCATTCATTAAAAGTTGATGGGCTTTTAAAAAACTATTTTTTGAAGTGTAGGAATAAGCACTGAGATTTTCATAGACTTTTATCGTATTTAAAACTTCCAAAACATCTTTTTTAGGACCAATAATATGCTTGTTATCAATTAAAGCAGTTATTTGTTCTTCAGTTAGTGTGTTGCCCTCAATTTGCAATGTTGAATGTATAGTCTTTATTCTATTAAGTTTACGAAGTTGTGGCGATTGCTTATGGAGATAATTCGCATTGACCTCACCTAAACTTATTGAAATCGAATTAATTAACTTAAGGATTTTAGGTGTAATATCATAAGGTGGTTTCATTGATAGTATCATTTGATAGCATCAAAAATACACAATTATTTATCGTTATTTTGGATAAATAGAAAGTTTGGGAATTAATTATTCTCAAAACCATGCGTGCAAGCCGCTGCTTATTCACATATAATTCAAGCGCATTGTTATTTGTTTTAGCAATGCTGTTAATTTTACACTCTAATCTTCAATTATGGCAGGTTCAAGTTTTGGAACAATTTTCAAATTAAGCACTTTTGGTGAATCGCACGGTGGAGCAATTGGTGGGGTGATTGATGGTGTTCCGGCTAATTTTAAATTGGATTTAGAGGCGATTCAAAAAGAACTTTACAGAAGAAAACCTGGTCAGTCTGCAATTGTGACACAACGGAAAGAAAGCGATACTGTTCAATTTCTGTCTGGAATATTTGAAGGAAAAACAACGGGTGCACCTATTGGATTTATTATTCCAAATGAGAATCAGAAATCAACGGATTACAAGCATTTAGAACATACTTTTCGACCTTCTCATGCTGATTTTACGTATCAGAAGAAATTTGGCATTCGCGATTTTAACGGAGGAGGAAGAAGTAGTGCGCGCGAAACAGCAAGTAGAGTAGTGGCAGGTGCCATTGCAAAACAAATGCTTGCCGCTTTAGGAATTCGATTTTCAACGTACGTTGATCAAATTGGAGAAATACGTTTTCAGTCAACTCAATTCTTTGAGCAAGAAATTATTGAGTCGAATTTAGTTCGCTGTCCGGATGAGAAAATCGCTGTAGAAATGGAAAACCTTGTTCGTGAAATCCGCAAGGAAGGAGATACAATTGGAGGAGCAATTCGTTGTGTAATTGAAAATGTCCCAATTGGTTTAGGTGAGCCTGTTTTCGATAAATTACATGCCGAATTAGGAAAGGCAATGTTGTCGATAAATGCAGTAAAGGGTTTTGAAATTGGTAGTGGTTTTGACACAATAGCGATGCGAGGTTCACAGCAT
>CAZDKE010000056.1:0-8340 GCA_964506255.1 uncultured Lishizhenia sp. | reverse complement strand
AATGACCTATTTAATTTGGATGGAAGTACGAAAACCAATTATTCTGGCGGAATTCAAGGTGGAATTTCAAACGGAATGCCGATAAATTTTCGAGTAGCATTTAAACCTGTTGCAACATTAATGCAAGATCAACGGTCAATAAACACTGATGGAGAAGAAGTTACAGTTGCTGGTAAAGGTCGTCACGATGCGTGTGTGGTACCTAGAGCGGTTCCAATTGTAGAAGCGATGGCAGCAATTACAATTTTAGATTTTCATCTTAGAAATAAGTCAATACATTTGTGAAAAAATAAATTAAAATGATACAACGCGTTCAAACTTTATACTACGCCATAACAATGATTTTGCTTGCTATTTTATTAAGCGGAATGGAATTTTTTAGATTTGTTGGTGAGAAAACGGTTTATGTTTTCAGTGTTTATGGTATTCAAATGGGAAAAGTTGGAGAAGAAAATGGTTCATTAGAATCTACTAGTTCAATGCCTTTTTTCTTGACAGTTATAAGTTTTATCTTATTCATTTTCATTACTTTGATGGGATATAAAAACTTAAATCGTCAGTTTAAATTAGCAAGAGGAATCTTCTTTATTTATTTAATTCTATTGATTGCTATTATCGTTTTCGCAGTAATCGGTGGCGGAGTTTTAACGAATGAACCAACGAAAAGAGAGCTAGGTTTAGGATTTTTATTCTTCGTTTTAGGTTTTCCATTTAGTTTCTTGGCACAATTAGGAATCAAACGCGATAAGAAATTGTTGGATTCTTTGAATAGACTGAGGTAGATTAAATGCTTAATTATTAATGTTAAATTTTTAATTCTCATTCAACATTAATCATTCAAAATTCAATTAGTATTTCACCCCAATTTTCTTATAAATAAAGTGCATCAACCACGCAGGACCGATAAGTAAGAATTGAAGATCTTTCAAAAATGATGGTTTTTTACCTTCGATATTGTGACCTACGAATTGAAAAATCCAAGCGATAACAAATAGAATCAGTGCTAATCCCCAAAGTGGAAAATGCAATGACGTTAGGTTTTCTTCTAATCGATCTGTGATGGCAATACATGCAAAAGCAAATAGTAACATACCGATTGTCAAACGAATCGAAAGTTTAATGTAATAGAAAATCACTGCAACTAAAGCAACCAAAGCAAGGTTTAAATGATAGGTCGTACTTGGAATTTCAAAACCTAACTTCACACTCCAAAGAAGTGCAACAATCGTCCAAAAAATAACAGGGACACAAATCCAATGAATAAATTTATTAGTTGCATTTTGGTGGCTTTCACCGTATTCATTTAGTAATTTGTCAATAGCTCGCATGGTTTGAGTTTTAAAATTGAAAATAAATGTAGTGAATATTCTTTAGAATCGAATATCAAAAACAAATTTCAAAAAGAAAGACTGGATCAAAATTGGTTACTAAATACTTCAATTTGGATTTAAAATAAGTCTTTTTAAAACAAGACAATAGTTTAAAAACACCCAATTTAGAGAACTTTAAAGTCTATTTATCCTAGAACCAACTTTACCGCATTTTTAACTGCTTGAATAACTGTTACAACTTGATCATCTGTCAAATTAAAATAAACAGGTAGAGAAATTTCAGCGGCATATTTCAAGTAAGCTTCTGGGTAATTATCAATGGAATAGCCCAAATTTTTATAAGCTGTTAAAAGTGGAAGTGGTTGAAAATGAACATTTACAGCTACATCATGTTCAAAGATTTCTTGTATAATGGCGTTGCGTTGTGTTTCAGAAATTGAAGCAATTCGCAATAAATACAAGTGGTAACAAGTTTCTCGTGTTTCATCTTTATACTTCGGAAGAATAGCCCATTTTTCGATCCCGAAAGCAGCGTCATAAGCCTCAAAAATCGTTTTTCTTCGGTCTAAATTTTCACCATATCGCTCCAATTCAATCAAACCAATTGCAGCTTGAATATCCGTCATATTGCATTTATAACCTGGTTCAAGTACGTCATATTTCCAAGCACCTTTTACAGTTTTTGCTAAAGCATCTTTTGATTGACCGTGAAGAATTTTAATGCAAAAATCTCTATAAATAGTTTCGTGGTCAAAATCAGAAGGTAAATTAAAGCAAACCGCACCACCTTCAGCTGTTGTTAGGTTTTTAACTGCGTGAAACGAAAAACAAGTTACATCTGCTAAACTTCCTGATTTTTTTCCTTTGTAAGTCGCACCAAAACTATGTGCTGCATCAGCCGCGATTAATATTCTACCCAACTGTTTTTGCATTTCAGTTTTAGGTAAAAATTGATCTTTACAAGCATTAACTAGTTCATAAATAGCATCATAATCACACGGGAATCCAGAAATATCAACTGGCATAATTACTTTCGTTCGAGGTGTAATTGCGGCTTTAATTTTTTCAATAGAAATATTGAAATCATCTTTACTAATATCCACCATTACTGGTTTTGCTCCTGTATGTAACACCACATTCGCGCTTGCACAATAAGTGTAAACAGGAATAATTACCTCATCTCCTTCACCAATTCCCCACCAACGCAAGAAAACTTCCATTCCAGAAGTCCAAGAATTAACCGAAACCGTAGTTTGACAACCGCAATATTCCGTGATTTTTTTTTCAAATAATTTGGTACGTGGACCTGTTGTAATCCAACCACTTAGCAAGGCTGCATTCACTTCATCAAGCACACGTTGATCAATACGAGGAGGAGAAAATGGAATCATGGGGCAAAGATAATCTTTTATGGAAAGTTGAATCTCAAAGTTGAAATTGGAAAATAATATTTTGATGTATGAAATAAAATAGAAAACTATAATTAGGACTTAAAGTGATCAATCAATATTCTAAAAAGTGATTGTTTTGCAAATATCGTTTCCAAAAACTCTTTCGAATCCAAATAGCAATATTGGAAATATCTTTAATACTTATCCTAATAGCTGCCGGATGCGAGTTTATTTTATTAAAGCTGCAAGCTAAAGGTTTTGCTTTGAAACCACCAAAATCTACGTAAGCTTTTAGCAATTTCAATTTTTCAGTTTATAAATACTCTACTTCAAAAATCCCCTTGCACGTAAATCTTTCTGAATAGCAACAATATCTTCTGGAATTTCAAAATTTGTCAGCCAATTTACATCCAAACCGTTGTAAATACATAGTTTCATTATGTTCGGAAAACATGCAATTAATTCACCTAAAGTTTCAACATCCTCTTTGAAATCGTTTTGTAAATCTTCGTGCATTGCTTTGATTTGTGTCAAGATTTTGAAACTTCTCGCAATCACATATATATTAAAAGCATACGATCTATTCGGCATTTCGCGGTTCAATTCATCTTTTAAGTTTGAAAGCGAAAGAATCAACATTTTCAAATTCAAGTAAGGTTCGCTGTATTTATCTTTTGTGGTTGAAACAAGTTCGTTAATCATTCCACTCATTTCTTTGACTTCTTGTAAGTAAATATCAGAAGAATAAAATCGGGTTTTAACAGCTGCGACAATTTTTTGAAATCTTTCCTCTAATTCAGACCTAAAAGCTTCCACCGATTTCGTTTCTAACAATTGAAAATAGAGTTGATTCACCAAAACCTTGTCTTTCTTGATAAGTCGAATTAACAATTTATCTTTTTCTTTCTCAGGCATTGCAAGAATAGCTTCCTTAAATTCAGTTTCTATTTTCATTGATTCTATTTTTCAAAAGCAAAATAAACCATAATTCAATCACAAAAACGGATTGGAATTTGATTTTTCAAACAATAAGTAGGAATTTAAAAAATCAATTTAAGATTATAAACTCAATATTTTCTACTTTTACATTTTAACACAACTAAAAGTAGTTAGTGAAAAGTTAGTGAAATTTGTTTAGTGAATGCCCTTTACATTTCAAAATTATGAGAAGGAACCCTTCACTTTTAACTCTTAACTCTTAACTTTTCACTCTTAACTTTCAGTTCCCAACTTTCAGTTCAATGTCTGTCCATAAAAACGTAAAAAGAGTAACAACTCACACATTGCAAGAAATGAAAAATGCAGGTGTAAAAATATCTATGCTAACAGGTTATGATTTTTCTATCGCAAGAATTATTGACGAAGCAGGAATGGATATCATCCTTGTTGGTGATTCGGCTTCTAACGTTATGGCGGGACACGAAACAACTTTACCTATCACTCTAGACCAAATGATTTACCACGCTTCTTCGGTTGTGAGGGCAGTTGATAGAGCGTTGGTTGTGGTTGATTTACCTTTTGGTTCTTATCAAGGAAATTCAAAAGAAGCGCTTTCTAGTGCCATCCGAATTATGAAAGAATCAGGTGGACACGCTGTAAAAATGGAAGGCGGACAAGAAATTTTGGAATCTATCAAACGTATTTTAACTGCTGGAATTCCTGTAATGGGACATTTAGGTTTAACGCCACAGTCGATTTATAAATTTGGAACTTACGTCGTTCGAGCGAAAGAAGAAGAAGAAGCTAATCGTTTGATTGAAGATGCAAAAGCCTTGGAAGCAGCAGGTTGTTTTGCCATTGTTTTAGAGAAAATCCCAGCAAAATTAGCAGCTAAAGTAGCTCAAATGGTATCGATTCCTATCATTGGAATTGGCGCTGGAAACGGTGTTGATGGTCAAGTTTTAGTGGTTCACGATATGCTTGGAATTAATAATGAATTTAGTCCGCGTTTTCTTCGTAAATACAATAATCTACACGAGCAAATGATGCGTTCGTTTCAAGAATACATTCGCGACGTAAAAGCTGGAGATTTTCCGAACGAATCAGAACAATATTAAGTTTGGAATATGATTTTCAGTAGATTTTTATTTGTTTTATTTTTTTTACTAATCGCTTTAAGTGCTTGTAATTCAAACTCAAACAAGGAAATAAAAATCACTGATTCTTCTAAAAACTTGTGTAAACATAGTCGCTGGTTGAAGATTTATGAAACGGAAAATCAGGTAATTATTCAAATCACCAATCCTGATAATCCAAAGCAAGTTTTTACCTTTAAAACCTCTGGAAAAGCTACAAATCAAGGAGTTAATTCCACCAAAATCATTCAACTTCCAAGCAAGAAATTGGCTGTGCTTTCGGCAACGCATATCGGAATGCTTTCAGAATTAAATGCGATTAACTTCATTTCAGCGATTTCGGATGTGAAGTTTATTTACAATCAGCAAGTGAAAAAAGGTGTGAAAACTGGAAAGATTATTTCGCTTGGTGACGAAGGTCAAATTTCAATTGAAAAACTGCTTGCCTCCAAAACTAAAGTAATGATTTATAGTGCTTTTAGTGGGGAGTTATCACAACAAAAACAATTTGAAAAACTTGGAATTACAAGTATCCCAAATTATGATTGGCGCGAAACCACTCCACTGGGAAAAGCAGATTGGATCTTACTTTTTGGTTATTTGACCGGTAAACAAGAACAAGCAAAAGAAAGAATCGAACGATTAAATACCTTATATTCTCAAGGAATTATCGCAGGAAAAAAAATCAAAAACAAAGAAATATTTCTTCTTGGAAATCAAATGGGCGATTATTGGTATGCGCCAGCTGGTGAAAGCTATCAAGCCATTTTATTAAAAGACGCTGGAATCAATTATTTGTACGCCGACACAAAAGGAACAGGAAGTTTAGCTTTGCCGATGGAACAAGTTATTAAGGATGCTGAAAAAGCAACTATTTGGTTAAATCCCGGTTTTGGAAGCAAGGCAGAAATTCTAAAATCAAATCCGAAGGCGGCATTTTTAAACGTTTTTCAAAAAGGAAAAATTTACTGTTACTCAGCAAATATGAATAACTTCTGGGAAATCAGTACCGTTCAACCTCATTGGTTTTTACGTGATTTACAAACTATTAAATCCGGAAAAACTTCCAATGATGAATTGTATTTTTATAAATCGGTAGAATGATCCAAACGCAACGAATAAACTGGTTTTTAGTAGTTTCGCTTTTGATTTTCCCGTTGATTGCTTACTTTCATTTGACCGTTGGACAACAAGTAATTTCGTTGACAGACTTTAAAAACGCAATATTTGCTTACGATTCCACAAACACAGCACAATTATTAGCTAGAGAGTTCAGATTTCCACGTTTGATAATGGCTTGCATCGCTGGTGCTGGTCTTTCATTAGCTGGAATGTTGATGCAAACGCTTTTCAATAATCCACTTGCTGGACCTTATGTTTTAGGGATTAATTCTGGAGCAAGTTTGATGGTCGCAATTAGTTTATTAACTGGAATTCAGTTTTTTGGAACGAATGTCGGTTTGATTAGTTCTGCATTAATTGGTGCTTTTGCTGCTGGAATGCTGATGATGTCTGTGGTAAGTTTCTTAAAATCGCAAGTTTCTCTTTTGTTAGTCGGTTTGATGTTTGGAAGTTTTACCTCAGCGATTGTTTCGTTTCTTGAAATCAGCTCTAAAGCAGAACAGTTAAAAAGCTTCACTCTTTGGTCGATGGGATCTTTACAAAATGTTTTACTAGAACAAATCCCCTTGATACTTTTGTTTTTTGTGATTGGAATCATTTTAAGTGCATTGATTGTGAAACCTTTGAATCTTTTAGTTCTAGGTGAAAATGCAGCTTCTTTGTTGGGAATAAAAATTCAACAAACACGCATTATCATTTTGATTATCACAGCTTTGTTCACAGGATTAATTACCGCTTTTTGTGGACCAATTGCCTTTGTTGGTTTAGCTGTTCCAAATATTACACGCATTTTATTAAAAACACAAAATCACTTATACTTAATCGCTGGTAACTTATTGATTGGCAGTATATTTTTGGTGCTTTGCGATATTTTTATTCAAGCTGTAGAAAGTGAAATTCAATTGCCAATTAACGTACTAACTTCCTTAATTGGAGCGCCTTTTGTGATTTTTGTACTAATTCGCAAAATGAAATGATTCACTTCAAACAAGCAGAAATCGGTTACCAAGAACCACTTTTAAAAGTGACAGATTTGACTTTGGAGGTAGGAAATGTCTATGCTTTAGTTGGAAGAAATGGAAGTGGAAAATCGACTTTTTTGCGATCGATAACTGGTCAAACGCCCTTAATAGCAGGAGAAATAACTATCAATTCGGTTTCTATAAAAAATGCAAATGCCATTGAAAAATCAAAAACAATAGCTTTTGTTGAGAGTAAATTTGACGGAATTGCATTTCTTACCGTTGCTAATTATTTGGCTTTAGGCCGTGCACCCTATACAAATGCTTTAGGCCGTTTGAGTCAAGCTGATTGGGATTTTGTAAATCAAGTTGCAAACGAAATTGGAATTGAAACCTTTTTGCAAAAAGATACCCTTTCATTAAGTGATGGCGAACGACAACTTTGCGCGATTGCACGAGCGATTGTTCAAGAAACACCTGTTCTTTTACTCGATGAACCAAGTGCCTTTTTAGATTATGCCAACAAACAAATTCTAGTAGATAAATTACTTCAAATAGCGCGTGAAAAGCAAAAATGTATCGTTTTTTCTACCCACGATTTAGATTTATGCATTGAAAATAACATAGAATTTATAGCGTTGAAAAACAAATCTTTACACAAAGCAAGTGGACTTACTAAGATTGAATTGATTAGCTTGCTGGAGGAAAAAGGATAAAGTTCTCAATACAAAACCCAAATAACCAAAGCGGAATTGATTTTTTCAGTTGAATTACTGATTTCGAGAAGCTCAATCAGCAATTTGATAACTTAAAAATTAGAATTCATTTTTAACTCTTAACTCTTCACTTATTACATATTTCGTCGATACTGTCCTCCAACTTCAAACAACGCATTTGTAATCTGACCCAACGAAGCATATTTACACGTTTCCATCAATTCTTCAAACATATTGCGATTATTGATAGCTGCGTCTTGTATTTTTTCGATACCGGCTTTTGATAATTCCGCATTACCTGCTTGCAATTCGTTCAACATCTCAATTTGATATTGTTTTTCTTCTTCCGTTGCACGAATCACTTCTTTTGGTAATACAGTTGGAGAACCTTTTGAACTTAAGAACGTGTTCACACCAATAATTGGAAATTCTCCAGTATGCTTCAAAGTCTCGTAATACAGCGATTCTTCTTGAATTTTTGAGCGTTGGTACATTGTTTCCATCGCACCTAATACACCACCTCTTTCCGTGATTCTATCAAATTCTGATAATACAGCTTCTTCCACTAAATCCGTTAAATCGTCGATGATAAATGAACCTTGTAGTGGATTTTCGTTTTTCGCCAAACCTAATTCGCGATTGATAATCAACTGAATGGCCATTGCACGACGCACTGATTCTTCTGTTGGTGTCGTAATTGCCTCATCATAAGCGTTGGTATGTAAAGGGTCATACCTAGAATC
>CAZDKE010000055.1:19019-21327 GCA_964506255.1 uncultured Lishizhenia sp. | reverse complement strand
GGTAAATTGTGAGGAGAATGAAAGTCAATTTATTACTTTTCCGAACCCAAGTAAATTAAGTTTTAACATTTCAATTAGTGATACTAAATTCATTGGTGAATCACTCCTAATAATTCGAGATGCAACAGGTAAAGTTGTATTGTCCAAAATTATCGAAATCGTTGAAGGAATCAATCTATTTCCAATTGAAACTAATCAAATTGAAAATGGAATTTATTTCATTTCAATAGAAAATGAAAGTGGACAATCGAAGATTTTAAAACAAATTGTAGAATAAAAAAACAACAACAAAACAAAAAAATTAAAGACACATAAATTCAGTCTAACTAGCAAATCAATCTATTCTTGCATAACTATTACGAAAAGGCAGGTTATTTTTTACTAACCTGCCTTTTCATAAGCAGATTTAATCCAATCAAATACTTCGCTGTCGATTTCAGAAATTTCACTTACATATATTATATGCGTACACATTGCGTTTGGTTTTTCAGGTTCCAGTTTCCCTTTCGCTTCTTGACCTTTTAAAAATGATTCCAATTTCAAATCGCGTTTTCGTCGCTGGGTTCAGAAGTGCAAATTGCTTTTTTCGCTTTAAACTAACGTAGCTATTTTTAGGAGCAATTTCAATGTCCTTTCCATAAGTTAGGATTTCCGAAATCAATTTATCATAAAAGGCTTTGAAATGTTCTTTTCCTTGGTATTATTTTTCAATTAAATCGTCTTTATTTTCCTTAGAACCTGCATCAGAACCTTTTGATTTATGGGCAATCAAATTCGCAAATCAGTGTGTCAAACCGTATTGGGATTTGAGGAATTAAACAATTTCACCGTATTTAAGACTATTTTCTTTACGAAAAATTGAAATCCATTCCTCGAGGTTTTTTCCTGTGTTTTTAGGTAAGTTGTCAATCATTGATAGCATTGCTTTATCAACGTTCATAGGTGTAGTTTTAATTTAAAATCCCTTAAAGTTCGACCTTTTTTTACTTTTAACAATAGCGTTTATATAATTTAATTTAAATGCTTACAATTTTCTTACTCAAAAATCAATTCATCCACAAAAACCCATGTTTTATTTCCTTTTCCAAGGTGCCAATTTGGACATACACCCGAATTTTTAATAGTATATCGAATGGCTTTGATTGTTACGTTTTCAATTTTAGTGGTATAAGCAAACGTTTTAGGATTTTCATCGCTTGGACTTGCTGCAGGAATCATAATGTTAGGAAGTGCCTTGAAGTTTGTTCCATCCATTGAGATTTCAATTTCGATGGAAGAAGGAAGGAAAATCCAAGATTTTTGATCGCGAATAAAAGAAGCACCAATTTCTTTGATTGTTTTTAATGAATCAAAAGTGATTACTGCTTTCACATCTTGACCATTAAATCCTTGCCAATCGCCTGTTCTAAATTCTTTACCTCCACGTACACCATCAATCAAAGCGTTTGGTCCAGCTGCTGCGTATTCGTTGGCGTAGACTGTATTGAGTTGTAGTTTTATGCTTGGGTCTCTTTTGTGAAAACGAGCTGAAACAGTTGCGCTTTCAAACACATTTCCATCGGCTGTGGTTTTTTGAAGTTTTGTGTAGATAGTTGTTGAATTTTTAATGAGAAACGGTCGTTGAAAGGTTAACCAATTTTTCGCATCAAAGCTGTACAAAAGGGAATAAGTATCACTTTCATCTAATTTTAAGTAAGAAATATCAATTTTTGCCGCATCGGTGAATAATGGATTATCATTTGTAATGAATGGTGCAGGAACAAATTCAGCTGGAACTTTTGCTGAAAAGAAGTTGGCAGTTTCTAATCTTGGTGCTGGTTTATTTCCCATTTCAAATTCTAAAATTCCACCATTCAATAATTGTAAATGGCTAATTTCATTTGATTTAAGAAGGTTTCCGTTCCATTTGATAGATTGCACAAATTTATTTTCAAGACTATTGTTTTTGCTAATAATTTCTAAAAATTTCCCATTTCCTAATTTCATTTTTACTTTGTCGAAAAGCGGTCTTCCAATTTGATAATTCGTATTTCCAGGCGCAATAGGGTAGAAGCCCATTGAACTTAGCACATACCAAGCGCTCATTTGGCCGCAATCTTCGTTTCCTGAAAGTCCATCTGGAGCGTTGAAATAAAGTTCCTTTAAGATTTTATCTACATACAATTGGGTTTTGTGTGGTGCTTTGGTAAAATTATATAAGTACGCAGCGTGATGTGATGGCTCATTTCCGTGCGCATATTGACCGATTAAACCAGAAATATCGTCTTGAACGCGACCACTTAATTTCTTTTGGGTGGTAAATAAATTA
>CAZDKE010000055.1:0-19009 GCA_964506255.1 uncultured Lishizhenia sp. | reverse complement strand
AACTTCCAACGAATCTTTACCTCCGAGAAGATTGGTTAAAACTTCAATGTGTTGCGGTGCATAAACCGAATATTGCCAACTGTTTGCTTCGGTGAAATTGAAGTTTACCTCTGTTGGGTCAAAAGGTCCGTACCACATCGCTCCACGTCTAGCGCGTAAAAACTTGGTGCTCGGATCAAAAAGATTGATAAAATTATAGCTTCGTTTATTGTAAACTTGAAAGGCTGAATCGTTTCCTGCTACTTTTGCCATCGAAGCAATACAGAAATCATCGTAAGCGTATTCGATTGTTTTAGAGGCTGATTCTGGTTCTTCGTGAGCACTAATAAATCCTTTTTCACTGTAAGGAATTTTACCGTATTCATCTAATTGAGTGGTTTTTATCATTGCAGCAAGCGCTTCTTTCGAGTTGTAATCACGCAAACCTTTCATATACGCATCAGCAATAACGGAAACGCTGTGGTAGCCAATCATACATTCTGTTTCATTGCCTGCTAATTCCCAAACAGGTAAATCGCCACTTTCTTTGAATTGACGTAAAAAAGTACGAATAAATTCATTGGTGCGTTTCGGTTGAATTAGTGTGTAAAGTGGATTGGTTCCTCGATAAGTATCCCATAATGAAAAAACGGTGTACTGATTTTCAGATTTTTCTATTTGATGAATTTGATTGTCGCGTCCTAGGTAACGACCATCAACATCACTGAATAAATTGGGAGCTACATAATTGTGATACAAAGCGGTATAGAAAATCGTTTTTAATTCTTTATTCTCAGTTGCAATATCGATTTTACCTAATTCTTGATTCCATTTAAAAACAGTAATTGCACGCACTTGATCGAAGTTAGCGGCTCCAATTTCAGTTTCTAAATTATTTTTTGCGCCATTTTCATCAACAGCTGAAATTCCAACTTTCAAGATGATTTTAGCTGTCGATTTTGGATATTCTAGCAATAATTTATGTTCTCCATTTTTAAAAATCTTTTTCGCTTTAGTGAAAGGGGTTGAACTTGTTAGGTAAAAATAGAAATGTTGATTTTTAGCCCAATCTTTCGAAATTCGATTTCCAGAAACAGCATTTTTTCCAATGACATTAATTGATGCTGAAAGTACTTCATCGCGGTGATCTAAATCAATCAGGATATAACGTTTTTCTTCTTTTGTTTCAAAGGTATATTCGTGAATTCCAGCTCGTTCAGATGTTGTAAGTTTAACTCCAATTTTTCCATCTTCTAAAAAAACCTTATAAAAACCAGGGCTTGCTTCTTCTTTTGCGTGTGAAAATCGGGAGCCGTAACCGGTTGGTGATTTATAACCAGGAACTGTGTTTGCTTTTCCTGTTTGAGGTACAATCAATAAATCGCAATAGTCAGGAACGCCTGTACCACTCAAATGGGTGTGACTAAATCCATAAATAATCGAATCCGAATAATGATAACCCGAGCAACCATCCCAGCCTTCATAACGCGTATCTGGACTTAATTGCATCATTCCAAATGGAGCGGTTGCACCAGGGAAAGTGTGTCCGTGTCCGCCTGTTCCAATAAATGGATTGACAAACAAACTTGGTGAACTTGTCGAAATTGAAGGTTTTGATAGTTTATTTTGTGCTTTATCGCTTGCATCTTGAATGCTTGGAACCGATCCTTGTGCAAATAAAGTTGTGTATTTAAATAGTATTAAAACAGCAATTAAATAGAAATTTCTCATTTGAATTTTCGTTGATTAAGTGAGGAATATGTTTTGTTTTTTTGAATAAAATAAGCCCACAAAATACTACCATCGTATTTAAAAAAGGCATATTTATCAGCTTTTAAAGCTAATCGTTTACGATACATTTTACCAAAATTTCGATACAGTGCCATGTGAGCCAAAAATACTTTCCAAGTGAATAGGAAATTACCTTCTGTCAAAAATTTCACTGCCGCAATTCCGTCTAATGTCATTCTGAAAAACAATTTTGGAAACAACAGACCTTGATGATTTTTCACCAACATAAACAAGTTGTTTCTGAAATTCAAGTGAATTTTATTCGGAGAATTGTAGGCTAATGTTCCGCCACCTAAATGATAAACTACACTTTCAGGATTACAAACTAATTGATAACCTTTTCGTTGCAAGCGCAAACATAAATCAATTTCTTCCATGTGTGCAAAAAAGTCGGCATCAAAACCACCTGCTTGATGAAAAGCTTCCGAACGAATCAACATTGCTGCACCAGAAGTCCAAGTAACTTGCTGTGAATGATTATATTGTTGGTTGTCTTTTTCGACATTGTCAAAAATTCGACCCCGGCAAAACGGAAAATAATTTGAATCTATGTGACCACCACAAGCGCCTGCGTGTTCAAAAATATCTTTGTTTAAATAAGCTAAAATTTTAGGTTGAACAGCGACAATTTTTTCATTTTCCAAGCTTTTAATCAAAGGTTCCAACCAATTTGCTGTTACTTCGACATCGCTATTAAGTAATAAATACGCATCAAATTCACCTTTTAGTTGTTCCAGTGCATCATTGTAACCTCTTGCAAAACCATGATTTTCAGCGTTGTGAACTAATCTAAGTTGTGGGTAATTTGCTTCTAAAAAGTCAACAGAATCATCGGTGCTTGCATTATCAGCAATAATAACTGTGTGTTTTCCTGAATGTTCCAGTACACTCGGTAAATAAGTTTCCAAGTGTTTTCTACCATTGAAATTTAGAATAACAACTGCAACCTTCAAATCATTCATTTAGTACTGTCTAAAAAGATCATTGCTATTTCCACCAAAGTGTTGCTGATAGTTTTGGTTTGGATTATCAACATTTCCGTTGTTGGTGTTACGTTTTGCAAGAATTTGTTGCCATCCCAAATTTTTCGTTTCTCCCAACATATCAGAATGCAGTAAACGGTAGGCATTGTTAACTAAATCAGGATTATAGAAAATAAATCGTTTGTTGCTAAACGAAGCAATTTTGTTGTAAGTCCAAATTTCGTAAGGATATTCGGAAGGCGATGTTTCTTTTGTAACAACCGAACTCGGGGCACCATATTTTAAATACACACGACCACGATCGGTTTCAAATCCATCTTGAAAGTTATTTCCATAAATTTCATTCACAAATTGAACTTGGATTTTGTATTTCATCCAAGCATCGTAGCTGTTTTGAGGACTTGACTGCACCCAAAATGCCTGTAAATGCTTGCGGATTTTCTCTGAATTTTTAGTTTTTAAAGTTGCAATGATGTTCTTAATTTCTGCAGGTCGAGCAATTGGAATTAAACTTGCTAAATAAAATGAAACGCTATCGTCAGTGATTGATTTTTGAAATGCTGGGTCGAGAACCATTTGCTCTGGATTGAAACTTGCCACAATTTCATTACTGCGTTCAAAAGGATAATTTTGTGAAGCTAGAACTTCCATTTTTCGATTCACTAATTCAATCACTAGTTTGTAAGTGCCTGTTTCTAAAAGTTCTATGTCAAAGGTTTTAAAAATAGGAATCACTTTTTCGTTTTTCACGCGCATCATTTTTGTGAAGGATTCAATTTCTGTTTCAGTTTGGGCATTGACAATTTTTTGAACAACTCCAACTAACGTATCTTGTAATAAATCAGCATTATAGATTTCAAAATAGGCAGGAATTTTCGTTAAGTTAGAAGAATAAAAGTTTGAAATCCAAGGAATAATGTGATAACCTGATTTTTGGAAATTAGATGCAACATCTGATCGATAAGCGTACTCAGCAATTTCGATGTCAGAAATTGAGAAAGATTTAGAATAATCATCAATAGAAATTGGAACTTCAGCTGCAACAGATGATTTTTCTTTGTTGATATCAACTAAATTCAACCTTAAATTAAAATTTCCTGGAGGTAACAAAAAGCGACGTACTTCATAGAAATCATCTTGAACACTGTCTTTTGATAGAGGAGATTCTAAGATATAAACGTCTGAATTGATTTTATTTTCACCTTGGTAAATTTCAATTGAAACGGCAATTTTAGCTTGAATTCCATCAGATACAGGAATAAATTTTGCTGTTGAACCAACAAATTGAAGGTAAATTTCAATGTAATTTCCTGTTTCAGGAGCATAAAATTGTTTTGTATCCAAATAAGCTTTTAACTTGGAACCTTGCGAAAAGGAACTAAAACTTAGAATTAAAGTGAAAAGAATCAGAAAATTTCTCATGCTAGATTTTAGTTAAAGGTAGAGATTTCTATTTATTCCTCAATATTTAGGCGAATTTTTTGTGCCAATTGACGATTGTACGTCTCCAACAAAAATTTGAAATAGTTGTCTGTACTTTTGGAAATACATTTTGTGTAGTGCTTGATGCGATGTTCAATGTGATCTTGTAAACTTTCTTGCAAAAGTAAGGCGTGATCTAAGTTTTTGGCAGAGGTCTCAATTGCTTCGAAGTGATTTAAAAGTGAATTTTCTATACAGTTTTTACCTTTTTCACCGCGTTCCATACAGCGATAATAATCTTCTTTGATGTTGAAACTCTCAAGTATTTTTGTGTCAATTATCTTTTCAAAACCTTTTGGAAATTCAAATTCAATTTCAAACTCCATGTCTTCCAATTCTGAAACGCGCGATTCCAAAAAGCGGTCTGGAAAACGGAAAGCATCTTGCCAATTGATATAATCTTGCCAATAGCCGAAGCGACGCACGTTATTTCCTAAATCAATAATAGAGAATGCGTCTTTTTCTGGTAATTTTCTCGAACCACGTCCAATCATTTGGTGATAAAGTGTCAAAGAACGTGTCGCACGATTGATGATAATTGTTTTTACAGTAGGTTCGTCAAAACCAGTTGTTAAAATCCCAACGGAAGTCAAAATCGCATTTGGTGTTTCACGAAACCAACTCAATACTTCTTTTCTGTCTCTATCACTAAAGGTTGAATCGAGGTGACGAATATTGTATTTTAACTTTTTAAAGGATTCTTCAACACGACGTGACGTTTCAATTCCTGCATTAAAAATCAAGGTTTTTTGTCCAAGTGCGATTTCTTCGTATGCAAAAATCAATTTTTCCTGCATAAAGTAGTTACTGTACAACACATCAGAACTTCCTACTGTAAAATCACCATTAGTTCCTATTTTCAAACCGTGTAAATTGACGTCGTAAGAATACGTTTCTGCATTCGCTAAATATCCGTTTTCAATTAAGTTTGAAATGGATTCTCCGACTAGTAATTTATTGTAATTATCCTTAAGAGGTAAAGCTTTGTTGCTACTTAGTGGCGTTGCCGTTACTCCTAAAATATTGCTTGTTTCGTAAAACTGAAATATCTTTCTAAAACTATTGTAATGAGCCTCATCGACAATTACGAGACCAACGTTTTCAATAAAATTATCGTTTTCATTTAAACGATTATTCAAGGTTTCTACCATTGCGATAAAACAATTGTAATCTTTCTGATCTTTGAGATTTTTAACCTCCGAATTAATAACTTTGTTGCGCACTCCAATAGCATTTAATTGCTTGGAAGTTTGCACTGAAAGTTCGATTCGATGCGTTAAAATCAATACTTTTTTACCCCATTCTTCTATGTAACGTTTTGTTATATCAGAGAAAATTACTGTTTTACCACCACCAGTTGGAAGTTGATAGAGTAGGTTGAAATTCGCTCCATTTTTGCGAAGTTCATCTAATACGTTTGTAACAGTGTTTACTTGAAAAGGGTAAAGCTTTTTGGCTTCGTATAAATCGAGATCAATCATTGGCGTTTGCGAAGTTGCAAAGATACGCCTTTATTTGTATTTGTAGGGAAGAAAGGTAATATTGCTTAATATTTTACTAATCAATTTCCAACCTTGATTAGCAAAAATTTCTTAGAAATACATTCAATCTACTTTAAATCAGTAAGAAACACAATTTTTAGGTGATAGAGGAAAATTTTTCCGTACCTCGATTTATGGGATTACGAGATTTTGGAAAATACAAATAAGCATTCTAGCGCAATCTGATTGGAGCGTTCCAAGTATTTTTCAGCTTGTTGTGGTGTTCCATCAAAAGCTTTTGGGTCAGCGTAGGTTGTACTAATTCGCAACTCAACACCAGGTATAAATGGGCAATTCTGTTCAGCATCGGAGCAAGTCATAATTGCGGCAAAATTGCTCGAAGGATTAAAACTGTCGTCGTATACTTTTGAAAAACAAGTCGTAAGTTGGGTTTCTTTCGTTCCAAAAGCTACTTTGTAAATCGGATTTTCAGTAAGTTCTACTATCGATATTTCAAATCCAGTTTCATTCAAAGCTTGAATTGCATTGGGGTTAAAAGCCGTTGCTTCTGTTCCGCCTGAAAAAGTGTGTACGTTCTCAACTCCAAAATAAGAGGCAGCAACTGCTGCCCAAATTTGTCCGAAATGACTGCGACGTGAATTGTGCGTACAGACATACATTAAATTTATAGGAAGATTCCCATCCTTTTTTGATTGAATGTAGTCGGAAATTTTGGTAAGAAGTTCCTTTCGAACCGTAGGAATTGTATCAAATTGATTTACAAGTTGATCACAGTGATTTTTCAATAGTTCAAACATCTTTTTTAGAGTTTAGCAACAACCGCCTCCAGGAGTACAAGTTGCTTTTGATGTACCTAATTCTACTAAATTTTTCTTAAGTTTTTCAGCTGGAATTCCACAGGCATCTTGGGCTAAGCAAGCTGTTGTTTTCGAAGTTAATTGAAAAAATAAACCATTGAAAGTAAGGTTATATTTGCCAATCGTATCGCTTTGGTATTCCACTTCGATTTCTAATTCTGGGTTGATATTCAATACTTTTTCAGAAAGTTCGATGATGTTTAACAACTTACTTGGCGCTAAACGGTGGTCGTAATCGCCAGCTTCCCACAATTGGAAATTAATCACTTTTTCTTCGCGTACTTTCCCACCACAATCGATGAAGTTTTTGGTTATCATTCCAACTTCCGTCACGTGAAAATGTTCTGGAACAACTGATTTGTTTGGTAATTGAAAAACAACAGCATCTAGGCTGGAAAGAATTTCTTTGATCTCGTTTAAGTTCATTTTGTGTTTTTTAATTGTTAGTGTAACATCAACAACATTTAGAGTTGTTTTTAGTGATTAATTGATTGGTAATCAGGTTTATTTTGTTGTTCAATTCGGATAAAACTTCTTGATTCAAACAGTAGCAAATTGCAGTTCCTTCTATGGTTCCTTTGATGAGATTTGCGTTCTTAAGTTCTTTTAAATGTTGAGAAATAGTGGCTTGCGCAAGAGGTAATTTATCGACGATATCACCACAAATACATTTTTCATTTATCAACAAAAACTCAATTATTGCAATACGTGCTGGGTGTGCCAATGCTTTGAAGAGTGTTGCCAATTCATTTTGATTGGTTGTAAATGCATCTGTTTTGGTGATTCCCATTTTATTTTTATTTATTGCAATATTACGATAAATAAAGTTATAATATGTTATTTTTTAAAGATTGTTTGATTTTAAACAATTAAATAACTTTGACAGCTTTAAAATCGGTTCTGAATGCTTAACAAAATCTTTTTTTAACTTCCTAATTTATGTTTGCAAATAGCAATCACGTTTGTGTCTGCGTGAAATTCTACTTGATTGTTTTCTAACAGACGTTTCTTAATGTCGTATGCTTTTTCAAAGTCATCAATTAGACCTTTATCATTTATGTCTGAGCTTGAAAACGTTTCTTCAAATCCGCCGCAATTTGTCAAAGCACTTATATAAAAATCAAAATCCAATAAGTCGTATCCCATAAATTCAAAATCTTCGACGTTATTTTTTGACAATCTACTTCAGGTTCAATCACAATTGTAAGAAGATTGTACTTTTCTTTTGTATTCAAATTTTTCATTACAAAATCTAAATTTGTAGCATATCCCGTAACCGAATTTTCAAATAAATGAATTGAATTCCAATCTTCCTCATTATCAAACGAACATTCAATTAAGCTTGGATTAAGCATTTCATCAAGGGAAATTAATTCTGTTAAATGATCTAATTTAGACCACTTGATGTATTCATTCCAAGACATTGAAGCGTTTTTAGTTGATTGATCGAATCTAGATTTTACAATGAATAAAAAGTCCATTCAAAAGGATCAGAATTCCAATCGCAAGACCAATAATTCCATAAATATTGATTGATTTTATCCAAATGAACCAAGCAACACTTAAAGCAAGAATGATAATCCCTAACGTAAAAGATTTGTTTTTGAATAGTTATCGTTTTTTGTTGGATAAAGAATGTAGTTGTTATTACCATTTCGATTTTGAATTCTTGAGTCGAGATTATACACCAAAACAACAACCCAAATTCCTAAAGCGACAAATGAGAAGATTGGATTATCGATAGGTCCAATACTCATAACAACCAATATATAAGCTAAAACCTCGATAATTGATTTAATGTCACCTTTGTATTTTTTCATAATAAGAGGAAAGAATTTAGGTTGACTTCTAGAAGATATAAATAATCGAAACTCCTTCCTTCGATTAAAATCAATTTACAATCAATTTCTCAAAACTGCTCCCGTTTCTTTCTCAATTCCCAAACGGATTTGCTCCATAGCTTTGTCAATTTCTTGATCATTTAAGGTACGGTCTCCATCTTGTAGAATGAATGAAAGTGCGTACGATTTTTTGCCAACTTCCAATTTGTCACCTTCGTAAACATCAAATAAATTCACACTTTGAAGCAATTTTTTCTCACTTTTTCTCGCAGCCGTTTCTAATTCCGAGAATTTTGTTTCCTTATTCACTAACAATGAGAAGTCGCGACGAATAGCAAAAGATTTCGGTAAATCTTTGAATTTTATTTTAACTGTTTTCAAGGTATCTAACAATAAATCAAAATTGATAGAAGCGAAGTAAACTGGATTTTTAACGTCAAAGTATTTTTGAATCTTGGGCGAAACAATTCCAATTTCGACGATTGATTTTTTGAAGATTTCGATTTTTTCAGCATCTTGAAATAAGTCACTTTCTAACGTTTTTTCCTGGATATTAGTTGTTAATCCCAAACGATTTAAAAGTGAAGTAATGATTCCTTTTAAGGTAAAGTAGGTAACTGTTTCTGATACGTTATTCCAAGATTCATCTGATTTTGAACCTGTTAAAACGAAAGAAATCGTGCGTTGCTCATTGAATCCTGAAGCATATTTGAAATAAGTTTTACCATATTCAAAAAGTTTCACATTCGGATGCTGACGGTTTTGGTTGTGTTGAATATTTTCCATCAAACCAAAAAGCAAAGTTTGACGCATCACATTTAAGTCTTGACTCAAGGGATTTAACATTTCTACTTGATGCTCAACTTTTAAGGTTTCACCACCTAATTTTTCTACATAAATTCCTTTTGTCAATGAATTGTTCAAAGCCTCGTAGAATCCTTTTCCAACCAAAAATTCAGCAATTGTTGCTTGTAGTTTGTCAGCATTTATTGCTTCAGAAATCGGTAAAGAAAGGTTCCATTTTTCAGGAATCGGAACTAAATTGAAGCCATAAATCCGTAAGATTTCTTCTGTTACATCAGCTTCTCTGTGGACATCTGTTCTATAACTTGGAATTTCGATTTCTAGGTCTAATTGGGTTGAAGTCAAAATCTTAAAGTCTAAATTCTCTAAGATTTGTATGATAGATTCTTTTGAAATTTCGCTTCCAATTAAACGATTGATTTTGTTTAGATTTACAGTAATCACTCGCTTAGAAATCGGATTTATCAATACATCTTTTTCGTTCATAGCAATTTCTCCCCCTGCAATTTCTTGAATCAAAAGAGCCGCTCTTCTCAAAGCATAAAGTGTTAATTCTGGGTCAACACCACGTTCGAAACGAAAACTTGCATCGGTATTTAAACCGTGAATTTTGGCCGTTTTTCTAACAGAAACAGCATTAAATACAGCTGATTCCAAAAATATATTTTGAGTTTGCTCACTGATTCCAGAATCTGCACCACCAAAAACACCTGCGATACACAAATTTTCAGTACCATTTGTAATCATCAATTCTTCGCCTTTTAAGGTTCTTTCAACGCCGTCTAAAGTTTTGAAAACTTGACCTTCATTTGCTTTTTTGACAACGATTTTAGCATTCAATTTCGCTACATCAAAAGCGTGTAAAGGTGTTCCTAATTCACGCATTACAAAATTGGTAACGTCAACTACATTATTGATTGGAGAAAGTCCAACTGCGCGCAATCTTTTTTGCAACCATTCTGGAGAAGCTTGTACTTTCACGTTGGCAATTGTCACTCCACAATAGCGGTCGCAATTAGCTGTATCTTCAACAGTTATTTCAATTGGTAAATGTGTGTTTTCAGCTTTCAATTCTTTCGTTTCTGGCCAAACGATTGAGGTGTTTTTTCCTTGGTGAAAATTAAAATAAGCAACTAAATCTCTTGCCACACCAATGTGTCCCATTGCGTCAGAACGGTTTGGAGTTAATCCTATTTCTATTTGAAAATCGTCTTCTAAATCAAAATAACTTGCTGCAGATGAACCTGTTTCGATATGATCTGGTAAAACTAAAATTCCTGCGTGCGAAGTTCCTAAACCTAACTCATCTTCAGCGCACAACATTCCGAAAGATTCAACGCCTCTAATTTTTGCTGCTTTTATTTTGAATGCTTCATCTGGTTTCGGATACAAAGTACAACCTACGGTGGCAACAACTACTTTTTGTCCAGCGGCAACATTTGAAGCGCCACAAACAATTTGTAAGATTTCGGTACCAATATCAACTGTGGTTACTTTTAATTTGTCAGCATCCGGATGTTTATCGCAAGTCAAAACTTTACCAATCACTACGCCTTCTAATCCACCTTGAACAGCTTCCATTTTTTCAACTCCTTCTACTTCTAAGCCTGTGTCAGTTAGAATTTTGGAAATTTCATCAATATTTAGTTCAGTTGAAATGTAATTTTTAAGCCAATTGAAAGATAATTTCATGAGTGATTTTTAAAGTGGTGACAAAGTTAATAAATTATTGGTGGAGAGAAAAGATCACTATTTTGAAAGCCAATTTTTAAAAATTCTGTTTGCAAAAGGTAGTAAAACAAATACTATAAGTGGTAAAATTATTACGGTTAAAATTAAGGTTCGTAAGGGTAAAATTAATTGCGTTTAAGACACTATTTTAACTCTAAATATTTTTTTCTCTTTATAGTCAGCTTCTTTTTTTCTTCTCATTGACAAACAACCTAATTTCTTTACAGTGATACTTTATTATTTTTCGACTAATTTTAGAAACTTTAAAGAGGATTTAAATATTATGCGACTAAATAAATTTATTAGTGAAAGTGGAATGTGTTCGCGACGCGAGGCAGATAAATTTATTGAGCGAGGTTTGGTATTTATCAATAATCGAAAAGCTTTAATTGGCGATCAAGTGAAAGCAGGTGATAAAGTTCGTGTGAATGGTCATGATTTAGAGCCTCGTGAAGAGGAAGATATCGTATTTATTGCATTCAATAAACCTGTTGGAGTTACTTCTACAACTGAAGAAAGTGTTCGCGATAATATTGTACAGTTTGTGAATCACCCTACAAGAATATTTCCAATAGGAAGGCTAGATAAAGACTCTCAAGGACTCATATTTTTAACCAATAACGGCGACATCATTAATAAAATTTTACGTGCTGGTAATCAACACGAAAAAGAATACCTCGTAACTGTAAATAAACCGCTCACCCAAGAAATGATTGCAGGAATGTCGAAAGGTGTTCCGATTTTGGGTGTGAATACAAAAAAATGCAAGGTAGTTCAGGAAGCAACAACCGTTTTTCGAATTACACTCATTCAAGGACTTAATCGGCAAATACGCAGAATGTGTGAATATTTTGGTTACGAAGTCGTGAAGTTAGAACGCGTTCGAATTATGAATATTGAATTAAAAGGTTTGCCCCTTGGAGAGTGGAGGGATTTAACCGAAAGTGAAATGGAGATAATTCATGATTTACTAAAAAACTCATCAAATGAAGACGAAAGAAAATTGGTGAAAAATCAGGTAAAACAAAAACCGAAATCTGCCATCAATTCTTCAAAAAATGTATACTCAAAAGATAGGAAAAATAAATCAGGTCATTCACCTAACAGTAAATTAAGTAATACTTTTAAGTTAAATAAATATAAAGGAGGAACTAAAAAAACAAGAAAGTAAATTTGAAATTTAACGCCTTATAGGTCTAATTTTTTCAATTCAATTTTATGTTTTTTACATTTCACCTATTCTATCTGTTAACCTGAGAGTTCAATTTTTAAAATTGGATTGATTTCGTCGCTACCCAGATGTCAGACTGCTAAGAAACAATGACCACGAAGTTGCGCCGAAGGTAGTTACTTTAAAATTGGATTGATTTCGTCGCTACCCAGATGTCAGACTGCTAAGAAACAATGACCACGAAGTTGCGCCGAAGGTAGTTACTTATAACACTTTTGAAAATTTATCAGGAAAAATTGACAAATGGTTCTGAAGTAAATCGTTGTTTATCAGTGGAATAATAAATCAATTTGTATGAAATCTAGTTATTCAACCTTGTTCCCTATTGATATAGCTCGCTACGTACAAGCAGCAACGAACTTCAATCATAATGTGAATACCTTGACTAACAGATTTTTATGTCAGTCTGACCGTGTAGAAGTACAGCAGGTATTTCCGGTTTTATAATCGAACTCAAGGTAAAAGTAAATCACTATTCCTTATAATTCTATGCGTATTATCACTATGCTCAAAAGTTGTTAAAAACATTGCTTTTTTTTTGGTGGCATTTTAAGCTTTAAAGGTTAAATTTGCGCTCAATTTACGGTAAACAATTACCCTAAAGAAATGTAAATTGAAACTCCTATGCCAAAAGATTTATCTATCAAATCCGTTCTAATCATTGGAAGCGGTCCAATTGTAATTGGTCAAGCCTGTGAGTTCGACTACTCAGGTTCACAAGCAGCAAGATCATTGAGAGAAGAAGGAATTGAAGTGACTTTAATCAATTCAAATCCAGCTACTATTATGACGGATAAAGTCGTTGCGGATAATGTTTACCTACAGCCTTTAGAGCCAGAAAGTATCATTGAAATTTTGAAAAATCACAAAATCGATGCGGTTCTTCCAACAATGGGAGGACAAACAGCTTTGAATTTGTGTATTCAATGTGATGAAATGGGTATTTGGGAAGATTATGGTGTAAAAATCATTGGTGTAGATATTGCAGCAATTGAAATCACTGAAAATCGTGAAGCATTCCGAGAACTAATGTTGAAAATTGGGGTAGGAATGGCGCCTCAAAAAACAGCAAAATCGTTCCTTGAGGGTAAAGAAATTGCACAAGAATTTGGTTTCCCACTTTGTATTCGTCCTTCATATACACTTGGTGGGTCTGGAGCATCGATTCTTCACGAGCCTAAAGAATTTGATAATTTATTAGAGAGAGGTTTGCAATTATCACCAATTCACGAAGTGATGATTGACAAAGCTCTTTTGGGTTGGAAAGAATACGAATTGGAATTGTTGCGTGATGCAAATGATAACGTTGTTATTATTTGTTCAATAGAGAATTTTGATCCAATGGGAATTCATACGGGAGATTCAATAACGGTTGCTCCTGCTATGACGCTTTCAGATACAACGTTTCAAAAAATGCGCGATATGGCTATTTTGATGATGCGTTCGATAGGAAATTTTGCAGGTGGTTGTAACGTCCAATTTGCTGTATCTCCGGACGAAAAAGAGGATATTATCGCTATTGAAATCAATCCACGAGTTTCTCGTTCTTCAGCTTTGGCTTCTAAAGCAACAGGTTATCCAATTGCGAAAATTGCTTCAAAATTGGCGATTGGTTATCACTTAGCTGAATTAAAAAATAAAATTACAAAAACAACATCCGCATTATTCGAACCAACTTTGGATTATGTTATTGTAAAAATTCCTCGTTGGAACTTTAATAAATTCCCAGGAACAAATCGTCAATTAGGATTACAAATGAAATCAGTTGGTGAAGTAATGGGAATTGGTCGCTCTTTTCAAGAAGCCTTACAGAAAGCTTGTCAATCATTAGAGGTGGACAGAAATGGTTTAGGCGCTGATGGACGTGAATTAACCAACCAAAATGAAATTCTTTATTCGTTAGAGCATCCAAGTTGGAACCGTTTGTTTCACATTTACGATGCTATCAAGTTAGGTATTCCTTTCAAAACCATTGTCGAGAAAACGAAAATTGATATTTGGTTTTTGAAGCAAATTGAAGACTTAATTAAGTTAGAACGTAAAATAGACAAATTCCATATCGGTAACTTGCCGAAAGATTTACTGTTTGAAGCTAAACAAAAAGGATATGCAGATCGTCAAATTGCACATTTGGTACGTTGTTTAGAATCAGAAGTTTATAAAAAGAGAACAGAACTTGGAATCAACCGTGTTTTCAAATTAGTGGATACGTGTGCAGCTGAGTTCGAAGCAAAAACACCTTATTATTATTCTACTTTTGAATACGAAAACGAAAGCATTGTAACTGACAAGAAAAAAGTTGTTGTTTTAGGTTCTGGTCCAAATAGAATAGGGCAGGGGATTGAGTTTGATTATTCGTGTGTTCACGGCGTTTTAGCTGCGAAAGAATGTGGTTATGAGACGATTATGATTAATTGTAATCCTGAAACTGTTTCTACTGATTTTAGTACTGCAGATAAATTGTATTTCGAGCCAGTGTTTTGGGAGCATATTTATGATATCATCCTACACGAAAAACCGGAAGGTGTTATCGTTCAGTTAGGTGGTCAGACAGCATTGAAATTAGCTGAGAAACTAACTCGAATGGGAATTAAAATTTTGGGAACTAGTTTTGACGCTTTAGATTTAGCTGAAGATAGAGGTAGATTCTCAAAATTATTGGAGAAAAACAATATTCCTTTCCCTCAATATGGGGTTGTTGAAAGCGCTGAACAAGCTTTAGAATTGGCTGATGATTTAGGTTTTCCTTTATTAGTGCGCCCTTCGTATGTTTTGGGAGGACAGAAAATGAAAATCGTTATCAACAAAGAGGAATTAGAACATCACGTGGTTGACATTTTAAATGAAATGGGTAACAATCAAATTTTATTGGATCACTTTTTAGGTGGTGCGATTGAGGCTGAAGCTGATGCAATTTGTGACGGTGAAAATGTGTATATCATTGGAATTATGCAACACATCGAGCCAGCTGGAATTCACTCGGGCGACTCTTTTGCGGTGTTGCCTCCGTACAATTTGGGAGATTTTGTAATGACTCAAATTGAAGATATTACTCGTAAAATCGCAGTAGAATTAAGAACTGTTGGATTATTAAATATTCAGTTTGCTATCAAAGATGACAAAGTATATGTAATTGAAGCTAATCCACGTGCTTCGAGAACGGTACCGTTTATTGCGAAAGCATACGACGAGCCTTATGTAAATTACGCAACTAAAGTTATGTTAGGTGTAAACAAAGTAACTGATTTCAACTTCAACCCACGAAAAGAAGGATATGCGATAAAAATCCCTGTGTTTTCTTATGAGAAATTCCCAGATGTGAAAAAAGAGTTAGGTCCAGAAATGAAATCAACAGGAGAAGCGATTCGTTTCATCAAAAACTTGAAAGATCCATTCTTTACGAAGGTTTATTCGGAGCGTAATATGCATTTGTCGAAGTAAAAGATTGTTGAGTTTCGTCTTTTCCTCCTGAAGATTTTAAAATATTATTTTTTTTAGTAATTCAAAGGAGGTCTTTTTAACCGAGTAAGAGTAAACAAATAAAAAAGATTAAATTTTACGTGAAACAACAAGTTTTTAATTCAATTCAGTAAAACTTTTAAAGTTATTCAGAATGAGTTGCCAACCAGCTTGTTGCATTTCAATTGGATTTTCACTTTCTGGATCAAATGAAACAGTAACTTTAGTTGAATCTTCTAATTCTTCAAAACTAACAGTACATATTCTTCCGCCAAATTCATAGGTGAAGTTTTTACCTTCATTAATTTCTGTGTAATAGGCTTCAAAATCAAAACCAAAACTACCATCTTTTGCCTCCATTCTAGCAAGATATTTACCACCAATTTTCATGTCATTTGATGCATATGGACAATGCCAACTTGGGTCTGCAAAATTCCATTGTGTAATAAATTCAGGCTCGGTGTAGTATTTCCATGCTTTTGAAATCGGAGCATAAATTATAGCTTCAACTTTAACTTTAGAATTTTCCATAAAATATTGATTTAATTTATCACTAAAATAATTAAAATTTATTTCTGGAAGTTGTAAGTGTTTTTTACAGTTTTACCATTCTAACGAGCTTGTTGCTTTTACTATCAGTTATTTGAATTTGATAAACTCCTGAGTTTAGATTTTCTCCATCAATTTTCAAGTAATTCAGTCCATTTAAAGTTTGATAATCTTTCGATTGGATTAGTTTTCCATCTTGAGAGAGAACTTTAACAGTTATTTTTCCTTGATTTGTAGAGTTGTATTGAACTGTAATTTCTTTTTCAAAGGGATTAGGATATGCACCTACCCAAACTAGTGAATTATTTAAATTGGTTACATTTATTGTTGGGTCAATCATAGGTGCTTGTGTACAATTAGAATGATTTCTTGAGGATTCAGTACTTGAACTTCGAAGAAAACGCTCGCCTGTGTTTACATGAAATTTATTTCCTAAAGAAACAGCAGTTGAAGGGCTTGTGATGTTATTACAAAACCAATAGTCTCCCTGCACACGTTGTTGATTGATATCTAAAACTAAATATCCTTTTTTTGATAAATCTGACCATTTAATATGCGGATTTGCGGCAGAAATAATTGCTGAAGGAAAACCTATTGGAGAACTTGAGCTCGTAACACTTGTTATAACGTATTCAACACCTGCACTTCCAGCGCCTGTTGACGAGTTGTAACCTGTATGAGGTAAATCATTTGCCCATGAAGTATGTATGTCTCCTGTTAATACAACTAAGTTTTGAATGTTATTATCTAAAACATGATTGTAAAGTTTAGTTCTTTCTGCCGGATATCCATCCCATTGATCTGTATTTAAAACTGCCCCAAAAGCAGTTAATGGTGCCATCATAACTTGTTGACCTAAAATATTCCATTGAGCAGTGCTGTTTTCAAGTTCAGTTGCCAACCAATTGTATTGATCTGTACCTAAAATCGTTCTGTTGGGATTACTTGTTTCTGGGTCGGTTGCACCTAATTGTTCTTCTCTACCTTCAAGACGCGTATCTAGCATATATAAATTTATCAAATTACCATATGTAATTTTTCGGTAAAGTCTTGTTGAATCTTCGCTTTGTTCGCGAACAGGCATCCATTCAAAGTAAGCTTGTTTACCACTTGATTTTCTCGCTGACCAAACCCCTTCAGTTCCTTCTGTGTGATTTTCTGCTCCATTCATCCAAGAGTTATTTGCTGTTTCGTGATCATCCCAAACCGAAATAAAAGCGTATTGCTGGTGAATATTTCTTAAATCCGTATCCAAACGATAATGAGAATAACGTGTTCTGTAATCGCTTAAAGTTACAATTTCATTAGAAGGCTCAGCTAATCTACCATCAACACCCGCAGCAGCAACATACTCATAAATATAATCTCCTAAATGTAAAACGGCATCGATGTCATTTCTTTCAACAATAGATGCGTAGGCGTTAAAATAACCGTTTTCGTAATCAGAACATGAAACTACCGCAAATCTTACGCTATCTGCATTTGTCGCAGGGGCAGTTTTCATTCTTCCTACTATTGAATTTAAACCATCAAAACTGAAGTCGTAGTAATAACATGTTTTTGGATTTAAACCTGTAACGTCCACTTTAACAGTGTAGTCTCTTAACGAAGAAGTCGTTGTTGTACCACTCGCTATAATGTTACTCATATCTACATCACTAGCAACTCTCCAATTCACATTTAAAATTTCACCTGGTTGAGTAGTTGAGTTTGGAGTAACTCTTGTCCAGATTATAACTCGATCGGAAAGTGGGTCACCAGATGCCACACCATGATAAAATGGAGCCAATTGAGGTATTAATCCGCTTCGAACATTATATTCGTTTTGACTAAATAAAGGTTGAAAGCTAATAAATAAAAGAGCAAAAACTAGAAGATTGTTTTTCATGATTGAAGAATAAATTTTAACACAAATTAAATATATTTATTTTCTTTGAATAGAAAAAGAAAATGAAGATTAAATTAACAATTTGTTTCCAAACCAAACTAAATGCATCTTTCGATTTATAAATTTAATTTTAAAATATTGTTTTTTTTATATATAAATTTTGGTTAGAAGGTTGGTATTAATTCGTTAGTTATTTAAATCCATTTTTCATTTCAATTTATGCCTAAGTTCGAGATTCGTAATTACAAACCTGCTGATAACATTAAATGCATTGAAGCATTTGAAAGTAATGTTCCAACCTATTTTGCTAAAGAAGAAATTGAAGAATTTAAAGCCTTCTTAACAAAACTTGAAAATGGCAGTATTCAAACTAAATTTTACGTAATTACTGTAAATGAAGTAGTTATTGGTTGTGGCGGTTTTGGCGATAAGAATAATTCAGGTGTTATTTCTTTAGCTTGGGGATTGATTCATAAAAATTTTCACAAACAAAGTTTGGGAGAAAAATTACTTCAATTTCGTTTAGAACGTATTAAAAAAACTGTTCCTAATCTTCCAGTTATTGTTGATACAACACAATTTACAAGTAGATTCTTTGAGAAATTTGGCTTTCAAACCACTAAAATTACGAACGATTATTACGCAGAAGGTTTACATCGCTATGATATGATTTTGTCCGTTTAATTACAATATAAAATTGTGAGAATCAAATTCAATTCGTCTGGCTTTGCCAATCATAAATCCCGTATCTTTGCGCAAAATAATCTAAATGAAAGTTTACAACAACATCCTTGAAACTATTGGAAATACTCCTTTAGTTCGCATCAATAAATTAGCATCTGATGTACCTGCTCAAGTTTTTGCGAAAGTAGAAACAACAAATCCAGGTAACTCTGTGAAAGACAGAATGGC
>CAZDKE010000054.1:0-21628 GCA_964506255.1 uncultured Lishizhenia sp. | reverse complement strand
GTAATGGAAAAATTATTGTTTAACCCAAAAGTTGCATTTGTCGCTTGAATTCAGCTAATAAAAAAGGCGACCACTAACGTAATCGCCTTGTTATAATAAGATTTAAAATTTAATCTTTAGATGCTAAATAACGTTCTGCATCCAAAGCTGCCATACAACCTGTACCAGCAGCAGTAATTGCTTGACGATAGGTTTTATCTGCGGCATCACCAGCTACAAAAACACCAGCAATATTTGTTTTACTAGTCCCTGGTTGGGCATATTTAATGTAACCGGTATCATCTAAATCTATGTAATCTTTAAAGATATCGGTGTTTGGTTTGTGTCCTATCGCAACAAAGAAGCCTGTAGCAGGAATCTCTTTTTCTTCAAGTGTTACATTATTGAAAACGCGAACTCCAGTTACTAATTGACCATCACCAATAACTTCTAAAGTTTCTGTATTATATAGAATTTCAATGTTCTCTGTCTTTTTAACTCGATCAGCCATTATCTTAGATGCTCTGAAATCTTTACGAACTAACATGGTAACTTTCGTACATAGTTTTGATAAATAATGAGCCTCTTCACAGGCTGAATCACCTGCGCCAACAATAACAACTTCTTGATTACGGTAAAAAAAACCATCACAAACTGCACATGCAGAAACACCTCCACCTAACTTCAAATATTTTTGCTCACTCTCTAAACCAAGGTATTTTGCAGAGGCACCCGTTGAGATTATAACAGTATCTGCATGAATTTCTTTTCCATCATCTGCCCAACATTTATGAATTTCACCTGAAAAATCTACTTTTTCAATAAATCCAAAACGAATATCTGTATCGAATCTTTTCGCTTGAGCTTCTAATTCAACCATCATTTCTGGTCCACTAATTCCATTTGGATAACCGGGGAAGTTTTCAACTTCATTAGTTGTTGTTAATTGTCCCCCAGGTTGTAACCCCTGATACATAACAGGTTTCATATCTGCTCTAGCAGCATAAATTGCTGCAGTATATCCAGCTGGACCTGAACCAATAATTAGGCAATGCACTTTTTCAATTGAACTCATTTTTATCTTTTTTTATTAAATACAAAATTAATTAAAGCAATCGATGCTGGTTATTTTAATTAATAATAAGTAATAACTTTACTTTCGAGGTTGTAAATAACTATCTTGACAATAAATTATTAATTCATTCCACCATTTACACTTATTACTTGACCAGTCACATAGCTAGATTTCTCATTCAATAAATAGGAAACAGTATGGGCTATATTTGTTGAATCTCCTAGCTTTTTCGAAGGGATTAATCCAATTATTTCTTTCAAATATTCATTTGTTACTTCTTCTATCATTCCCTTGTCCATATAGCCAGGAGCGATACAATTAACAGTTATTCCACTATTAATTAATTCAACAGAAAGCGTTCGAGTTAAACCAATTAACGCACTTTTACTAGCTGAATATGCTGAAGTGCCAATAAAACCTTTTTGTGCAACGATGGATGAAAAGAAAATAATTCTCCCAAATTTATTCGCTCGTAGCTGTGGAATAAAGGCTTGTGTTAACTGAAAAGGAACTGTTAAATTCAAATGCATAACTCGATTCCATTCTTCGGAAGTAATTTTCCAACTCATTCCAGCACTTGAAACACCTAAACAATTGATTAGACCATCAATTTGACCAATTCCATTTACTAATTCATTAAAATCACTCGTCTTTGCAAAATCAACTGAATAAACTTTAGACGTTGAAGGGAATAAAGAATGAAGCACTTGCAATTTGGAAGTGTTCTTATTTCCTATCAGATGTACAAAATAGCCTTCATTCAATAAATTTTCAGCAATAACTATACCTAAACCTCCAGAAGCACCAGTTAACACAATTTTTCTCATATTCCAAGTTTTCTTTTAACCACATTATTTAGAGGCCAAGGCAATTTATTCTGTTTCAAAATTAGGTAATTTCGGTCATAAGCACCGAATTTTTTGTTGAAACTAGCCAATCCTGCATCGGAAGAACCTCCAAAATCTAACCCAATACAAGATTCGTGATTTTCTTGAATTACTTTATCAAAAAGTGCTTGCATCGCACCGATTTTCTTTCCTGATGAAGTCACGATTCCTTTTAAATAAAGTAGTTGTTTTCTCTTTTTTATAAAAAATCCAATTGCAACCAATTCATTTTCAAACAAAATTGCCTTGATGATTCCACAATTGTTTGCTAGGGCGTTCGTCATCAAGTTAATCAAACGTTTGTAGGATTCAGTTGTCAAATGTGCAAATTGATTACCCTTCTCTTTCTGAAACAGATCTATCAACAAATTAACATCCGAAATTTCTATAAACTCAGCAGTTGATTTTTGAAAATCCTTTAATTTTCGACGTGTATTTTCAGAATACTTTTTAAAAGTTTGTAAATACTCCTTCTCAAATTCTAAGAATTGATAAACAGATTCTTTACTATCTATTCCAATTGGAATAACTGTTTCTTGCGCACAATTCAATTCGAAAAAATGATAGTTTTTAAGAATTTGAGTTAGAAACTCGAACTTCTTTTCATTGGCTTTACCTTCAACAGAAAAAGCTCTTAAAAAAAGAGGCTGCAAAACGTAATTAAAACCCATTTTTTGTGCAGGTAAAATCGGGAAAACTAACTCGTAATCATTTAATACATAAGCTTTCCAATTTTGCATCACTGCATCTAAATACCAATAAGATAAAAAAATTGAATTATCAGAATCAGCGATGACTTCCTCCCACTTATCTGTTTGAAGTTCTTCCCTACTGAAAAGTTTTATTTTGCCAAATCCTTTAGACATACAAATTGGTGTTTTTTTGAAAGTTTGGCGATTAATTTATCTAAATAATTGAGTGAAAACAAAGTACAAGCTTTAGGATGTCCAATAATAACAATTGAATTCCACCCTTTTTTTTCTGCCTCTTGAATTGCACGTTCTATTTCAGTTACAAAATAGCCATCAGCACTCACACACAAATGATTGAATTTGGTTAAAAAATCTTTTTTAGATCCTCCTCCTTTTGCTGGACTTCCGTTACCGATTGATTTATGATGTTTCGGAAATAGTCTTCCTAGAACAAATAATTTCCAGAAAAATAAAGGAGAATACGATTTTGAAGCTATTGGAATTTCTAAAAAAGTTCCGTTTTCATCTTCCTCACATTCGTGATTTTCAAAGAACCACTTTTCCTTTGGCAGTGCATTGGTGAAATCATAATTATAGGGTAAAGTAGTGTTCTTTCCACCTTGAAAAATAGAACTTTCAATTTTCAGTTGATGTTTCAAAAAAGAGGATTTCAATTTATCAAATGGTTGAATACACCAACCTCCTGCACGATAAGAAACAATTTTTTCTTTGCTCCATTGCTGCAATGACACTAAGTAGTTATCGAAAATTTGTTCAACTTCCGTGTCCTCAAAATCTGCTAATTTATAGCGTTTTAAATCGAATTTCCATCCATTTTCCCAAATTGCATCTTCCCAATGTGGATGTATGTGCAATCCCGTTTCGTGACCTTGTAGGTCCCATTTTGAAATTTGATTTTGTATTTCAGATAATTCTTTTTTGAAAGAAGGTTCTTTTTCTCCTAAAACCAGCATTCCTGCATCTACAAAAAAAGTGAATTTTGCTCCATTTTTTTGTGCAATTTCAAGTAATCTATTTCCAGGTTCAAGCATACATTTTTCAGCTGAACCGCTGCGTTCACCGAAAAAAAGTTCGTAATCCCAGGTAATTGCAATTTTCAATTGGATGGATTTGGAGTGTACATTGTGATTCCCTTTTCTAAGTAATTTTTTAGCATTGAATCAAACATTTTTTTGGAATCGAATAAATAAGAATCTGCATTTCCAATTTTTACTTTTGAACAAACTTGTTCTTTCAAAAATAGTGGTAATAATTCATCACACTTTCGTTTTTTAGAATATTCTGGATTATGAACTTTCGTTTTTACTTCGTGAATAGTTCCTGTTGCGTCTTTAATTTTAACATCAAAAACTTCTGGAAAGTAAACAGGGTATTTGAAATCTACAGCATCTTCTAACAAATGTAAACTTGTTCCTGCATTGGCTAAAGTAACACCAATATATAGGACTTTTCCATTTTTCTCCGTCAAGCGATAAAAGGGCGATTTGTTCGTGTAGGGAGTTAATTCGTTAAAATGTCCTTCTGTAAAATATAGGGCATCAGGTCCAAGCGCACAAACTGGTTCTGTGGCGTTTAAACTACGAATAACGCCATTTCTTCTCCTAAAAACTTCCGTAATTGCACCTAATTTTGAAGGTGAATTTTGAGCATCAAACAAGGTGTTACTTTTTATATAATCTAATTGAAGTAACGCATTTGGTGAACTTGGCATAAGTAGATTTCCTTCTGACCCAATCACTTCTAACAAGGCATCAATTAAGGTTTCTGGACCATTTTCTAAGTATCCCATCTTACTCAAACTCGAGTGCACTAAAATCGAATCGCCTTTTTGAATTCCAATGGATTGAAGATTTTGAACGAGAAATTCTTTAGTTAAAACTTGACCTTTTTCTTTTTGTGCCAACAATGCTTCATTTCTTTTCTGCTTTTTCTTTGCTCGATAAAATTCAAACAAAAAAGATGGTAAGATAGCTTTCGCAAACGAACGGAAATCGGTCATAATTGGTTAACGACTTTAAAGTGTTTTTATTGAAGAATTATCTTCACAAGTAGTGTCGTCTGTGAAATGGATTCGAATAATTTTTACTTCTAACTTGTTTGCATTATCAATCCAATTGGTAGATCCATCACTTAAATAACTTTTAGGTTTCATTGGTCCAACCAAATTCCCTGCTTGCCAGGTAAAGACTTTTGAACCTTTTATTTCGTTAAAGCCATTTTTAAAAATCACTTTATACTCAATAGCGTCAATTGTTTTACTTGAACTATTATAAAACTTGACATAAAAACCAATATTTTTACCCAAAACTTCTTGTGTATATGCATCCGTAACCTCAAGTCCACATAAGTTTTCTTGAATGTCCTTTTTTTTAACTGGAACAAAAGATGTGGATAAATTGAAAACTAAGACAAGAACAAAAAAAGTAATAACTCTATTCATAATTAAACTTTAAGCTAAGTTAACAACTTTGAATTTGTAAACGTTTATAATTTTTGAAAAAAAAATCTTAATTTCGTTTCGGTTTGGTATAGTTATTGAAAAGTGTAATCAAATAAAACTAAAAAAATAAAATCTATGAAATCAATTAAAATTTTACTTGCGTCTTTATTAATCAGCGCAAGTGCTTTTGGTCAAGTTGACAAAACTCCAGAAGAAAGAGCAACAGCTCAAACAGAAAAAATGAAAACAGAATTAGCTTTAACTCCTGAACAAGTTGAAAAAGTGAAAATAATCAATTTAGGAATCATTCAAAAAAATGAAGGGGTTAGAAATTCGACCATGACAAGTGAAGAAAAGAAAACTGCCCACAAAAATATTGAAGATGCTCGTGACTCTATGATGAAAGAAGCATTAACAGATGAGCAATTTCAAAAATATCAAACATTCAAAACAGAAAAAGCTCAAATGAAAGCGACAAAAGTCAACTTGAAAAAAGCTAATATTAATAAAGTTGAAACAACGCCAGCACCAGCAAAAAATTAAAAAAAAGTTTAATAAATCAAAAAAGAGTTCGAAAAGAGCTCTTTTTTTTTGTTTAATAATTTAAGTTGAAAGATTTATTTTATTTCGATTTCATCTTCTGGTATTAAACCAAAATCACGGGCAATAAAATAGGTACTAAAGAAATCTTTATCTATGGCGTACATCGTTTTTTCCCCACCTTGATTAGGTAAGGAGCCTGGATCAATTGGAATTGAATGCCCCATTCGATTTATTTCGTAATATACGATTTTAGTTTCCTCATCACTATTTTTAAAATCAAACTTAGTTACATCTCGACTTTCATTAAATGAAGCGATAGTATCCGTCAATGTTGCATCAACATTATGCAAAAACGACCATTGTTTAATCAACAAATCTGCATTTTTAGGATTGACAACTAAATCATTTTTCCCTTGAATAATAACTACTCTAGGATAGTTACCTGTAAAACTCGAATTATTTTTTTTTATCGGATTACCCAAACTTTCAGCTGAATTGTCTTTAGGTGTAAACATCAATTCCATTCGTTTTAAATCCGTCAATTCAGGCATAAATGGTCCTCCAGCCAATATTGCACCCCCATCAATAATCTCGGGGTAATTTGACATCAAAACAACGCTCATTGCTGCTCCAGCAGAAACTCCATAAACAAAAATTCTAGCATCATCTATTGGGTAATTATCAATCATGTGTTTCAACATTTCTTTGATTGATAAAGATTCTCCCATATTTTTTTGTACATCCTCCGAGCTGAACCAATTGAAGCATAAACTAGGATTATTGATTAGATTTTGCTGTGGATAAACAACATAAAATCCATATTTATCAGCCAAAACATTCCATTGAGTTTGTTTAGCAATACCTTCAGCACTTTGACTACAACCATGAAGAACAAACACTACGGGTTTTTTTAAAGAACTTAGTTTTGCTACTTTAGGTTCGTGTAAAAACATTCTTATTTTCCCTGGATTGGTTCCAAAGTTCTTAATTTCCACCAAGTCTTTTTGGGTAAAAGCTTGAAATGAAATAAGAAGAAAAATGACTTTATACAAACGTGTCAAAACCTGATCAAATAAGCCTCAAAATTAAAATTAATTAATTTTGACCAAACAATTATTTATTGATAGTTATCCACTATTTTACTTCAATCCGAATTGTTTCTCCGCTTCCAATGCAATATAGTTTCCAATTGCCAAAGATGCTGTTGCTGCTGGAGAAGGTGCATTTAAAACATGAATGGATTTTCCATGGTATTCAATTCGAAAATCATCTCTAGTGTCTCCATCTTGTGATAATAATAGTGCCCTTACCCCTGCTCTACCTGGATGTATATCTTCCATGGTTAATGATGGTATCATTCGTTGAAGTGTTTCTAAGAAAAGTTTTTTTGAAAAAGCTCTTCTGTATTCATTAATACCAAAAGACATATTATTGAAAAATAACTTCCAAGTTCCACCATAACTCAAAGCATCAAAAGTGTCTTTAAATGAAAAATCAGTTTTGCCATATCCTTCACGTTTAAAGGTAAAGACAGCATTTGGACCACATTCAATTTCACCATTTGTCATTCGAGTAAAATGAACTCCAAGGAAAGGGAAGTCAGGATTTGGAACTGGGTAAATTAAATTTTTAACTTTGTCTTTAGCTTGTTCTGTTAACTCATAATAATCACCTCTGAATCCAACTACTTTTTCTTTTAACTTAACCCCGTCTTTTTTCGCTAATCTATCTGCTTGTAAACCAGCACAAAAAACTAAATACTCAGCCTCAAATTTCCCTTTATTTGTAACTATTGTTGAACTCAATTCACCTTTTTCGATATCTAAAACCTCATGTTTTAAAAACAATTTACTTTCAGGTTGAATCGCCAAGCCAAGTTCAACCATTTTAGCAGTTGCTGCTCTAAAATCAATTATGCCAGTACAAGGAACGTGAATACCACCAATTGATTCAACAAAAGGTTCAATTTCTTTTACTTCATCAGCTGTTATTCTTCGAATTCCTTCAATTTTGTTTTCCAAACCTATATTATAGATTCGCTCCATATTTGCAAGCTCACTTTTATCAGTAGCAACAACCACTTTACCGCAAACATCATGTGGAATACCGTATTCTTTCGCAAAGGCAACTAATTCATGACGTCCTTCGATACAATTTTTAGCCTTTAATGATCCTGGTTTGTAATATAATCCTGAGTGAATTACACCTGAATTGTGTCCAGTTTGATGGTCAGCCAATAAATCTTCTTTCTCAAAAAGAGCAATTTTTAAATTAGGATTCTTTTTTTGAAGTTTGTAAAACGTTGCTGCTCCAACAATTCCACCACCAATTACTGCTATATCGAATTTCATTTTTTATTTTTTTTCCAAAAGTAACAATTTTTCAATGTCTTTGAATACTGAAAATCAACGGAATTTATAGTTGAAATCAGCAAGTTTTGGCACATTTTCAAAGTCAATTTTAATTGTATGTGTTCCTGGCAATAAGTTCAAAAAATTGCGTTCGAACTTTACTCCTAGTTTACTTGAATATAACCAAAAATCAGCTAAAAATGTTTTGTTTACTATTTTGATTTCGGCTGTTTTATTGACAATATCCACTTTTTCAAGCGTCAAGAACACTGAGTTTATTGGGAAAGATTTCTTTTTTGAAATTAGAAAATCACGCGAATAGTTATTGTTTAATGTGACCTTTACAAGCACATCGTTCGCCTTCGTAATTGTTTGATTGTAAATCTCTTTGTCCGTCTGATAAGCAAGTTTTACGGTTAAGATTTTGGAATTAATTAGTTTTCCTTCTAGGGTAAAAGTTTCAATTTTCACATTTGTTGATGTAGTATCTTTTAAATCTGACTTTAACCACAAACTTATTTGACCTTTCTCATTCACTTTTTTCAAAACTGCCAATTGTCGGTAATCATCCTTCATTGCATAGTGTAATGCTTTCCAATTTCCATAGTAATCAATACTTGACCAAGTCGGAGCTGGCCAACAATCGTTTAATTGCCAAAAAAGGGTTCCCATACAGCGAGGTGCATCTAAACGATGTCCTGAAACAGCCGTTGAAACAGCATAAGCTTGTGTTAGTTGAGAAAAATAAACGAACTGTTCGAAGTCTTTTGCTTTTCCGAATAACAAATCCGATTGCTTTTCAATCATCCCATTTCCAACATAACTTTTTTGGTGATGTTTCATAACATCTGAATATAAATTCCAATCTTTTTTTTCTGAAAATTGTTCAAGCGTATTGTATTCAGGAAAACTTTGAAATCCGTATTCAGCATTGAAACGCCCTATTTTTGTTGCAAAATTTGACATTGGATCTTTACCGTGCCAAACTCCCCAATAATGTTGCGAACCGTGATTATAAAAGTCGTCATTTCCCCAATTACTCAGGGGAGAAGTGTGGATGTAAGAAGTATTCGACCAATTTGCAATGGATACATCGGCTAGACTTTTAAATAAATCGTAATACGCTTTTTCGATTATTTCTTCATCTTTTGCCTTCAAATTGTACTGCTTTTGAAAGCCCCAATTTTTCCAAGCTACATCAACCTCATTATTTCCATTAAATAAAACAACACTTGGATGGGCAGCAATTCTTGGGATTTGATAATTTAATTCAGTTTTAACACTATTTAAAAAAGCGTCATCACCGGGATACATGGCACAGGCAAACATCAAATCTTGCCAAACCATAATTCCTTTTTCATCACATTTTTTAAAGAAAATATCATCCGGATAGTAACCACCACCCCAAACTCGCACCATATTGAAATTTGCAGCCACCATTTGATCAATCATTTTCACAATGTCTTGACTTTCAACTTTTGCTGGGAAAATTTCTTGAGGAATATAGTTTGCTCCTTTACAGAAAATTGGAACGCCATTCACATGGATTTCATAAGATGTTCCCCATTTGTCGGCATTTTGAACCAATTTTGATGTGCGCACTCCGAATTGAACAACTTTTGTGTCAACTACTTCATTTTTGCTATTAATTAAAGTCAAACTATCAGTATATAGATGTTGTTTTCCAAATCCAATTGGCCACCAAAGCTGAACATTTGAAAGTAAAAAAGGTAACTGAATAATATTTCCATCACCTTCTACCAGCGTTTCGTTTAATTTTTGACTTCCAAACAACTTAGACTTTAAGATGTAATCTCTTGAAGAATCCTTTATCTGAAAGCTGTATAAAATAGTTGCTGAATTTCCTTTTACATTTAGTGTGTTTGCCACGAAATTCTGAATTTCAGCCTTTTTTCCAATTCGAATTTGTGCTGGTTTACTAAATCCAATTGTATTCATTCGCAAGGCCCAATCCCAACCAAATTGATATTGTGGTTTGCGAGTCAAGGGTGCGATTTTAATTTCATTTACATCATTCGGAGCTGGATAATGAAACGCTTCTTTTTGGTATCGCTCCTTGTGATATAAAACAGGAGGTGTGAAAACTACTTTTACCGAATTTGGTCCAACCTTAACCTTATACCTTAGCTTAATAGTATGCGGATGAAAGAAATTCCCAGCCTCATATAACAAAACATCATTTACATAAACTTTTGCATACAAATCTATATTTGGAAAATACAATTCTAAGTGCTCACTAGCCACTTCTTCTGCGCTTAACTCAATAGTAGATTTCAATTCCCAAGTTTGTTGTTCTATCCAAGCAAACTTTTCTTCATTTTTTCCATAAAACGGATCTGGTAAAGTACCATTTGCAATTAATTTTTCTTGAATACTTCCCGATTGACCAAAATCTTCCCATGATTTTTTTTCAGAATTATAAAATTCCCAATTTAAATTTCGTTGAGCGAAGGAAAGATTAGCCATTGATAGGAAGAATAAGATTAGTTTATACATTATTCAGTTTTAGGAATTTAAATAAAATTAGATTAAAGTAAAAAGTATAGAAAGATACTATCCCAATTTTTCAGCGAAAACTTTTCTGAATTTTTCAACTTTTGGTCGAACTACCGATTGACAATACATATTTTGCGGATTCAATTCAAAATAATTGTGATGATAATTCTCAGCACGATAAAAATTATTGATTGGTAAAATTTCTGTTACTATCGGCAAATCCCAAACTTTTTCCTCGGTTAAACGATTTTTATAGGATTCTGCTATCGCTTTTTGCTGTTCATTATGATAGAAAATAACGGAGCGATATTGAGTTCCAATATCATTTCCTTGACGATTTAATTGTGTTGGATCATGCACAAACCAATACATTTCTAAAAGTGATTCTACTGAAACTTCGGTTGAATCAAAAACAATTCTTGCAACCTCTGCATGTCCTGTCGTTCCGTTACAAACTTCTTCGTAAGTTGGATTTTCTTTGTGACCTCCTGCATAAGCTGGATAAACTTCCAATACACCTTTAATGTCTTTAAAACAGGCTTCGATACACCAAAAACAGCCAGCACCTAAGGTAATTTCTTCTTTCATTTATTAAATTTTAGAAATAACAATCAACTCCAATCCAAGTTTATTCTTACTTGAATTTAAAGCTCAAATTTACAATTCCATTCGTTTAAATTCTGTTTATTTTTTCAATCATCTTTTACATAATTAAGGCTAAACATTTTTAAATAAGAAAGGAAAACAAACTTTTCAAAAAAATAATCGTAACTTAACCTTAGCAATTTATTCAAAATGACTTTAAATTGAAAAGTTTTTTCATCATTTTTACTTCATTAGTTATTCATTTTCAAATGCTTGCGCAAACTACAAAATGGGTAATCCTTCCAAATCCGAACTATGGTGGTAATAAAGTTGGATTTGAAACCTCACAAACCGATAGTAATACTGTTTACATTGGAATCGCTAATGAATTTCGCTTTTATATCGAAAACATTCCTGTTCAAGAACAATTTATTTTATTTGGAAATGAAAAAGTAAATGTTGTTGAATCTTGGATTCCTGTGAAAACCTTAGGTGTCAACAAAGGAATAAAAACAGGAGAAGACCGTACTTTAGATGATGCAGCGTATTTAAAGATTTATAATCCAGAGAAAACGGTTCTTTCTGAACGATACATCGACACAAGTTTAGAATATCATTGGGAAAAAGAATATGTCATTCAAGCTTATGAAGTTGGAGAAATACCTGTAACAATTTGTCAACGTTTGAAAAATACGGATACGCTTTTCAAAATAAACACGTTGAATCTAATTGTGAAAAATATTCCTGAACCACATCTTGATAGTCTCAAATCCTTTCAAGATGTACTAAAATGTAAAGAGCTCACTTGTATATATGATAGTGATTTCAAAGAAGGGAGATACGTTTTTGGAATTAGTGATTATTCGTTTTCTGCCTTTAACAAACGGGGAAAACTAATTTTCAAGCAGGAATGTTACGGATCGGAAATTACACAAGAAATCAAAAAATGCATAGAAAACAAAGAAACATCAAGAATTAAATTTGAAAATATTCGTTCAAAGAGCTTTATTTACAATGATTTCGAAATAATAAAATAATTGGTTTATCTTTTCATTTATTGTTGTTGATTTTTTGATAAGAAAAGAATGAATTCTAAAATCAAACTAATTTTCTATCTTTATATAACAAATCAGTTCTGTTTAAAAAGGCATTAACGTGAAAAAAAGCATTGAAATATTAACGAAATATTGGGGTTTCGATTCCTTTCGACCAATGCAAGAAGAAATCGTTGATGATGCGATAAATGGACACGATGTTCTTGCTTTATTGCCAACTGGTGGTGGAAAATCAATTTGTTTTCAAGTTCCAGGTTTAGCGCGTGAAGGACTTACAATCGTAATTTCTCCTTTGATTGCTTTAATGCAAGACCAAGTTATCAACTTAGAAAAAGCAGGAATTCGTGCAAAAGCGATTACAAGCGGAATGTCGTATATAGATATTGACATCACTTTGGATAACGCACGTTTTGGAGGTTTGGATTTTCTCTACACATCCCCCGAACGTTTGCAAACACCTTTGTTTATCGAACGATTCAAACGGATGCAAGTTGGGCTAATTGTGGTGGATGAAGCACACTGTATTTCTGAATGGGGTCACGATTTTCGACCTGCGTTTACGAAAATTTCAAACTTAAGAGAGATTCATCCTGAAGTCCCATTTCTAGCTTTGACCGCTACAGCAAATGAAAAAGTTCGAGCGGATATTGTCGAAAAATTAAAACTGCATAAACCTCAAATTCACGAAGCATCTTTTGAACGAAAAAATCTGACCTATTCAGTTTATCGAACTGAAAACAAAATTCAAAACATTATTGATTATTGTAAAAAATCGAACGATGTTGGAATTGTATACTGTCAAACGCGAAAAAGCGTAAAAGATGTAGCGAAAATACTAATCGCCAATGGAATTAATTGTGGAGTTTACCACGGTGGGATGAACGCTGAGGAACGCAGTCAAATGTTGAATTTTTGGTTGAAAGAACAGGTTAAAATTATTGTCGCAACAAACGCTTTTGGAATGGGAATCGACAAACCCAATGTGCGATTTGTGCTTCATTATGAAATTCCTGCCTCGCCTGAAGCTTATTTTCAAGAAGCTGGACGTGGGGGCCGTGATGGCAAAGAATCGATTGCTATTGCCTATTATGCGCCGAATGATGGAAAAAATTTATTGGAGCAAATTGAAAAGAAATATCCTGATAAGGAAACCGTTATGCACTGTTATCGAGCGATTTGTAATCATTTAAAAATTGCAATTGGCTCCGGAAAAGATGAAAGTTATCCTATTGATCTAAAGTATGTCTGCAAGCAATTTAATTTAGAATATGCTGTTCTGTACAATGTCCTTAAACTTCTTGAATCAAACGGAAACCTACTGCTTTCAGAAGGATTTTATAATCCAACTAAATTAAAATTTACCGTTGAAAATAGAGATTTATACAATTTCCAAATCAGTCACGAAAAATATTATCCGATTACTTCGATTTTAACACGGTCATACGCTGGTATTTTTGATGTTTATCAAGCAATTCACGAAACAGAAATTTGCAAACGACTAAAAATAAGCGAACAAGAATTTAAAAAACAAATTGATGAAATTCAAAAATTTGGAATTTTAGACGTTAATTGGAAAACAAGTTTACCGCTTATAACTTTTGTAAGGGAACGACTTGCCGACGCCGACTTTAAACTAGACCCTGTTATTTATCACGACAGAAAGATTACAGCTATCGACAAGGCAAAATATATGTTGCTATTTTGTGAAGGAGAAAAATGCAGAGCGCAATTATTAATTGGCTATTTTGGACAAGAAACAAAAGAATGTGGTAAATGCGACGCGTGCTTGAAAAAACAAAAAAACAAAAGTTTAAACGAAAAAGAGCTCTTAGATTTTCTTCAAAAACCTACTAATATTCAAGAAGTTAAAGGATACTTTAGAAGCGATGAAGACGAATTAAATAGTATGCTTCGAAAACTTGTTAAAGAAGAAAGAGTCCGCTATCAAAATGGAAATTATAGTGCTGAATAATGATTAAATTCCCCGCCTTTTATAGATATCCTTTTGCTTATTTAAGTAGCTTTTTGATGTTGGGGATTATTTTCAATTTTTTCTATGCAAGTAAAGAATTGAGCTTTTTGTTACCAAGCTTGGCTATTTTCACAGGCTTGATTTTCTTTGTTTTAAGAAAATTCCTTCAGCGTTATTTTATAGTTTTTGTAGCAGTTGCTTTTATGGCAATCGGATATTCTGCTTTAGAAACATATAATTCGACCCATTTTGAGGAAGAGAAATCACAAGGAGTTTTAATTCTTCGTGTCGATGAATTTCAGAAAAAAGAAACGTGGTCAAAAGGAGTTGCACAAGTTTGTCGTTTGGAAAATAATCTATTAAAAGCGAGCAACAAACGAATCGTTTTCTATGCTCAAACGAACCAAGAAATCAATAAATACGATGTAATACAAGTAGCAACGAGTTTATTTCCAATAGAGAACAAGAACAATCCAGGTGACTTTGATTTACAATTATTTTGGAAAAGTAAAGGAGTTAAAGAAATGTGTTTTTTTCAAGAAGATGATTTTCAATTCCTTGACAAAGTACCAAATAACTCCTTTTTTGACTTTATAAGTGGACTCAATGTGACTTTTACAAAAATACTCGACACTTATCTAGACGGCGATGAATTAGCAATTGGAACGGCATTAATCCTTGGTGACAAATCTTTTTTGGATGCTGAAATAAGAAATGCTTTCACGGCAACGGGAGCTATGCACGCATTGGCTGTTTCTGGTTTGCACATTGGTATTATCTTACCAATATTTCTCGGTTTTTTCAAACTTTTCAGTAGATATATCAGTCGAAAAAAAGCAGTTATAATTGTAATCTTCATTCTTTGGATTTATGCACTGATGACAGGTTTTTCTCCAAGTGTGATTCGCGCTGTATTTATGTTTTCTGTGCTTGCCCTTGCTCAAATTATGGGAAGGAGTTACAACCCAATTAATACCTTGTTTTTTACTGCATTTGTTTTATTAATCTTTCAACCTCTATACCTTTTCGATATTGGTTTTCAGCTTTCGTACATTGCAATGCTGGGGATTTTTACCTTCAACAAAAAGGTTTCTAAATGGGTGCAAACGAAAAACAAAATTCTTAAATTTTTCTGGGAAGGAACAGCTGTTGGTTTATCAGCTCAATTTATGACCGTTCCGCTTTCACTTTATTACTTTCATCAATTTCCAAATTATTTTGCTCTTGCCAATCTTGGAATAATGTTGTTTTCAGGTGTCATTTTAGGAGCTGGAATTGCACTTTTCGCCTTTAGTTTCATTCCGATTGTAAACGCATTCATCGGTTTGGTGCTATTTCTAAGTATTTACTTAATGTTCCAATTTTTAGTTTGGATTGAGCAACTTCCGGGAGCTGTTGCTTATGGTTTTAACTTCTCGTTTCTGATAACTATAATCATCACTTTTGTATTATTTCTAGTTGTAAATCAATTACCTAGAACAAAAATTTGGAAAGCAAGTGCTATTTCATTTCTCCTAATTTTGGGATTCATAGTTTACCAACGCTATGAAAATCTAGAAGCAAAACATATTTGTGTTTTTAATAATAATCAGTTACTCATTGCAGTCAAAAACAAATCTCAAATCGTTTGTTTTTATGACACACCCCTTGAAAAATTAGATAAAGTCAAATTTACGGTTTCGTCGTATTTAAAAAGATATCCCGGTCAAGTCAAATACATTTCAATTCATAGGAAAAATGCCAATTTGAAAATTGATGGTCAAGAATTAAGTATAACGAAAACAAAACAAGGTAGGATTTTAGCAATTGATTCAACGAGGTATACCATTCATTACTCGAATAAAAATCAAATTTCCCAAAACGATATAGCTATGCCTTGGGTAGAAAACGAACAATCACTTTCGAGTGGCGCGCGTATTTTTGAATTGAGATAAGAATGAGAGAATTAGAAAAATTAAAAGAACTTTTTAAAATAGAAAAAGAATATGCCTTCTCAGGAACACTTATTGATTTTAATGAAAAAATTAGAACCTTTAAAAATTTTAATATTGAACTTTTAAGTGCATTAATTTACTTCCCAGCAATTGAAACTAATCTATCTAAATTAAGAATAGTTAATTTTCTAGTGTGAACTTCAATAATTCCTTCTTCCTTAAAATCTTTCAATAATCGTATCAGTGTTTCGGTTGCCGTTCCTACAAAATTTGCCATATCCTCGCGAGAAAGATTAATAGGCTCAGGCTCATAAACTCCTTTTAAAAGAATTAATGCAAATGCTAAACGTTCACGAACCGATTTTTGTGCCATATTCGTTATGAAAGAGGCGCGGTCTGAAAGCTCCTTAGATAATTCTTTAATGATGCCATTTCTCAAAGTGGCATTCGTATCCATCATATTTAAGAAATCATCTTTTGCTATGAAACAAATGTTGCTTTCCTCTAGCGTTTCAGCAGCAACATTGTATGGGTCACCACTAAACATTGCCCGGAAACCAACCATTTCACCACCTTTAGCAATGTGAATGATTTGTTCCTTGCCTTCATCTCCACGTTTAAAAACTTTTACCTTACCTTGATTGATGCAAAAAACACCTCGCGGAAAAGATCCTTCTAAAAATAATGATTGATTTTTTTTGTAGTAGTTGCAGGATTTATGATCCTCCAAATTAGTAATTTCATCTGAGCATAATCCACCCAAAAGTGATTGTGAACGCGCAACACATGACGAACATGTTACGTGTTTGTGTGATTTATCTAGCATGGTTTTCGTTGTTGTAACAAAGGTAGCGTTTTTAAAGTTTAAGTAAAACTTGATTGTAGTCATTTTTTCAACAAAAAAGTGAATCTACATTTGCACAATGAATAACGCTCAACTCCTTCAAAAATATAACATTCCAGGCCCTCGTTATACCTCTTACCCTACTGTCCCTTTTTGGAAAAATAATCCACTGAGTGAAACAGAATGGAAGAAAACTATCAAAACATTTATTCACTCTTTTGAGCACCAGGAAGTTAGTTTATACATTCACTTACCTTTTTGCGAAAACTTATGCACTTTTTGTGGTTGTCACAAGCGTATAACCAAAAATCACCAAGTTGAAGAACCTTACATTGATACCTTACTGAAAGAGTGGGAATTATACAAAACAACATTTCAATTTGAACCAAGCATAAAAGAATTGCATTTTGGCGGCGGAACCCCAACTTTTTTCCAAACGAAAGAGTTAATCCGATTACTAAAAGGAATTTTTAATGCACCAACGATTTCACTTGAAACTTGCGAATTAAGTTTTGAAGCGCATCCGGGCTCAACATCCGAGGAACATCTCATTGAACTATACATTTTTGGTTTTCGCAGAGTGAGTTTTGGTATTCAAGATTATGATTTCGAGGTTCAAAAAACAATTCATCGTGTACAATCGTTTGAATTAGTTAGTAATGTTCATTTATTAGCTCAAAAAATCGGTTACACTTCTATCAATCACGACTTGGTTTATGGTCTTCCAAAACAGACAATCCAAGCTTTCCAAAATACAATTGATTTAACGTTACAACTGAAACCTGAACGAATCGCACTTTACAGTTACGCACACGTTCCTTGGATAAAAGGTACTGGTCAGCGTGGTTATAGCGAAGCAGATTTACCACAAGATGCCGACAAACGTGCTTTGTATGAAATGGCTTATGTAAAATTACTTGCGAACGGCTACATCGCAATAGGAATGGACCATTTTGCTTTACCAAACGATTCACTCACTTTAGCTTTTAACGCTCGAAAATTACACCGAAACTTTATGGGATACACCACTAAATCAACAAATTGGATGATTGGTTTAGGAATGTCTTCCATTTCAGATTGCTGGATTGGTTTTGCTCAAAATGACAAAACGGTAGAATCATACCAAGAACAAGTAAACCAAGGAATTATACCCGTTTTTCGCGGACATTTATTGACTGAAACAGAATTAGTAATTCGCAAACATATTTTGGATTTGATGTGTCATTTTGAAACGCAACTAAGCGAAAATCAATTAGCTGAAAGTATTAAATCAGAAATCATCAAACGCTTACAACCTATGATTGAAGATGAATTAGTGACCGTTGAAAATGGATCCGTTCAAATTCTCCCAAAAGGTTTACCTTATGTTCGCAATGCATGTATGGCTTTTGATCAAGATCTCGCTACAAATGTGATTGGTCAACAACTTTTTTCTAAAACGATATGAGTGCTGAAAACTGTTATCACTGTGGCGACACAATCGTTGGGAAACCGATACTTCAAGACGATCACGAATTTTGTTGTGTTGGCTGTAAAAATGTATATTCCCTTCTAAGTGCCAACAATTTAGGCGATTATTATACCTACGAACAAAACCCTGGACTTAAACCAACGTCCTTCCGAAGTGATAAATACAACTTTTTAGATATTCCCGAAATTCGTAAACGCTATATTCAATTTGAGAATGAAAAAATGGTGCGAATTTCGCTTTCTTTGCCAAGTATTCATTGCTCCTCTTGTATTTATTTATTAGAAAATGCTCACAAAATAAACCCTGGATTTATCAATGTTCAAGTTCATTTTGCGAAAAAAGAAGCGGTTATTGTTTTCGACCCAACTCAACTGAAATTCTCTGAATTAGCCGTTTTCCTTGACCACATTGGTTATCCACCAAACTTCGAACAGAAAAAGGAAAAAGAGGAAACAATTGACAAGAAGTTCCTTTTGAAAATAGGAATCGCTGGTTTTGCTTTTGGTAGTATTATGCTTTGGAGTGCTCCCGAATATTTAGGAATCGAAAATGACAATGTTACCTTCCGAAATTTCACAGCTTACTTAACTTTCATCGTTTCCTTACCTGTTTTACTATTTTCTGCCAATGATTATTTTATCTCGGCCTACAAAGCTTTAAGAAGCAAATACTTAAACTTAGACGTACCTATTTCGATTGGAATTGTGGCACTTTACCTCCAAAGTTCATTTGCGATTTTTACTGAACAAGGTCCTGGATATATGGACAGTTTTGCCGGATTTATCTTCTTTCTTTTAATTGGGAAATGGTTTCAAAGCTTGTCGTATCGCTCACTTTCTTTTGACCGAGATTACACAGCTTATTTTCCGGTGGCAACAATTCGATTGAAGAATGATTTTGAGGAAATTATCGCCATTGAAAAATTGGAAGTCAATGATGAAATTTTAGTTAGAAATGAAGAAATAATTCCGTGTGATGCTTTGCTTTTGAGTGATAAATGTTCGATTGATTACAGCTTCGTAACTGGTGAATCTACTCCTGTTGAATTAACCAAAGGAATGGAAATTTACGCAGGTGGAAAATTAATTGGAAGCAGAATCCGTTTGCGCGTTAAAGCCACCACCAATCGCAGTCATTTAACGCAACTTTGGAACGAAACACTTAACAAACAAAAAGAAAACAAACTCATTCGTTACCAAGATAAAATCGCTAATTATTTCTTGATTATTCAATTTATCATCACCGCACTCGCTGCTGGATATTGGTTTTTCGTCGATGCTGGATTAATTACCAAAGTTGTTGTTTCTATTTTAATTGTGGCTTGTCCGTGTGCCTTGGCCTTGTCAGCACCCTTTACATTAGGAAATATTATGCGTGTTTTCGGTAAAACTGGATTTTTCTTGAAAAACACAACTGTTGTAGAAGCACTTGGAGATATTACAGATATCGTTTTTGATAAAACAGGAACCTTGACCGACCCTAACCAATATGCAATCAGTGAACATTTACCTTCGATTGAGAAAGAAGACTGCGCTGTACTTTTTGAAATGACTAAAAACTCGACGCATCCGCTTTCAATAGCTTTGCACAAGTCGATGGGATTTCAGACAGCGATTCAATTAACAGATTTTCAAGAAATTAAAGGAGAAGGAATTGAAGCGACCTTTCAAAATCAAACCTATCGACTAGGAAATACTAAATTCACCAATCAACAAAATGAAGGAGCGAATTCGGTGGTTCACTTCACGAAAAATGGTTCTTTATTGCAGCAATTTGAGTTTACGGCAAAATTCAGAGAACAGCTGCCTGCATTACTTCAAAAACTAAATAACTATTCCATTCACGTGCTTTCTGGCGACACTGAAAACGACAAAAAACGATTAATTGCATTTGGTTTTAAGGCGGAAAATTTATTTTTTCATCAGAAGCCGCAAGACAAATTTGATTTCATAGAAAAATTAAACAATCAAGGTAAAAAGGTACTGATGATTGGAGATGGATTAAACGACACAGGAGCCATCGGAATTGCACAAGTTGGAATCGCCATTTCAGAAGATATGTTCCGATTTACCCCTTCATCGGATGCGATTTTAGATGCAAAACAATTGAGTAAATTACCCGAATATTTGAAAGCCGTTGCTTATTCAAAGTTTGTTCTGAAATTCTGTTTAGCTTTTTCTATTTTCTACAATATCATCGGCTTAAGTTTTGCAATTTCTGGAACTTTAACACCTTTTGTCGCTGCGATTTTAATGCCAACAAGTTCGATTTCTGTTGTGCTTTTAAGTACCTTGCTTGTTCAGTTGAAGTATCGGAAGTTTTGAGATGAAGACGAAATAATTTGAAAATGAGATAATTTGAAGATTTGAAAATCAATCATTTCCGGAGTGAGATTTGATTTTCCTCCTTTGAAGGGGAAATAAGGGGGATGACTTAATTTTTCATTCTTCATTTTCAATTTTTCAAATCCAACACTTAACCCCCCTTTCCCAAAATATTTTTTACCTTTAGGCTACCTAATTTTCACAATGGCATTATTTCAAAAAACAGTCATCAAAAAACACTTGCTCGATGCAAATTCAACGGAAGTGGATGCTGCTTACCAACGTTTTTCAGCTTATTTTCACGATTCCGTTCGCCAACAAAATATTCGAAATTCCAAAGAGGAACAGTTTCAAGAAGGATTTCTGCGCGAGTTATTTGGTCATATTTTTGGCTACACACTTAATCCGGAGCCGAATTTCAATTTAACAACCGAGCTTAAAAATACAAGCAACAGCAAAAAGGTAGATGGCGCCATCGTTTTTGACGGAAAAGCCATTGCAGTTATTGAGTTGAAAGGAACAAATACAACCGATTTAAACAGCATCGAAATACAGGCTTTTGGCTACAAAAACAATCAGTCGGAATGTGTTTACGTGATTACTTCCAACTTTGAAAAATTGCGTTTTTATATCGATAATTCGATTGATTATGAAGAGTTTAACTTGTTTACACTTTCGCGCGAGCAATTCAATTTGTTGTATTTGTGCTTGAGTTTAACGAGTATTCAGCAGAATTTACCGAAGCGTTTGAAAGATGAATCCGTTTCTCAAGAAGATGCCATTACCAAAAAACTCTACAAAGATTATTCGGAGTTTAAACGCGCTTTGTACCACAATTTGGTGGAGCTGAATCCCGAATTTGATAAATTATTACTCTTCAAAAAAACGCAGAAGTTACTCGATCGTTTTCTGTTTATTTTCTTTGCGGAAGACCGTTT
>CAZDKE010000053.1:11447-21750 GCA_964506255.1 uncultured Lishizhenia sp. | reverse complement strand
CGTAATAATTACCAGCTGCTAATGCTGTACCACCTGCTAATAAATTCCCATTGGATGCAGCATCATACCATTTGATGGATGAACCAGAATTAACGGTCAAGTCGGCAACTGTAGCTCCGGAACAAAGACTTTGAGCTAAAGCTGTTGGGGCAGAAGGAATTCCTGGAGCACCAGGTTGTGCATTAACCACTTGACTTCCTGTAGATGCAACGCAACTTCCTGTTAAAGTACTTCTTACATAAATAGTGTACGTATTTGGTGATAAACCTGAAAATTCATTACTAACTTGATAATCTGTGCCATTGATACTATATTGAACATCCGATTGAGAGGTAATGGTGATTGTACCAGTTGCAACAGAACATGTTGGTTGCGTGATGGTTGCTGCAGGAGCAGATGGAGATGTATTCACTGTTACCGAAATACTTTGAGAGCTTGCTGTATAATTTGAACATCCAGAGGCAGCATTATAAGGTGTAACAGAAATGGTGCCTCCTGCATTTCCAACCGTGGCATTTATTGAATTTGATGTGGAACTACCCGACCAACTACCACCCGGTAAACTCCAAGTATAGCCTACACCTGAAACATTAGTTACGGAATAGGTTTCAGCAACACCTGAGCAAATTGTTGTTGAACCAGAAACGGCAGAGGACTGTGATGGGGTAAGACAAGATACGATTCCATTTACAATAATATCATTGCCATCTCCATCACCTGGACCACCAGTACCAGTTGTTGCCTCTGCATATCCATATAAACGATAGATCACAGCATTGGTTGAATTAGCTTGCGAAAAGTTAAAAGTGAAAGATTGTGTTGATGTATTGTCAGTAACACTCTTCACAGCATCAAGATTTGAAGCAAAATCATCAACAGAGCTTCGCAAAGCTATTGCGGTTAGACCTGATGCTGAACGCTGAATTTGAAATTGGATAGAAGAAACCGAAAATTGAAAGCCAGAATTGGGTGTCACCGTAAATTCCATATAATTGTTTCCGCTTGTGGCGTTAGCAATTGAACCAGTTGCCCAATTGGTAGCATTGAACCGATCGGCATTTGCAGCTGCACTAAGTCCCGAACCTCTGCTTATAGTTGAACTGGCTATTCCATTAGCAGATGCATTTGAGGTAGATGTTGATTCACTTCCTGCAATTCCGGCAAAATCAAATGTGACTAATGCCGAAGTAGTCGGATTCACCGTCAACACCTGCGAAGTGGAAGCCGCGGTATAATTCGAATTACCCGCATTGGAAGCTGTAATCGTTGTTGTACCATTTCCAACTATTGTTACTACACCGGTTGATGAATTGATGGTTGCTACATTTGTATTTGAACTTGAATAAGTAATCGCGCTACCAAAATTTGAACTTGCAGTAATGGTTGTACTCACTGTAATTGGGGTTGTAAATGATGTGAATGTTATGGTTTGAGTTGCTTGAGTTATATCTCCCGATGCAGTTGTGTTTGCCAATGAATAATTAGCTGCCAAACCACCGTTTGTTCCATTTCCTAGCGTATAGGAAATAGTTGCCGTTTTTCCTGTTCCACCATTTGCATCAGCGTATGTTCCTGTGGCAGATGCTACTACAACTGTTTCTGAACCTACAAAACCAGATAATGTACCAGCAGTAACTGTCCCACTTGTTGTTGAACCATCATATACTTTTGATGCAACGGTTGCTGTTGATATTGACAATGCTTTTGGAGAAACTGTATTTCCCGATAAGGACGTGGTAACATTTGCATCACTTGATGCTCCACCACCTGAAAGAACTACTGCCACTTGATTATTGTAGTTTCCTGCGGATAAAGTGGATGCAAAGCGTACATAAACGGTTGTTCCTGACGCAACCGAAACGGAGGAGCCAAAACTGCTATTGTCTGAAGAAACTTGATAGCCTGATTGAGCAGTTGCAGTTATGTTGCTGGTTAAATTGGTGCCACTTGCCGTAAAACTAACCCCACTTGATACCGAACCATAAGTTGAAGTTAGATCAGAAGAAAGAATAACCGCATTCAAACCGATAGATGATGTTGTTCCATTTGCCGTAGGACCGAATGCAGTTTCTGTATTTGCACCATTTCTTGCTTTAACTTGGAACGTGTAGGTGGTTGCTGAACTCAAGCCAATTACTGTAATTGCACTCCAAGTTGAGGCTGTTTGCCAAACTGCGCTTGCACCTAAACTCCCATTTGCTTGCACATAATTACCAGATGTGGTTTCTTGAATTGCGTAGGTAGTTGTTGCCGGATTTCCGTCTGCATCCCCAATTGTTACATTCAACGAAGAACCAGTTGGAGTGTTCACAGTTGGAGCTGATGGTACATTTGCCAAAGTCCAGAAATCGAGTTCGCTTCCCAAAGTGGTATTCACAGAGTTTATGGCATACGCTCTAAAGTAATATCTCGTGTTTACAGACAAACTTGAAGGAGATAAGCTAAATACTCCTGTTGTTCCTGCAACCGTGGTTTTGTTGTCTGAAATGGTAACACCACTGCTTGTTTTGTAAACGAATCCTCGTTCGGTAATTGCCGCACCACCATCGCTGGTTACTTCTCCATTTAATGTAGCGCCAGTTGTAGCTATTGAAGTTGCAGCAGATGTTGTAACGGATGGGGCATAAGTAGCACCTGTACCAGTTACTGAAAAAGTATATGGATTTTCATTTGAATCATCATTGGCAATGGAAATAGTTGCTGAACTTGCACCAGTTGTGGTTGGAGAAAAAGAAACTGTAAAAGTTGTACTTCCACTTGCGGCAACAGTTGCAGATGTGGATGTTTGATTAATGGTGAAATCACTTGTATGACCTGAAATAGCCACTTTTGGTGAACCGGTTAGATTTAGTGTTGCAGTTCCTATATTCTCAATGGTAAAAGTTACCGCTGATGAGGTGTTCCCAACAGTTTCAGTTCCAAAGGAATAAGAACCGCTTCCGCTAGCTAGGTTTGTTGATGATTGTTTTAGGTTGATTTCAGGCGCGCTGTAACAAGTCCAAGAAATATTGTCAATTTTAATTTGATTAGAAGTACTTGCGCTAGTATTAGTACTTCTTATTTCAACCACAACATTTCCGGTAATATTAATATCTTGAGAATATGTTTGAACAATATCTGAGGAGGTATTTACTGTAATGTCGCTACCAATCTGCACACCATTAACCCAAACCTGTAAAGTACGAGCATTTGTACCTGTGAAAGCTCTAACATAATCGAAAGATAAGTTGCCAATACCACCGTTGTAAGTTGGTGACGTAACTTTTCTAGTTCCACTTGTTCCGAAACATATTGCTACACCTGTTAATGTTTGATCTGTTCGCGCACCTTCTGCCGTCCACGTAACATTGTTTGTGCCAGTCCAAGTTCTAGAAGAATATGAAGATGAACTTGATGTAGGTAAGTTAGAAAAATCCTCTGTTGCACACGGCGCCGCATTAACTGTCAACGTCTGCGCAACATCAGCAGCCGCAGAATAATTTGTGTTTCCAGCCTGTGAAACTGTTATTGTAGTTGTTCCAGCTCCTTGAATAGTTATTACACCTGAAGCATCTATCGCTGCAACAGCCGTATTTGAACTCAAATAAGTTAGTGGATTAACACCTGAAGTTGCAGAAGTTGCACCACATGAGAACGGGGCATCTGTGGTAATTTTATTCGCTAAAGCTCCAAAAACGATTGTTTGTGAAGTTTGGGTGATACTCCCCGTCAATCCCGTTGGTTGGGTTAAGGAATAGTTTCCAGCATCTATACCGCCTAATGTTGATGTAGAAGTAACAGTTATTCCTGTACCAACATTTGCATCTGCAAAAGTTCCAGTACCAGCAAACGTTACCACATCGCCCGATTCAACACCAACTAACGTACCCGTAATTGTTGCTGAAGTTGTTCCATCATACGTTTTTGAGGTTACAGCCGCACTCGAAACAGTTAATGCTTTAGCGGTAATTTCAGCCGTTAGTGAATTAGGTTGTGTTATGGAATAATTCGCACTTGGGGCAGTGTATCCGCTCACCGTTATTGGTTTAGCAGTTCCAACATTTTTATTATTGAAATTTGCACTTGGTGAACCTGAAATGACGAATGACTCACCATTAACTAAACCGGAGTAAGCCGCCGTTCCAGATATTGTAGCTGATGTTGTTGCATCGTAAGTTTTGTTATCAATTGAAATTCCTGTTATTGTTAATGCTTTTTGTGAAACTGTATTTCCTGATGCTGAAGTGGTAACATTCACATTTGTTGCACCTGTGCTTGATAAAACGACTGCAGTAGCACCATTGTAGTTGCCTACAGGCTGTGCTGCAGCTAAACGAACCCAAACAGTTGAATTATTAGAAACTGATACAGTAGAAGTAAAAGATGTGTTATCTGTTGAGACTTCATAACCCGATTGTGCTGTTGCGGTGATGTTAGCCGTTAAGTTGGTTCCGCTAGTGGTAAAGCTAACTCCAGAAGATGCGGTGCCGTAGGTAGTACTTAAAGATGATGACAAAACAGCCGTGTTTAATGACGGCCCTGCTGGCACAATAGAATTTAAATTACCAATGGAATAAATATTATTGCCGGATGCCAAACCTGAACTCACACTCAATGTATATGGACCTGAACCTGATACAACTCCTATCGTTGTAGCTGTATAAGGACAAGAAGATCCATATTGACCAACTTCACAATTATTCGCAGGGTTAAAAGAGCTTCCTTGATTCCCAGAATTCCATTGAAAAACAACATTTGATGGAGCATTTGAACCATTAATATTCCACGCAAGATTGACAACTGCATCAGCATTACCAACAGCGCATGGTAAAGTTGAAGAGACATAAGTGGCATAATTGGTTGAAGAACCTGCGCTAATGACTAAAGGTGCATAAGAACTAGCTGTTCCGATTGGAATCGTTTTTGTAGATGATACTGCATTCATTGTAACAGTTCCTGTTGCATCAGCAACGATATAACTTGAACTTGAACCTGTCGTACTATTTACTAAAGTTAAGGCATTTCCATTCGTTGTTAATTTTCCAGAAGTTAAAGTAAGAGCGCCATTTATTTGTTTAGCTGCGCTCAATGTAACACCAGCACTATTGTCGATTGTTACATTATTGATTGTTGAACCAGATGTTGGCCAAGATGCATAACCTGCAGGAATACTTGACCCTTCTGTTCCATTAACGGTTATTTGAGCAGATGATGCACTATAAACCTCATTAATTGTTGGACCAGAACTTGTTTTGTAGAAGAAACGACGTCCCACTCCACCAGAAGCTGTTGAAAGTGTACCACCAGAATGTGTGAATGTTTGAGTTGAAGAACCATCAAAATAAATTCCCGATGAACCGGTACTTACATTTCTTGTATTTTGTATTGCTCCGGAAGACAACATCAAATCGCCGCGAACAAAAACTCTTCCCGGACCTAAATCGTTAGCCGTTGGAACCAAATCTAATGTCCCTCCATTTATTGTAACATTACCAATTAAAATAGCTGAATTCACATTTGAATTTGCAGTTGCTACGCCAGCATTTTGAATATAGAATGTACCACTAGATAAAGTTGTTGTGCCATTAACGGTTAAAGTATTGGCTGAACCAATTGTTCTTGAAACTTGTAATAAACCACCATCTATAGTACAATTTCCTGATACATTAAGATTCATAGCTGCACTGGCTGTTGCTCCAGCAACAGCAAATATACCTCCACTTACTTGAAGAGAACCAACTGTTAATGATCTTGTAGTTCCAGTATTTCCAAGTGCAATTATATTTGACCCAGCACCTGTAGACAAAACTTTAAATAATCCAGTTATTGAAGTTGAAGTAGGTTCTAAGATTACATCAGCAGCTTGACTTGTACAATTCCAAGATACATTTGAAAATGCCTGACCAATTCCTGCACTGAATGTTGTTGCAGAAACAAACCCTGTCACTGTTAAAGTTGAACCAGAATTCCATGTTGCAATAGGTAAGGAACCCCCATCTACTGCATGTTCATATTCTCCAGTTGTGCCAACAATTATTGTAGCTCCTGAATTAATTGAAATCGTATTTGATGCAACTGTCCTTCTCCAAATACCATTTATGGTTAAATCTGTATCAGTACCATTTGCAACAGTAATTGTATTTGCAGATGAGTGAATTACTGTTGCTCCTTGCTCAACGATAGTTTGGTCGATAGTAATAGCAGCATCAAGTGTAACGGTGTGTGGAGATCTAATTGTAATTGTCCCATCAGCACTTGTTGGAGTTGCTATGGCAGCAACCCAAGTTGCACCACCATCCAAACTTCTTTGCCAAGTTGATGTCGAGCTCCAATTTCCTGTTTGAGCCGAACGATACAAAGTTGCTCGAGGAACAATTTCACCCGTACCTAATTGGGTTACAGCTTTTCCGTTAATTGTGATTTTCGCTAATTGATCTGCTGTTAATCCAGTAGCACTATTACCAACAAAAATTTTGCCCGCTGTTCCAGATTCACCATCATTTCCGGTCCAACCAGTTATGGTTAATGTAGAGCCATTCCATGTAACCGCGTTACTGGCTGCAAAATAGATAGAGTGATTCCCGGTGCCTAGTGAAATTGATGAATTCGCGGCTAAGTTTAAAGTTCCAGCATTTGTGGAAGGAGATCCTACTGAAAATCCGGTTGATGCTCCCGTGCTTAATGTACCGCCATTTAAAATCAAACCAGCACCACCTACTGGTAATGCGTTAGCAGCACCTAATCTTAGTGTTGCATTAGATCCTATTGTAGTTGTGCCTGAATATGTGTTGGCACCACCTAAAGAAATAAGTGCACCTGCAACGGATGAATTGATAACAAGGTTTGAACTTGTTCCACTTATAATTCCATTCCAAGTCATTACTCCAGTACCACCTAATGTGATCGTTCTTGTTGCGGAGGAACCTAAAGAAGTATTATTGGTGAATGTTAAAGCTGCGGTTGAGTTTGCAGGTGAAGTAGAAGATCCTAAAGCAAAATCACCCCCAACGGTAATACCGCCAGTATATTTACCTGTTAAATCTCTGGTTGCTATTCCGCCTATAGTTCCGCCATTAATGGTTAATGAACCACCTTGACCCATTGCATTTACCCCCCCCACAGCTATCATACCGTCATTAAGAGTAACACCACCTGCAAAAGTTCCACCGCTAAGTTGCAATGTACCCGGTCCGTTTTTAATATACCCTGCCGTTGCAGAAGAAGTTAAAGCTTGACCACTTAAACTAAAGTTTTTACCTGATGCAACAAAAATTGGTACTACTGCAGAATTGGTACCCAAAGTTCCCGATGCTGTTACCGTTACATTTTCATTAGCTGTAATACTAGCCACATCAGTACTAGCACCAGTAATTGCGCTACTTGCTACATTAAAAACCGCAGCTCTTCCTGTTACCCAAGTGGTGCCAAAAGTGGTGCCTGTTGGCGAGGTATCCCATCTTGTACCGGTAGTTGCAGTCCAAGAAGCTGTAGTTGTTGCGCCCCAAAACATAGCAATATTCGCAGTTGGAACAATTTCACCTGTCGAAAGCTGAACAGCAGTGTAATGATTAGTTCCATTGAAAAAGTAAATTCTTGCTAATTGTGAACTTGTTAAACCTGATGCTGAATTTCCAATAAATATTTTTCCAGTGGTACCATTTGAAGTTCCGTTATATGTTCCTGACCAACCAGTAATAACTAGGTTTGCTGTTGAAGTCCAATTAACAGCGCTACTATTAGCAAATGTCAATGTGTGTGCTGTAGATGAAGCTAGAGCAATTGTTGAATTAGTATTGAGATTTAAAGTTGAGGAGCTCGTCCAAGTTCTTGTAGATGTTATACCTGTTGTGCTTAAAGTTCCTCCATTCAATACTATTTGTGAAGCAAAAGTTGCATTAGAAGTAGGTTGAAGTCTAATTTCGCCAGCAGTAATTGTTGTTGCTCCTGTATAAGTAAGTGAAGAATTAGTTAAGATTTGGATACCCGCATTCGTTTTTGTAACACCTCCCGTACCACTAATTCCTCCAGCATAAGTATCTGAAAAAGTGTTATCAATATTTAACGTTCCTGAACCAAGAGTAACTGAACTTGTTGCTGAAGCACTTGCCAAAGCTACTTTTTGGTTGTTGTTATTTAAATTAAAAAAACCGTTTCCATTGATAGTTAATAAAGGAGGGGTTCCTGTTCCCCATTGATTTGCAGCATCAGTTCGTAGTGTTTTTTCAGTATTTAGTGTAGTGTTGGTCGGTATTGCAATGGTATTGGCTGATTTATTCAAGACAGTTGTTGAAGCATCTAAAGTAGTTATACCAGAATAAGTATTTGCACTACTACCACTTAAAATTAATGTTCCTGCGCCACTTGTAAGCACTGGATTCGAACCAGATACGACTCCTGAAAAAGCGGTTGTTCCACCCGCCAATTCAGCTGATAAATAAACTCCACCTGCGGAATTATTAGTTATGTTTCCAGAGAATGTATGAGTACCAGAAGTGTTTAATCCTCCAATGTAACGAGTAGTGGTGTTACCGTTGTTGATTGTAACATTGTTAGAGAATGTCGTTCCTCCAGTAGCATTTGACAACCATAATTTAGCCACATTTGCCATCTGTCCACCGTTTCCAATGAAAATCCCGCTACTTCCTGAAATTGAACCAGCACTTTCAATCCACAATTCACCGTTGTCAATTTGTGTTTGACCAGTATATGTGTGAGCTGCATTTAATCTTACCGCACCAAATTGAGAAACATTCAATACACCTGAACCAGAAACAATACCACCCAAACTTATAAAACGATTTGAAGCGTCTAGGGATGAATTATTTCCATAAATTTGAATGCTTCTTCCATTGTTATTAATTGTTCCGCCAAAAATTAAGCCTCGTGAAGAGGCAACAAGCTCCAAATTATTACCACTATTTGGGCTTGCAACAACTGCTGAATTAATAGTATGAGTTGCACCCGAATTATTTTGAATTTTTGGCCAGGTTGTTGAAAATTCAAAGAAATTTATAGTCCCATTCCCAACTGAACCAATTGTTCTTGAACTTGAATTCCCACTTGCAAAAATGATTTGATGAACATTGAAAGAAAGAGAACCGAGCGACATTGAAAGTTGATGATTGTTATCAAAATTAAGTATATGACTTCCGAAGCAATCTGGTCTATTTCTTGCATTATTCGGCGACCAACTTCCATACCACCATTGAGAATTTGAAGTTCCAATCTCATTACAGGGATTTGTTCCATTTTCCCAATTTCCATTAGTAGCTTCGTTTCTCCAGCTAACGGTTACTTGCCCCCAAACTCCTCCACTCAACAACATCATTAACGAAAAAAAGCTACTCAATAAAACAAAAAATGAATACCGTCGAGCATTCATAGATTTTGGTTCAATTGAAGTTAACTGATTGTTGTAGACTGAATTCATATTACCACAAGTAATAAATGTTACAACATTAGAATTGCTCAAAGAAATATTTCTTTTATTCATAAACTCTTAAAAAAATTATACTGTAAAATTAACACGAAGAACTCAAACTTGTTCACTTTGTTAATTAATAATGTGACTGTTAGCAAAAAAAAAATCCCGAAACTTTCGCTCCGGGATTTTTAAATATAAATTGAGTTATTTTTAACCTAAAATACCTCTTGAAATAACGATTTTTTGAACTTCAGAAGTACCTTCATAAATCTGTGTGATTTTTGCATCGCGCATTAAACGCTCAACGTGGTATTCTTTCACGAAACCATATCCTCCGTGAATCTGAACAGCTTCCACCGTTTGTTCCATTGCTACTTTCGAAGCATACAATTTCGCCATTGCTGAAGATTGGTCGTAATTTCTACCCATATCTTTGTCCAAAGCTGACTTATAAACTAACAATCTCGCTGCCTCAATTTCAGTTGCCATATCCGCCAATTTGAATGCGATTGCTTGATGCTTGTAAATTTCTTTACCAAAAGCTTTACGTTGTTTTGAATAATCTAAAGCTAACTCGTAAGCACCACCTGCAATTCCTAATGCTTGCGCAGCGATACCAATACGTCCTCCACTTAAAACTTTCATCGCGAATTTGAAACCAAACCCATCTTCTCCAATTCTATTTTCTTTTGGAACTTTTACATCGTTGAACAATAAAGTATGTGTATCACTTCCGCGGATTCCCATTTTATCTTCTTTTGCTCCAACGATGAAACCATCCATTCCTCTTTCAACGATTAATGCATTAATTCCCTTGTGACCTGCTTCTACATTCGTTTGAGCGATTACTAAGTAAATTGATGCTGAAGAACCGTTAGTAATCCAGTTTTTTGTTCCGTT
>CAZDKE010000053.1:0-11437 GCA_964506255.1 uncultured Lishizhenia sp. | reverse complement strand
AATGTAGTGATCTCCCCTATCAACAGCTGTTGTACGTTGAGACGTTGCATCCGAACCTGCTTCTGGCTCTGATAAACAAAATGCACCGATTTTCTCACCTTTCGCTAGTGGAACTAAGTATTTTTGTTTTTGCTCTTCTGTACCAAATTTCTCTAATCCCCAACAAACCAATGAGTTGTTAACTGACATACACACTGATGTTGATGCATCAACTTTAGAAATTTCTTCCATTGCCAAAACGTATGACAATGTATCCATTCCACTTCCTCCGTATTTTGGATCAACCATCATTCCCATAAAACCAAGTTCAGCTAATTGCTTAATCTGTTCTGCTGGAAATTTTTGTAAGCTATCTCTTTCGATAACTCCTGGTTTCAAGACGTTTTGTGCAAAATCTCTAGCAGCTTCTTTTACTGCCAATTGCTCTTCAGACAATTCAAAATTCATAGTTTGACGAATTAAATTAATTTTGACAAAAATAAACGAATTTCTGTTTTGAATAAGCAATTAAACAAGAATAAAATCGAAATTATAGGTTTAATGTCTGGAACTTCTTTGGATGGTTTGGATATTGCTCACGTTATATTCAACTTTAAAGATGAAGAAGTTGATTTTGAACTTATTAACTATCAAACAGTTCCATACAACCCACTGATTTTAACGCAACTTCAAATTGCTACCAACCTATCTGTTCCTGAAATTTTAAAACTTGACAAACAAATCGGGAAATTTTATGCAGATTGTGTTATTGAATTTATAGTTCAACACAAAATTGAAAAGATAAACATTGATGCAATTGCTTCACACGGTCAAACTATTTTTCATCAACCCGAAAATGGATTTACTTATCAAATTGGATGTGGAACGACAATAGCTTTCAAAACTGGAATTGATGTCGTTAACGATTTTAGAACCTTAGATGTGGTAGCTGGAGGTCAAGGTGCGCCTTTAGTTCCAATCGGTGATTTTCATTTATTTAGTAATAAAGCAAACGCTTTTCTAAATATAGGTGGTTTTACAAATATCAGTTTCAAAAAAAACAATGAAATCATTGCCTTTGATATTTGCGCAGGTAATTTACCATTGAACGACGCTGTAAAATCAATAAGCCTTTCCTATGATAAAGATGGTGAAATTGCACGAAAAGGAACAATCAACTTCAGAATTATCGAAGAACTTCAAAAGTTGACCCATTTTCATAAATCACCACCAAAATCGTTGGGGACTGAATGGCTAGAAAGAGAATTCAACCCAATAATTTCCAAAATTGAAAAGTTGGAAGATAAATTGAGAACACTAGTTGAACACACGGCAATTGAAATTAGTAGTACTCTTAATAACGAAAAGTTAAATTCAGTTTATATAACAGGAGGTGGAGCAAAAAACTCTTTTCTAATTGAACGAATTAAATTTTTCTTTAAAGGTAAAGTTATTGTTCCTTCTGAAGAGATCATCGATTTCAAAGAAGCAATTATTTTTGCTTTTCTGGGAGCACTTTATTTAAGAAATGAAACAACTACTATTAAAAGTGTCACAGGAGCTAAAACTGAAGTCTGCTCAGGAGCTTTTCATAAATCCCAAAAATAACACTTATCCACACTCTAGTTGTTGGTAAGTATCGATTAAATCAAGACTTCAATCATTCATTTTTATAATTTTGTCTGAATTTCGTAGAATTGATTGAATGAAAGATTTACTCCAAAAATTTGAAAATAAACGTCCAGAGATTGTCTTTGAATGGAAAGATGCTGAGACAGAGGCTGAAGGATGGGTTGTTATCAACTCGCTAAGAGGTGGTGCAGCTGGTGGTGGCACAAGAATGCGAAAAGGTTTAGATAAGCGTGAGGTAGAATCACTTGCTAAAACAATGGAAGTGAAATTTACTGTTGCCGGTCCACCAATTGGAGGTGCAAAATCTGGAATCAACTTTGACCCAAAAGATCCACGTAAAGAAGGTGTTTTACGTCGTTGGTATGCTGCAGTTTCTCCTTTATTAAAAAGTTATTATGGTACTGGTGGCGACTTAAATGTTGATGAAATTCATGAAGTTATTCCTATCACAGAAGATTGTGGAGTTTGGCACCCACAAGAAGGTGTTTTTAATGGTCATTTTCAACCAAAAGAATCACAGAAAATCAATAGAATTGGTCAATTGCGCCAAGGTGTTTTAAAAATTATAGAAGATGCTTCATTTACACCAGACACAGCAAGAAAATACGTAGTCGCAGATATGATAACTGGCTATGGTGTTGCTGAGTCTATTCGTCACTATTTTGATATTTGGGGTGGAGAATTAAAAGGTAAAAAAGTTATCGTTCAAGGTTGGGGAAATGTTGGTTCAGCTGCTGCTTATTATTTAGCTCAAAATGGCGCTTTAGTGGTTGGGATTATTGACCGTGTTGGTGGATTGATTAACGAGAACGGATTTACATTTGCAGAAATAAAAGAACTATTCCTTAACAAAAACGGAAATGAATTAGTTCACTCAAATTTAATGAGTTACGATGAAATTAATTCTAAAATTTGGGATTTAAGTGCAGATGTCTTTATACCTTGCGCAGGAAGTCGAATGATTTCTGAGGATCAACTAAATAGAATGTTAAGTTCAGGTGTTAAAGTAATTTCTTCAGGTGCAAATGTACCTTTCGCTGACCCTGAAATTTTCTTTGGTTCAATCGCTGAAAAGGCAGATGCTTCCTTGGCATTGATTCCAGACTTCATTGCCAATTGTGGTATGGCGCGCGTTTTTGCTTATTTAATGAGTAATGACTTAAAAAGCATCGAAGACAAATTAATTTTTGAAGACACAAGTGCAATTATTAAAAATGCTTTAGAAAAAACATTTGAAGTAAATACAAAACACACAGGTATCGCAAAAGTAGCCTTTGAAATTGCTTTAAAACAATTAGTTCAATAAATCTAAAAGAATGGAATTATTTATTCTTGCTACATTCATTTTGGGATATACAGCAATTACGTTGGAACATTCCCTTAAGATTGACAAATTAGTTCCCGCTTTGTTAATGATGGTAATCTGTTGGACCACCATTGCTTTTAATATTGATGGCGTCCAAAATTGGATTGACCCACACACAGGAAAACTATTTTCTATTGGAGAAGCGAATCATGAAATTAAATCAGAGCTTTTAGAAACAACTCTTTTACATCATTTCGGAAAAACTGCTGAAATTCTTATTTTCTTAATGGGTGCTATGGCAATTGTTGAAATGATTGACCATTTTGAAGGATTTGCATCTATTAAAAATGTAATTAAAACTAAAAAGAAAATAAAGATTCTTTGGATTGTCGCAATATTAGGATTCTTGCTTTCTGCAATCATTGACAATCTAACCGCAACTATTGTATTAATAACAATTCTTCGAAAAATAATCAAAGAAGCAGATACAAGAATGTGGTATGCTGGATTTATAATTATTGCAGCAAACGCAGGCGGAGCTTGGACTCCAATTGGGGATGTTACAACAACAATGCTTTGGATGGCGAATAAAATCACAACTGGGGAGGTAATGAAACTATTAGTATTACCAGCAATAGTTTGTACAGTAATTCCTTTAATTATTGCTTCATTTATGTCTATATTTAAAGGTGAAATAGATCAAGAAGAAACACACGAACATCAAAATAAACACGGAGCCTTTATGTTAATCTTTGGTTTATTTATGATAATAATGGTACCTGTATTTAAAACCCTTACGCATTTGCCGCCTTACATTGGAATGATGATGTCATTGAGTGTAATGGCAATAACTGCAGAAATTTTAGCAAATAGATCTATTCATTTTTCTCATAATGAAAGAGAAAAGTTAGGTGGAGAAACTCATCACGGGCCAACCTTAAAAGCTTTAAGTAAAATTGAAATGCCTTCGATTCTATTCTTTTTAGGAATTTTAATGACTGTCGCTTCAATGGAATCTTTAGGTATGATTTTCAACTTTGGTCAAACAGTAAGTGCAAAAATTGATGAAAGTGTGTTCATTACTTTATTAGGTGTTGCTTCGGCAATTATTGATAACGTTCCTTTAGTAGCAGCCAGTATTGGTATGTTCACACAAAAAACAGATGCAACCATTTGGCACTTCATCGCTTATGCAGCAGGTACAGGAGGTTCTATGTTAATCATTGGCTCGGCAGCAGGAGTTGTAGCAATGGGAATGGAAAAAATATCTTTCTTCTGGTATTTAACAAGAATTTCAGCATTAGCTGCTATTGGATACTTTGCGGGTATCGGTGTTTTTTTATTAGTATCGTAACAAATAACAATTTTAAAGTTTAAATAATATGAGTTCATTTTTCTTTCTACAAGCCAATCCAGGAATTAATACAGGTGCTGCGGAACCTGCAACAGGAGTTAAGGATGTTCCGATTTGGGATATCATCGACCAATCAAATCAAGGAATTGGATGGATAATCAATTTGATATTGCTAATAATGTTTGGTTATACCATTTTTGTATTTGTTGAACGATTTCTAGCATTAAGAAAAGCAACAAAAGAAGAACAAGGTTTTTTAAACAATGTTAAAAGTCAAATTAGTAATGGAAATCTACAAGGCGCAAAAGATATTTGTAATTCATCTGACAGCCCGATTGCTAAAATGCTTGGAAAAGGTATTTCTAGAATTGGTTCTGCTAAAAACGAAAGTATTGCTGCAACGATTGAAAATACAGGAAAATTTGAAATCCTGCGCTTAGAACAACGTTTGAATTTCTTAGCAACTGCCGCTGGTGCTGCACCAATGATTGGATTTCTAGGAACAACAATCGGAATGGTTGTCGTTTTCATTGACTTACAAAATGCTTCGACTTTAGAGTTAAAAACGATTGCCCCAGGTATTATGACAGCGATGGTAACAACTGTTGCAGGTCTAATTGTTGGTATTATTGCTTTTATGGGCTATAACTTCCTTGTTGGACAAATTGGTAAAGTTGTGTACCAAATGGAAAACGCAGCGTTAGAATTTATGGATTTATTAAACCAACCAAATAAATAAGAAATGGATCTTCGTCCCAGAAATAATGTGAAAGTAGAAGGTGGTATGGCTTCCATGACCGACCTTGTATTCTTATTGCTGATTTTCTTTATTATCATGAGTTTAATGGCAAATAATCAAACGCCAATCGACTTACCTAAACCAGATGCAGATTTAAAACCTGTCAAAGATCCAGTTGAGGCAATGGTAATCATTACAGAGGATAATCGCTATGTGGTAATGCCGGGTGGAGATTTAGCTAATCCAATGGATTTTGATGAAATTAAAGAAATCACTGCAGCAGCCGTTGAGAAATCAGGTAAAATGAAATTAAAAGTGGCAGGACACCACAAAGCTAGTTATGAGGCAGTCTTTAATGTACTTGCGCTCTCTCAAGCGAATGGTTGGGATCCTGTTTTAGCTTATGATAAATAAATTATGGCAGAGAAACTAAACTTATTTAATGCACGTGTCGCTGATCCAAGAGATATAAAAATCGGATGGATTAGTGCGATAGTTACTGTGATTTTAGTTTTAATTGTTTTCTTCCTTGTTACATATCAAATTGCTGATCCACCACCACAAGATGTTTTGGTAAATACTGAAACAACCTTGGAAGAATTAGAATTAAAAGAATTGAAAGTTGAAACTGGTGGCGCTGGCGGAGGAACACCAACAAATGACCCAATCGACCAACCAAAAGAACAAGTTCAACAAGTTCTAACTAGCAAAAACGGTCAAACAACTGTAAAAACTGGAAGCTCAAACAAAACCAACGGCAATAACCCAAACAACCAAGCATCTACATCTGTACAAGGAAACAACCCCTTTGGATCTGGTGGCTCAGGAAATGGAAATGGTGCTGGAAATGGCCCTTTTGGTGGCCCAGGTGACGGAGAATTTGGAGATGGACCTTCTGGAGCTGGAGATGGTAAAGCAAGAACACGACTAAATGATGCTACCCTTCCATCGTATGATACTGATTTTGATTCTAAAATACATTTGAAATTAAGTATTAACGCTAACGGAGATGTATTTGCAGCAACTTGTATTAAATCAAAATCCACTTGTACCGACCAACGTATTATCAATCAGGTAATTGCAGAAGTTATGAAGCAAGTGAAATACAAAAAAGATCCAGGTTCTGGAACAGCCTACGCTTTTTACACCGTTCAAATTGATGCTAAATAAGTACCAAGAAAGCATTAACTGGCTTTTTGAACAATTTCCTTCTTATCAATTTAAAGGTGCTTCTGCTTATAAACCAGGATTAGAAAACACTATATCTTTATTACAAGCATTTGATAATCCGCAAGAAAAGCTAAAATTCATTCATGTTGCTGGAACAAATGGTAAAGGTTCAACCTGTTCTTTTTTGACGAGTTTATTGGTTGAAAAAGGAGAAAAAGTTGGATTATTTACTTCACCCCATATTTATGATTTTCGCGAACGAATTCGTGTTAATGGGATTGAAATAGAACAAGAATATGTAATTGCTTTCTGTGAGAAAATTAAACAAATTGAACTTAACTTTTCACCTTCTTTCTTTGAGATTACATTTACAATGGCTTTATGTTATTTTCAGCAAGAAAATTGTAGTATCGTTGTGCTTGAAACAGGTTTGGGTGGACGCTTAGACGCAACGAATGTTGTACAGCCATTAATTTCAGTCATTACGAATATTGGCATAGACCATACACAATTTCTAGGTGAAAACTTAGAAGCAATCGCTTTTGAAAAGGCAGGAATAATTAAAAATGAAAGACCTATTGTTATTGGCGAAAGACAAATTGAAACTACTAGCATTTTTGAAAAGAAAGCTCAAGAACAAAATACTTCTATCACTTTCGCACAAGAATTTCATCTTCCAATTGAGCTAAAATTAACGGGTTATCAATCTAAAAATTTAAAAACAGCTTTAGTAACTCTTTCACTACTTTCCTTCTCTGTAAATGAAAATTTAGTTGAAAAAGCGCTTAAAAACCTCCGTCGAAACAGCGGACTTTATGGTAGAATGGAAATTGTACAAAAGAATCCAACTTTGATATTAGATGTTTCGCACAATAAAGAAGGAATTGAAGCAACTTTGAAATCGTTAAAGCTTTCAGAAAACGCAAAGCTTACCATTCTATTTGGCGCATCACAAGACAAAGCAATTGAAGAAATGATAACACTCTTCCCGAAGAATGCCGAAATTCACCTTTGTACATTTAAAAATGAACGAAGCCAAACCTTTGACCGACTTCAAGAAATTAAAGAAAGGAATCTGAATATAAAAGCTGTACATCAAGAAGTAAATCAAACTATTAAACAACTTATTACTACACTAAACAAACAAGATACACTTTTGGTTATTGGAAGTTTCTTTTTGATTTCGGATGTGGAGGCCTAAAAATTCAAAACCTACTAATTATTGCTATTCCATTTAATATACCTACTTCACCAAAATCCTTTTCGCTGTCAAGAAAATTATCTTCAAATCAACCAATAAAGTTGGGTTGGCAATGTATTTTTGGTTTAGCTTAATTTTCGCAGGCATTATTTCTTCGATGTACGTTTTTTCAGGATTGGAAGATTTTGCTAATAAATCACTCTCTTCAAAATATTCCAAAGAAGCATAATCTGTAATGCCTGGTTTAACAAACAAGATAGTTCGTTGCTCATCAGTATATAAATCAACGTATTCTTTCACATCGGGACGTGGCCCAACAATACTCATTTCACCTTTCAATACATTTATAAATTGTGGAAATTCATCCAATTTAAACTTTCGAATGAAATAGCCAATTTTAGTTATTCGTGGATCGCGCATTCCCACTGTTAGTTTTCCTAATTTTTCTGCATCGGTGCGCATTGAACGAAATTTCAATAAATAAAAAGGAATTCCATTCTTACCTATTCGTTCTTGTTTGTAAAAAACACCACCTTTTGATTCAAGCATAATCAGTACAGAAAGTACAATACCAAACGGTAGAAATAACAGTAATATGAATAAGGAAAATAGAATGTCGAAAAGTCGTTTCATTATAAAATTTGAATTTGACACAAAACTAAGGGAACAAATCGTAATTTTAACTTTGCATCTAAATATTTAAATATTGAACCAACTCGAACTCAACGATTTTTTTGCCAATAAAGAATTTATTGAAAATACAATTTCTCAATTAATAAAGGATTTCAATCGCTGTGGTTTAGAAATCGAGTTTGAATTAAATACGTTGATACCAATTAAAGAAGAACTTACCAATCAAATAGCATCTCGTCTTATACGACTTTCGGGAACTGAACTTCAGCAATTTATCTACACCGTTGATTTGCAAGAAAATAAATTTCTTACTGCCGTTACAATGAATGACGATTTCAAAACTTTAGCATACGAAATTCTTGAAAGAGAGGCTTTAAAAGTGTTTATTCGAAGAAATTATAGTGAATGAGTGACTTTTATCATAATAAATTAGTAAAAGGCTTGAACGTTAACCAACTTATTTGATAATTTATGAAAGAAACTTGATGAAAATTTCAATTCAAACAAGAACATAGACGCATTAATCCACGTGAATTATTATTTTTGTACTAAATATAATTTTTATGAATTTTATAACGTCGAGCACAACCCTTTTACGTCATTTACAAAGTATTTCAGGTGTACTTAACTCAAGCAATAACTTACCAATTTTAGATAATTTCTTATTCGAAATCAAAGATGGTCAATTGACAGTTTCTGCTTCTGATTTAGAAACAACAATGGTGACAACTTTAGAAGTTCAATCCGAAGAAAATGGAAAAATTGCAGTTCCTGCGAAAATGGCGCTTGACATTCTTAAAAATTTACCAGACCAACCGTGTACATTTAGAGTAAATCAAGAAACGTATGCGATTGAGATTACTTATGATAATGGTAATTCTGGAATGACAGGCTTTAACGGAGAAGAATTTCCGAAATTACCAAACATTGAAAATAAAAATGCAATCAAAATTTCAGGAGAAATTATTTTAAAAGCGGTTAACAAAACGCTTTTCGCAACTGGAAATGATGATTTAAGACCAGTTATGAGTGGTGTTTATTGCCATTTTACTCCTGGCGATATAACCTTTGTAGCAACTGACGCTCATAAATTGGTTCGTTATAGAAGAACAGATGCTGAAGCAAATGGTAGTTCAGCGTTCATTTTACCTAAGAAACCTTTGAATATGCTGAAAAGCAACCTAAGAGGTGATGAGGAAATTTTATTAGAATACAACGAATCAAACGCGATTTTTACTTTCAATGATATTACGATTGTTTGTCGTTTAATCGAAGGAAAATACCCGAATTACGAAGCGGTAATTCCAAAAGAAAATCCAAATGTGTTATTAGTGGATCGTCTTCAATTATTGAGTTCAATGAAACGTGTTGCAATTTTTGCTAACAAAACGACGCATCAAATCAAATTGAAATTGGCGGGTTCTGAATTAGTTCTTTTCGCAGAAGATATGGACTTTTCCAATCAAGCTCAAGAACGTTTAACTTGCAATTACGATGGTGATGATATGGAAATTGGATTTAACTCTCGTTTCTTAATTGAAATGCTTGGTAACCTAGATTCAGTTGAAGTAAAATTAGCAATGAGTGAACCTAGTCGTGCTGGATTATTGACACCAGCAACTTACACTAACGAAAATGAAGACATTTTAATGTTAGTAATGCCTGTAATGCTTAACAGATAAATTCAAAATGCCTCAAGGTAAAAAAAACATCCGTGAATTTTCCTTGGAGGAATTAGTTACTGTCATTAAAGAATTAGGTGAAAAATCGTTTCGTGCCAATCAAGTTTACGAATGGCTTTGGAAGAAAAATGCACACACATTTGAAGAAATGAGTAACTTGAGTTTGAGCTTTAGAAACCTTCTCGAAGAACATTTTTACATCGATGCAATTCACGTTGAAGACGAGCAAATTAGTAAGGATAAAACCATCAAGTGTGCTTTTGGAATTGAAACTGGAAAAATTGTTGAAGGGGTTTTAATTCCAACGAAGTCCCGAATGACTGCTTGTATTTCTTCTCAAGTAGGTTGTAGTTTGGCGTGTACATTTTGTGCAACAGGTCGTTTAAAACTATTAAGAAATCTTACTGCTGGTGAAATTGTAGATCAAGTTGTCTATCTTAAAAATCAAGCAGAACAACGCTACAATACGCCATTGACGAACATTGTTTATATGGGAATGGGCGAACCTTTGTTGAATTACAAAAACGTCGTTCGTTCGTGTGAAATTATCAGCTCTGAAAAAGGATTAGGAATGTCACCTAAACGAATTACTGTTTCCACAGCTGGGATCGCCAAGATGATTCGTAAATTGGGTGACGATGATGTAAAATTCAATCTCGCACTTTCTTTGCATGCCGCAAATGACGAAAAGCGAAATAAAATAATGGAGATTAATGAATCTAATAATTTAGAAGAGTTAAGTGAGGCTTTGATTTATTTCCATGAAAAAACAGGGAGCCGTGTGACTTTTGAGTATATCATTTTCAAAGATTTCAATGATTCAATTGAAGATGCTGCTGAATTAGCACAATTCACGAAATGTGTTCCTTGCAAAATAAATATCATCGAATACAATCCCATTGATGACGGAGCTTTCCAACAAGCTGATGCAGCAAAAGTGGATGCATTTGCCTCTTATTTAGAATCTAAAAATCTTATCGTAAATGTTCGTCGCAGTCGCGGAAAGGATATCGATGCTGCTTGTGGACAATTGGCGAATAAAAATAAAGCTATCGCTTCTTCGGAAAGAGTTTTGAAATTCTAATATATCTGTTTTCCAAACTATAATAAGAGATTTTTACGAGATTTAGATTAAAAGTTATTCAGTTAAAATAAAATTTTATCAATAGTTAGCCTAAGTAAAAAGCTTGGAAGTTTAATAACTAAAAATCCCGATTCTATATTTTAGAACCGGGATTTACAGTGTTTTTATCTATTTGATTAGATGTTAAATGCCGCTTTCACTTTATCGACGAAATCTAATTTTTCCCAAGTAAATAGTTCAACTTCCTTTGAAATAACTGTTCCATCTGGACCTTTAAAAGTTTTTGTAACCACTTCATTTTTACGTCCCATGTGACCGTAAGCAGCTGTTTCTTGGTAAATAGGATTACGTAATTTCAAACGTTGCTCAATAAAGTAAGGACGCATATCGAAAATTTCACTTAAAATTTCAGCAATTTCTCCATCCGTTTTATCCACTTTAGAAGTACCGTAAGTATTAACATACAAACCACATGGTTTTGCAACACCAATTGCATAAGAAACTTGAACTAAGATTTCATCACACAATCCAGCAGCGACTGCATTTTTTGCCATATGACGTGTTGCATAAGCTGCAGAACGGTCTACTTTTGAAGGATCTTTTCCTGAAAATGCACCACCACCATGAGCACCTTTTCCACCGTAAGTATCAACGATG
>CAZDKE010000052.1:21880-22280 GCA_964506255.1 uncultured Lishizhenia sp. | reverse complement strand
ATTCATTGAATTTTATTTAAGTATTGAATTACATCAACATTCCACCACAAACGTGTAGTGTTTGCCCTGTAATGTATGCTGACATATCTGAAGCTAGGAAAACGGTAGCATTTGCCACGTCAATTGGTTGACCACCACGTTTCAACGGAATGCCATTTCTCCATTCTTCCACAACTTTTTGGTCTAAGGCTTCTGTCATTTCTGTTTCGATAAATCCTGGTGCAATCGCGTTGCAGCGAATGTTTCTTGAACCTAATTCAGCAGCAATAGACTTTGTAAAACCAATTAATCCAGCTTTTGAAGCCGCGTAATTTGCCTGTCCAGCGTTACCTTTCACACCAACTACGGAAGACATATTGATAATTGAGCCCTTACGTGCTTTCAACATTGGACGTTGTAC
>CAZDKE010000052.1:0-21870 GCA_964506255.1 uncultured Lishizhenia sp. | reverse complement strand
GCTTTCGTTAAGTTAAATGCTGATTTTAAATTGGTATTGATTACTTCGTCCCACTGTTCTTCAGTCATTCGCATCAATAAATTATCGCGTGTGATACCTGCATTGTTTACTAAAACGTCAATTGTTCCGAATTCTGCAACAACGTCATCTACTAATTTTTGAGCGTCGTCAAATTTAGATGCATCCGAACGGAAACCTTTTGCTTTTCCTCCGTTTGCAGTCAATTCTGCCTCTAATGCACGAGCTTTTTCTTCCGAAGAAAGGTAAGTAAATGCTACAGTTGCTCCTTGGTTAACACATTCTTCTGCAATTGCTTTTCCAATTCCACGAGAAGCACCCGTAATTAAAACGATTTTATTATCTAATAATCCCATAATTTCAATTTTTGCCAAAGTTAAAAATAACTCGTTAAGTGAAAGAAGTTTTGAAGGAAGAGTATTTGTTTCTACTTAAAATCTAAAACTTGGCACAATAATTATTCATTATTCAATTCACAAATCAATTAACTTTGGAAAGAATTATTAATTTTAAACAAACTAATAGAATATGAAATACCTTTTACTTTTTATAGCGCTACCAATCTTTTTTGCATGTAAAACACCAAAAGATGCGACAACAAAAGAGGATCAAAAATCAAATGAAATGATCGAAATAACAGCAAAATTAGGAGATATTTCAACTTTCTCTGACCCGATTGAAATCATCGAAGCGAAAATTGAAGGCAATTTTCTTTTGCTTAAAGTTGGTTACGGTGGTGGCTGTGAAGAACATACATTTGAACTAATTGGTTCAACCGAAATTGCGAAATCAATGCCTCCAATTAGAAGCATAAAATTGATACATAAAGCTAATAACGATCTATGTAAAGCTTATATTTACAAAGATTTGAAAATCAATATTTCTGAACTTTCGGATCGTAAAATTGATGGTTCAGCGATTATTTTAAAAGGTGAGCAGTTCAAAGAGAAAATGAGTTACACTTTTATTAAGTGATTTTTCTGAGAAGCCTTAGTTAGCAATTTTTTTTGTGGATATAAACTTTAGTTTCGCTTATTAAAACTGAGATAAAATTTTGAGTTTTTAATTTAATTTATTTTGCCATTCTTTTGCTTTATCAAAAGAATCACCGCGCAAGCAGCACCGAAGGTAAAAATCAAGGCTCTAAATTTCTATTTTGTTCGCAAATTATTGTTTTACTAATATTTACAACTCGTTGCGAACAATTTTACCTCCTTTCTGAAACTGGATTTTGGCAGATGTTCTTACAGAAATCCTAAAAATAAACCAATTTCAGTTTAGTAGCTAAAACCATGAAATTCAAGGCCAATCATTGTTTGCTATCAATCACAAAATAGTTCTCACTTCGAATAAATCTTTAATTTTCAACATTCAAATATTATACTGGTACGATTGCAATACACAATTTATTTTTCATTTGAATCACAAAAGCACCTTTTGTTATTTAATAAAGAAACTCAAATAAAAAAAGTTATTCAACCTTAGAAAATTTCAAGAATTTAACGATGTTAGTTTCTGTTTCAATCTCTAAGGTGTAAATTCCTGAAGAAAGATTTTGAATATTTACAAGGTTAGAAAAAGACATTTCTTTAATTAACTTTCCGTGAGTATCTCTAATTCGAATCAATTTTCCATCACCAACTATTTGAATGTTTTCTTTTGCAGGATTAGGGTAAATCAAAAATGTATTTGCTTGATTTTCTGCTAAATCGGCAGTTACATCTACAAAAACTGAATCTGAAATCTGACAATCATTAGCATCAGTAACAACTACTGTATACCAACCGCTATTCAAGTAAACAGCGATACTTTCAGGTTGCGAATTTGGGTCATTCCACAAATAAGTATAAGGAGCTGTTCCTCCGTTAACCGATGCGGTTGCTGTTCCATCCAAACCAATTATTTCATTTGTAGAGCTTAAATTTAGACTTAATGGACTTGGTTGTGTAATCGATATTATTTCTATTGCAGATACACAACCCAAAGAATCTGATGCATGAGTATAATAAATTCCAGCAACTAAATTAGAATTAACTGAACTACCGATTGCATCATTTATCCAAAATTCATATCCGCCATTTCCACCTTGCGCTTGGAGTTGAATTTGACCTGTTGCATTTCCGTTACATAAAACATTTTGTACTTGTGAGGAAACCTGTATTTGGCTAGGTTCAGTAATTACAAATTCTAATGTATCTAAACAACCACGAGCGTCAAATACAATAACTGAATAAGTTGAAGCTAATAAACTATCATTTAAAGCTGTTGTTGAACCATTAGACCAATTGTAAACGGTAGGAGGGTAATTAGAAGGAACAAGTTCGATAGAACCTTGATTAGTTCCAAAACAATTGTTATGAATAATGTTCGTGTCTGTAATAATTGGAAGAGCCGATGGAACAAAAACGGAATCTGTAACTATACAACCATCTGGATGATTAATTGTCACTGAATGCCAACCACTAGTAAGTGTATTGTTTGGTTTTGTAGTGATTCCATTGTCCCATAAAAAAGTACAGGTGCTAAATTGACATTGGCAGCCAGATGATCCAACTGTTGCAGAACCATTTCCTCCGTTTAAACAAGTAGGAGAAGCAACACCACCAAAACTAATGGAATATGGATTATTTAAAGTGAATGTTCTAATTTCATAGCAACCAACAGCATTAGTAACTATAACAGAATAGGTTCCAGCCGAAAGATTCGAAATCGAAGATTCGTTGCTATTTGTAGTCCAAAGATAGGTGTATGGTCCGGAACCAGCAATTGGAGTGAGAGAAACTGAACCATTGGAAAGTCCATTGCACGATGGCGGAGTTACGTTTGCCGAGGCAATTACACTACCTTGTCCACAATTAACAGGATCTAAATTATATACTCCATCTGAGTCTGTTCCTAAATAACTACCCCACGCAATACCTGAATTTGGTACGCTTATATTTAATTCCTCCCTGTAAACATAAATACCTTTCCATCCAACTGGATTTAAACTGTCTTTTTTTACGACATAGATTAAATCTACTAAATTATCTCCATCTAAATCGGTAAGTAAAGGTGTTGATCCAAGGTTAACACCCGACTTTGTTGAACTAATTTGACTGATACTTCCGTCGATAAAATTAATTTTTTGAAGGCGATGCTTATAATGTCCATTTTCAAAATAAGTGACAGAAACTAATCCTTCATCTCGACCATTATTGTCAAAATCTATTGCATTTGCGGATAGATAAGTAAAAGTCCCAAGGCTATCCTTAAACTCTACGGCTCCTGTAATTCCATTAATCAAAACCTGATAGAATTCAGAATAAGAAGGAGCAGTTCCTTTAAAGATGATAGACAAGACATCAGGAACATTATCTCCCCCGACGAAATTACCCAAAACAGGTTCAGCGCTAGATTCTGAATTTGGTAATTGATACGACCACATTTGTTGAAAGTCGGTTCCTCTTATTTTTTTGACCTTCCCGCCAAAGCTCTGTATTACGATATCATGTGAATTGTTCATGCTTTTTGAAACAGCTGCAGGAGCAATGTAACCTTTATTTGGGTCTGAATCTAACTGAATAGAATTCATTAGTGAATTAGATTGTAATAAATCATTCAATGGACAAGCCCAGAATGAACCTCCAAGTGTTTCACCTCCAGTACCGTATAAAATCCATAAATTTCCATTTCCATGAACATCAACAACCAAAGGAGAACAATACGTTTCTGCACTATCTGGCACAACTCCTTTTGCTATAAGTTGACCATTCATAGAATTAATAATCATTAAATGTCCTGGCGGTCTATTTGTTTCCCAGTCGGGAGCTGCATGATTTCCACCATTAGTTACCAATAAATCAGGCTTTCCATCATTGTTAACATCTGGAATAAATTGAGGATTATAAAAATTATAAAGTCCACTATCTGCTGGGTTGACATAATAGGGAAAAAAATCCCATATTAATTGCCCATTTGATCCATTAATTGCTAATAATTGTGCTTGTCTTCCTGAAATAAAAACATCTTTAATTCCATCATTTGTAATGTCTTGAAAAATTGGACTTCCAAAAACTTCATTTCTACTTGAGCGTTTCCAAAATAATGTTCCATCAATTCCATTAAAAGCCATTATTCCATTATTGCTTGCTACGCCATCTGTTCCTCCGCCAATAACAATGTCTTTTACTCCGTCATTATTCAAATCACATGCTCTTGGAGATGAAAGGGTAGGGATAGAATCTGTAAATGATTGCCAGGAATTTAATTGAGCAATTGAAGAAAACATATTCAATAATATCAAAAAAGAAAGCAAAACAATTTTCATGGAATAACAATTTGGATGCTTAAAGATACACCTTTAAACGAAAAGCACAAAATAAGGTCGGCAAGAAGCTAGATTTGAACTAAATATGAATTCTAACAAATGTAAAATCAAAGGATGAATGCTGAATCATCAAGAAAATAGTTTCAATCAAAAAATAATCGACCATTTATCCATTCACCGTCGAGGATTGCTTTATTTTTTCTGTAAAATTTTAAGGCAGGTTCGTTCCATTCCAAAACTTGCCAATCCATTCGCTTAACTTTTCGGGCTTTTGCAATTGAAACAACTTCTTCAAAAAGCACTTGACCAATTCCTAATTTTCGCTTTGATTCTTTCACGTAAAAATCTTCAAGGTACAAACAGCGACCTTTCCAAGTGGAATAAGAAACATAATACAAGGCAAAACCAATAATTTCACCTTCAAGTGTTGCTACGATTGCATCACAAATTTTATCCTCAAATAAATCTATTGCTAATTGTTCGGCAGTATTAGTGACTTGTTCAGGTGCTTTTTCATATAAAGCAAGTTCACAAATTAGCTCAAAAATAGCTTGCTCGTCTCCTCGTTTTGCAACTCTAATTTCAGGTTTCATTATTGTTTCAAAGCGTTCAAGTCAAAGCGAATTGTGATACCTGTTTTCATTGAACCCGTAACATAACTAGTTTGAACTACTGGAATATTCAACGATTGGTCGTAGTAGAATATAGCCATCAAGTGATCTGTCAACTTAAGGTTTGCGTCTAATTTCACTGAAATTGATTTTTGACCAGCGGTTGCTTGATTTGTGCTTTCAACTACTTTACGAATCACAGTTAAGTTATCGCGGTAGCTAAAGTTTAGGTTAATAATCAAGTCATTTTGTTTAATTCCGTCAAAAGGTAATTTAACTTTTGGAATATTCAAAACTGTTCCAAAGGTGATTTCTTCTCCTAAATTTTCAGTTATTTGGTTATTATTTAAAGATAAAGTTGCATCGCGGCTTTTCTTGTATTCGAAATTCGTTGTCAATGTTTTGCCGAAGATTTTCCAAGTTGCTAAAATTCCAATCAACGGAGCAAATTTTTCAGAAATACGAACATTTTGAACTTGCAAAGGCGAGATATAATTATTGTTGATATCCACTGAGTTTGCAAAACCTAAAGCGTCTGTTGTTGAATTTAAGTTCGTTTGCATTCCATCAACTGAAACAGATGAAGTGTAAGCGTGATTCAATTTGAAGGACTTCAAGAAGTTTTTAGTGAAAGCAAATTGTGTCAATCCACTGTAATTAATATTCCAGTTTGGCAAAGGAATATTTTTGATTGGATTAATGTTTCTATCATTCACTTTTGAGTTAGTGTAAGCTGTCAAGAAAGCTCCAACAACTACATCTTGCTGTGATCCAGAATATCCAGTATAGTAACCACTTGGCAAAGAAGATGAGTTTTGATTTTGAGAACCAATCAATTGTGAAACGGATTGTCTGTTGGCTAACATGTTTGAGAACACATCGGATTGATATTCACGTCCTTGTTTTACAAATGCTGAATTCCAAGTTATTGTTGAATAAGTCAATCGTGCTGTTTCAAATTTACTTTGACTTTCGAAAGCTTCACTGATTGTATTCCAACGGTAGAATTCTCCTGAATTACGTCCATAATTACGAGTCAAACTAAGGTTTATATTAAAATCTTTAAACGGTTCTAAAGTTGCTTTTCCGGTTAAATTAGCTGAATGTGTTGTTGTGAATTGTCTGTTTAGATTCTCGTTTTGAACCAACCAATTATTATCGCGAGATTGCGTTGCTACGTTATAACCATTTTCTCTTCCAAAAATGGAATATCCTTGTTTTCCAAAGGTAAATGCTGATAGTCCAAACGTATTTCCGTTCATACCAAGTACACTTGTTTCTTCTCCAAATCCTGGTAGCATAGTTCCGTCGTTGAGTGCGAATGTACCAGAAACATTTCTCACACTTGTTAGTAATCTAACTCCAAATTCACCAACAGGAGAAGCTTCTTCTTTTTCTTTTTCTTTTCGTTTTTCTTCCCTTTCCAATCGTTTTTCGAAGCGTTTTTTCAAGCGTTCATATTTTTTCAACTCTTTCGGAGTCATTTCCTCGACTGGTTTCCAGGGTTTGTATTCTTCTTTTGGTTTTGGGGGAGTTGGTTTGTTAGTCTGACCTGGTTTACCATCTCCATTGATTTTTGCAGTTGGCGCTTTACCTTTTCCGTTTCCAAGAACTTTTTTGAAGTAAGGAATTTTGTTGTAGAGGGTAACAAAATTCGCTTGACCCGTCATATTTATAGTACGTGTATTTTGAATCGTATTTCCAAATGCTGTTTGTCCAAGAGGTGCTCGTTGCCAATTGTAAGTGCCAGAGTACCTTGCATTGGCAGATATCCAATTCGTAAGTGGGAATTTATCAAATGGAATATTATAACTCAAACTATAGCTTTGGTTGTATTCCATCGTTTTTCCAAAAGATTTAATTTGAGAATTAATTGTATCCAAAAACTCACGATATCCTTCAGGATTATTTATTCTGTCAACACCGTGATTTCCTTCTTCAAAGATAGATTTGTTTGTTGCTGTGAAAGTTGTTTTAATGTTTTTGGTTAAGTCATAACCAATTTGGTAATTACGATTCCAATCAAAGCGCTTAAGGAAAATCGCATCAAATTGATAATCTGGAACGATGATGTTTCTAACCTGTCTTTGGTTGTAGATACGTGAATAATCATTGGTGAATGAAATGTTTTTAGGCATCAAGAATAAATTAAACTCACGAACCAATTGCAACCATTTTGATTTTTCTATTGCTTTGATTTTTTTGAATGGCTCAATTGCTTTTCCAGGGAACGTGTAATTGTAATTCAATGCACCTGTCCACGTTTTTGTTAAATCTTCAGTGATATTGAAATCGCGTCTAAGGTTTTCAGCATACGCATACGTTGCCGACCAGTTTGAAATACGATAGAAATGTGGTTTTGCTCCAGCTTTTGCTTCTTTTCTAACATTCGTAAAGTTGAATGATTTTCTTGAAGTGAAATCTTGTCCTAATTTCGCACGTTCTTTTCTAGTTGCTGGATCGTAATCTGCTAGTTTAACATCTGGATTAAATGGATCGTATTCAGGATTAATAATTCCCAAAGAATATCCATAGAAAAATGGTAATGAAACGCGTGCTTGTTTTCCGAAAAATTGTCCCAATTGAACCGTAGAATTCATATCTACCCCAATTCGTTCGTTACGTTGACGGTCTTGCACTCGGCTTTCTACACTTCCCCAGTTGATTCCTGAATAATTTCCAGAAGCTGAAACCGTTGCGAAATCAGCTAATTGTAATTGCATTTGACCAATTGCTGCCGATCCTCCTTCACTAACGAAATCTGTCAAACGCATTTCATTAATCCAAACAATTGCACATTCCGCATCCCCATTGTCGGGTTGCCAAATATTATCAGGATCATTTTTCAAAGGATTACGTACTCCGACCATAATTGTTCGCATACCTTGTAAGTTCGGACTTCCTTTGACTTTAAGTTTTCGTTGATTGTTTTGTGGATCTGTTTTTGAATATTCAACTACGTAAGAAACACCAGCAATTCCATCTTCAATCTTTTTATTCCGTTCCTTCTTCAAGTCGAGTAAATCATCAAAGACAATTTCGACATTATTTGATTCTGGCCAAATACCTTCAGGAAGCGTTGTTCCCCAATCGGTAACATCCAAAGGCAATTCATATTCGTAGTAGTTCTCAACGTAATCTGTTCCTAATCGAACGAACAATGAAAGTTCTTTATCTTTTAATTGATTTTGATTGACACCTTCAGCGTGTACAAACATTTTCATTTTTTTATAAGTTCTTACGTCGAATTGAACATTTCTATAAGCTGCTCTTGCGTCTCCATCTTGTAAATTACAAACTTCAAGAGCTAGTGCTTGCTCGTTCATCTGACGTTGATAAACTTGTGAAGGATCCACCTCACGAACGATTCCTGGAGGAACCACATAATTTACAGGTTGACGTTGTGCGTTTTCCTCAATATTTACAGCAGCAATATTAAATGAAGTTAAATTTGGATCTGTTTGAACACTCAATCCTGGTTGTGTTAAATCGTCGTAATAACGTCTCCATTCACCACGGATTAACTCCAATCTAGCAAATCGTAAAACCACTTCCTCATCAAAGTTTTTCAAGAACATTCGCATAAAACGAATGGATCTAAAGTCTTGAATTCCATTAACGCGTTTTTCAAAGTCTTGGATTGGAATTTTGAATTGATACCAAGTTTCAGTTTTTGTACCATTTTGATAAACTTGTGTATTGGTAATATAATTCTGACCCACAGTTTGCAAATCATTTGGTCGTAAACTTACTCGGTATTGAAAATAACTTTCACTTTCAGATAAGTTGTTGTCTGCATTAATATCTTCAATATCTGGCGCATTTGTAGCTTGTGTTGGATAACCATCAGCATTTAAGCTATTTGAAACATTGGTTGTAGGAGAATTGCCCTCCATTCCATTGAACTTTTTGTATCGTTTTAAAATGTCTAAAGTTGCTTGGTCGTAACGGTCATCTAAATAATAAGTGTAATCATCATTTGATGGATCGGCAATCATTCGGTCTTTGGTTTCTTGATTTAAAACCGCGTTTCCTTGTACCCAATTTACAAAGTTTTGATATGCCACTCGCTCTTCTTCACTTTTCCAGCCATCCAAACCAACATCTTGATTTAATCGAGCTGCTTCGTCATTATCAAACGCGTTAACAACAATTTGCTGAGTTGAAATTCGTGACCACAAGGTAGTATCAACACTATTCGTAAGTGAGGAACTTGGATCTGGTGGCAAACCATTTTCAAAGCTTTTACGAGAATCGGGAAGAATGTCTTCGGAAATATTTCCTAGGTTGAAGTATAAATCTCCACCTGTGTGCGGTGAATTAGGATTAACAGCTTCTGCATCTTCATTGAAAGGATCCAAAACCCAGAACTGAATAAATTCAATATTCGCCATCTCGAAATCGTTCGTGGTTAATGCGCGCATAATACCGCCCCAACGATTTTCTGGATTTATAAATAAACCTGCTGTATCAACTGTATTAGTAGTATCATAATTGTAGTTACCTCTTTCTTTTGGATAGTAAGCTAAATCTAGAACAGCAATGTTGGGAATAGAACCGTATTGTTGTTGAAGATTCGGGAAAATGTCGATTTGATTTACCAAACGCATTCTACTATCATACAACATTTGAGGATTTTGCTTGATGTGCTGAGGTGTCAATTGATTGCTTTGATAGAATAAAGGATCAATCGTATACCAAGCTAATTTTGAACGTTTGAAACCTGCACTTAAATCTTTTTTTGTTGCCTCAGGAAATAAATTTGGTTGACCTTGTGGAATTGACGCCAATCTCCAAGCGGTAACACTTTTTAAATCAATCGCACTTTGACTTGCTTCAAAATCGTCGATGTAAGAAGTTCCTTCTTTATTTATTGCTCTAGGTTGCCCTGGAATTAAATGCGCCACTTCACCCGTAAATGAGAATGTTGACATTTGATTCGTTGAAATAACTGGAAGCATATCCACTAATTTCGTCAAGAATGGAACATCTGTACGAATGGCAAAATCAGCACCGATTACGTTGTTTTTGAATGGTTCACTTCCAAAATCTACTTTTTGAGTAACTGGACGTTCCATCATTCTAACCCAAGTTGCTCCAAGCTTAATGTTTTCATTGAAACGGTAAGCGTAATGACCTCCAATCATTGACCGTGCTTGGAACCCAAAAACAGAATTACTTTCTATCGAAATTTTGATAGGTGTATTTGATTCTAGAATTCCTGTATTCAAGATTCTCACAGAACTTGAGGCGTAATCAATGGTATAATCTTGACCTTCAATTAATTTGATTCCTCCTGCTGTAACACTTACTGCACCTTGTGGAACGTTCATCACATTTAAAGGAATATTTGAGCTCACTGAAGATTGATATTCTCCTTTAAATACAAATCTGTTCTTACTAGGGATTTGTTGCGCTGCTGTTTTTGTTGAATCGTATAATTCAGTGAAGGCAACTTTGTTAATGATAACTGGAGATATACCTGCATCTTGTAATTTATCAGCTAACGTTTTACCGAAAGGTTCAACAGTTGAAAAATAAATACGTCCGTTTTTCTTGTTGATTGTTCCCCCGTTGTCGATTTTGTTAGCTACTTGATTAAAAGGAGCAAAGTCAAAAACACCATCCGCAAAAGGTTGATTGTTTTGATTGATTTTGTCCATATCCAACAATGTAACAATCTGTTTTCCATCCACTCCATCTAAGGGAACGAATGGCGCAGGAACAGACGTTTCAGGGTTGTTGTAAAGAATATCAATTTTAAATCCGGTTTGATCTACTTGGAAAGCACCTATTGAATAAACGTTTTTCATCATCAAATCCCAAACTTTGTTTTTAGGACTTGTGATTGTTGGTTTAAGTAACTTTAAGATTAAAGCTTCTTGTCCACTAGCTCCATCTGTTGAAAATTCACCAACTTGGTAAGTTTCTCCTCGGTAAGTATATTCATATGCCACTGCAAGAACTTCATCATTATTCAATGAAGTGTTTAATGAAATATACCCGAGTAATGCGTTGTAAGAAAACTCACTTTCTGCTAGTTTTCGTGCATTTTCAACTTTCTCGTATTCAACTGCTTGATTAAAAGGACCTGGAGCATTTACTTGAGAAGCTAAAACTGTTACAGAATTGGAGAATCCACGAACCAAAGGTTGATTAGCTGCCCATTCATATAAGCCATTTGCTTCGTTATCGGGAATTTCATTCGCTGAGGCATTTCCAGGATTTCCTTCCCAGTTTTCCGGTTTCGCTTCACCTAAATCGGCAAATGCTAAAACGTTACGTGTATTTTCAGTAACAGAAGTTCTATTCGTAACCCAAACTTCAATTCGTGTAATAAAAGTTGTTGAATTCACCACAGGCAAAGTTGACATCGCTGTGTCATATTGCTGTTGGTGATACATATTCAAGAAATAGTGGCGATTTGCTTCGTAATTATCAGCACTTAACTCAAATTTTTGAATTTGTGCTTTTCCTGTAATGTTGATTTCTGTTCTTTTCCCTTTGGATGAAGCAGCAATCAAGTCAACTGTAGCACGACCAAATTTCAAAGTTGTTTTCGCACCAAAAAGTGTTTGAGAACCTTGAATTAAGGAAGTTGGTAAATCTAAAGCTACGTTTCCAAGCGCAATTTTCTGAAGGATTTGATCTTCATTTCCAGTGTGTTCTAATTTCGAAATATTTTCAAAATCGAAAGTCGCACCAGTATTATACTTCATATTCAACTTCAGTTTTGTCCCGATTTGACCCGTGACATCCAAGTTGATATTTTGGTTGAAATCGAAACGTGTAACTCGACGTTGGCGCATTGGCAACATTGGGTTATCGTAACGAGATGAAGTTGCACCAAGGGAAAGTTCTAGATTTCCACCAGGAATAATTTTGATTTCATCAGATCCGAAGAAATTTTCAAAAACCTTACTTCCAATCTTAATTGGCAGTTCAAATGTTCGGTTTTCAGCCGTTTCTTCTTCAATAATCTCTTGCCAATCTAAGGTTTGAGATTTTTTCTCTTCGTATTTTAAATATTCCTCCAAAGTCATCATCGACGGTGGACGATATAAAATCCCATTACCTAATGTTTCTGTAAAAATGTAATTTCCTGTAATTGGGTCGTAGGTAATTTTTTGCTGCAAGGAAGTTGGATCGCCTAAATCAAAACTTTGAGGTAAGTTTTGATAGGGATTCATTGGATTAATTATAGGGAAAGGAAGTTCTGGACCAGTTTGTCCATAAGCGTCCATTGTGAGGAATAACACCAGGAATAAAACTGATGCTAAAGCACTTATAAATCTCAAATTATCAATTCTTTTAGTTTTCATTCAACTTTTACAACAGCTTTAGTGCGCCTTTTATGAGTTGTTCAACGGTTTCGCTTCCTGAATCGATTCTATCCAATACTTTTTCAGCTGATTTTTTATCAAAACCGAGCGAAACTAATGCTGTTAACGCATCAAATCTATTTGTATTGTTTTTTGAATTGTTAATTTCAGTATCTCCACTGAATTTTAACACTTTCCCTTTCAAGTCGATAATTACTCTTTGGGCTGTTTTTGCTCCAATTCCCTTTACTTTTTGAATCGTTGTGACATCTTCCGTTTGGATTGCATTTGCAATTTCTTCAGGTGAAAGCGAGGAAAGCATTATTAAAGCAGTGTTTGGTCCAATTCCTGAAACGCTGATTAAAAAGTTAAACATTTCGCGTTCATCTTTCGTGTAGAATCCATACAGTAAATGGGCATCTTCACGAACGATTAATTTCGTGTAAATCTTTATAGACTCATTTTCAGATAATTGCGAAAATGTGTATAGTGAAATTTTAACTTCATAACCAACTCCACCACATTCAATTAGTAGTTCAGTAGGATATTTTTCAATTAATCTGCCGTTTAGTGAACCAATCATAAGCTTTATTTATTTTGAGCGTCAATAACTGCAATTTTTACCATATTCGTGATTTCTCGCACCGTTGAACCTAGTTGCAAGACGTGAATAGATTTTTTCAAACCTACCAGAATTGGCCCAATTGCATCGCTGTCAGTCATTTGTTGCAATAATTTATAAGCAATATTTCCAGAAGATAAATTCGGGAAAATCAAGGTGTTTACTTGTTTATTTGCCAAGTGAGAAAAAGAGAATTTTTCATTCATCAATTCACCATTCAAAGCGAAATTTGCTTGAACTTCTCCATCGACAATAAGTGTAGGGTATTTTTCGTGCAAAATTCGAACTGCTCTACCCATTTTCTCTGAATCCGGACCTGGCGAAGAACCAAAATTTGAATAGCTCAACAAGGCTATTTTTGGAACCACTTGTAACTTGCGAATGATTTTTGCCACGTTATTAGTGATCTCGGCAATTTGTTCTGCTGTTGGATTCAGATTAATCGTCGTATCAGCCAAGAACATCGGTCCTCTTTTGGTATTCAAAATGTAAAGTCCAGAAACGGTGTTTACCTCTTTTTCCAAGCCAATTGTTTGAATGATAGGACGAACAGACGAACGATAACTACGTGTTAAACCAGTAATCATTGCATCAGCATCGCCTAAATCTACCATCATTGCACCAAAATAATTGCGCTCTCGCATCAATTGAATAGCTTCAAATTCCGTGATTCCTTTGCGTTTACGTTTCTCAAAAAATGCTTTACCGTAAGAAATTCTTCTTCTTTCTTCTTCCTCCAACTTAGGGTCGATAATTGCCACTTCTTCTGGTAATTCAATCGCGTATTCTTCAATCAATTTAAGGATTTTCGTTTTCTTGCCCAATAAAATTGGAATTGCAACCCCTTCATCGTAAGCTAATTGCGCTGCTTTTAGGATTTTTACATTATCAGCTTCAGCGAATACAACCGTTTTCGGATTGCGCTGCGCTTTTGAAGTGATATTTCGAACCAATTTATTATCTAAACCTAATCTGCTTTTCAGTTGGTTTTCATACTCTTCCCAATCTAAAATCGGATTTTTAGCCACTCCAGAATCCATTGCTGCTTTTGCAACTGCTGGCGCAACATAATAAATTAATCGAGGGTCTAATGGTTTTGGTATCAGTTGTTCGCGACCGAAAGAAATGTTCTTTTCACCATAGGCAGCGATAACTTCTTCAGGAATCGTTTCTTTCGCTAATGAAGCAATTGCTTTCACAGCAGCTAACTTCATCTCTTCGTTTATTGTTGTAGCGCGAACGTCTAATGCTCCTCTAAAAATATAAGGAAAACCCAATACATTATTTACTTGATTAGGATGGTCAGAACGTCCAGTTGCTAGGATAATATCTTTACGAACAGATGTTGCATCTTTATAAGAAATTTCTGGTTCTGGATTTGCTAAAGCAAAAACAATTGGGTCGTTCGCCATAGCAGTTATCATCTCCTTCGAAACCAATCCCGCTCTTGAAAGTCCTAAGAAAACATCTGCATTTTTAAACGCATCTTCAAAAGAAAGGTCGCAGGTATGACTGGCAAAAAACTTTTTCATTGGATCTAAATCTGTTCGGTTTTTACAAATCAAACCTTTGGAATCATACATAAATATATTTTCCAATTTGGCACCAATAGCATTGTACAATTTGGCACAAGCTAAAGCCGATGGACCTGCGCCTGAAACAACGATTTTTACTTCTTCGATTTTTTTATCTGCAATTTCCAAAGCGTTTAGTAGAGCAGCGGAAGAAATAATTGCTGTTCCGTGCTGATCGTCGTGCATAATCGGAATATCCAATTCTTCTTTCAAACGACGTTCAATTTCAAATGCTTCGGGAGCTTTGATGTCTTCTAAATTAATACCTCCGAAAGTTGGCGCCATTGCCTTTACCGTTTGAATAAACAATTCAGGGTCTTGAGCATCTAACTCAATATCAAAAACATCTATGTCAGCAAAAATCTTAAACAAAAGACCTTTTCCTTCCATCACTGGTTTTGAAGCCTCTGGTCCAATATCTCCTAATCCAAGAACTGCTGTTCCGTTGGAAATTACAGCTACTAAATTTGCTTTAGCCGTGTATTTATAAACATCGTCCTTATTTTCAGCTATTTTCAAACAAGGTTCTGCAACTCCCGGTGAATAAGCCAAAGACAAATCACGTTGAGAAGCATACGGTTTTGTAGGAATAACCTCAATCTTTCCTGGTTTTCCTGAGGAGTGATAATCCAGTGCGTCTTGTTTTCTGATTTTGGCCATTTTTCGTTTTTAGGGGTGCAAAAATAAGAAAAAAACAAGATAATTTATAGTATAAAATTCAATCCTAGCGTTAAAAGAGAGACAAAAAAACAAGACGGTTTACCTCGGTTTTTGACTACAAAATGAGAAAAATTGAGCCCCTTTTTAACTAAAGATTCAAATAAGAATAGTAGAATATACTTTTTAATCAATATCTAATTTACAATTTATGAAGTCAACAAGATAATTTCCTTTAATTTTTATTTTAATTGATTAATTATTCCACTGATAAACAACGATTTAATTCAAATTTCTTTGTTAATGTATCTCGATATATTTTCACAAGTGTTATTAGTAATTAACTTCGGTGCTAATTCGTGGATATTAGTTTTGAGCGGTCTTACCGCATAGTAGCGATTTAGTCAATCTAATTTTAAAATCGAATTTTCAGATTAGTAACTATTTTATTTCCCCACTCACAAATTTTCTCGCCCTCAACTTAGCATTGTGGCGAACATCTTCCCAAAATAGATTCACATCGCCAATATGGTAATCGTCCATTGTCCAAGCCATGCTGCGGTAAGGAAAATGCGGCGTTGAAATCCAAATAGCACCATCAATTAAGTGGGTTGTAAACGATTGTCTATAAATGGAATTGTTGTTGAACAAAAAACCTTTGTGAAGTTTGCGTTCGGCAGTTGTTGATAAATCCCATGTAACAGGATTCACCACTGAAGAGCCTTTGTACCAGTTTTCGTATTTTTCTTTGCTCAATTTTTTCTTAAAGGTATTCCAACTTACGTAACCGCCCGTTTGGGTAGAATCTGTCAATAACTTTAGGCTTTGGTATTCATTTTTCTTAATTCCAATTCCAGGTAAATAAGCAGCCACTAATTGATTTTGAAGCGGTTTATTGTCGAAAAACTCTTTCAATAACAACATCAAATGAGTCGAACCTTGACTATGTCCTGCTAATATAATAGGTCGACCATTATTGTGGTGATCTAAATAATATTGAAAAGCTGCTTTCACATCTGAATAAGCCAATAATAGTGCATCTCTTCCTCCTGTTTCTAAATTTCGATACGAACGAATATGCGCTTGTCGGTAATACGGAACATACATACTTCCAGCTTCTACCCACGCTGATGCTTGAAAACGAATAGCATTGTCAAGTATTTTTCTACGCTGATTTTCATCTTCTAAAGGAATGTTCCAACGTTCATCAGCCTTGTCTAAAAAAACAGTTGGGTAAACATAAAAAACGTCCACTTTGGTTAATAAACTCGTGTCTTTCAAATAGCTTTTGAGTTCTTTGGTGTAATTACCAGGAAACACAGCCCAATTCGACTTTTCAGCATAATTTGTTTGTTGAGAGAAACATTGGAATATTAAAAGAATCCAAACAAGCGTCGAAAAGACAATTTTAGAGAACATTTTTTTTACGTTTTTAAAATTAATTAGATGCACAAATTTACGTTATTTACCTTGTTATCAGTAGTTTTTTTGTTACATAATTCTGTGCACGCACAGCAAGATTCTATTCGCTATTGGAAATTGAAATCACTTTATTCCTTAAATGGAACTCAAAATTCATTTGTCAACTGGAATGCTGGAGGACGAAACAACATATCGATGATTGCTTCTTTTGGCACGAACGCTTTAGACATTAAGAGAAATATGAAAAGGTCAAGTAATTTTTGATTATTAATTCTTGATGGTTGATTAGGATTTTGTAAAAATCAAAACATCTTTTGAATTACAATCAAGAATCTAAAATTAAAAATCCAGAATCTTAATTATTTCTCCATGCACAGCTCCACCAACAATCCATCGCTAGATTTTGGGTGTAAAAACGCAATTCTTTTATTGTCTGCTCCATCTTTTGGGCTAGTGTGAATCAATTGAAAGCCTTCGTTTGATAAGCGTTCGATTTCTTTATCGATATCGTCCACTTCAAAAGCTACGTGATGAAAACCAGCTCCTCTTTTCTCTAAAAATTTGGCAATGGGCGATTCGGGATTGCTAGCTTCTAAAAGTTCGATTTTCGATTCACCAATTTGAAAAAATGCTGTTTTAACACCTTCTGATTCAACCGCTTCAGTTTTGTAACAAGGAGTTTGAAACAGTTTTTCGTAAAGTGGGATTGACACGTTCAAGTCTTTAACAGCGATTCCTAAATGTTCAATTTTTTTAATCATTGGTCGATTTTTATGAATTTTTCAGTTGTGTTGTCGAAGTTTACAAAATAAACACCATTCACCAAATTTTGACAATCTACTTTCTCATTGTAGCCTAGCTTTAATAAATTTCCGAAGGCATCATACACTTCAAATTTTGTTTTCACACTTTTGCCATTTGCTTTGAAATACAAATAATCAGTCACTTTTGCTGGCGCCATTTTCACTTTAGAAATGGTCGATTGAAAGGAAACTTCTTTGGAACATCGTTTTTCACCTGAGTTATCAATTTGAGAAACTCGCACTTTGTTCAGTCCAGAATGAGGCGAAAGTTGAAATGTATATTTATTAAGTTGATTGGTGCCGTTTCCTTTAACTTGTCCCGCTTCAACCCAGCGTCCCCAGCGATATTGCTCAATAATAAAATCCAATGAACCATTTTCAGCTTTCGTTTGCCAATTCACTAAGCCATTTTTTTCTGCAGCAATAGCAACACATTCAAAAGTGCTTTTAGGCAACAATACTTCTGCATTAATAAATTCTGGTTCACAACCTTCAGCGTGTGAAAGAACTACAAAGACTTTTTCGCCTTTTTTAATTTCAAAAAGTGAAAAATCTATCTCAAAGTTTGAATTTTGAATGGAGGCAGGAAGTATTTCACCATTCACTAAAACTTTTGAAACACAAAACCCAAAACCATCCGATTGAGGTGGATTGCGAACAAATAAATTCTTCCCTTGAAAACTTCCTTCGATGGAGAATTGTTTATCTTGAGCAATAGTTTTGTTAAGCGCTAAAATGCAACTTGTAAACAGAATGAAGTTTTTGAAATTCAATATTAGTCTCATACAATTGCCAATGATTTTGGATGGTTCCACTTTCAAAAGCAAAGAAAGTATAAATTTGCCACATGCAAATAGATATTAATGTTATAAAAGCACTCCACATCATTTTTGTGGTGAGTTGGTTCGCTGGGTTGTTTTACATCGTTCGCTTGTTTATTTACGCCCAAGAAGCAAAGGAAATGGAAGAGCCAAAAAAATCTATTTTAATTGACCAGTTGGTAATCATGCAAAAAAAATTGTGGTGGATCATTACAACTCCTGCGATGGTTTTATCCGTGATTTTTGGAATTTGGATGCTTGTAATCAATCCTGCTTTTCTCAAAATGCCTTGGATGCACCTAAAACTAACTTTTGTAGTTTTTCTCTTGATTTATCACTTCTATTGTCAGAAAATAATGTTTGACATTGTGAAAGGTGTGTGTAGATGGAAGTCAAATCAATTGCGACTTTGGAACGAATTGGCCACTTTATTTTTAGTTGCAATTGTGTTTTTAGTGGTTCTAAAAAATACCCTCAATTGGGTTTATGGAACACTTGGTTTCTTTGGGGTGGCAATTGGTTTAATGGTGGCTATTCAACTTTATAAAAAGGCAAGAGCTAACTCAAAGTAATCAAAAATTGATTAATTATTGTTTGTTAATAAAGTTTAACTACCTTTGCGCCAAATTTTGAAAACCCACAAGAGAAACTTTAGTTCATGACGCTTTCAAATCTATTCAAATCATTTCTGTTGGTTATCTTAACCAGTCTATCTTTCAGTGCAGTTTTTGCCAATGAGGGTCACAAAGAAGAAAAAGAGTTTAACGTTGGTGAGATGATCATGCACCACATTAAAGATGCGCACGAATGGCATCTATTTGGTCCTGAGCATGGTGGAACTTCTATTTATCTTCCTGTAATTTTATTGGATGGTGGATTAAAAACATTTAGTTCAAGTAATTTTTACCACGGAGAACAGGTTGAATACACAGATTCTGTTAGCGGAAAATCATACCACTATATGCTTGGAACAGGCCCAGCTGATGGATACGCTTTATTTCACGAGAAAATTTACAAAACAGAAGAAGGAAAATTACACTTCGAAGAAGGTCATCCGCACAACGCTAAACCTTTAGATTTTTCAATTACTAAAAATGTTCTTTCTTTGTTTTTCGGAGCAATTTTGATTTTAGTAATCATGTTTAGTATTGCTGGTTTCTACAAGAAAAATGGAGCGGTAGCACCAAAAGGAATCGCTAAATTTTTAGAGCCGATTATCATTATGGTTAGAGATGACATAGCTAAGGCAAACATTGATAAACACAAATACAAAAGATACGTTCCTTATTTATTAACTATTTTCTTCTTTATTTGGTTGAATAATATGTTAGGTTTAGTTCCTTTCTTACCAGGTGGAGCAAATTTGACAGGAAATATCACAGTTACTTTCTTTTTAGCTTGTTGTACATTAATAGTTACGTTGATATCAGCTAACGGAAATTATTGGAAACATATTTTTGCAACACCAGGAGTTCCAGTTCCACTTTTAATTATTATGATTCCAATAGAAATCGTTGGGATTTTCACAAAACCTTTCGCTTTAATGGTACGTTTGTTTGCAAACATTACTGCAGGTCACATTATTATTTTAGCGTTAATCTCAATTATCTTCATCAACAAAAATGTTGCTTGGGGAGGATTATCAGTTCCAATGGCATTGTTCATCTCTGTGTTGGAGTTATTGGTAGCATTTTTACAAGCTTTCTTGTTCTCAATGTTATCAGCTTTGTTTATCGGTGCAGCTGTTGAAGAAGCGCATCATTAATTAGTAATTTTTTAAACTACATAAATATGTACGGAAGTATCGCAGCAATTGGAGCAGGTCTTGCAGTATTAGGAGCAGGATTAGGTATTGGTAGAATCGGTGGTTCAGCAATGGACGCTATCGCACGTCAACCAGAAGCTTCAGGAAAAATTCAAACAGCTATGATTATCGCAGCAGCGTTAATTGAAGGTGTTGCTCTTTTCGGAGTAGTAGTTGGTCTACTTGGAGGAAACAAGTAAAACTTTAAAGTGTGTTGCAACGGTTGGTTGTGACACACTTTATTTTTAAAACTTAAAAAATTAAAATTTAGAATAAAATGGATTTAATATTACCAGATTTAGGACTTTTATTTTGGACAGCACTAGTATTCTGCATCCTATTGTTTTTATTAGCAAAATTTGCTTGGAAACCAATTCTTTCTGCTGTTAACGCTAGAGAGCAAAAAATCACTGAAGCTTTAGAATTAGCAGAAAAAACGCGTTCAGAAATGCAAGCTTTACAAGCTGAAAATGATAAAATCTTAAAAGAAGCAAGAGCTGAAAGAGATAATATCTTGAAAGAAGCGAAAGAATCAGCAAATCAAATGATTGAAGCAGCGAAATCTAAATCAAAATCAGAAGCTGACAAAATTGTTGAGAATGCAAGACATACAATCAACAGCGAAAAAGCTGCTGCTATGGCAGAATTGAAAACACATGTTGCTGCATTATCCTTAGAAATTGCTGAAAAAGTAATTAGAGGTGAATTAGCATCTGACGATAAACAAAAAGCATTGGCTGACAAATTGGTTGGTGATATTAACATGAATTAATTCAAGGATGAAATCAGCAAAATCAGCATCGAGATACGCAAAAGCATTGTTAGAATTAGCAGTCGATCAACAAAAAGTTGATGTGATTGAGTCTAATATGCAACGTATTCTTAGCGCCGCAAAAGAAACAAATGAATTTCAGGTTTTCTTGAATTCACCAATTATCAACATCGACAAGAAGATTGACGTGTTGAATAAATTGTTCGGTGAGTTTGAACCATTAACTCTTTCTTTTATCGCCTTGATTACTAAAAATGGTAGAGAGCGTTTCATTACTGAAATTGCAAATTCTTATATCAATCAAGTTAAAGAATACAAAGGAATTGTTCCGATTACGATTACAAGTGCTCGAGTTTTGGATGCAGCAACAAAATCAAACATCATCGCAAAAATCAGCGCAACTGTAAAAGGTACATTAGAAATTACTGAATTGGTTGATGAAAGCATCGTTGGTGGATTTATCGTGAGAATGGGCGACAAACAGTTCGATGCATCTGTGGCAACTCAGTTACTAAGAATGAAACAAGAATTATCAAAATAAAACAAAGCACAATTAATACAAAACAAAATGGCAGATATTAAACCGGCAGAAGTTTCAGCAATTTTAAGAGAACAACTTTCAGGTTTTCGCTCAGAAGCTGAACTACAAGAAGTTGGAACCGTTCTACAAGTAGGAGACGGTATCGCTCGTATTTATGGAATGAATGGTGTTCAATATGGTGAACTTATCGAATTCAAAAGTGGTGCACAAGGTATCGCTTTGAACTTGGAAGAAGACAACGTTGGAGCCGTAATTCTTGGTCGTTCATCTAGTGTAAACGAAGGTGATACAGTTCGTCGTTTAGGAAAAATTGCTTCTGTAAAAGTTGGAGAAGGAATGGTTGGTCGTGTTGTTGACACTTTAGGGCAACCAATCGATGGTAAAGGACCAATTCAAGGTGAATTATATGAAATGCCAATCGAGCGTAAAGCGCCAGGTGTTATTTTCCGTCAACCAGTAAATGAGCCTTTACAAACAGGTATCAAAGCAGTTGATGCGATGATTCCTATCGGACGTGGACAACGTGAGTTGATCATCGGTGACCGTCAGACCGGAAAGACTGCAATCGCTATTGATACGATTATCAATCAAAGA
>CAZDKE010000051.1:19958-22379 GCA_964506255.1 uncultured Lishizhenia sp. | reverse complement strand
CTGTTACATCCCACGAACACGTTGTTGTGTTGAAGGTCGCTGTTTCGTAACAAGCAGTTGTTGGTTGCGCAGGCTGTGTTCCTGTTACATCCCAAGTACATGTTGCTGTGTTGAAGGTCGCTGTTTCGTAACAAGCTGTTGTTGGTTGAACTGGTTGTGAAATAATAGTTAAGTGTAAAGTATCAACATCACATAGACCGTTTGTAAATGTGTAATCTCCACTTGTTGTGTAAGTTGTGCCATTCCAAACGTATGAACCACATGCCGTTTGAGTACTTACAACTCCTGTTTGTGGAGTAACGGTAATCGTCAACGTTGCCGTACTCGCACACTGCCCTGCTGTTGGTGTAAACGTGTAAGTTGTTGTTGCCGTATTATCCAAAGCTGGTGACCACGTTCCAGTGATACCATTATTTGATGTCGTTGGTAATGCTGATAACGTTTCTCCCGAACAGATTGCTGAAACTTGTGTAAATGTTGGGTTTGTCGTTGGAGTAACACTCACTACTGAAGCTGTTGATGTAGCAGAACAACCATTACTATTTGTAACCTCTACTGTGTAAGAACCTGATGTGTTTGCGACGTAAGTTGAACTATTTGCAAGAGAAATATTTACACCATCTTTCTTCCATTGGTAAGTATTACCTGTTCCGCTATTTGCAGTTAACGTAACTGAACCACCTTGACAAAAAGTTAAAGGTCCTGATGCAGATATGGATGCAGCGATACCACTTGAATAAACCTCAATTTCTCGCCAAGAAACCCAAGATGGAGAACTTGTAGTTTGTACTTTAATTGCTCCAACATTTAAAATCGGTGATGACTGATAATTTCTAGTTAAAAGTTGACCCATTGAAGTAAAACCTGATATGGTTTCTACCAAAGTCCAAGGGCCTGAAATACTTGGTGCAGCATATATCTGATGGGTTGTATTTCCATTTGGTGTTTGATCAATCAATAAAGTTATTTTATCTACTGAGAATTGTCCTTGCAAATCTACTTGAATCCAACCTGTATTGTTTGCAGTAGCCCAACCTGTCGTTGTCAAACCATCAAATGCTTTAGAGGCAGTTGCAGTTGAGTAGGTTCCGCTCGCCGTTGCTGGCTTGTTTAATGCAATATTGACACTACTATAGTTACTTACTGTTGAAGTTGCGGTAACGGGAGTACATGTACCAAAAGTATATGTCACAGTATATGTACCTATTGTTGAGGTAATAATACTTTGTGTTGACGCACCTGTTGACCAAGCGTATGTTCCACCGCTTGTTGATGGCGTTGCTGTTAAAGTGGCAGATGCACCAGAACAAAGGGTTGCATTGTTAACAGTAAGGGTTGGAGCTGGATTAACTGTAACCGTACCTGTTGCAGTTGAAGCAGGACAAGATCCAGTTGTGTATGAAACAGTATATGTAGTTGAACTCGTTGGCGAAATAGTTATTGCACTCGTAGTTGCTCCTGTTGACCAAGAATAAGTACCACCAGTTGGCGATACATTTGCTGTTAGTGATGTTGTTGCTCCTGCACAAATGGTAGTTGAATTGACAGAAACAGTAGGAGGTGTTGAGACAGTAACAACAGAAGGAGAAGATAATGCTGAACAACCATTACTATTTGTAACCTCAACTGTATATGATCCAACAGCATTAGCAGAATAAGAAATTGCGTTAGCACTAGGAATATTTACCCCATCTTTTTTCCATTGGTAGGTATATCCCGTTCCACTATTTGCAGTGAGGGTGACAGAATTACCTTGACAAATGGATAATGGACCTGAAGCGCTTACACTTGCAGAAACACTATTGGAATACACTTCAATTTCTCCCCACGATACCCAAGAGACCGACTGTGTTGTTTGAACTTTAATTGCCCCAACATTTAACAATGGAGAAGCACTATAATCTCTAACTAAAACCTGACCTGAACTGGTGTAACCACTCAATGTTTCTACCAAAGTCCAAGGGCCTGAGATATTTGGAGCTGAATAAATTTGATGTGTGGTATTTCCATTTGGAGACTGACTCACGTATAATTTTATAGTATTTACTGGAAAACTTCCTTGTAAATCAACTTGTATCCAGCCAGTATAAGCACCAGTAGTCCATGCATTTTCATTTAAAAGATTGGTTATCCCATCAAATGCTCTTGAAGGAACAGTAACTCCGTATGAACCACTTGCAGTAGCTGGTTTATTTAATGCAACATTTGCAGTTGTTGAAGTTACACTTACCGTCATTGTTGCTGTACTCGCACACTGCCCTGCCGTTGGCGTAAACGTATAAGTCGTTGTTGTTGTATTATTTAAAGCTGGTGACCAAGTTCCAGTGATACCATTATTTGATGTTGTTGGTAAAGCAGGGATAGTTGCTCCTGAACAATACGGTCCAACTTGTGAGAATGTTGGAGTGGTTGTTGGATTGA
>CAZDKE010000051.1:0-19858 GCA_964506255.1 uncultured Lishizhenia sp. | reverse complement strand
CCGTTATCGTCAACGTTGCTGTTGTAGCACATTGTCCTGCGTCGGGTGTAAACGTGTAAATTGTTGTCGCGGTGTTGTCCAAGGCTGGCGACCACGTTCCTGTGATGCCGTTGTTTGATGTCGTTGGCAATGCACTCAAGCTTGCTCCTGAACAGATTGGACTTACTGCACTGAATGTCGGGGTTACGTTTGGATTGACCGTTATCGTCAACGTTGCTGTTGTAGCACATTGTCCTGCGTCGGGTGTAAACGTATAAGTTGTTGTCGTTGTGTTATCCAAAGCTGGTGACCACGTTCCCGTGATACCATTGTTCGATGTTGTTGGTAATGCTGCTAATGATCCGCCTGAACAGATTGGACTTACAGCACTGAATGTCGGTGTTACGTTTGGATTGACCGTTATCGTCAACGTTGCTGTTGTAGCACACTGCCCTGCTGTTGGTGTAAACGTGTAAGTTGTTGTTGCTGTGTTGTCCAAGGCTGGCGACCACGTTCCCGTGATACCATTGTTCGATGTTGTTGGTAAAGCTGATAACGTTTCTCCTGAACAGATTGGTGCTACTTGTGTGAATGTTGGTGTAACAGCTGTATTTACAACTACAGTTTGTGATTTAACTGTACTTACCCCATTCGTTGTAACTGTACAGGTATAAGTTGTCGTAGTTGTTGGATTTACAGAAATAGATGCTGTTGTTGCACCGTTAGACCATAGGTAGGTGCTAGAGCTATATAACTGTTGTATTTCGTCTTGCGTTAAAGCACGATTCCAAAAACTAAACTCATCAAGGTTACCTTTATAAAACTCAGTTCCTACTCCACTAGGAAAATTATAACCTAATTTAGTAATTGCGGCAGGAGCCGTAGGATTCGGTAAGGAGGATGAGGCTACAGAATTTACACTATTCAATAATCCGTTAACATAAATGGATGCTGTCGAACCAGATCTCGTAAAAACAATATGATTCCATTGGTTTGATTGAATTTGATTTGATGTTGTTGAAGTTACTTGCCATGTTGGATTAATTAAAAAGCTACATTCCGCGGAACCGTCAATGTTTAACCTAGAAATAAACCGCCACTGAGAACCGCCTTGAGAAGAATAGGAGGATAGAATAGTTCCACTTAATTCGTTACATTTTATCCAATAGGAATAAGAAAAATTGTTTTGAACTGAGTTTATAGAATTATTAGTACCTAAATTAATATTTGAATTCACCCCATTAAAATAGTATGCGTTATCTTGATTTCCAAATCTATCAGTTGTCAAAAAAGCTCCATTCACAGTCCCGTTATTCCCATTTCCACTCTCATCATTTGCATTCCCATTAAATGGCCAGTAACCAACCAAACCATTTGTCAAACTTCCACTTAAAGCTGTCGAAGAGCCAAAAGAACCTGTAATAGCTATAGTCGTTGCGTCACCTGAACAAATCGTATCGTTCGTAGCGGTAATCGTTGGATCAGCTAATACAGTTACTTGTATATTGTCCGTCACCGCAGCACAAGAACCTAAGGTGTAACTTACAGTATAGGTTGTTGTAGCAGTTGGGCTTACACTTGCAGAAGAACTTGTTCCCAAACCATTCGACCATGCAAAAGTTCCCCCAATAGTTGAAGGCGTGGCAGTTAATGTTGTTGAATTTCCTGCGTAAATCGTAACATCCGTTCCTGCATTTACAGTTGGCGTTGGTGTAACCGTCAAATTCAAGGTAGCCAAGCTATCGCAACCGTTTGAACCCAGCAATGTTGCTGTTTGTGAACCTGGGGCATTAAATGTTAAGCCATTCCAAGTATAGGGCAATTCAGAAGAACATATAGCTTCATCTGTTGTGCTAATTGATGAAGGTATTACCGTCAAATTCAAGGTAGCCAAGCTATCGCAGCCGTTTGAACCCAACAATGTTGCTGTTTGTGAACCTGCTTCACTAAACGTTAATCCATTCCAAGAATAGGGCAATTGAGATGCGCAAATCGTTGTGTTTGTTGTACTTGTGGCAGTAGGTAGAATCGTTAAATTCAAAGTTACTGTACTATCGCAACCATAATAAGAACCGCTAACAATGGTAAAGGTTGCAGTGTTATTACTTGTTGAATACGTATTTCCATCAATCCATATGATTGGGCTACAAGAAGTTATGTAATCTACCCCAACTAAGCTTGGGTAAACGGTTATAGTTTGTGTGGTCGAACATCCGTCACTGTTGGTGTAAGTTATCGTTGCTGTTCCTGCCGCAACTCCAGTTACTAAACCAGTACTAGAAACCGTTGCTACTCCCGTGTTGCTAGAAACCCAAGCATTGGAAACTGCGGGCACACCATTACCTGTCAGTTGAGTTGTATAAGCCTGACAAAGTGTAGTTACCCCTGAAATCGTTGGGTCTGCATTTACGGACACCACCAAACTGTCAAAATATTGAACACCGTTTTGGGTAATCGTTACCCGATATGTGGTGGTTACACTCGGGTTTACATTAATCGTTGAAGTGGTTGCACCATTACTCCAAAGGTAAGTGGTTGTTTGAGCACTTAAATTCTGATTTATCAGTAACAAAATGATAATGATACTACTTTTAATTTTATTCATAGAATGAGACTATGTTACAAATTTAACCAAAGGAATTTTAACTATATTATTTTAATATTTCAAGTCAGTTCAAGTTTTAAAATCAAGGGGTTATCCTAAAATCAAATTAACTTTGAATGCGATTTTTAAATAGGGTTAAAAAATCGTTATCAAAAAAATTAGTTTTTGAAATACACTTCTACCCTTCTATTCAAAGCGCGCCCTTTTGGTGTTGTATTCAAGAATTTGGGTCTTGATTCTCCAAATGAACCAGTTTGAACTCTATCAGGATCAATACCTTGACTCAAAAGATATTTACGAAGAGATTCTGTTCTTTTTTGTGATAATAACTGATTGAACTCGTCTTCACCAGTTGCGTCAGCATGTCCTTCTAAAACAATTGATGAACCAGGATTTGCTTTCAATAAAGCAACGATTTCATTCAAAAGTGGATATAAATTTGGTTGTATACTTGCGTCATTCAATACGAAGTGAACATCTACTAAATTTGTTAGTCCTTCTCTACTTGTAACAACGTTTGGATTAGAATTGTTGTTTTGATTATTTACATTTCCTTGGCCATTTTTGTTGCCATTCTGACCACCATTTTTGTTGCCATTCTGACCACCGCTATTATTGCCATTCTGACCACCATTGTTGTTACCATTCTGACCACCGTTGTTATTGCCATTCTGACCACCATTGTTGTTGCCATTCTGACCACCGTTGTTATTGCCATTCTGACCACCGTTATTGTTGCCGTTCTGACCACCGTTGTTATTGCCGTTCTGGTTATTTGTCAATAATTCATTCGGATCTTTATTACCATTTCCTGCTCCTTGTAAGTTATTATTATTTGGTAATGAATCAGAACCATTTTGTCTTGAACCGTTAGAATCATTTGGATTACCGTTAGAATTATTCGTTATGACCCTATCCTTTTCATTATTTTTAATTGCTAATAATAAATCTTGAGGACAACCTTCATTTTCAAAATCTCCAGGTATTTCAATACATTTATCAATCAAATCTGATACGCCATCTCCATCTGTATCAATGTTTTTAAGACTTACACCTCTTCTATTTACAACATTTCCAATTGGAGTATCTTTTTCATCGTCCATGAAATTTGCAATACCATCTCCATCGTCATCACGAAGATTTGATTGAAGTTGTTTATTAAGACTGTCTAAACTTTTATTTTCAACTTCGAGGTATGTCATGTCTGGGAAACAAGGTGTATATGCCCAGTCCATGTGAGAATCAAATTTTCCTAAATAAAAATTTAGCCCCACTGTTCCGTTGGCATAGAAACCATCAAAGCCTCTATTGAAAACACTATTATACATATCCCAAGTGTACTGTTGATAAATGTGCCAAACAAAAGAGACATCAGTTGTTATTGAAAAACGTTCGTTAACTTTAAATTGCGGAGCTAAACCAAACATAAAATTTACCATTTTATCTGTTTCGGGATTCACTTTACTCCACAGCCAAGACATTCCACCACCAGTATGAAATAATAAACTTGTTTTTTCAGAAAAATTTTCAAATTGCAACAATCTTCCAACATCCAAAACAAATTGCACTGAAGTTCGTGTATATTTTGATGTAAATGGTTCACTTGTTCCCGTGTTATTCCAGATTCCTGTTTTATCATGTCGAATTCTATCAAATCCTACGTCCCATTTCAAGCCATACTTATTATTGAACATAAATCTTGTTCCTGCTGAAATGTGGTATAAACCAATCGTGTTTGACCAATAACCTGTTGTGTAAGGTTTAACTGCATTCGAAACTCCAGGACTTAACTCTATTGACCAGCGGTTGTTGTAGCCTTGTGAGAAGAATGAGTTTGAGATTAGAAATAGTAAAACAAATGTTAATACCGTTTGACGCATTTTGATTTTTTGACAAATATAAATAAATTAATGTAAAATGTAAACTCAATCCTTTGATAGAATGAATCTTACAAGTCGATATTTATTCAAATCGTAGTATTCAAATTCCATTGATTTCTTTGTTAAAAGAATAATTCTAGCGTTAATCGAATCAGAGTTAACATTAAAAAATATACGGTCAAATTTTGAGTTAAAGATAAAGTATTCTTGAGATACTTTGAAAGTGTCCTTAACACTAAAACCATTTAAAGTAACATAGTGATAAGCAACATTAGCATTTATAAGGTTATCACTAGTCAAAAAATTTAAAGTACCATTTGGTAGTGAATCAAAATATGTAAATCCTTCACTGTCTTGTATTTGCATAAAATCTACTGTCCAAGTTCCATTTAATTTTTTACCAACTCGTTGTTCTTTAGAACAAGAAAAAAAACTAAATAAGAAAATAAGAAAAATAAACTTTAATTTCATTGTAAAGCAGCTAAAACCATTGCATTAATACCCGTTTTTATTGAAGTAGCATCAATGTCAAATTTTGGATGATGAACTCCATAATTTATTCCTTTATCGTTGTTTGCGACACCTAATCGAAAGAATACTACTGGGATTTTTTGGCTGTAAAAAGCAAAATCTTCTGCCGTCATTCGAATTGGAAGTTCGTGAACTAAATCATTTCCAAAATGCAGTTCAAAACATTTCTTCAAAGAAGCTGTCAATTGTTCATCGTTTTTTAAAAAAGGATAACCTTTGGAAATTTTTAATTTAATACTCCCATTGTAATCAGTAGAAATTTTATTTGCTAATTGTATCAATTTTTCATGTGCCAACGCACGCCATTCTTCATTCATTGTTCGAAATGTACCTTTGATTTCACATGTTGTTGGTACCACATTCGTTGAACCTAATGCTTCAAAACGACCAAATGTTAACACATGTGGGATGTCTTTGGGACAAATTGATTCTAATAATTCTTTAGCCTCCATAACAAAAGAAGCTCCCATCATCAAAGGGTTTACACACTTTTCAGGTAAGGCACCATGACCTCCTATCCCTACTATCGATACATGTATTTCATCACTAGAAGCCATATATAATCCTGAACGGATGCCTAAGTTACCTGCTTCAAACTCGGGAAATACATGCAAACCATACATTCTTTCAACTTTCGGATTTTCTAGCACACCTGCTTTAATCATCAAACTTGCACCACCTGGATTCGTTTCTTCTCCTGGCTGAAAAATGAGTTTAATTGGATGAGGAAGTTCTTCTTTTAATTCATTGAGTATTTCTGCTGCTCCAAGTAAAACAGATGTGTGTACATCATGACCACACGCATGCATAATTCCTTCGTTTACCGATTTGTAGTAAACTTCATTCTCCTCTTGAATTGGTAGAGCGTCTAAATCAGCTCTCAAACCTATACAACTTTGGTTTTCACCATGATGACTACCTTTTATTAGGCCAATAATTCCTGTTCCTGCTACTTCTTTTTGAAATGGAATATTTAATTGAGTTAATTTTTCAGCAACAAATTCCATTGTTTTAAATTCTTGAAATGATAATTCAGGATGCTGATGTAAATGCTCACGATAGGAAACAATTTTTGGAAAAATTGAATCAATCAGGTTTAGTATAATTGGGTTTAATTTATCCTTCATTTGAATTGACTGCTGTATAACCTGACATTATTAAACGAATTGAAACATAGGCAAGCAAAACTCCAAAAACCAATTTAACCATACCGGGAGATAATTTTAAGGATAGCTTAGAACCTAAAAAAGCACCTATAACAAAAGTTGAAGCCACAATTAATCCAAATTTCCAATTCACATTATCCACTTTCCAATAATTAATTACTGCAAAAAGAACAACAGGCATGGATAACACAAATAAACTTGTTCCTTGCGCTTGATGTTGAGTTAATCCTAGAAAGAATACCAATGCAGGGACAATTATAATCCCACCACCAACACCAACAAAGCCACTCAAAATTCCAGCGAATAAACCTATTAAAACAAGAATAACAATTGTCTGAAGGGTCATAATTTAAATTTTATCAAATGTAAGAAAGAATATCGTTTATTCTATTTCACTTCAATTGCTTTTGGTTTGTGATTGTTTTTTGTAGCTACTGTAAAAACAGAAAAAAGTAAAAAAACAAGCATTTGAAAGGTGAACCAAATTGATTTATCTGAAAAAACACTCAAAACAAAAAACAAAAATGACACTCCAATTAAACCAAACAAAAAGCTTTTTTTTCCTTTCCTGAAAGCTACTGATATAGACAAAATGTAAATAAAAATTGATATTGGGTAAAATAACCACCTCCAATTTTTAATCAGCAAATCTGGATTTTGCAATATTGAGTAATTTAAAAATAATTGGAAAATGAAAAAACCTAATAATGCTAACTGAATAGTTTTGTTTTTTCCTTTAACTAAAAAACTTAAAACAAAAACGATAAAACTTAATGAACTTGAAATCAAAACATTTAGCCAAGGAAACAATTCAATAATAGCAACCTTATAAATTGAATAAACCACAACAATGGCTAAAACTACAGTCAATAAAATCGTTATTCGCTTGAAATTCAAAATGACATTTATTATATTAAATATATCTTACCTAAAGTTCTTTTCTTCTTGATTTTTCAGTTGCACAAACCAATTGCCATAGGGCTCTAGCACCAACATTTGCATCCCAATCACCATTTTCTCCCGGTGCAACTTCATTTAAGTCAAAACCAATAATTATTCTGCCTGATGCAACTAATTTGAAAAATAAATACGCAATTTCCTGTAAATCAAAACCTCCAATAACAGGTGTGCCTGTATTAGGGCATAACTCAGGGCGCAAACCATCAATGTCAAACGAAATATAAACATGATGTGGCAAATAATTGATGATTTCTTCGACCTGATCTTTCCAAGTTTTACCAGCGTATTGTTCTGATTTTAAATCCCAATCATAAAACGTTTTAACTCTATTTTCAGAGTAACTATAATTTACCTCGCGCTCTGAAATATCTCTAATTCCAACCTGTACTAATTTTTGCATATTCGAACAGTTTTTAAGAACATTGTCCATTATACTTGCATGTGATTGCGAGAAACCTTCATAAGCAACACGTAAATCTGCATGTGCATCAATTTGCAAGATTCCGAAATGCTCGTATCTTTCGTTCAATGCTTCAATTAATCCTAGAGGAGTTGAATGTTCGCCCCCTAAAACAGCTGGGATTTTTCCTTTTTCCAACAATCCGAGACAACGTTGTTTCAGATTCTCTTTCAAAGCAAGATGAGCCGTATTTATTTCATCAATTTGAGTTTGAAACTTTTTCATTGCAATTTCTTCACCTTGCTCTTCTAAGAAAGAAATGTATTCAATACTTAACTCACAACAATGGTCATTAATTTCTTTCCAATCTTCAGAAATTGGTGCCATAAATACTTTTGTATTATAAGCTTTATCAAGATTTGGATGAAAAAAATCTAATTGTGTTGATGCATCTAAAATTGCTTTTGGACCATTACTTGTGCCTTTTCCATAAGAAGCTGTTGCGTCCCAAGGAATTGGAATGATAACGATAGAAGCCTCTTCCTCTGAATAGGGAAATCCAAAAATATTCCCATTTGCTATTCCAACGCCGTTTGGATCAAAATCTGTCATTTATTCTTTTGTTTATAATATTCTACTGCTTTTCTAACTGAACCATGAGACATTAATAATTCCTGAGCAACTTCATAAGGAATCTCAATTTCACTCATTATCATTCTAGTTCCACGGTCAACTAATTTATGATTGCTCAATTGCATATCTACCATTTTATTGCCTTTGACTTTTCCTAATTTTATCATTAAGGAAGTGGAAATCATATTTAACACCAATTTTTGGGCTGTTCCTGATTTCATTCTCGTACTACCTGTTACAAATTCTGGTCCTACCTCTGGTGTAATTGCAAAATCTGCTAAATCAGCTAAAGGAGAATTAGGGTTACATGAAATTCCTGCTGTTAACAAGCCTCTTTTCTTTGCGATTTCTAATGCACCAAGAACATAGGGAGTTCTTCCTGATGCCGCAATTCCAACAACAGTATCTAATTCTGAAACTTCAAATTCAGATAAATCTTTCCACCCTTGTTCTTTGTCATCTTCAGCAAATTCTACTGCTTTTCTAATTGCATTATCCCCACCAGCAATTAAACCTACAACAATTCCATGCTCTATTCCAAAAGTTGGTGGACATTCACTAGCATCAACAATTCCTAGTCGTCCACTTGTGCCTGCTCCAAGGTAAAACAACCTTCCTCCTCTTTTCATTCTTTCATAACAAGCATTCACAAAACGTTCTACTGAAGGAATTTCTTTCTCAACTGCGAAAGCCACTTTTTTATCTTCTGAATTTATTCCTTGCAACAATTCTAAAGTTGACATTTTATCCAAATTGTCAAAGTTAGAGGCAGATTCTGTTACATTTTTCATACTTAAATCAAATAGGCCTTAGAATCGGTTGCGGATAGATCAACCTCCACTCTATCTTTTAATGTTGTTGATAAACTTAATCCAACATAATCTGCTTTAATTGGATAACGACGATGTTGTCTATCAACTAAAGTGACTGTTTTTATAGCTTTAGTAGGTTGTTCTAAAAATTTTAATAAGGAGTATTGCATTGTTTTTCCAGAATTTATTACATCATCTACCAAAACGATGTATCCTTTTTTTATAATTTCTTTTTCAATTGAAAGCTGAATAGGTTCACTCCACGGTTCTTCTTTATTCACTTTTATTTCAAAACAAATAACATCAATTTCAGTGTTTAAACCTATTATTTCTTTGAATTTCTTTGCTAATTCATAACCATTTCCTACAATTCCTCCGATAAATATTTTATCTTCTTCAAAACTATTTTCAAGTATTTGGTGACCTAAACGGATGATTTTTTGCTGAATTTGTGAATGATTTAAAAAAACTTGCATGTTTATTATAATTTGAGCAAAGATAGGATTTTGAAGAAAGCAAGAAATTAAAAATAGAATAATTCAGAGAAAATTTGAAATCTATAATTCACAAAAAAAAAAGGCTACCTAAATTAGATAGCCTTTTTATTTAAATTATTTTTTTTGTTTATTTTTTCTGAATTAAGAATTCTGTTCTTCTATTTTCTTGGTGTTCTTCTTCAGAGCATTCAACACCATCATCACATTTGTTTTTCAATTTACTTTCACCATAACCTTTATAAGTTATTCGGCTTGGGTCTTTAATGCGTTTTTTGATATATGTTGCAGCAGAAACAGCTCTTCTTTGTGCCAAGGCCTCATTGTACTCATCAGATGCTCTACAATCTGTATGTGAACCTAATTCAATTCTTATAGTAGGATTATCATTCATTGCTTGAACAACTTTATCTAGAATAATTTTTGCATCAGGACGAATATTGTGTTTATTTAAATCATAAAGTATTAAGAAAGGACCGATGTCAATTCCCTCATCGTTTTTAACTAATTTGTAAGACAATTTAATTATTGAATCCATGCCTAAAGTTTCGTTAAACTCGAAAGTTTGATTCAAATATCCTTCAGCTGAAACGAATACTTCATATTTCAATTCATCTCCAAAGTTTTTACCTTTTGTAATACCTGAAACGAAATCACCGTTTTTACCAGTTACTTGTTCATCTACATTTTTAGATTTCAATTTGAACTCAACTTTAGCATTCTCTATTAATGCACCATTTGATTTATCTGCAACCGTTCCTTCAACTGTATATTTGAAGAAAGGAAGAATCATTTTCATATCGTCATCTAACAATACTTTTTTATTTACTTCTTGGTAAGCAAGATCACAATTTGTTGAGAATTTTTCTTTGTATGGGTCTTTTACAGATGAATTATAGTAAAATGCCAATTCGTATTCTTTACACTTTTCTAATTTGTAAAAGAAACCTCCGTCTCTAACTCTTGGTGTAATAACATTTGCAGTTTGATCTGCGCAATTGGTGCACATAACAGTTACATACGAATTTTCAGGAATTGGTTTTCCTTTAACGTGAATAATCTGCCCATTCAAGAAAGCAACGTTTTTAACTTTCGGATCTGAAATTTTCACTTCATAAATATCTTTTTCGCCGAAACCACCTTTTCTGAAAGATGTTAAATAAGCTTTTTTTCCATCAGCTGTGTGGGTATAAAAGTAATCATCACCTACACTATTGATTGGATATCCTAAGTTTGTTGGTGTTGACCAAACGCCGTTTTCATCACGAACAGTCATGAAAATATCAAATAATCCCATACTTGTTGAATCTGTACTTGAGAAGTACAAAGTTGCATTATCCAAGCCCATGAAAGGAGATTCTTCATCACTCCAAGAATTGATGTTTCCACCAATGTTTTTAGCTTCTGTCCAAGTACCATCCACTCTTTCCATGAAATAAATATCTCTTCTTCCATACCCCCCTTTTTTGTCAGAAACAAAGAAAATCATGTTTCCATCTGGAGATACAGTATAATGTGTTTCCCACCAAGTACCTTCGTTAACTTTCGCATTTTCAATGGCTTTCATGTTGGTGAATTTATTATCAATAAAATCTGTATAAAAAATATCTCCAATACCATTTTTATCATTGTACAAATAAATTCTTCTTTCATCTATACTAACGCTTACAGTAGATTCATTTGACTGTGGTCTGTTTAAGCTTAATCTGTAAGGAGGATTCCAAGACTGGTCAATTTTTACATTAGCTTGATAAATATCATCTGATAAGTGATTTAACATTGGATCTCTAAAGTTTTCACTTGATTTATCTTCCCAAGGTCTTCTCGATGTAAAATACAACGATTCACCATCAATTGAAATGTTTGATGAATAATCAGCATAAGGTGTATTAATTGTTTCACCAAGGTTTTTAACAACGTCAGCTGTTGGATTTGCTATTAATCTTTTAGCAACGCCACATTGTACAATTCTCTTTTTAGCTTCCGGTATTAACTCAGATTCTTTAGTCGTATTATCTAAGAATTTTTTGTAATTTTCAATGGCTTTTTCAAATTGTTCATCTAAATGATATGCACGCCCTAAATGATAAAAAACATCTGCAGGTACGGCACCTTCACGCGTTGTATAGATATCATAATTTTTATCAACAGGATAAGTTGCTGCTTTTGTCAAGTATTTAATCGCTTTGATGTAGTCTTGACGCATATCTAATTCTATAAAACCTTTTCTATAGTTGTAATTGCCACTTTCAGGATTAATTTCCAATAAACGGTTAGTAATTAAATCAGCATAATGGTAAAAGTTTTCTTGAAGAAAACGTGATGACTGAACCACTAAATCTTTTTCACTTGCAGTAGCAATCAAATTTTTCACCTCTGGCTCAGAGTATTGCGCTTTCAAAGAAAACGTTGACAATAATAAAACTAAGACTAATAATTTTTGCATGTTGTTATGTTTATTTGTAGATAGGTACTTATTTATTTAAAATTCAGAATTTATATCAAATGCTTCAAGGTAATCTGCAACTCTTCTAACGAATTGACCTCCCAATGCACCGTCTACAACTCTATGGTCATAAGAGTGTGAAAGGAACATTTTATGTCTAATTCCGATAAAATCTCCCTCTGTTGTTTCAATAACAGCAGGTACTTTACGAATTGCACCTAAAGCTAAAATTGCAACTTGAGGTTGATTAATTATTGGAGTCCCCATAACATTTCCAAATGAACCAACATTTGTAACCGTGTAAGTTCCACCTTGAATATCTTCTGGCTTTAATTTGTTTGCTCTTGCGCTATTAGCTAATCCGTTTACTGACTTTGTCAAACCAGTTAAATTTAAACGATCTGCATTTTTTATTACAGGAACAATCAAGTTTCCAGAAGGAAGAGCCGTTGCCATTCCTATATTAATATCTTTTCGCTTTATGATATTATTTCCTGAAACAGAAACATTCACCATAGGGAAATCTTTTATCGCTTTCACAATAGCTTCAATCATTATTGGTGTAAATGTAATATTCTCTCCTTCTCGTTCCAAGAACTTCTTTTTGACCTTGTTACGCCAATTTACAATATTTGTTACATCTGCTTCAACATAAGAAGTTACATGTGGTGAAACATGCACTGACATTAACATGTGGTCTGCAATTAATTTACGCATACGATCCATTTCGATGATTTCATCACCTGGATTAGGTAAAACAATTGGTTCTTTTATGTTACTTAAGAAATTACCACCAAAACTGTTTGTTGAAACTACTTGTGGAGATGAAACAGAACTTATTTCTTTTACTACTTCAGTTTTTGGAGAAGCAATTACATCTGATTTCGTTTCTAGATATAATAAAATATCCTTTTTAGTAATTCTTCCTTCTTGACCCGTTCCAGAAATTGAATCTAATTGAGCCTGAGAAATCCCTTCTTTTTCAGCAATACTTCTTACCAATGGTGAAAGAAACTTGCCTGAATCACTATTTTTAGAGAGCTTTTCCGAAGATACGATATTATTTGTGGAAACTGAATTCACTAGAACCTCAACTTTTGGCTCTGATCCAGCCGCAACAGAAGAAATTTCTTTTGCAGGAGTTGGGCTGTCCCCTCCAGTTGACAAAATAGCAATAACATCGCCTACTTGAGCAACTTGATCTTTTTCGAATAAGATTTTAACCAAAACTCCCGCTGCCTCTGATGGAAGCTCATTATCTACTTTATCAGTCGCTACTTCAACAAGTGGTTCATCAATGCCCACATTGTCACCAACGTTTTTCAACCAATTAGTAATTGTTGCTTCTGTAACACTCTCCCCCATTTTGGGAAGTCTAATCTCGATTTCTGCCATAACTTTTAAATACTCAAAATAGAAAGCGCGGTAAAGATAATAAATACCATTGAATTAGGGAAATAATATATAATTTATCTATCTAATTCATGCCAATTATTTATAATTATCATGAAATCTAATCCAATTTTATAGTTCTTTGCATAGAATAAATTACTGTCGTCTTCTGCTTCTTTGTTTACTTGAAATGGTCTTAAAATTCCTTCTTTTATAATTGGTAAACTCTTCAAATTTGATTCTTTTGTATTAAAATAACCAACGAATGTTTTCCTACCTATAAGAATTTCAAAGAGGTTTTTTAGGTAATTTACTTTCCTTTTGAAATAAAAAATTAATAGTGGGGTAATTAAAAATAAACCAAAACTTAATGTAAAATCCAAAATGCGCTTTGACCTTAGATTTTCTGGTTTACTAATTGCATTAAAGTTTAACGCATACAAATCGCCTGACGTATCGATTGAATTACTTCCAATTAAATAGCTTGTTTCGGGCGGTGCAATTTTAAAGTCTATTTCAATTGAATTGATTTTTGTCATAACCTCAATTATCTCCTTAGAGGTTAAATCTTTTGAGCAAAAAATGAGTTCATTAATTTTATGAATATCCACAACTTGATCAATTTGACCTTTTAATCCGATTGATTTAGGGTATGCTTCTTCAATACCAATACCGTAAACCACTTCAATTGAGGGATAGGTATTACTCAAAATAAACTCAACCCTTTTAAACTCCTCTTCGTTACCTATAATTGCGAAGCGCTTTTTAGGAGCCTTAGGAAAACTAAATGAATTTGTTTTAAATAAATTCCAAAAAATACGAGTTAAGTAAAAGCCAAAAATCACCCAAACTGTTCCAATAAGAATATACAATCTTGAGAATTGCCAATCCTTCGGAAGTAAAGCATAAACCGTCAAAATAAAAATGGTTCCAAAAAATGTAGATTTTACAATTGTTTTCCTACTTACACCCTTGTCATAAACTCCAAAAATTAATGCAGACATTAACCAAACAAAAGCGTAGATTGGAATTTGAACTTTTAAAACTAAATCAGGAAAGTGAATATCGTGATTTGACCATTGATTCGTTATTAATAGGAGACCAGAAAGGAAAATTGTGAAATCTATAACCGGAAGTGCCGCTTTTTTAATTAAACGATTTCCAAGTGCCATTGAAGCTCTAAAATAGATTGCCAAATTAATTGCAAATGAAAAAAGCCTAGCATTATTATTCGAGAAATGCTTGTTGGCAAACAAAATCATCGCTCTATAAAAGACAAAGACATAATTAACACTACTCTTTTTCGTGCTTTCCCCTTTGTAATGAATTATCTTGGTCTGTGGGAAATAGAAATTTTTATACCCACCTAATTGAATTCGGTAAGACAAATCTATATCTTCTCCATACATAAAAAACTGTTCATCAAGTAATCCGACTTTATCTAATGTTTCTGAACGCATTAACATAAACGCTCCACTTAAAACGTCCACTTCATTAATTTCAAATTCGCTTAAATATCCAAGGTGATATTTTCCAAATGTCCTAGATTTTGGGAAAATACTTGCAAGCCCAAAAATTTTATAGAAAGAAACAGAAGGTGTTGGTAAACCACGTTTTGATTCCGGTAAAAACTTACCTTTTCCATCTACCATCCTCACTCCTAGCCCACCTGCATCGGGGTGTTCATCCATAAATGCTACCGTCTTAACAAAAGTATCCTCTTCAATTACTGTATCTGGATTCAACAATAAAACGTAGCGTGCATCGCTCAAATGAATTGCTTGATTGTTTGCTTTTGAAAATCCAACATTATCCTTGTTAGCGATAACATTCACTGAAGGGAATTTCTCACGAACCATAGCAACTGAACCATCAATTGAATTATTATCGACTACGAATACTTGTACCTTTAATTGCTTTGAAGCAGATTCAACAGCATTTAAACATTGCTCTAAAAAATATTCGACATTGTAATTAACAATGACAACCGATAAATCAAATGAATAGGTTTTATTCATCACGCATTTTCAATTGCAATACACGAAATCTCTATTGTAACATCTAAAGGTAGTCTTACAACTTGCACTGTTTCTCTTGCAGGTGGAATACCTTGAAAATAGCTTGCATAAATTTCATTTACCTTGGCAAAATCATTTAAGTCTTTTAAGAAAATACTGCATTTTACAACATTTTCAAAAGTCAATCCTGCCGCTGCTAATAATCGTTCGATGTTTTTCAAAACGCGATGAGTTGCTTCCTCAATTGTTTCGATTTCAAGCTGTCCAGTTTCAGGATTTAACGGGATTTGTCCACTAACAAAATACATTCCATTCATTAAAATAGCTTGACTATACGGACCTACAGGTGCAGGTGCATTTGGTATTTGAATTGCTTTTTTGCTCATTTGAAAAGTAAAATTGTTTGTTAGACTCAAATTTCTACATTTGCAAAGAAACAAAATTCAATTAAAGTGAAAGTGTTAATCGTAGATTTTTATGACTCATTTACTTACAATTTAGCTCACTATTTCGAAAAGCTCGATTGTGAGGTAAGTGTAATTAGAAATGATGAACTCGATTTATCTACTTTAAAGCACTTCAATAAACTCATTCTTTCACCTGGTCCTGGCCTACCAAAAGAAAAGGAAAATCTTTTTGAATTACTTAATCAATTTAGTGGAAAAATTCCAATTTTAGGTATTTGTTTAGGAATGCAAGCTATTGGTGAATTTATGGGAGGTAGCATTAAAAATCAATCAGTTGTGAAGCACGGAATTGCTGAAAAAATTACAATCTCTAACACTAATTGTTTATTTCAATCATTTCCAAAGTCTATAAATGTTGGTTTATATCACAGCTGGGAAGTAGTAAATATTCCTTCTGAAAACATCTCATCTACTTCTGAAAATAAAGTGATAATGTCCATAGAATTTCCTTTACATAAACTTTATGGCGTTCAATTTCATCCAGAGTCTATTTTAACAGAAAATGGATTAGTACTTTTACGTAATTTCTTAAACCTTAACTAATATGAAATCAATAATCTTATTATTCTCGTTACTCTTAACTGCAAATTCTTTTGCTCAGTCTTGCTTAGGTCAATGGGTGACAATCGATGATGAAACGGGTGAAAAAAAATCCGTAGTTGAACTTTATAAAAAAGACGACAAAATGTTTGGGAAAATTGTCTATTTATTTCCTAGAAAGGGAATTGAGAAAGACCCAAAATGCAAAGAATGTCCGGGTGATTTAAAAAACAAACCAATTGAAGGAATGGTTATCGCTAAAAACTTAAAGTGGAATGAAAGCGAATGGGCAGGTGGTACTATTTTAGACCCCGAAAATGGAAAAGTTTATTCTGTTAAAATTTGGATTAATCCTGACAATTTTAAAAGACTGAATGTCAGAGGGTACATTGGTCCTTTTTACCGAACTCAAACTTGGATTAAAGCAGAAAAAGAATATTAATTCAAATCTTTTTTGAACTTTTTCTAAACGTTTTTGTTTATTCAAAAAAAATATTTGAATGAAAAACGTTTTCCTACTTCTAACCTTTACTTTACTTTCTTTTACTTTAATTTCTCAAAACAGCCTTGTAAAAGGGAAAGTAACAAACAGCTTAAACAATCAGGCTATACCTTTTGCTAAAATTGTGGTTGTAGATCAACAAAAAGGTTCTATTTCTGACGATGCTGGAAATTTTGAAATAACTGGTTTGAATCCAGGAGTTTATTCATTCAAAGCAACAGCTTCAGGTTTTAAAGAATTAGTTATCAACGAAATTGCAGTGACAAATGCGCGCTCGATTGAGTTGAATTTTGCTTTAGAAGAAATAGTTTTGGAACAAGAGGAAGTGGTGGTTAAAGCATCGCCTTTTCAACGTAAATCAGAATCGCCTGTTTCTTTAAAAACCTTGAATGCTACCGAAATTGAGCGTTTACCAGGCGCAGGCCGTGACGTAAGTAAAGTTATTGCAGCTCTTCCTGGTGTTGCTTCACGTGCGACTTTTAGAAACGATATCATTATTCGCGGTGGTTCACCTGGAGAAAACAAATTTTACCTTGATGGAATCGAAGTTCCGAACATTAATCATTTTGCCACACAAGGAAGTAGCGGTGGTCCTGTTGGTCTTTTGAATGTAAATTTTATTCGTGAAGTTGATTTTTATTCTGGTGCCTTTCCTGCAAATCGCGCTAATGGATTAAGTTCTGTTCTTTCTTTCAAGCAAAAAGACGGAAATCAAGATGCATTTATCACAAATTTTGCTTTAGGATCAAGTGATGCCGCATTAACTTTCGATGGTCCGATTGGTAAAAAAGTTGACTTCATCTTCTCAGCAAGACGTTCTTATTTACAATTTCTATTTGCTGCTTTACAATTGCCAATTCTACCAACTTACAATGACTTCCAATACAAAATCAACTATAAATTAAACGATAAAAACAAAATTACATTTATTGGTTTAGGTGCAATTGATGATTTCAGATTGAATGCAAAAGTGAACGAAAACGTTACAGATTCGGCAACTAAAGAAAGCAACAATTACATTTTGAACAATTTACCTCTTCAAAAACAATGGAATTATACAGTTGGTATTAATTGGCTTCATTATTCAAAGAATTCATACCAAAACATTATTGTAAGTAGAAACATGTTGAATAATTCAGCAACTCGAACTTCTAATAAAATTCCTGCTCCAGACAATGTAATTCTCGATTACTCTTCATTTGAGGCAGAAAATAAATTCCGTTTTGAACATACTTACAATAAAAATGGATGGAGATTAAATGCTGGTGTTGGTTACGAATATGCGAAGTATTTCAATTCAACATTTAATCGAGTTACGATTCAGGGAGTTCCTGTTTTGATTGACTTCGAATCCACTTTAGGTTTACATAAAGTTGCACTTTTCGGACAACTAAGTAAATCACTTTTGAAAGAAAAATTGAACCTATCACTTGGTTTAAGAACAGATGTGAATAGTTATGCAAAAAGTATGATGAATCCTTTGGATCAATTATCTCCTAGCTTTTCTGTTAATTACCGTTTCAATAGTCAATGGGCGCTTAATGGAAATATCGCTCGCTACCATCAGTTACCAGCTTACACTATTTTAGGTTATCGTGATGCAAACGGCGTTCTAAAAAACAAAGAAAATGATTTAAGATACATCAGTGCGGATCATTTTGTTTTAGGAACAGAATATTTAACCAAATTTGATTCTCGTTTTACTTTAGAAGGATTTTTCAAAAGCTATAACAGATACCCTTTCTCACTTAAAGACTCTTTGAGTTTAGCTAACATTGGTTCTGATTTTGGAGTTGTTGGTAACGAAGAAGTAAAATCAATTTCTACTGGAAGAACTTACGGAGTTGAATTTTTATACCAACAAAAAATGTACAAAGGATTCTATGCGATTCTAGCTTATACATACGTTGTTTCAGAATTCAAAGACAAAAATAATTCGTATGTTCCAACCTCTTGGGATAGCCGCAATATCGTTTCCTTAACAGGAGGAAAACGTTTCAAAAAAGGTTGGGAACTTGGTTTCCGTTGGTTGTTCTCAGGTGGTTCGCCATACACACCAATTGATGTTGCAACTTCAAGTTTGATTCAAAACTGGGACATCAACGGTCAAGGACTTTTGGATATCAACCGATTAAATACTCAAAGAGAATCTAATTTCCATCAATTGAATTTACGTGTTGATAAGAAAATTTACTTAGATAAATTCAATATGAACTTCTATCTAGATATTCAAAATGCGTATGGCTACAAAGCGAAGTTAGCACCGATTCTTTTGGTTGAAACAGATGCAAATGACAATCCAATTGTTGACCCGAACGACCCAACTCGCTACAAAACGAAATTTATTGAAAACACGAATGGAATTGTTCAACCAACTTTGGGGATAATTTTAGAATTTGCAGTTAAGAGAAAACCGATAGTTGGGGATAAATAATACCAATCAATTATTGAAATAAATAGTTGTTTCTTAATTCAACGAAGCCATTTTCTCCTCCAACAAAGCAATCTTAGCCAAAGCATCCGCTTCTTTCTTGCGTTCGTTTGTAATGACAGCTTCAGGTGCGCCTGTTACAAATCGTTCGTTGCTTAATTTCGATTGAACGCTTTTCAAGAAACCTTTCGTGTAAGTCAATTCTTCTGAGATTTTTGCTTTTTCAGCTTCCACGTCAATCGTATCACCAAAAGGAATGAAGTACTCATTTCCAGCAACAATAAACGAATTTGCATTGGCAACTTTGTCTTGAACGTATTCCAATACAGATAAATTACCCATTTTCACAATAATCGAATCAAAACCAGTTTCAATCGTTTGCGTTTTACGAATAAACAATTCCAATTTCACTTTCGTTGCAATGTTGTTGCTTTTACGAATGTTACGGATATTTGTAATCACTTCTGAAGCTAAATCAAATTGTTTTAAATTTTGTGCGTCAAACGATTTTACTCTTGGCCAAGGAGCAACGATGATGTCGTCACCTTCAGCTCTATCGCGCAATGCGTGCCATAATTCTTCTGCTACGAATGGCGTAAACG